>NZ_JBLZNC010000002.1:0-541268 GCF_048553715.1 Sagittula sp. SSi028 | reverse complement strand
TCGCCCCAGAACCGAACCGGGTCCGCGACCGAGGCCGCATACATCTCATCATACCGCGCCGCATCAACATGCGCCCCGGACACCAGCGTGCTTGATGGTGCGTGGGTGGTGCTCATGGGTTCTCCTCCAAACCTTTGCGCTCAACAGTCGGGGCCAAGGAAAATCCCTCGGCCCCGAAAGACAAGTTATCCTTTGGTGCCGCCGAATGGCTGCGTCAGATGGCCAAGTATTCTGCGCGAAGGCTTTCATTTTCAAGCACTTCTGCCGCAGACCCATCAAACACGATCGATCCGGTGTCGAGGATCACGGCGCGGTCTGCCAGTTGCAAGGCCCGCACGGCATTTTGTTCCACGATGATGGTGGTCATGCCCTGCTCCTTGATGTGGCGCAGCGTCTTTTCAATCTCGTCGACGATCACCGGGGCCAGACCTTCGTATGGCTCATCAAGCAGCAACACCTTGATATCGCGGGCCAAGGCGCGGGCGATCGCCAGCATCTGCTGCTCGCCGCCGGACAGGGTCACACCTTCCTGCTTGCGCCGTTCGCCAAGGCGGGGGAATAGTTCGTACAAGCGATCCAAGGACCAGCCAATCGGCGGCGAGATCTGCGCGAGCTGCAGGTTTTCCTCGACCGTCAGGCCGGGGATGATGCGACGATCCTCGGGCACGAGGCCCAGCCCGGCAACCGAGGCCTGATGCGATTTCATCAAATGCAGCGGTTCATGATCCAGCCAGATCTCGCCCTTGTTAACCTGTGGGTCATCCAGACGTGCGATCGATCTCAGGGTCGTGGTTTTGCCCGCTCCGTTGCGGCCAAGCAGGGCAAGGATCTCGCCTTCGTGCACGTTAAAGGAAATGCCCTGCACGATGTAGCTTTCGCCGTAGTAGCTGTGCATGTCCCAGACCGACAGAAAGGCGGGGGCGGTTTCGGCGTGGTTGGCGTTCTTGGAAAAGTCAGGACGCACGTTCATCTTTTTGTCCTTTCGGAAAGGGGATGTAGGGCGGGGTTGTCACCCCGCCGATGGCCTCAGGCGGTAGCGGTTTCGCCGAGATAGGCTTCTTGCACCTTTGGGTGGCCCTTGATCTTTTCGGGGACGTCCTCGACCAGCGGCGTGCCCTGCGCCAGAACGGTGATCCGGTCGGCCAGTGAAAACACCACATGCATGTCGTGTTCGATGATAGCGATGGTGATGTCGCGCTGCTCTTTGATCTCTTTCAGCAGATCGATGGTGTTGTTGGTGTCGGCCCGCGCCATGCCGGCGGTGGGCTCATCCAGCAACAACAGCTTGGGATCCTGGACCAGACACATCGCCATCTCGAGGCGGCGCTTGTCGCCCCGCGACATAGAGGCGGTTTGCATGTGCCGCTTGTCCTGCATGTTGACCTCTTCGAGCATTTGCTCGGCGCGCTCAATCAGCTGTCGCTCGGACATCACGGACTCAAAAGCATGCATCCGGTAGGCCCCGTCCCGTTTGGCAAACAGCGGGATCATCATGTTTTCCATCACGTCGAGATCGCCAAAGATCTCTGGCGTCTGGAACACACGGGAAATGCCCATCTGGTTGATTTCATGGGGCGAACGGCCCAGCACGGACTGCCCGTCAAACATGACCGATCCGGTGTCGGGGATCAGCTTGCCCACAAGGCAGTTGAGCAATGTGGACTTGCCCGCGCCATTGGGGCCGATGATGGCGTGGCAAGTGTTTTCTGCCACGCTGAGGTTCACATCCGACAGCGCCTTAAGCCCGCCGAACCGTTTGCCCACGTCTTTGACGTCAAGAATTCCCATAACGTTCTCCTTATTCGGCAGGTTCGGTGGTGGCGGATTTATCGTCCTGCGGCTGCGATTTGCGGAACAGACGCGCGATGCGTTGCCCCCCTTCGACCAGACCGCCGGGCAGAAAGGTCACAACCAGCATGAAGATGATGCCAAGCGTGAGGTGCCAGCCTTTGCCCACAAAGGGGTGGATGATGCCGACCAGCAGGTTTTCGATCCCGTCGGGCATGAAGCTGAACCAGCCATGCAGGACGTTGTCGTTGATCTTCGAGAAGATGTTCTCGAAGTATTTGATCATGCCTGCGCCCAGCACCGGCCCGATCAGCGTGCCCGCACCGCCGAGAATGGTCATCAGCACCACCTCGCCACTGGCGGTCCACTGCATACGCTCGGCGCCTGCCAGCGGGTCCATCGAGGCCATCAGACCGCCCGCCAGACCGGCATACATCCCAGAGATCACAAAGGCCGCCAAGGTGTAGGGCTTGGGGTTCAGGCCGGTGTAGTTCATCCGCGTCTGGTTGGACTTGATCGCCCGCAGCATCATGCCGAACGGTGAACGGAAGATGCGGATCGACAGGTAAAACGCCAGAAGCAGGATCACGGCGCAGACGTAGTATCCGGCGGAGAAGGTAAAGCTCCACGGTCCAATGACCAGATCGGTGGCTGCCCGCATCTCGAGCCCGAAGAGGTTGGTCACAGGGATCGAGCCATCCGCAGTTTGCGACACGCCCAGAATGCGGGGGTCATCCAGCAGGATCTGCAGGCCGGTCTCGCCGTTGGTGATGGGTGTGAGAACCGAATAGGCCAGAGCGAACGACATCTGCGCAAAGGCGAGCGTCAGGATCGAGAAGTAGATCCCCGTGCGTCGCAGCGAGATAAAGCCGATGACCCATGCAAACAGACCCGAGATGATCACCGACAGGATGATGGCGGGCAGGATGTTCATGCTCAGCAGTTTGAACATCCAGACCGCCGAATAGCTGCCCACGCCCAGAAAGGCCGCGTGGCCAAAGGACAGATAGCCGGTCAGCCCGAAGAGGATGTTAAACCCGATGGCAAAGATGCCGAAGATGACAAAGCGTTGCATCAGGTCGGGGTAGCCCGCATTGAACTGGGCCAGCCCGCTGTCGGTGGGAAAAGGGTTCAGGATGAAGGGCGCGAACATTGTCAGAACGGCGACAATGATCAACAGTTGCGTGTCTCTTTTTTCAAGTCCGAACATGAGTTTACTCCATCACGCCTTTGCGTCCCAGCAGACCGCGCGGGCGGACCAACAAGATGACGATGGCGACGAGGTAGATGATGATCTGGTTGATGCCGGGGATCAGCTCGATCACCCAGGTCATGGAGGCAAAGCTTTCCAGAATGCCCAGCAGGAAACCCGCAGCAACGGCACCCGGCAGCGATCCCATGCCACCGACAACCACCACAACAAAGGACAGCACGAGGAAGTCCATGCCCATGTGATAGTTGGGGGCGTTGATCGGCCCGTACATCACACCGGCCAGACCGGCGACGCCAGCGGCCAAGCCAAACATCAGGGTGAACCGTTTGTCGATGTCGATGCCCAGCAGCCCGACGGTCTCGCGGTCGGCCATGCCCGCACGGACCACCATGCCGAAGGTGGTGAACTGCAAGAACGCAAAAACCGCACCGATCACCGCAACGGAGAAGCAGAAATAGACCACGCGCCAAGCGGGATACATGATACCGGGCAGCACCTCCCAGACGCCGGACAGGGCATCGGGGGCAGGGGTCTGGATCGGGTTGGCGCCGTAGAAGGCTTTGATGATCTCTTGCAGCACGATGGCCAGACCAAAGGTCACAAGGATCTGGTCCGCGTGGGGGCGTTTGTAAAAGTGTTTGATCAGCCCGCGTTCCATGACGTAGCCGATCAGCAGCATCACCGGGATGGCAAACAGGATGGCCAGCGGCACGGACCAGTCTATGATCGCATTGCCGGGCGCCTCACCGAACCAGTCCACGATATAGGGTGTTTTGACCTTCAGCGGGTTGCCCAGAAAGTCGGTTTTGGTTGGATCGACGGTTTCGAACGACAGGGTCAGCAGCCGTTGCAGAAAGACCGAACAGAAAGCGCCGATCATAAACAGCGCACCATGGGCAAAGTTTACGACGCCCAGTGTGCCGAAGATCAGCGTGAGTCCCAGCGCAATCAGCGCATAGGCCGAGCCCTTGTCGAGCCCGTTGAGAATTTGAAGCAGGATTGCGTCCATTGCCCCCACCATTGGGTTGAGTGTGGAGAAACCTCTGGCCGATTGCGGTCAGAGGATACGAAAAGTGACAAAGCCGGAAGACCGATGTGGCAGGGCGGGCGCTGTGCCCACCCTGCCGCATCAAGGTCAGGCGCCCGGGTTGCAGGAGCCGAGGTTACCGCCCGCGAACATCGGGTGATCGGGGGCGTAGGTGACCTGGCTGGCCGGGGTGACTTCGACGACTTCGAGAAGGTCGAATTCGGACGTCGGGTTTTCCTTGCCCTTCACGACCAGCACGTCCTTGAAGCACTGGTGGTCTTCAGCGCGGTACAGCGTCGGGCCGTTGCCCATGCCGTCGAACTCGAACCCTTCGAGCGCTTCGACCACGGCGCAGGGGTTGAACGACCCGGCGCGGGCCACAGCATCCGCATAGAGCAGCGTCTGCACATAGCAGGTGTGCGCCGCCTGGCTGGGCGGGAAGCCGTATTTCGTGCCGAAGGATTTGACAAACGCCTTGGAGCCTTCGTCCTGCAGCGACCAGTGCCAGTTGGTGGAGCCAACGATGCCTTTGATGTTCTCGCCCGCGCCGCGCGCCATCAGACGCGAGAACAGCGGAACGACAATCTCGAAGTTCTTGCCGTTAACTTCCTTGTTGCGCAGGCCGAACTGCACGGCGTTGGTCAGCGAGTTGACCATGTTCCCGCCGTAGTGGTTCAGCACCAGAACGTCCGCGCCGGAATCCAGAACAGGCGCGATGTAGGACGAGAAGTCGGTCGAGGCCAGCGGTGTCAGAACGTTGTTGACCGTCTCCCAGCCCATGGCCTCGGTGGCGGCCGCGATGGATTCCTGCTGCGTCCAGCCCCATGTGTAGTCGGCCGTCAGGTGGTATGCCTTGCGGTCGGTGCCATAGAGGTTTTTCAGAACCGGCGCCAAGGCGGCGGCGGACATGTATCCGTTAAAGAAGTGACGGAACCCGTTGGCTTTTTTGTCTTTGCCGGTGGTGTCGTTGGAATGGGTCAGACCGGCCATAAAGATCACGCCTGCCTCTTGGCACAGGCCCTGTACGGCCACGGCCACGCCCGAGGACGACCCGCCGGTGATCATGATCGCGCCGTCTTTTTCGATCATCGACTTGGCCGATGCGCGTGCGGCGTCGGATTTGGTCTGCGTGTCGCCGGTCACATATTCGACCTTACGGCCAAGGATGCCGTTCCCTTCCAGCACCTTGGACGAGAAGGTGTTGAGCATACCGCCATCGCCACCGCCGTTGAGATGCTCGACAGCAAGCTCGTAGGCGCGCAGTTCATCGGCACCCTCGTCGGCATAGGGGCCCGACTGCGGAACGTTGAAGCCCAGCGTGACGGTGCTGTCGCCCGGCGCGTTGGTAAAGCCGGAGTGGCTGGCCGCGGACAGATAAGTCGGCAGCGCAAGGCCGGCACCGGCCACGGCGCCCGTGCGCAACATGCCACGACGGGTCAGGTTGATCTTGGACATAAAATCCTCCCAGATTTTTATAAAAGTCGCTCTTTGGGCTCCTCTTCCCGCCGAGCGCTTGCACCTGTGTGCAAAATTACTATGGGGCAGGTGTGGAAAACCGCGCAACAACCGGCTTTGATCAAACGGTTTTTTTGTCAAGATTTGAAAACTTGAATGTGGTACGTTGTAAATTGATTTATGTCGCGGCGCAGAAAGTGCTTGATTACGCAAGGGAATGGGAATGGCTCGGGATACGTTAACCGGCTCGCGAATTCGCGAAAGACGCATCTCGCAGGGGATGAGACAGGCGGATTTGGCGCGTTCAGCGGGTATTTCAGCGTCCTATCTCAACCTAATCGAGCACAATCGGCGCAGAATCGGCGGCAAACTCCTGCTTGAGATCGCGCAGGCTCTGGGGGTGGACAGCGCCGCCCTAAGCGAGGGCGCGGGCGCGGCACTGATTGCAGGTCTGCGCGAGGCAGCTTCAGACGTGCCGCAGGCCGGGGCCGAAGTCGACCGTGTAGATGAATTTGCGGGCCGCTTTCCGGGATGGGCGGCGGCGATGCTTGCCATGCGGGACCGCGTGACACAGTTGGAACGGTCGGTGCAGGTTCTCACCGACCGGATGACGCATGATCCGCAGCTTGCCGCCTCTTTGCATGAAATGCTGTCGACGGTGACGGCCATCCGGTCTGCGGCCTCCATTCTGGCAGAACCGGGGGAGATCGACGCAGAGTGGCAAGCCCGCTTTCACCGCAACATTTACGAGGATTCCGCGCGTCTGACGGAAACCTCACGCGGGTTGGTGACCTATCTCGAGGCGGACAATGCCGAGGCCACCGAAACCGGCACCCCGCAAGAGGAACTGGATGGCGTGCTGGAACGCGCGGGGCATCATATCCCGGAGCTGGAACGCGGCAGTCCTGTCGAGGAGGCCGCCACCCGGCTGGGCAGCGGTATTTCCCGCGCCGCGCAGGTGTTGTTGCGCGACTGGCTGCAGCGTTACGCCGAAGACGCCGAAGCTTTGCCAATAGAGGAGCTGCAACCGCATCTTGCGCAGGCCGGACCTGACCCGCTGGATCTGTCGCAGGCCTTGGGCGAAGCTCCGGTGCGCGTGATGCGTCGATTGGCCGCCATGCCGCCAGAGGTGCTGCCCGATCCGGTGGGTTTGGCCATTTGCGACGCCTCGGGGGTGTTGATCTACCGCAAGCCTTTGCCGGATTTTCCGATGCCCCGGTTCGGCGCGGCCTGTCCGCTTTGGCCATTGTACGCGGCGCTGTCGCGGCCTTATGCGTTGCTTGCGACAGAGCTACAGGCGCTGGACCGCGCCGGTGCCACGCTGCGGGTCGAGGCGCAGGCCACGCCGGCAGGTCCTTTGGTGGCCAACAGCGATCCGCTGTTCCGCTCGCATATGCTGGTTCGGCGCGCGCCCTCGGGGGCGGCTGATCCGTTGCGTGTTGGTGTGACCTGCAGGCTATGCCCCAAACCGGACTGTCCCGCCCGCAGGGAGCCGTCGATCCTTTCGACAAGCTGATTGGCCGCGCGTGCAATCGTATTTTGACAGCGGGTTCCAAAACCGCCTAAGATCGCGCCACTTGCGGGGGGAGGAGACCCTGTAACGAGGGGCCGGCAGGTTAGGGGAGATTTATGGGCGGAAAGGTTCTTCTGATCGAAGACGAACCGAACATCATCGAAGCGATCAAATTTATCCTGTCGCGTGACGGCTGGCAGGTGCATGCACATTCCAACGGCGAAACGGCTGTTGAAACCGTGCATGAGCGGACGCCGGATGTGGTGATTCTGGATGCGATGCTTCCGGGGCGGTCGGGGTACGACATATTGCGGGAGCTGCGCGACGACAGCCAGACAGCGGGTTTGCCGGTGCTGATGCTGACCGCGCGCGGGCAGACCAAGGACCGTGAAGAGGCCGAGCGCGCAGGCGCCAGCCGCTTCATGACCAAGCCCTTTTCCAACGCCGAGGTGCTGGATGCCGTCAAGGCATTGTCAGGCGCGTGAGCGAGCCTGACGCCTCCGGCCGGGCACCGGGCCGCGGGTCGGGGATCACCTCGTTCGAGCTGGAACAGCGCAACTTTCGCCGTCGCCGGATCGTTGATGCGGCCTGCGTTCTTCCATTTATCGGGTTGTTTTTGTGGCTTTTGCCGCTGTTGTGGCGGGATCCTTCCGCACAGACCACGACCTCCGGCGTTTTGATTTACCTTTTTGCGGTCTGGGCTGCGCTGCCTGTGGCGACGGGTCTGTTGATCCGCGCGATCCGGCGGGCCAGCGCCCCTGACCGCCCCGAGGCGCGTCGATGACATCGCTGAACGGGCTGGCTGCGATCTCGCTGAGCTATGTGGCGCTGCTGTTCGCGGTGGCCTTTTTCGCCGAACGCGCGGCGGCGCGGGGTCGCGTGCGATGGCTGCGCGCGCCGGTGATCTATACGCTGTCTCTGTCGATCTATTGCACGGGCTGGACCTTTTACGGGGCGGTCGGCAGCGCCGCGCGCAACGGCGTTGAATATCTGACGATCTACCTTGGCCCGTCATTGGTAATGATCGGTTGGTGGTGGGTGCTGCGCAGGCTGGTGCGCATCGGACGCAGCCAGCGTATAACGTCCATCGCTGATCTCATTTCATCGCGCTACGGCAAATCCAACCTGCTCGGGGTGGCGGTGACGATCCTCGCTGTGGTGGGCACCACACCCTACATTGCGCTGCAATTGCAGTCGGTTACCCTATCGGTGGATGTCTTCGCCCATCTCGATGATGCGGCGCAGGGCACGCCGCGCAACACCGCCTTTTGGGTGGCGGTCGGGCTTGCGGTCTTTACCGTGATCTTCGGCACGCGGACGCTGGATTCCAGCGAGCGTCACCACGGCGTCGTCATGGCCATCGCGGTTGAGGCGGTCGTCAAGCTGACGGCGCTGCTGGCGGTGGGGGGCTTTGTGGTCTGGGGTTTGGCGGGCGGCCTGGGCGATGTGATCGCGCGGATCGATGCCTCCCCCATGGGGGCCTGGCAGGTAGATGGCGGGCGCTGGGCGGGGTTGATGCTGCTGTCCGCTGCGGCGTTCTTGTGCCTGCCGCGCATGTTTCAGGTGCTGGTCGTCGAGAACGATTCCGACAAGCAATTGCGCATGGCAGCTTGGGCCTTTCCGCTTTATCTGCTGTTGATGAGCCTGTTTGTGGTGCCCATCGCCGTTGTCGGCATGGACCTGCTTCCAGAAGGCGCGAACCCGGATCTTTTCGTTCTGACCCTGCCGTTGAGCCAGCAGGCAGACGGGCTGGCGCTGCTGACCTTTCTGGGGGGCTTTTCGTCGGCCACATCCATGGTGATTGTTGCAGCGATTGCCCTGTCGACGATGGTGTCCAACCACATCGTCATGCCGATCTGGCTCAAGGCGCAGCGCGGCACGGTGAGCGTGTCCGGCGATGTCCGTCAGGTGGTGCTTTTGTCACGACGCCTGTCGATCGCGGGCGTGCTGCTGTTGGGGTATCTGTACTACGCGCTGTCGGGCGGCGGGGCGGCGCTGGCGTCGATCGGCTATGTGTCCTTTACCGGCGTGGCACAGGTGCTGCCTGCCATGCTGGGGGGGATGTTCTGGCGTGGCGCGACGCGGGTCGGGGCGCTGGCGGGGCTGACGGCGGGATTTTGCACCTGGCTCTATACCTTGTACATTCCGTCGCTTGGCGGTGGCGCACTGATGCCGGAAAGCTGGCTGGTGAGCGGACCGCTTGGCATCGGCTGGCTGCATCCCGAGGCGTTGTTTGGCGTCGCGGGGCTGGACCCGCTGCTGCATGCGGTGTTCTGGTCGCTTGCGCTGAACAGTTTTGCCTTTGCCATTTCGTCGATGATGACGCAGCCCTCTCCGGTGGAGCGGCTGCAAGCGGCGCAGTTCGTGTCGGTCGAAACGTCGCCCGGCGGGACGCGGTCATGGCTTGCGGGATCGGCCCAGACCGAAGACCTGATGATCATGGCGCAGCGCATTCTTGGCGCGCGTGACGCGCAGGCCCTGTTCGCGCGTGAGGCCGCGCGACAGGGGATCGAAGGGGATCTGCCCGCGCCGACACGTGATTTCCTGTTGCGGTTGGAACGCGTTTTGGCTGGGTCGGTCGGGGCGGCGACTGCGCATGCCATGGTCGGCCAAATCACCGGCGGGATGTCGGTGTCGGTCGAGGATCTGCTGGCGGTCGCAGATGAATCGGCGCAATTGATGGAATACTCTGCCCGGCTAGAGGCGCAGTCGCGCGAACTGGGGCGCACCGCGGCCGAGCTGCGCAGCGCCAATGACAAGCTGACCCGCCTGTCGGTGCAAAAGGACGCATTTCTTAGCCAGATCAGTCATGAGCTTCGCACGCCCATGACCTCCATTCGCGCATTTTCCGAAATTTTGCGCGACGTCGATAATCTCCCGGCACCGGAGAAGGCCCGCTATGCGTCGATCATCCATGACGAGGCCATCCGCCTGACCCGCCTGTTGGATGATTTGCTGGATCTGTCGGTTCTGGAAAACGGTCAGGTCAATCTGAACCTTGCCGAAGGACGGTTGTCGGATGTTCTGGACCGTGCCGTGGCCTCGGCGCTTGCGGATGAGGGCGGGCGGTTGGCGATCCGGCGCCGGGCGGATGACGAGGCGCTGTGGATCTATTCCGATATCGAGCGGCTCAGCCAAGTGTTCATCAATCTTATCGCCAATGCGCGTAAATATTGCGACGCCGACCAGCCGGAGCTGCAGATTCGCGTCAACGCCGATGGCGGTATGTTAAAGATTGATTTCATCGACAACGGCAGCGGTGTTTCGCCCGAGGCGCGCGATGTGGTCTTTGAAAAATTTGCCCGTGTTTCAGACCAAAAGGCGGGTGGCGCGGGGCTTGGGCTTGCGATCTGCAGGCAGATTATGGCCCGTCTGGGCGGTGAAATCGCCTATGTTCCCGGCCTTGGCGGTGCGGCGTTCCGTGTCTCGCTGCCGATCCGGCAGGCCACGGATGCGTCGCGTTCTATGCTTTGAGCAAGTTTTAGCAAAAAAGGGTTTGTTAAAGCGCTTGGTAACCAAATCCGCCGATAAGAGGTGCGCGGAGACGGATACTATGACGGGTGCAATTCTGTATGGCTGACGGGGCAAGAGACGACGTTTTGGGCCAAAAGGCACAAGCGGCGCTGCGCGCGTTCGAGGCGCGCGGCATGTCGCCGTCCAAGGCATTGCGCCGCGCCTTGTCCAAAACGGCGGACGTGCTTTGGGACCTTGCATTGGTGACCCAAGCCGTTGTGGTCGAGAATCTCGATCAGGACGGGGTGATCGAGGGGCTGCAAAAAACCGATCTGTTGCTTTTGCTTGATGGGCCGGATGGCGCGGTGGGGCTCGCGACGGTGGATCGTCATGTTTTGACCGCCCTGATCGAGGTGCAGACCATCCAGCAGGTCACCCAAATGCCGATCGAGGAGGAGCGCGGCCTGACCCAGACCGATGCTGCCATGGTCGCACCTTTAATTGATGGGGCGCTGGAACGGCTGACCGTGGCGCTGACCGACAGTCCCATGCAACCTTTGATCCAGGGCTTCCGCTTTGGCGCCATGCTGGAGGACGCGCGTGCTGCGGGGCTTTTGCTGGATGCCGCCGGATACAAGGCGTTCCGTGCGGATGTCGATCTGGCGCTGGGGCGGCGCAAGGGGCGGCTGTCTTTCATCTTGCCGGTCCCGAAACCAAAGCGGCCGCCTGATCCTGCGGGGCAGGGGGCGGGACCGCATGCTGATATTCTATCACGTGTTCCGGCTCGTCTGGATGCGGTCTTGTCCCGTGTCAGTCTGTCCTTGGCCAAAGCGCAAGCCCTGCAGCCGGGCGACACCTTGTCCTTGGCGCCTGACGCACTGGACCGGGTTGAGGTTTACGCCGCGCATGGACAGTTGGTGGCCAAGGGGCGGTTGGGCCAGATCAACGGGTTGCGCGCGGTGCGCCTGACCTGGCCTGTGCTTGGGCCACAAGGGGCGGGGGGATCTGACCTGTCGGGGGATTTCGGCAGCGGATTGACTGCATCCGATGCGCCGGCAGGGGATCTGCCGTCACTGCCCGCCAGCGACGATGGGTTCCCGGAACTGGATGCGATGCCAGCCGAAGACGCCGGTGTCGAAGAGCTTCCCGAATTGCCCGCGCTGGAATTCGACGGAGGCGGCGAAACCGATTTCGACGCGGGCGCGGATCTGATGGACACCAGCGATTTCGACATGGACTTCGGATCAGGCAGCATCGACATCGACTTCAACGAATAAACAAAAAGCCCCGCAACACGCCGGTGCTGCGGGGCCTTTTACGTTCGGATGAACCGCTGTCAGCTTTGGGCCATGGCCTGTAGCGTCGGGCGCAGGCCCGAGATGTCATAGCCTGCGCTGCGGGCGGTCTCGATCACCTTGTCGGCGCCTTGCACAGGGGCCTGGCCCAAAGCCCAGACCACGGTGCTACGGGTGCCGGACGCGCAATAGGCCAGCACCGGCCCTCCGGCGCTTTCGATCAGCTCCTGCTGGCGCAGGATGTTCTCGGCGTTCATCGTCTGATGGGTCAGAGGCAGCACTTCAAAGCGCAGCCCCTCTGCTTCGACGGCCTGACGCATGGCGTCGGCCTGAAGCGCGGGCGGGTTTTCTTCGTCGGGGCGGTTGCACAGCACCATGACAAAACCGGCTTCGCGCAAAGCGGCCACATCCTCGGGAGAGATTTGCGGGCTTACGCTGTATGTGTCTGAAATCTGGTTCGGGCTCATGACACAGGCTTATTCTGCCGGAACGGCTCTGTCCAGATGCGTGCGCACCACCGGTGCACCCAGCATGCCGACGATCATGGCCGCAACGAAGATATACAGGTTTGCGCCACCAAAGCTGAGCGCGGCGATGGCCGGTCCGGGGCACAGGCCGGCAAGGCCCCAGCCCATGCCGAACATGACCGATCCCACGATCAATTGCCGGTCAAGGCGCGTCGACGGCGGTGGCGGCAGCGCCGCACCGGTCAGCGATGTGCTGCGCCCGCGTCTTACCATCCATGCCACGGCCATCGGGATCATGGCGCCCCCCATGACAAAAGCCAATGTCGGGTCCCAATTGCCGAAAATATCCAGCCATCCCTGCACCTTCGTGGTGTCGGTCATGCCCGAAACCAACAGGCCCGCGCCAAACAGCCCACCAGCCAGAAGCGCAATCACATGACGCAACATATCAGATCACCCCCAAAATGTGACGAAACAGAACGACGGACAGGCCCCCCGCGCCGATGTAGCAGGTCGTGGCCACAAAGCCGCGCAGCGACAGTCGCGACATGCCGCAGACCCCGTGGCCGGAGGTGCAGCCATTGGCCAGTCGCGTGCCGAGCCCGACCAGCAGCCCGGCGGCGATCAGGACCGCCGGATTGTCCGTCACATGCGTGTCAGCCGACCCGACAAACGGCAACAAAAGCAGCGGCAGGGCGGCGACGCCCAGAAGAAACAGCGCCCGTTCAAGCGCTGTGTTGCGGCCTGATCCGTCGACCAGACCGCCTATGATTCCGCTGGCGCCCATGATCTTGCCGTTGCCCAGCAGATACACCGCGCCCCCGGTGCCGATCAGCAAACCGCCGATCAGCCCCCAAATCCAATCCATTGGCATGTTGTCGTTCCTGTATGTTTTGTTCCGCCGGTCAGAGCTTGTTGACCGGCACCTTGAGGAAAACATCCCCGTTTTCATCCGCCTCGGGCATCTGTCCCGCACGCATGTTGACCTGCAGGGACGGGATGATCAGACGCGGCATGGCCAGTTGCGCGTCCCGCGTCTGGCGCATATCGACAAAGCTGTCGCGGTCCGCGCCTCCTCCGATGTGGATATTGCGGGCCTTCTGCTCACCAACGGTGGTCTCCCAGGCATAATCCTCGCGGCCCGGTGCCTTGTAATCGTGGCCCACGAAGATGCGTGTCTCATCGGGCAGCGCGAGGATCTTCTGGATCGAGGCATAGAGCGTTTCCGCCGACCCGCCGGGGAAATCACAGCGCGCGGTGCCGAAATCAGGCATGAACAGCGTGTCCCCCACAAACGCCGCATCGCCAATGACATAGGTCAGGCAGGCGGGGGTGTGGCCCGGCGTATGCAACACATCCACGCGCAATTGCCCGATGTGAACACTGTCACCTTCGGCAAACAGTTGGTCAAACTGCGATCCGTCGCGTTCAAAGGCCGTACCTTCGTTGAATACCTTGCCAAAGGTATCCTGCACGATGCGGATATTGTCACCGATCCCGATCTTTCCGCCGACCTGTTGTTGAATATAGGGTGCGGCGCTGAGGTGGTCGGCGTGCACATGGCTTTCCAGCAGCCATTGGCACTCCAGACCTTCGGACTTGATATGCGCGATGATCTGGTCGGCCGATTTCGTGTCCGTGCGGCCAGAGGCGTAGTCAAAATCCAGCACGCTGTCGATCACAGCGCAAGCTTTGCCGTTCGGATCACGGACGACATAGGAAATGGTGTTTGTCGCCTCGTCGAAAAAGGCGGTGACTTCTGGTGACATGACGGCCTCCTTGTGTGCTGTAGATTTCATATAATGATAATTGAATGTGTATCAAGGGGCCTTTGCGTTTTTGAATTAATGAAATGATCGGCTTGTTGTGCCACATTATCCGCAGGGAGAATCGGGGCATCGCGCCCCTGACAGGAGATCAAAACAGCCCATTAAGACCGTACGTGAAAATCATAAAATCGGGAGGAATAGATGACGAACCTACACCATCAACAACTCGAAGACCTGTGCCGCCGTGTCGAACTGATGCCGCAGGACCGAAGAACCGATGCGCTTTGTGATTTGCGACGACGGCTGGATGCGCTCAGATCTTCCGGTCAGCGTATCCCGGCTTGGGCACGGGAAACCCTGACCCGCGTGACCGAGCAGGATGCCGAGGATTTCTTTGACAACATGCCGGTCTGAGGCCTGCGTGCCGCGCGTTTGCGACGACGTGCGGCCTTAGCCTGTGAATAAGTTGCCTTGCCGCGCTGATTAGAGTCTAATTGTCTGCAAAATGGCACGAAATCGTGTCGTGGGGCAAAAGGGGCGTGTCAGAATGGCGCGCGACGGCAGGCGTATGGCAGAAGGCATCCATTATTCCGTCACGGATCGTGTGGCGTTCCTGAGCATCGACCATCCGCCGGTCAACAGCCTGTCGCATGCGGTGCGGGCGGGTTTGATGGCGGCGCTGGATCGCGCCGAAGCGGACACCTCTGTCGAGGTGGTTGTTCTGCTTGGCACCGGGAGCACTTTTCCCGCTGGTTCGGATCTGACGGAATATCAAAGCGGACTGAAGGCTCCGTTTCTGCGCGATTTGTGTGACCGTGTGGAGGCAATGCCCAAACCGGTGATCGCGGCACTGCATGGCACGGCTTTCGGCGGCGGGTTGGAATTGGCGCTGGCCGCCGATTATCGCATCGCGCAGCCCGGAACCCGGATGGGTCTGCCTGAAATCCGTATGGGGTTGCCCCCCTCCGCCGGGGCGACGCAGCGGCTTCCGCGTTTGTTGCCCACCGCACAGGCGCTGCACCTTTTGACCACGGGCGGCTCTGTCATCGCTGATCGCGGTGTCGGGCGTGGTTTGGTCGATGAGATCGTCGATGGTGATTTGCGCACCGCCGCCTTGGCGTTTCGCGACACCTTACCCACTGGGACGGCGGCGTTGCGCCCGACGCGCGACCGGATGGATATGCTGGCGGATTATGCAGGTTACGCGCAGGCGATTGCCAAATATCGCAGTGCGCTTGCAAAGGATGACAGCCACGCGGGACAGGCGCATGTGATTGATCTGGTAGAAGCGGTGCCGCTTTTGCCGTTCGAGGCCGGTTTGGGCATGGAGCAGGACGCCTTTGAAAGCTGCCTTGCGTCAGAGGCGGCGCAGGCGTTGCGGCATGCCTTTACCGCTGAACGCTCGGCGCGGCGGTTTGCCTTGCCGCAGGACATCGCGCCCCCGCAGATCGACCGGATCGCGGTTCTGGGGCAGGGTCCCTTGGCCATGCAGATTGCCGTGTCGGCACTGAATGCAGGGCTTGGGGTGAACTGGGGCGCCCATGACGCCGAGGCGCTGGGCGAAGGCGTCGAACAGCTGCGCGAGATATTCGCCACCGGTGTCAAAGGCGGGGGCCTGTCCCAAGAGCAAAGCAAGGCGCGGCTGGAGCTTTTAAATCACGGCAGCAGCGCTGACATGATCGATGGTGCGGACATTGTCATTCATGCAGCGCGCGGTCAGGGATCGGTGCCCGCGCCTGAAGGCACAGTGCGCGCTGTGGCCATGTCATCCCGCGTGGATGCGCTGGGCCTGCGGTTTGCGCCACCGGTGTTTTCCACCCGTTTGGTCGAGATTGTCGAAGGACCGGTCTGCAGCGCCGAACAGGTGGCCTATGGGCGTGCGCTGGCGGAGCGGATGAACAAGGTTCCGGTGCATGTGAAGTCACGTGGTGACAGCATTGCCGGCCGTTTGGCGGCGGCCCTGCATCGCGCGGCGGATGCTTTGCTGGACATGGGGGCCGACCCTTACGAGGTCGATGACGCCGTCGAACACTGGGGGTGGGGGCGACCGCCGTTTCGCACCCGTGATATGCGCGGCCTGCAGGATCTGGCCAAGGCGCAGCGTGCCGAGGGGGCAGACAACTGGTCGGCCCTGCTCATCGCCGAAGGGCGCGAGGGCTGGGTCGCGGGCCGTGGCTTTTACAATTGGACGGATGACGGCGCCGAGCGGGCAGGCGTTGTGAAGAGGCTGCTCAACGCGCGGCGTGATCCGCAAACGTTTGACCCCGATCACATCGTCCATATCCTGATCGCGGCTGTGGCGAATGAGGGCGCGCGGTTGTTACAGTCCGGCATGGCGCAGAAAGCCTCGGACATCGACGCGGTCGCCATTCTTGCGCTGGATTTCCCACGCGTCAAAGGCGGGCCGATGATGGCAGCAGGACAGATGGGCATGCTGAAGCTGATGAAGCTTTTGGAGCGTATGGATCATCCCGACCGTGCCTTCTGGACGCCGACACCCGATTGGGCAGAGCACATCAAATACGGTCGCAGTTTTGTCAGCCAGCCGTGAGTGGCGGATCAGACCAGAAAAATGCCCATGATCACAGCCATCAGGCCAAGGGTAGACAGAAAAAGAGAGCCCATGTTCAGCGGCATCGCGCGCTGTACGGCCTGACGCAGCTCATCGTCGGTCAGACCGGCACGGCGGGCGCGCCAGACGCGGACAATGCTTAACACCAGCCCGACAAGACCGATCACAGACATGATCACTCCGACCCAGATCAGCCATTCCATGCCGCATTCTCCGTTCCCGTAAACAAACTTTGGTTCGGGTAAAGCAGGCCCTTGAGCTGCGCAAGCCCCTTGATGCGCGCGCGGCACGGCTGTATCCGAACGCAACACCCGCAGGAGGCAAGATATGCAGGATACCCCCAGTGACAGCTATGGTGTCGCCGCAGGCGAGCTGACCCAGTTCATCGAGCGCGTCGAACGGCTGGAAGAAGAGAAGAAAGAGATCGCAGAGCAGATCAAGGAAGTCATGGCAGAGGCAAAGGGCCGCGGCTACGACACCAAGGTCATGCGCAAGGTCATCAGCTTGCGCAAGCGCGACGCCGATGACATCGCCGAAGAAGAGGCGGTGCTGGAAATGTACAAGGCCGCGCTGGGCATGGCCTGATCACTTGGCCGCAGGTCAGGCGCGTTAAGAATAATATTGGACGCAGCTTCCGGCACAGCCGTCGGAAGCTGCGTTTCTGCGTTTCCGTCCGGGGATGGTCCGGCAGGGAGCAGAGGTCCTTAGTCGAGAACCACAATCCCCTGATGTTTTGACTTATGTTCCGGTTCCACATGGATGGTGACGCGGCTTTGCGGCACGGCGTCATGCATGGCGTGTTCAATGCGGTCACAAATCTCGTGGGCGTCAAACACCGTGGTCTCTCCCGGCACAACCAGATGAAATTCTACAAAGGTTGCCGCACCGGCGTGGCGCGTGCGCAGGTCATGTGCTTCGACCGCGCCATCGGCGTTTTCTGCAATCACGTCACGGATGCGGGCGAGTTCGTCATCGGGAACGGATTCATCGAGCAAACCGCTCAGCGAGCTGCTCATCACCCGCCAGCCGGACCATAGGATGTTGACCGCCACCAACACGGCCATCAGCGGGTCTAGCAGCCACCAGCCGGTCAGAAGCGCCAGCAAGACGCCCGCAGCCACCCCGACAGAGGTCATCACATCGGTCCACAGGTGTTTGCCATCGGCGACAAGGGCAGGGGACCGCAGGCTGCGACCACGGCGGATCAGGACCAGTGCCCATGCGCCGTTCAGGGCGGTCGCGACGGCATTGATGACCAGACCGGTCAGCGGCGCATCAATGACGCGTGGCGATTGAAAGCCCTCCCACGCCTGATGAAGGATGAACAGCGCAGCGACACAGATCATCACCCCTTCAAGCACGGCAGAGAAATACTCGGCCTTGTGGTGGCCCCAAGGGTGTTGGGAATCAGCGGGGCGCGCCGCCACCTGAACCGCCACCAATGCAGCAAAGGCCGTGGCCAGATTGACCGTGCTTTCCAGTGCGTCCGACAGCAGCGCGACCGAACCGGTCAGCCACCACGCGAGCGTTTTCAGCGCCAGAACGATCCCGCCCAGCACAAGGCTGCCCAATGCCAGTTTCATCTTTCTGCTCATGGTGCCGATTCCGTCGCCTTGCTGCCTCCCCGTAGCCTGCGAGGACATTTGGCTCAACCCGGCAGTGCTGCCAGTTTATCCTGCATACAGCATAAACGTCGCCTTTAGGGCGTGATCAGCGTCACGCCGGGCATGCGGGAAATCGTGTCCAGATCGTCCTCGTACAGCTCTGTCAGCATGTCGACATAGGCCGCGTCCCAGCCAGGAATGTCCACGGCCTCTTCGATCTCTTCATCTTTGGCGTATTTGTCGAGAAACGCAGCCATGACGCGACGCTTCTGAATTTCGTTGATATTGGGGTTCCCTGCCAGAAAGGCGCGGAACCGTTTCATCCCCTCACGGTCGATAATCTGGCTGAAGACATCAAACGCGCCGGTGATCTTGCGTGTCAGTTCTATGCCTGCCAACTCTCGGATGACCTGACCCCAGATCAGCGGGGTGTCTTCATTGCACCACAGGGTGATCGGGACATGGGGCAGGCGGTCGCGAATCCGGCGGATCAAATCCGACCAGCGCATCTGCATCGGATCCATGCCATCCAGAAAACTCTCGAATGTCGGGTGCGGGCTGGCCGCAAAAACCGCCGGAAGGAAGGTCGCCGGATCGCGCAGCCCCATGTAGATCTCGACGTCGTCCTGTTCGAAAATCCGCGCAAAGGTTTCCAGACGCGCCTCTGCCCGCAGATATAGGCGGGCATTTTGCACCGCCAGCTTGGGCACGGAAAAGAAGTTCTCGTTCGACAGGATAAGGCGGTCGATCTTGCCGGGGTCCTCTGTCAGGATGGCGTCAAGCAGTACATCGCGCACATCCTCGTCGGGTGTCGCGTTCTTGAGCTTGGCAATCGAGCCCGCCAAGAGCTTTCGGTACTTTGACGGACCGGGAATGGCGACGCCCTCGTGGCGCCAGTTTTCGGCGTTGCGCAGCAGGCACTTGAGGATGCGATCCTCGTCTGTGCAATGCACGCCAGTGTGAAGGATCACCTGCATGGGTTCAGACGTCTTAGGGTTTCCGTTGCTCGACTGTGGCACTATAAGCCTTTTCTGCCTGAGGAAAACCGCAGAAAGGGTCTTTGCATGGCCATAACCAAGACGCTGCGCCGCAGTTTGCCCCTTCCGGACCGGTGGTCGCTGGGGGCCGTGATGATCGCGGTCATTGTCTGTGCGCCTATTCTGGCGGTGTTCGGTATCGCGCTGTTTCCCAAGGAAAACATCTGGCCGCATCTGATCGCGACCACCTTGCCGCGCTACGTGACGACGACCGCGCAATTGGCAGTTGGCGTGGGCGTTCTGGCGGCGATGGTGGGAACCGGAGCGGCTTGGCTGGTGGCGCGGCATGACTTTCCGGGGCGGCGTTGGCTGGAATGGGCTTTGCTGCTGCCCTTGGGCATTCCGGCCTATGTGGGCGCCTACGCCCTGGTGGATTTTCTGGAATATGCGGGGCCGGTGCAGACGGCGCTGCGCCAGTTCTTTGGCTGGCAGACAGCGCGTGACTACTGGTTTCCCGAAATCCGCTCGCTCGGCGCGGCCATTCTGGTGTTGGCGGCGGCGCAGTTTCCTTACGTCTATTTGCTGGCCCGCGCGGCGTTCCGTGAACAGTCCGCTTCTTCGGATGAGGTGGCGCGCTCTCTCGGGGCGGGCGGGTTCGCGCGGTTCTGGCGCGTGGGTCTGCCGCTGGCGCGCCCGGCCATTGCTGCGGGCACGGCTATCGTGATGATGGAAAGCATCAATGACTTCGGCACCGTCGATTATTTCGCCGTGCAGACCCTGACCACCGGCATTTTCTCGGTCTGGCTGGAATCGAACAACGCAGGCGGGGCGGCCCAGATCGCATCGGTGGTACTGATGATGGTGGTCTGTCTGGTCACGCTCGAGAAATTGTCCCGCCGCAAGATGCAGTTCTTTAACCTTTCGACGCGCAGCCGTCCTGTCACGCGCCGCAAACTTGCGGGATGGCGCGGATATCTGGCGATGACGGCCTGTGTACTGCCCCTGTTGCTGGGGTTTGTCTTGCCGACCTCTGTCATCATGTCCCACGCGCTGTCGAATGCAGAGCTCTGGTTGGACAGCCGCTTGTGGCACGCGGGGCTTAACACTCTGATCGTGTGCGGGCTTGCGGCCTGCCTTACGGTCGCCGCAGGCGTGTTCTTGGTGTACGGCGTGCGCCTGTCGGGGCAGCGCCTGCCACGTCTGCTGCTGCCTGTGACCACGATCGGCTACGCAGCACCCGGGGCGGTTCTGGGCGTGGGCATCCTGATTCCTCTGGCTGCCATCGACAACACGATGGCCGATGGTGTTCTGGCGTTGACGGGGTGGGATCCGGGCTTGGTTCTGACAGGCACGGCATTTGCGCTGGTGCTGGCGTATTGTGTGCGCTTCTTCGCCATCGCGCAGGGGGCGGCGGACGCCGCGATGGAGCGTGTCTCGCCCAATCTGCCTTTGGCTGCGCGCAGTCTGGGGCGGTCGCGTGGGCAAGTTCTGACATCAATCTATTACCCGCTGGTCCGCGGTTCGATCGCCTCCGCTTTGCTTCTGGTTTTCGTCGACAGCGTCAAAGAACTGCCTGCCACCTTGCTTTTGCGCCCGTTCAACTATGAAACACTGGCCACACGCGTGCATGAGCAGGCGTCTTTGGAAAACCTCGGAGGCGCCGCACCTGCAGCGATGTTGGTGATCCTGACCGGCCTTTTGGCCGTGAGTTTGCTGGCTCGGGCAAATCGATGAATTTTCTGCTTTTCACCGCCCAAAATCTTCGCTAGACGGTGCGGCGTGCCCCTATAGCTCAGCTGGTAGAGCAACTGATTTGTAATCAGTAGGTCCGCGGTTCGAGTCCGTGTGGGGGCACCACTTAATCCTTAAACATCAATACGGTAAGCGCGATATCATCAGGTGATTTTGCTGTTGATTGCGCGATCAGACATTTAGCAGACATTTTCGCGCAGGCTGACATTCACACACGCCTGATCGTCGAAAGCGCAAAATTGGCGCGATGTTCCGAAAAATATGAGTGTAACGAGTAGCGCTGTAATATTTGTGGTAGCGCCAGGCTGGGTGCAGCGCATCCTGTTGTTGGGCTGTGAGACCGGACGGCGAGTGTCGGACCTGGTGCAGGTTCGGATTGATCACTGCGGAGACACCCGGTGTGGGAAACGCTTACGCTTCAAGACAGGCAAGCGTGGCCGGGTTGCATATATCCCCGTGACTACTGGCTTGGCGGAGCTCGTTGAAGCGACTCCAGCAGGACAAGAGACACTTCTTGTCAGCCAGCTTGGCCATCACCTATCTGCTCGCTGGGCCTCCAACCAGATCACTAAGTGGCGGCGCGAAGCCAAGATACCGCCTTGGGAAGATGGCCGCGAGAAAACGTTAGCCGATACACGGGGCACAGCGGCTACTCGCTTGCTCAATGCGGACCTCTCTCTACGCCAAATTGCAACCTTGATGGGGTGGTCTGTCCGCGACGCATCGCAAGTGATCGAAATTTACGCTCGCGTTAGCCCAGACGAAAGTGACGAGATGAGCAGGAAGCTTGAGCGCGCCAAACAGCAAGAAAATGTGCGGTGAATGTAAACGCGTATGTAAACGGCAGGGCCGCTACACTGAAAGGAGTGACGCAAGTGCTTGAAGGTAAATGGAGGCGAGTACCGGAATCGAACCGGTGTACACGGATTTGCAATCCGCTGCGTCACCACTCCGCCAACTCGCCTCTCGATCGCGCCATGTGTGGTGTCAGGCGCGTGGTGTCGGCTCTTCTAGGCGGGTCTTGGGGGATCCGCAAGTCCGATTCCGCACCTCTCGTCGTGGAATTTCAAGGAATGGCTGATCTTGTGCAAAGTTTGATGGGCTGGGACATTGCCGCATCGGGTTGGATGTGGCAGAACCGCCTCAAGGTACCTGAACGAAAGAGTTTAGTGCATGAGCGACTTTGCCACACGACGCCGTATGATGGTCGACACCCAGGTGCGGCCCTCGGATGTGACTGAATTTCCCATCATCGATGCGATGCTGACCGTCCCGCGAGAGGCATTTGTGCCGCGCGATCGGATTGAGGCCGCTTATGTCAGCGAGCATATCGATCTTGGCGCGGGTCGGGTTCTGCTGGACCCCCGGCTGTTTGCCAAGATGCTTGATGCGCTCGACATCAACAACGATGATCTCGTTCTGGATCTGGGTGTGGGCTACGGATATTCCGCTGCCGTGATCGCCCGAATTGCCGAGGCGGTTGTCGCGGTCGAGGATGACGCGGAGCGTCTGGAAGAGGCGCAGGCCCTTATTGCCGAGCATCACGCCGACAACGTCGTGTTGCACAGCGCCGCCCTGACCGAAGGTGCGGCGGAACACGGGCCTTATGACGTGATAATGATCGAGGGCGGCGTCGAAGTCTTGCCGGAGCCATTGACCGCGCAGCTCAAAGAGGGTGGGCGCATCGCAGCCATCATGATCGAGGGCGCGCTTGGCACTGTGCGTATCGGTCGCAAGATTGATGGCGTGATGAACTGGCGTGATGCGTTCAACGGAACGGCACCGGTGATCCCTGGATTTGAAAAGAAAACAGAATTCGCTTTCTAAAGCGACGGAGATGGTCGAAGGGGGCCAAACATGTTGGGCAGTATCTACGCAAAGGGCGTGAAGCGTGTCGTTGCGACTGTGTTTGCCATGAGTATGGCAACCACCGCTTTGGGCGAAACCTTGGCGGAAACGTTAAGCGATGCTTACCAGCACAGCGGCGCGATCGAACAAAACCGGGCATTGCTCCGCTCTGCGGATGAGGATGTTGCGCTGGCTTTGGCTGCGATGCGTCCTATTCTGGAATGGAGCGGCAGTGTTGCCCGGTCTTTCTCGGATTCCGGCGTGCCGGGGTTGGTGAGCAACACTGTGACCAACACGGCGAGTTTCGAGCTGTCGAGCGAATTGGTGTTGTACGCCGGGGGCCGTCTGAAGCGGGGCGTTGATCTGGCAAAGGAATCGGTTCTGGCCACCCGTGCGTCGCTGGTGGGGGCCGAGCAGTTGGTGCTGCTGAGCGCCGCGACGGCTTTTCTGGACATCCGCGAAGCCGTTGAAACCCTGAGCCTGCGACAGAACAACGTCCGCGTGCTGCGCCAGGAAGTGCGCGCCGCGAATGACCGTTTCGAGGTGGGCGAGGTGACGCGCACCGATGTGGCGCTGGCTCAGGCGGCATTGGCCGAAGCTGTCGCGGCTCTGGCCGCTGCCGAAGGGTCTTTGATCACAGCCGGTGAGCAGTTTCACCGGTACGTTGGTCGTGATCCGGGCAATCTGGTGGCGCCGACGTCGCTGCCGAAAATTCCCGCCAGCGTCGAAGAGGCAAAAAAGCTGGCCGTCCGCCAGCACCCCGACATGGTGCAGGCGCGTCACGCAGTGGCCGCCGCCGAGCTGCAGATTCTGATCGCCGAAGGCGCGATGAAACCGACGGTGGCGCTGTCCGGCAGCTACGGCATTACCGAATCGCTCAGCTCCGACGCCTTTGAGAAGGGCGGGAGTATCGCTTTGGGGGCCTCTGGTGACATCTACAAGGGCGGCGAACTCAGCGCCCTTGTCCGTCAGGCAATTGCCGCCCGTGATGCGCAGCGCGCTGCATTGCATGTGGCCTATCTGACGGTCGAACAGGATGTGGGGATTGCCTACTCCAACCTGCGCGTGGCTCAGGCGAACAAGCGGTCCTTCCAGGAGCAGGTGCGTGCGGCGCGCACAGCGTTTCAGGGCGTTCGCGAAGAGGCATCGCTGGGCGCGCGTACCACGCTGGATGTTTTGGACGCCGAGCAGGATCTGCTCGACGCGCGGGTGGCTTTGATTTCCGCCGAGGTCGCAGAGTTTCAGGCGGCCTACAGTGTGCTGGAATCTGTCGGATTGATGACCGCAGAGGCGCTGCAGTTGGACGTGCCCAAATTCGACCCGTCGGCCTATTACAATCTGGTGCGCACCGCGCCTGTCCAGCGCAGCAAGCAGGGGCAGGAATTGGATCGTGTCCTGAAGGCGCTCGGGAAAAACTAACTTTTTCCACATATATTGTGTGACTTGGGTCGAGCGGTTAAAGTTCGACTCGAGGCCAGAGTGGAAAAACAATGTCAGATGCTGTCACGAATGTGGAAATAGAGGATATTCTTTCCTCGATTCGGCGACTCGTATCCGAGGATGCAGGCGCGGCTAAACCCGCGCCTGTTCCGCCGCGAGAGACAAAACGCGTCGAGCGGCTGGTGTTGACGCCGGCGCTGCGGGTCCAAGAGCCCGAGCCCAAACCGAGCCCTGAGCCGGTTCTGCTGACCAACCCCGCCGTTCCCTCTCAGCCGGAACAGGCCGCGGAGCTGCAGCCGGAAACCGAAGCCGATCTGTCGATCGTCGACGCGCCAGTAGAACCCACGACCGCCATTGATCTGGGCGAGACTGCAGAGGCGGACATAGAGGCGGAAACCGCCGAGATCAGCTTGCTTGCGCAACTGGTCGAGGAAGAGGTGAGCCGCGCGCTCGAAGACACGTCTTTGGATCAGGAAGACGAGGTCGCGACCGCGTCTGATCTGGAGGACCCCGAGCCCGCAGACACCATGCCACCAGCGCATGACGAGGTTCTGGAACGCAAGATCGCGGCGCTAGAGGCGCTTGTCCGGGGGCGGGCAGAACCTTCGGACGCACCGGCAGACATCGCCGACGATGAAGAGGATGGCACCGAGCCGGTCACCCTGAGCATTGTCGAGGATCGAGCGGCCCAGCCTGTGTTCCGTCACCGCTCTGACGATGATCTGATCGAGTGGGAAGATGACGCGCCTGAGGCGGTCGTTGATACGGCGTCCGCACCGGACCGGCCGATGATCGAAAGCGATCAGGCCGTTGAGCCGAAGACCGTCACAGAAGCGCCTGTGTTGGACGAGGCGGTGCTGCGCGACATGGTGTCCGACATCGTGCGCCAAGAGCTGCAGGGCGTTCTGGGAGAGCGTATCACGCGCAACGTGCGCAAGCTGGTGCGCCGCGAAATTCATCGCGTGATGATGACGCAGGAGTTCGACTGACCGCGCAGGGCGCAGCCGAACATCGCAAAACGATATCTGAAAAAAGAAAAACCCGCTCTTCCGAGCGGGTTTTCTCTACTGGTCTGCTGAGACCGGTCAGGCAGCTTCGGCCTGTTGCGCAGCAGCATTGCGGCGTTCGCTTTCCTCGCGCGACAGCGCGACGGAGGTGCGGACACCTTTGGAAACAAACTCCATCAGACCCGAAACAACACGTTCGTTCGGATCGATGCCGGCACAGGACAGAACTTCGCGCCCATCGCGCGAACGCGCCCAGCGGGCGATCTGTTCAGGGCCGTTACCATACTTCTTGTCATCGGCAATCGCATCGTCCAGAGCAGCCAGAACCACCGCTGCAAACAGCTTGCGTGCGCGGTTGCCTTGCTCTGCGTTGAATGCGGTACCGTCAACGAAATCTTTCATGTTGCGACCTTTTTATTGCTCTTGTCTTTTCCGGCGTAGAGCGCGTTATGGCGTATTCGCTTCGATTCGGATACCCCATTGATGCATAACACCTATGCATTTTAGTCATATCGCTCAATTCTTCGACACGAGATACGTTGCCTTGCCAGTAAGACACCGGCCAGATATAGGAGCGGGCAAACTTCCATCAACCTTTTGACACGGAAAAGCCACAATGCCCAAGATCAACGGTAACGAGATCCGTCCCGGCAACGTTCTGGAACATGACGGCCATCTTTGGGCCGCTGTAAAGGTCGACCACGTCAAACCCGGCAAGGGTGGCGCTTTCGCGCAGGTCGAACTCAAGAACCTTCGTAACGGCTCGAAACTTAACGAACGGTTTCGCTCGGCGGACAAAGTAGAGCGTGTTCGACTGGAACAAAAAGACATGCAGTTCCTGTATGAATCCGACGGTCGTCTGACGTTCATGGATACCGAAACCTACGACCAAGTCGAGCTGGACGCGGATATTCTGGGCGAGCGTCGCCCATTCCTGCAGGACGGCATGACCATCGTGGTCGAATTCTACGAAGAAGAGGCGCTGAACGCGACCCTGCCGCAGAAGGTGATCTGCGAAATCGCCGAGACCGAGCCGGTCGTCAAAGGCCAGACCGCGGCGAACAGCTTCAAGCCCGCGACGCTGGACAATGGCGTGCGCGTGACGGTTCCTCCCTTTGTTGGGCAGGGCGAAAAGATCGTCGTGAACACCGAAACCATGGAGTATGCCGAGCGCGCATAACGCGTACGGCCAACTCTGTTCCCCGTGCAACTGCCGGGGGCAATGGATCGAACGAAAGGGCCTCCGGCATCACCGCCAGGAGGCCTTTTTATGATCACCACCCTTACACCTGAAGATTTGAACCAGATTGTGCCATTGCTGCGCGATCTCAATGCCTTGCACGCGATGCACCTACCGGATCGCTTTCACAATGATGGAAGCGATGCGGCACTGCTGGAGCTGCTACGTGCAGAGCACGCGCAAGGCGCGCGGTTCATAATGTACGAGACCGAAGGGGTGGCGCGGGGCTACCTGAAATGGCGCCCGATGCCTGAGGGGCCGCAGGCGCTGTGTCGTCCGCAACGCCGCGCCCTGCTGGACCACATCTACGTGGACCCGATCTGGCGCAGGCGAGGGCTGGCGTCGCGGCTTATCACCCGGTTCGAGACCGAGATCGCAGCAGAGTTTGCCGGTTGGACAGTGCGTGTACATGCCTTCAACCGCGCGTCACGCGCGCTGATGGACCGTCATGGCGCCCATGCCGCTGTGCTGAGCCTTGATAAACCGCTCGGTCAACCGTCGTAGCGCACCGTTGCGTCACCGGCGCTCATCTCTCCGGTGGCGCGGTCAAATCGCAGATAGGCGATGGCCTGTCCGCCCGATTGGGTGAACAAGGTGCCCACGGGTTTGCCATCTTTGGTGATGTCGCTGCCCACGGGGGCTTCGCCTGTGACCTGCACTTGCGCCAGACCTTTGCGCAGTTCGGTTTTGTGTTTCATGCGGGCGGTGACCTCTTGGCCAACATAACAGCCCTTCTTGAAATCCACCCCGTTGAGCCGCTCAAAACCTGCCTCCAGAATGAAGGTGTCCGGTCCCAGTTCCACGCCCATTTCCGGCAGGGCGCAGGCCACGCGCAGCGCATCCCAATCCGCAGGCTGATCAGGCTGGCCGTCATAGCCACGCCATCCCATGCGTGGGTCGCGCGGATCGGCGAAGGCCCCGGTGGGCGCAGGGCCGGTGCCCCGACTGACCTGCCGGTCGGTCTCGGTGATCGCGACGTCGGAGCGGAGTTTGTACAGGGTCAGCACCTGCATCAGGCTGGCGGCCTGATCGGCGGCCACATCAATCAGGATGTTCTCGCCATCGGGAACCAGAAAAAAGTCACAGCGCAGCTTGCCCTGTGGGGTCAGCAGGGCAGCATAGACCAGCCCCTCGTCCAGTCGGGCCACATCATTGGTCACCAGCCCTTGCAGAAAGGTGCGGGCATCGGGGCCACTGACGTTTAACACTTTGCGCGCGTGATCGCTCATATCTTCCCCCTGACGGTTGCAGGTGACATATAGGCCAGAGCCCCTGCGGATGACAGGGTGATCGCCAAGAGTTTCACCGCAACCGAGGTCCCCGTGCGCGCGCCAGTTTCCGTAGTCATCGCGACCCGCAATGCCCAACCCATTTTGCCAGTGGCACTGCGCGCCTTGGGCGAGGGGCTGAATGCCGGTCTTTTGCGCGAGTTGATCATTTGTGACACCGGATCGACGGATGCGACGCAAAAGATCGCCGAGGCCGCAGGCGCCCAGATCGTACAGGGTGATTTGGCCGAGGGGATCGCCTGCGCCAAAGGGCACTGGCTGATGGTCTTGCCCGCGGAGGCGGTTTTGGAAGACGGCTGGACCGATGCTGTCGCCCGCGCACTGCACGCGCCCCACCGCTATTGCTTTCATCGGGCGCGCGGACAGGCGGGGCTCGGTCATCTGGTCTGTACCGGGTCAAACCTCTGGACGCGTTTCACAGGGCGGTCGGGGCTCCGTCACGGGCTGCTGGTTCCGCGCGCGGATGTGGGGCGCTCTGGGCGTGTCAAACTGTTGTCCGCGCGTTTGTTTGATCAGGACTGAAGGCCGGTTGGCCGCTTAGCTGTCACGCCCGTCATAGAGTTCTCGCGCAACCTCCAGTTCAGGGCGTCGCGCGTCCCAGCCTGCCTGAATGGGCTTGGCCTGATATTCGGTCCTGATCCATGCCTCGAAGTCGATCTGGCCTATCTGCTGGCGGGCCTCGAACAGCCGCAGAACGTAGTCCTGAATACCGGTTTTTGTGAAGTCGAGGTGAATGTAGCGAAGGCTGAGTTGCTTCTTGGCAACTTCGATCGGCGCGTCCTCGAAGATCATCAGATACATCGCGCCAACAATGCCGGTCCGGTCTGCACCGGATTTGCAGTGAAACATCATCGGGCGTTCTGCGGCGCGCAGGGCGTCGATCACGGCGATCAGACGCGACCGCGGTGCGGCAGAGCGCGCCCACAGTTTGGCGTCGATCAAGGTCATGCCAAGCGCTTCGACGCTTTCTTTTTCAAACAGATAATGGGCGCGCTTGTCCTCGCCGCGCAGGTTCACAACCGTCTTGATCCCGAGAGCTGCATATTTTGCAAACCGCGCGTGGGTCGGCTGGTTGGACCGGTACACACCCGGGGCGATTTCATAGAAGTTGGTCCACAGCACCCGCAGAAATGCATGGTCGAACAGATGGTAATGCAGGCGCGACCAGCGGCGCTGCACGGGGTCCGTGATGTCTGTGCCGAAAGAGTAGCGCACCTTGCGCTCGGCCTTGTCGAGCATCTCTAGAAATTTTGCCAGCATATATCTGTCCCGTGCTTCGTGCGGCGGTGTAGCTTCCCATCGTGGACAAGTCCACCCAATGCGGGGATTGACGGCGCGGCGCAGCCGGTGTTCCGTCCGGCCATGAATTTCTAGAAAGGTCGCACAATGACGCTTGCCAGCGGTCGCTCCCATATTGCCATTCCCGGTCCTTCGGTCATTCCTGATGCCGTTTTGCAGGCGATGCATCGGCCCGCGCCGGACATTTACGACGCCGACCTGCTGGCGATGGTGCAGGGCATGATCCCTGACCTGAAACAGGTGGCGCAAACCGACCAGCATGTGGCGATCTACATCAGCAACGGTCACGGCGCGTGGGAGGCATCGCTTGCCAATACAGTCGCACCGGGCGAGACCGTTCTGGTGCCGACCTGCGGCCGGTTCGGCCATGGCTGGGCCGAGGTCGCCCGTGGCTTGGGCATCAAGGTCGACATTCTGGAACATGGCCGCCAGACACCGATTGATCCCGACCGTGTGCGCGCCGCTTTGCTGGCTGACAGCGCGCAAGCGATCAAGGCGATCCTCGCAGTGCATGTGGATACGTCGTCCTCGGTGCGATCCGACATTATGGCGCTGCGCCGCGTTCTGGAGGAAACCGGCCACCCTGCGCTGTTGATGGCGGATTGTGTGGCCTCGCTGGGCTGTGACGCGTTTCGCATGGACGCTTGGGGCGCGGATGTCACCGTCAGCGCCTGCCAGAAGGGGCTGATGACTCCACCGGGGCTGGGGCTGGTGTTCTTTAACGAACGGGCGGCAGAGGTGCAGCGCGCCATGCCTGCGGTGTCGAACTACTGGAACTGGCAGCCCCGTGCCCATCCAGAGCTGTTTTACCAGTATTTTGGCGGCACCGCGCCCACGCATCATCTGTACGGGCTGCGGGCGGCGTTGGACATGATGAAGGCGGAAGGCATGGAGGCGATCTGGTCACGCCATGCCCGTCTGGCCCGCGCGATCTGGGCGGCGGTGGAGCATTGGGGGCAGGACGGCCCGATGCGGCTGAACATTGCGGACCCTGCGCACCGGTCCCACGCGGTCACAGCGCTCAGCCTTGGCAAGGGGCAGGGGGACCGCCTGCGGGCGTGGTGCCGCGATGAGGCCGGGGTCACGCTCGGGATCGGATTGGGGGTTGAGGATCCAGAGGACCCGACCGCGTCAGGGTATTTCCGCATCGGCCATATGGGGCATGTGAATGCGCATATGATCCTCGGCCTGCTGGGCGTGATCGAGGCCGGTCTGGGCGCGCTGGACATTCCGCATCGTGCAGGTGGCGTTGCCGCCGCCGCAAGCAGCCTATCTGCGCGTTAATCACCTGTTGTCGGCGGGCGCACCCAAGGTGTTGTCCCGCTGGCGGCGGTAATGTTCCAGCCGGGTGATAAGGTGGTTCAACGCCACCGCAGAAAGCACCACAGGGGCCAGACCCCAAACGGACCATACAGCCACGAAAACCCACATCAGATTGACAGCAAGCAGGATCATATTTGCGGTCATGTAATCCTCGACCGGTTGGGGGTGTTGGTTGTGCATGTGCCTTTCTCCGACCTGATCGTTGCGTTGCGCTTGGATCAGGCAGTTAGGGCGCTGCGGCGCAAAGTCCTGTTAGCTGTCACATATTTCCGTGAACACAGGATTAATCCGCAGACGTTTCCTGCCGCGCGGCTTGCAGGGCTTTGGGCAGGGCGTCGGCCAGCACGGCCATGTCGTCAGGTGTGCCTGCGCTGATCCGGATGCAGCGGTTTTGCGGCGCCACAAAGGGCATGCGCACAAAGACGCCCAAACCGGCCAGTGCTTCCAAAACGCGACGGGCAAAGACACCGTCGGCCCCGCAATCCACGGCCACGAAATTGGTGGCCGACGGCAGGGTGGTCAGCCCGTTATCCGCCGCGATGCGCGCAATCTCGGCCTTGGACTGTTCCACCAACGCAATCACCTGATGCAGCCAGTCCTTGTCCTGCTGCGCTGCTAAGGCACCGGCCACCGCCATCCGGTTCATGCCGAAGTGGTTGCGGATTTTGTCATAGGATTTGATGATCTCCGGCGCGGCAATGACATAGCCCACGCGCGCGCCAGCCATGCCGTACCCCTTTGAAAAGGTGCGGAAACGGATCACGCGCGGGTCATCCCAGGCAATGTTCGGCACCGCATCGGCAGGGGCAAATTCGGCATAGGCCTCATCCAGCAGGAGGGTGCAGCCCTCGGGGAGGGTGTCCAGCGCGGCCTCGATCTCTGACCCTTTGAGGCAAGTGCCCATCGGGTTGTCAGGATTGGCAAGGTAGACGATCTTGGCGCAGGTTTCGTGGGCACGGGCAATCAGCGCGCGCAGATCCTCGCGGTCGTGCGCATAGGGAACCTTGTGCAAATCGCCGCCGAAGCCCACCACATGGTAGTTGAAGGTCGGATAGGCCCCGTCCGACGTGACGACAGCATCGCCTTGGGCCACCAGCAGCCGGACGGTGTAGCCCAGCAGGCCGTCGATACCTTCGCCGATCAGGATATTGTCGGGGGTTGCTCCGATTTCCTCGGCCAATGCGGCCTTAAGCTCTTCGTGGCTGGCGTCAGCATATTTCCAGACCTCGGCGGCTTCGTCCTGCATGGCAGCAATGGCAAAGGGCGAGGGGCCAAAGCCGCTTTCGTTCGCACCCAGCCGGGCCCGGAAGGGGGCCCCGCGCTTGCGTTCCAGTTCTTCCGGTCCGACAAAAGGCACGGTGGCAGGCAGGTCAGCGACGAGTCGGGTATAGCGTGGTCCAGTCATGGGGCGCACTATGGCGCGCCACGCCGGATTGGCAAGGCGCTAGCGGGCCAGCACAGGGGCCTTGCCAACGGTGCTGTCATCACCAAGCGCTGTCACGATGTAATCGGCCACATCGGCGCGGCTGATCATGCCCATGCGCCACTGTGCCGGCTCCTCCATCACCCGATAGCGTCGCGACGCGGCGTTCGACGTCAGAATCGTGGGGCGCGCGAGGGTCCAGCGCAGCCGCGAGGCACGAATGATCTCTTCCTGTCGGGTTTTGTCGTCGTAGGGTTTGGACAGCAGGATCTTGTGCCCCAGCCGTTCCGCCGTCGACAGGGCGGCGTGGCTGTCGCCCGCGCCGATGCCCGTCACAGCGATCAGCCGGTCCGGCCCGTGCTGTTCCATCAGGGGCACCAGCGCCGACGTGGCGGCGGAAAACAGTGTCACCGGCTGCCAGAGCATGGCGATGCTTTCGCGAATGCCCAGCGTCATCACCACGGCATCCACCCCCGCCAGCGCGGGGGCAAGGTCCGACGCTTCTGTGGCGTCGCCCACCCAAGGCTCCAAAGTGTCCGAGGGCTCAAGCTTGTCCGCGCTGCGGCCAAAGGCGCGGACGCTGTGCCCGCGTGTTTGCGCCTCTTGCGCGACCAGCGCGCCGATCCCGGCGGTGGCCCCGATCACCAGAAGTTTCATGATCGCTCCTTGCAGGTTGTTGCCATAGATGATTCACCAACTTGACCCGCCGTCGGCAAAAGGCCAGTTTCGCGGCGGAGCAGAGCCAAGAAAGACAAGCCAAGATGCGCAACCCGCCGCCTTTCGCGCCCTTTGAATGGATGATTGCATGGCGCTACCTGCGCGCCAAACGCGCCGAGGGCGGGGTGTCTGTCATGACATGGATCAGCCTTGTGGGGATCACATTGGCGGTCTTTGCGCTGATTGCCACGCTGGCGGTGCGGTCGGGGTTTCGGGCAGAATTTGTCGATACCATCGTGGGGGCCAACGCCCATGTCACCGTCTATCACGTCACCCGAACGGACGAAAACGGACAGGACACGCGCACCTTGCCCGATCACGAAGGCATGGCCGAAAAGGTGCGTCAGGTCGAAGGCGTGACCCGCGTGGCCCCTTTGGTTAAGGGGCAGGTGATGGCGTCTTATGACAGCAGCAACGCCGGTGTGCAGGTCTTTGGCATCGCGCTGGACGACCTGAAGGCGATCCCGCGTATCGCCGACCCTGAAACCGGACGTGGCGATCTGGACCGTTTCGAGGACGGCATTGCCATCGGGTCCGGCGTCGCGATGGAATTGGGCGTGGGCATCGGGGACAAGGTCAAGCTGATCTCGCCCAACGGGGTCAAAACCGCATTCGGGGTCAGCCCGCGCGTCAAAAGCTATGACGTGCAGTATATCTTTACCGCCGGGCGCTATGACATCGACCGCACCCGCGTCTACATGCCATTTGCCGAGGCGCAGCTGTATTTCGACCGCGAAGGGGTCGCTGACGAGCTGGAGGTTATCGTCGAAGACCCCGAGCAGGTGGAGCAATACACCCGTCCCATTGCTATGGCGGCCGGGGCAGGGGCCTTGATCTGGACATGGCAGGATGCCTCGGGCGGGTTTCTGCGCGCGCTCGACATGGAAGACAACGTGATGTTCGTCATCCTGTCGGTGCTGGTGCTGATCGCGACGATGAACATCGTCTCGGGTCTCATCATGCTGGTCAAAAACAAAGGCCGCGACATTGGCATTCTGCGGACCATGGGGCTGACCGAAGGGTCGGTGATGCGGGTGTTTTTCATCTGCGGATCCTTCACCGGCATCATAGGGACGGCCATGGGGGTGATCCTTGGCTGTCTGTTCGCGCTCTATATCGATCCGATCTTTGGCATGGTGAACTGGTTGTCGGGCGGGGGCGCTTGGGACCCGTCGATCCGTGGGATCTATTTCCTGCCGGCAAAGCTGCAAGTTGCGGATGTCATGTCGGCGGTTGTGCTGTCGCTGGGGCTATCTTTCGTAGTGACGATTTTTCCGGCCCGCCGTGCGGCGCGGCTGAACCCTGTGGAGGCGCTGCGCTATGAGTGAGACGGTTTTGCGCCTGAGCGGCATCACCAAAGCCTATAACGCGGGCAAACCCAACGAGGTGCATGTGCTGCGCGGCTGCGATCTGACGGTGCAGCGCGGCGAGGTCGTGGCCTTGGTCGCGCCCTCAGGTGCTGGCAAGTCGACGCTTTTGCATATGGCGGGCCTGCTGGACACGCCGGATGCCGGTGTCGTCGAGATCGCGGGCGAGGCGTTGCAGGACAAATCGGACCGGCGCCGCACACAGGTGCGCCGTGCCGAAGTGGGCTTTGTCTACCAATTCCACCATCTGTTGCCGGAATTCACCGCGGCCGAGAACATCGCCTTGCCGCAACTGGCCAATGGCGTCTCGGCGAAGGCTGCGACGGAGCGGGCGCATGATCTGCTCGACAGTGTCGGCATTCGCGCCCGCGCAGAACACCGTCCCGCTGCCATGTCAGGTGGAGAGCAGCAACGGGTGGCCTTTTGTCGGGCGATGGCCAACGGGCCAAAGCTGCTTTTGGCGGATGAGCCGACGGGCAACCTCGATCCTGAAACATCGGACCGCGTATTTGCGGCGCTGATGACGCTGGTGCATGAAACGGGGCTGTCGGCGCTGATCGCGACACATAACTTGGATCTGGCAGCGCGGATGGACCGTCAGGTCCGCTTGGAGGCAGGGCATCTGATCGAGGCCTGAGTGCAGTCGGGGCACAGCCCCGACCTACGGCGTGATGTGCGTTAGGCGCGCTGGGTGATCCAGACGCCAAGGGCCATCACCGCAATGCCTGTGCTGCGCGTCAGGGTCAGGGGCGACAGCCGCGCGCCGAACAGGCCGAAGTGATCGATCACCGCAGCCGAAACCAACTGTCCCAGCAAGACAAAGAACACCGCATTGCCGACGCCGAAACGCGGCGCGACAAAGGTGATCGTCAGCACGTAGAAGGCCACAAAGGCGCCACCGCCCAGCAAGTGGCGCGGGGCATCCAGAACCCGCCCCAGGCTGCCGCCGCCGGTCAGACCCCAGACGACCAGCCCCAGCACCAGTGCGACGCAGAACAACACAACCGCCGCCGCCACCGGATTGCCCAGATGGACGCCCAAAGCGCCATTGAGCGCCGCGAGGATCGGAATGCCGATGCCGGCCAGCAGCATTGTCACGGCGTAGGGGGCCATTTCGGAAGTCATAGCGTATCTTTCATCTGTGGTTTGATCCTGATCAGAGATGTGTGGCGTGGTCTGATGTCTTCTGGTGTGACCCGTCTGCGACGTGCAGCGGCACGGAACAGCGGCTGGCTCTTGCGCAGGACAGGGCGCGCGGGCATGAGTTGGAAAACAAAGGGAGGTTGGAATGCGGGCTTTGGCAATCATGGCGCTTTGCGCGACGGCAGTGGCAGGCTGCACCCCCGATCCAGCGGGCGAGATGCCCGGACCGCAGGACGGCAAGGCGCTGTTCATGGAAAACTGTGCGATCTGCCATGGCGAAGACGCCAAAGGCAACGGCGCCTATGCCCGTCGTATGGAGAAAGCCCCTAAGGATCTGACCTTGCTGGCGCTGCGCCACAACGGCACCTTCCCACGGGCCAAGACCATGTCCATCGTCGATGGCTACGCGCGCTCCGACATCGATGGGCCGGGGATGCCGGAGTTTGGCGCGCTGCTTGAAGGCGATCTGGTGCCGTTTGACAGCGGTGACGGTCGGCAGACGCCCACCCCGCGCAAACTGGTGGCTTTGGTCGAATATCTCGAGACCGTGCAGCAGACCCGCTGACACCGACATTCAGCCCGCCACGGTCTTGCGGACCATGTCCCAATACAGGGTTTGTACCTGTTGCGGGGTCAGGCGGCCGCCGTCGCGATACCATGTGGTCACGCCGGTCAGCATGGCGATCACCGCAAGGGTGGCGAGCTTTGTGTCCGGCACATTGAAATCGCCACTGGCGTGACCATCGCGCAGGATGGCTTCGAGCGCGTCCTCGTAGCGGCGGCGCAGGGCCTCGATCTTGGTGAAATTCTCGGGGCTGAGATTGCGCAGCTCCATATAGGCGATGAACACCGCCTGCGGCCGTTCCAGATGGAACCCGATGTGGAAGCGGACGAAGCTTTCGAGACGGGCATGGGGCGTGTCGGGCACAGGCTGCGCGTCCCATGTGGCCAGCAGCTCTGTCATATGCCCTTCGAGCAGGGAGAACAGCAGCGCCTGCTTGTCGGGGATGTAGTTGTACAATGCGCCGACCTGCAGGCCGACCTGCGCTGCGATCTGGCGCATAGAGACAGCCGCATAGCCGTGATCGGCGAACAGCTGTTGCGCCGCTGCCTGAATGCGCGGGCCGGTGATCTGGGCGTGGGAACCTTGGGTGCGTGCCATAGGCGCATGATTATATGAACAACCGTTCAGATCAACCACTGCATCGTGGATATGGCGTGCTCGTGATGAACAAGCATTGTCTAACCTCGCGCCATGCGGCATGAAACGGGGTATGATGCGTTTGCCTGTCCTGTCCTGCTTGATCCCCGTGTTGTGTATCGCCGGTTGCACGCAATTCCCGCAACTCGATGCGGTGCAATCCGAAGGCGTGCGCAAGGCGCCCTATCCCGCGCTTATCCCCTTGGCCGATCTGGTGGACCAGCCCACTGCACCCGGGGCCACGGTCGAGGCGCGCACACAGCTCGAAGCACAGGCCGAGGGTTTGCAGTCGCGGGCCGATGGATTGTCGGGTCGTGAGGTGGCCCAATCCGCAGACACGGCGGAGCGTCTGGCGGGCCTACGTGAAAAAGCCGCCGAACTGCGGGCGCAAGAGCCATAGGTCCGGCTTTCCTTGCCATGGCTGGTTGCAGGGCGCAGCGCTTGGGGGTAACGGGAAGCGTCTAATCGCCAGCCAACCCGGAGGACCGCCCCATGTCAGACCCTTTGCGCCTTGGAATTGCCGGTCTGGGCACCGTCGGAGCCGGTGTCATCAAGATCGTGCGCCAGAAAGCCGCGCTGCTGGAATCGCGCTCCGGCCGGTCGATCCGCATCACGGCCGTTTCTGCACGCAATCGCGACAAGGATCGCGGCGTATCGCTGAAGGATTACGGCTGGGAGGATGATCCCGTCACTTTGGCGACCCGCGATGATGTGGATGTCTTTGTCGAACTGATGGGCGGCAGCGATGGCCCGGCCAAGGCTGCTGTTGAAGCGGCGTTGAAGGCGGGCAAAGACGTGGTGACAGCCAATAAGGCACTGCTGGCCCATCACGGTCAGGCGCTGGCTGAACTGGCGGAGAGCAACGGCGCCGTTCTGCGGTTCGAGGCCGCCGTGGCAGGGGGCATTCCCTGCATCAAGGCGCTGACCGAAGGCTTGGCCGGAAACGAGATCACCCGCGTGTTGGGCGTCATGAACGGCACCTGCAACTACATCCTGACGCGGATGGAGGATGCGGGCCTGACCTATGACGAGGCCTTCGCCGAAGCAGATGGTCTTGGCTACCTCGAAGCGGATCCCAATCTGGATGTGGGCGGGATCGATGCCGGGCATAAGCTGTCGCTGCTCGCCTCGATCGCCTTTGGCACGCAGGTCAATTTCGAGGGCGTCGAACTGGAAGGCATCGGGAATATCACCATCGAGGACATCCGACAGGCGTCCGACATGGGCTACCGGATCAAGCTTCTGGGGGTCAGCCGTATGACCGGCCGCGGGCTGGAGCAATCCATGGCGCCCTGTCTGGTGCCTGCCTCCTCTCCGCTGGGGCAGCTGACCGGTGGCACGAATATGGTGGTGATCGATGGCGATCAGGTCGGGCAGATCGTGATGCGCGGGGCAGGCGCGGGCGAAGGCCCGACTGCCAGCGCCGTGATGGGCGATGTGATTGACGTGGCGCGCGGTTTGCGCATGTCGACCTTTGGCCAGCGGGCCACCGATCTGGTGGCGGCAACGCCTGCACGTGCCACGACACCTGCACCCTACTACATCCGCACAGCATTGGTGGATAAACCGGGCGCGCTGGCCAAAGTGGCTGCGGCCTTGGGCGAGGCGGGTGTCTCGATCAACCGGATGCGCCAATACGATCACGTGGATGACAAGGCGCCGGTTCTGGTTGTCACACATAAGACGACCCGCGCGGCACTGGATGATGCGCTGGCTGCGATCAATGGTCTGGCGGTTGTCGTGGCGCCCCCCGTGGCGCTGCGCATCGAACAGGTTTGAACCATCACGTAGGGCGGGGATTTTCCCCGCCCTTTTTGTTTGCGCTGCCCATGTGGTGCCCGCTGGCCGCAGTCCGGCAGGGATGCCTATGTTTTAAGGGCCTCTGTCACGTCAGTGACGCAATCCGCCGCGAAGCAGGCCATGTTAGCGCCAGCAGTCTTGTCGTCGGTTGGGCGGCTGGATAAGCCCGAAGGCGATATTTTCAAAAAGGAAGACCAAATGTCCGAGCCCAAGGATTTTAACGATCGCATGCTTTCTCTGGGTTTGGCCCGTGTGGCCGAACAGGCGGCGATTGCCAGTGCAGAATGGATCGGACGCGGGGATGAAAAGGCGGCGGATCAGGCCGCTGTGAACGCCATGCGCGAAGAGCTTAACAAGCTCGATATTTCTGGCGTGGTTGTGATCGGCGAAGGTGAGCGCGACGAGGCACCGATGCTGTATATCGGCGAGGAAGTGGGCCAAGGCGGTCCGGGCGTGGACATCGCGCTCGATCCGCTTGAGGGGACCACCCTGACCGCATTGGACATGCCCAACGCGCTGACCGTGATTGCCATGGGGCCGCGTGGCTCGATGCTGCATGCGCCGGATGTGTATATGGACAAACTCGCGATCGGGCCGGGGTATGCGGTGGATGTGGTGTCGCTGGACATGACTCCGAAAGAACGTGTCGAGGCGCTGGCCGCCGCCAAGGGCTGTTCCACACGTGATATCACCTGCTGCATCCTGGACCGCCCCCGTCACGAAACCATGATCGCCGAAGTGCGTGAAACCGGCGCGGGAATCCGTTTGATCACCGATGGCGACGTCGCAGGCGTCATGCATTGCGCCGAGACCGACAAGACCGGGATCGACATGTACATGGGGTCCGGCGGTGCGCCGGAGGGGGTGCTGGCGGCAGCGGCTCTGAAGTGTATGGGAGGCCAGATGTGGGGGCGTCTGTTGTTCCGCAACGATGACGAACGGGGCCGCGCCGCCAAGGCGGGGATTACGGATCTCAACAAGATCTATGCGCGCGACGAATTGGTGACCGATCACGTGATCTTTGCCGCGACCGGCGTGACCAACGGGTCGGTGGTCTCCGGGATCAAGCGGTCTCCGGGCTGGATCGAGACGGAGACCATTCTTATGCGGTCCAAGACGGGGTCGGTCCGTCGGATGAATTATCGCAACCCGTTCGAGCATTCGGTTTAAGGACGGAAGGGGGCTCTGCCCCCATCCCCTGCGGGGATTCCCCCGAGGTATTTGCGCCAAAGAAAAGCGGGGACTGTGGTTGGTTTTGTGGAGGCGTGGGCGGCAGGGGACTGTCGCCTTTCTTTTTGGACTGGTGGTGTGCGGGATGTCCCTCGCATGGGTTTCGGTATCTGGTTTGTTGGGTTTTCTGGTGATTTGAGCCTGTGCCTTTGGTGCTATCGAGGCTTTGGGTGACAGTGTCGTCTGTGCTTTCCGCGTTGCAGGTTTGTGGTTGGGGGAAGGGGCTGGCAAGGCTGGGATGTCAGGTGGCTGTAGAGGTCTTTTGCTTAGGCCGCGCTTTGGGTATCTGGGGGCAGGATAAAGGGGATTGTCATGGCCTATCTGGATGTAGAGCGCAGCCTGTTGGGCCGTCGTTGGGTGGGGCCAAACGTCGAAGTTGAGCGGCAGGCAGAATTGATCGCCCAGCAGACAGGGCTCGCGCGACCCTTGTGCGCCATACTTGCCCGCCTTGGCGTGACAGCGCCTGAATGCGAGAGCTACCTTGAGCCGAAACTGCGCGACCTGCTGCCGGACCCGCGATCATTGAAGGATATGACGCGCGCGGCGGAAAGGTTTTTGTCTGCGGTGACGGGCCGGCAGAGGATTGCGATATTCGCGGATTATGACGTGGACGGTGGTGCCTCGGCCGCGCTGTTGGTGGATTGGCTTCGGCAGATGGGTTTGAGCGCGACGCTGTATGTGCCGGACCGCATTGACGAGGGCTATGGCCCGAATGATGCGGCGATGGCCGCGCTTGCAGCGGAGCATGATCTGATTGTTTGTGTCGATTGCGGCACCTTGTCCCACGGGCCGATCGCAGCGGCCGTTGGCGCGGATGTCATCGTTTTGGACCATCACCTTGGCGGCGAGACCTTACCGGACTGCGTGGCCGTGGTGAACCCGAACCGGCAGGATGAGGATGGCGCCTTGGCGCATCTCTGTGCGGCGGCGGTGGTGTTTTTGATGCTTGTGGAAGCAGGGCGTCAATTGCGCGAGGCGGGGCGCAAAGGGCCTGATCTGATGGGGCTGCTGGATCTGGTGGCCTTGGCCACAGTGGCCGATGTTGCCCCTTTGAAGGGGGTCAATCGTGCCTTGGTTCAGCAAGGGCTCAAGGTGATGGCCCGGCGCGAGCGGCCCGGGTTGGTGGCCCTGTCTGACGCGGCCCGTCTGGAGCGGGCCCCTGAAAGCTATCACCTTGGCTTTGTTCTTGGGCCACGGGTCAATGCAGGTGGTCGGATCGGGGCGGCGGATCTGGGGGCGCGGTTGCTGTCAACCGCAGACCCTGCCGAGGCCGAGGCGCTGGCGGCACGCCTAGAGGAGCTGAACGCGGAGCGCCGCGAGGTCGAGGCGTCCGTTCGGGCGGCGGCACTGGCCCAGGCCGAGGCGCGCGGTCTGGATGCGCCGCTGGTCTGGGCCGCGGGCGAGGGCTGGCATCCCGGTGTCGTGGGAATCGTGGCGTCTCGCTTGAAAGAGCAGACAAATCGTCCGGCGGTGGTGATCGGCCTTGAGGGCGGCGAAGGCAAGGGATCGGGACGCTCCGTCGCGGGCGTTGATCTGGGGGCCAGCATCCAGCGGCTTGCGTCTGAGGGGTTGCTGATCAAAGGGGGCGGGCACCGTATGGCGGCGGGTCTGACCGTGGCAGAAGGCAAGCTGGAGGCCGCAATGGATCGGCTGGCCGAATTGCTGGCCAAGCAGGGCGCGGGCGAGGGTGGTGCTGCGGATCTTCGCGTGGACGGGATGCTGATGCCCGGGGCGGCGCAGGTTGAGCTGGTGAAGGATCTGGAACGTGCCGGTCCCTTTGGTCAGGGGGCGCCGGGTCCGCGGTTTGTGCTGCCGGATGTGCGCATCGGCTTTGCCAAGGTGGTTGGCAGCGGCCATTTGAAGATACGCGCGGATGATGGACTGGGCGGGCGGCTGGACGGCATCTGTTTTGGGGCGATGGACGGCCCGCTGGGGCCTGCGCTTCTGGAGCATGGCGGGCGTCGATTCCACCTGGCGGGAAAGCTGGACATCAACACATGGCAGGGGCGCCAGTCGGTGCAGTTGCGGCTTGAAGATGCGAGCCCCTGTCACGACTGATGTTTGGCGCGTCTAAGCTATTGTCGCATATGGAAGTTTCGGTCTGCTCCCTAGATTTTCCGGCATGAACCGAGGCTGTTAGAAAAAACTTTGCTTTTGGTGTGATTTAGCCCTTGCGCGTGGGGGCGGCTTTTTCTAGAAGACGCTTCACCGACAGAGTGGCCCGTTCGTCTATCGGTTAGGACGCCAGGTTTTCAACCTGGAAAGAGGGGTTCGATTCCCCTACGGGCTGCCACTTTCACCTCTGGTGATTGCGTCGGATACGGTGACGGTACCGTGCCCTCTGGGTGAAATCGTCGAAAGAGTGGCCCGTTCGTCTATCGGTTAGGACGCCAGGTTTTCAACCTGGAAAGAGGGGTTCGATTCCCCTACGGGCTGCCACTTTAGTCCTCAAAGATAGCAAGCCCTGCGTACCTTCAGCGATCTGTCGTTTTGTGGTGTGCGCGCTTAAATCATTTGAGCGCGCGAAAGAAAGCGTTGCGTTCCATCACGCCGCACAGGCGATACCGCTGATCCGGGAACAGTCCTGCCAGTGTTTCTAGATAGTCGCCTTGCTGCCAAGGTTTAGGCGCTTCCAGAATGATCACCGGTGCGTGCGTGGTAAGGATGTTACGCGCGCCTTCCAGCGCGGGTGTCTCGCGGCCTTGATGTCCAGTTGCAACAAGGAGATGGGGCGGTCAGCGTCGATTAGATCGTCCAGCGTTTTGACCGAGACCTCGATCGTTTCGCCTTCGATATGGGCCTTTGCGATCTTGGCCCGCGCGCCCATTGCGCTGCCCGAGGATTTCGCTATCTGCAGCGGCATGGTGGCGGGTTCCGCAAAGGCGCCGTATGAGCTTGATTGTGTTCGGCTCGTAGACCTTGCCTTCGCCAAGATCTGTGGAACCTCGCGGGCCTTGTAAAGGTTGGGCGAGCAGTAAAAGCCATATTCGTTTACGGCTATGGAATAGCGGAAATTCGGTTGGATACTGGCCATGCGCTGCGGCTAGGCCGTTCCGCAAATGTAGTCGTATTTTGATACTAAGCGCTGCGCCGAGGCGACCTGTCAACCATTAGGCGACGTCCAGTCAGTAAGTGCAGATCAGACCGCAATATTCACGTACTGATGTGGGGAACGGTGGTGGCGTGGGGGGGACTCGAACCCCCGACCTAACGATTATGAGTCGTTCGCTCTAACCAACTGAGCTACCGCGCCGGACCGTGGGCGGGGTCTAAGGGTAGGGGCGGGCGGCGTCAAGACGGAAATCACAGAAATCCGCGATGTTTTTTCATCTTTGTGGGCGGGCCTATCTGACGGGCCCGATGGCGGCGATAATTCTGCATGAATACAGCAAGTTGCGCAGCCCTGACCAAGGCGATCAGGGCCATCCTTGCGTTACTTTACGATGTGCTCGTCTTTGACGAACATGTTGCCCCAGGCGCGGTCGATCAGGTCGGGGCTCATCTTGTAGGGGATGCCCTCGAAATCGCAGACGGCGATCATCTGGTCGATCAAAAACACCGGCTGGTAGTTGGCGTAGATGTTGTTGATCGTCGGGTATTTGTGCTTCAGCAGGTAGACGAGGGAGGCTTCGTCGAGCTGCATGCCCTTTTTCCGCGCCACCAAGGCAAAGATCTTTAGGAAGTTCTCCTGGCTCGGGCCGTCGATCTTGATCTTGTAGAAGATCCGCCGCAGCGCCGCCTGGTCAAAGATCTCGTTGGGGTGGAAGTTGGTCGAGAAGATCACCAGCGTGTCGAAAGGGACCTCAAACTTTTCACCCGATTGAAGCGCAAGGATGTCCTTGCTTTCTTCGAGCGGGACAATCCAGCGGTTTACCAGTTTCTGCGGCGGCTCCGCCTGTCGGCCAAGGTCGTCGACGATAAAGATGCCGCCGGTGGATTTCAGCTGCAGCGGGGCCTGGTAGGTGCGTGCTGTGGGGTTGTAGACAAGGTCGAGCATGTCGAGCGACAGCTCGCCGCCGGTGATCACCGTTGGCCGCTTGCACAGCACATAGCGGCGGTCAAAACGCGCCCTTTGGCGCAGGGCGCTGGTGTCTTGGGCATCCTTGTCGGACAAGGTGTGCACGATTGGGTCGTACATCGATATGATCTGGCCTGCATATTCCAGCGCGCGCGGGACATAGATCTCATCCCCCATCGCGTCCCGAATCCCGTTCGAGATCGAGGATTTCCCGTTTCCCGGCGGGCCGTACATCAGGATCGACCGACCCGAGCTGACCGCAGGACCGAGGTTCGAGATCAGATCATCCGGCAGGATCAGATGTCCCATCGCGCCGGTCAGCTGATCGCGGGTGATCTGAATGTTGCGGATGGACTGGCGCGCCACCTGCGCGCGATAATCTTCCAGCGGGACAGGCATGGGGCCAAAGTATTCGGATTGCGCGAGCGCATCCAGCGCCCGTGCCTTACCGGTGTCAGTGAGCTGGTAAGGCATTTCCGACGATACCTCGCCTGCGGCCCCCAAGGTGCCCATCGCCTCCATCAGGCCCTGACCCCGCGCCATGTCGATGATCTCTTGGCACACGGGCAGGGGCAGACAGACCGCGCGGGCGAGGTCGGTCACCTTGTTGGTGTTCTTGCGAAACAGTGTCTTGAGGATGATGTCACGCATCATGACAGGGGACAGGCCCATGTCCTCGATCCGTTTGGGTGCGGGAGGGGCCAGCACGGCCCCGGTCTCCATATTCATCGATAATGTCCTGCCCGTGGATTTGTTGCCAGAATGACCGAGCATTGTGGCACGATCAGGGCGGGAGCAGGGAGTTTGGCGGGCCTTACGGCGCAGGCTGGCCGTAGAACATGCCGAGCGCTAGGTAGATCGCCAGAGCCGGGCCAAGGGCAAGGCCCATGGGGAACTTCTTGCCTGCCTGCCAGCTGACCCAGTCCGGGGCCAGACGGCGCAGCGGCGACAGTTTGGCCAGACGATGTCCGATAAATGCCGCCAGCAAGGTGACTGCAAAAAGGATCATCACAAAGCTCAGATCGCCAAGATGCACAAAAGGGGCCATGGCGGCGATCCATTTGGCATCACCGGCCCCCATTGCGCGCGCGGCTGTCAGCGCCATACCGGCGACCAAGGCCACGATGAAATGCGCGTAGCGCCACAGATAGTCCTGCAAGGGCAACGCGATCAGCCCGACGATGACAAAAACGCCAAACAGCGCGATCACCGCGTGGTTCGGAATGCGCATCTGTTTCATGTCGGTGAACATGATGTAGACGCATATCGGCAAAGCGAAGGGGAGGAACCACGCCGCCGATTGAATGGTGATCGACATCACAGGCTTACGACCCGTCTTCGAGCGCGGTCAGCGCGCGCGCGGCGGTGTCGAAATGCTGCGGGTGGGTTTCCACTGCTTCGCGCAGCAGACCTTTGCCAATCTGCACATCCCCACGTTTCACCGCAGACAGGCCCATGGTGTACAAAAGCTCTGCGCGTTCTGTCTGGCTCATGGGCATGACGGGCAGAGTGTAGTTTCCCTGCGCCCCACGGGCGAGAACCATGTTGTTCTTGGCGGTGAACAGGCTGTCATCGGCGCGGATCGCTTGGGTGAACAGGCGCTCGGCCTCGTTGAATTCGCCCCGCGTCAGTTTGGAATAGCCCCAGTTGTTCATCACCGATGCGGGCTGTGTGGTCAGCCCCATGGCGACCTCGTAAAAGCTGTCCGCTTTCTTCCAGTCCTGCTTGCTGTCGGCCAGCATCGCCTCCAGCCGGTAGCGTTTGTAGGTCTCATGCGTCGGGGGCACCGCGTGCAGAACGGTTTCCGCGCGCGCCCAATCGTTGCTGCGGATCAGCGCATCGGCCAGTTCCACCTGATCGGCATTGGTGGCCTCTTTGTGGTTGGTGACCTTGGTCCAGGCCGCCACAGCCTCGGGGATGCGTTTGGCGCGCACCAGTGACTGCGCCAGCCCGCGTTGCAGATCAATCCGCTCGGGCGAGGCAGCGGCGCTGCGTTGGAAGTAGCTGACCGCTTCGTTCGGATCGCCGACAGAGAGCATCACCTCGTTGAGGTTGCTTTCATCAATGACATTCACGCCCTGAAACGCCCTATCGACTTCGGCCTTGTCGATGGTTTTTTCGCACGCCGTCAGCGCGGCCATGGCGACCACGCACATAGGAACAACGATAGTATGGCGCATGGTGCCTGCGTCCTCTTACTGCTCTGCCTCTGTCCCGTCTTTGCGACGGTTATGCTTATGTCCGCTTTGCGCGGTGTATTGTTGCGCCCGTTTGGGGGCGAACCGTCGGTCAAACGTCGTTGCGGCGGATCTGATATTGGCTGTTGCCATGCCGAACCAGTTTGAAAGCCTCGGTGCTTTCATCACCATAGTGTTTATTTTCAAGTTTTGCGAGCGCCAAGCGCAGATTGTCGCGAATTGCGTCACTTTCGCCATTGTCCAGCGCATAGGCGCGTTCAAACACCTGTGCCGCTTCGCCCAGCTTGTCGCGCTCGATCAGGACAACACCAAGGTTGTTCCACGCCTCAGGCCAAGCGGGGTCAACTTCGATCGCGCGGCGCAAAAGCTTTTCTGACTGGTTCATGCGGCCCAGCGCCAGATTGGCCGAGCCCAATGCGACAAGCACTTCGGCGGTCAGGCCGCGCTCTGCGGCAGCGCGGGTAAAGGCCTCCAGCGCCATGTGATTTTCCCCCGCCTGCATCAGCCGGTGGCCAACGATCAAGCCGTCCACGGCGTCGCCATCGGGGTCAATCGTCGGGGCAAAGGGGCTGTCAGGCAGCGCATCGCGATCCTTGGCGCAGCCGGCGCAGGCCAGCACAAGGCACAGCGCAAAAAGCGCCGGACCTGTCCGTCGAATGTCATGCGTGGGTCGGGGCATTTCAGTGCCGTTGTTTGACTGCTCAAGCCTATGGTGCCGCAAAACAGCGGGCGTGACAATGCACCAGACTGTGAGGCAGGGACCTGCAAGAAAAAAAGGCGCGCCCGCGGGGGCACGCCTTTTCATGAAACGTGGCAAATGCTTACTGAGTGATGGCACCCATGTTGGCGATGCCCACCGCCGATGGTCCGACGAGGATGATCAGCAGCGGCGGTACGGTCAGCATCATCGTGGTCAGCGTCATCTTGGTGGGCAGTTTGTTGGCCGCCTCTTCGGCGCGCATCACGCGTTTGTCCCGCATTTCAGAGGCGTAGACCCGCAACGCATCCGAGATCGAGGTACCGAAGGTCTGCGCCTGATTAAGCATGGTCACAAAGCTGGACACATCCTGAGAGCCGCAACGCTCGCCCATGTCGTTGAGCACCTGTGTGCGGTCCTTACCGGCCTTCATCTCGTGGCTGATGATCTCGAACTCTTCGGCCAAGGCCACGTAGGACGCGCGGATTTCCTTGGCCACACGCAGGATTGCCTGTTCCATGGACTGGCCTGCCTCGACGCAAACCAGCATCATATCAAGCGCGTCCGGAAACCCGTTCTGGATTTGCTCCTGGCGCGCGGCCATACGTTTGTTGACCCAGTATTTCGGCCCCATGTAGCCCACGACGCCGGGGCCGAGAATATACATCAGTTTGGTGTTCATCGTCGCTGTTTCGGGGTCGATGAACAAAAGATAGTAGGTCACACCGGCGGCCAGCAGGCTAAGACCCAGCGCAAACTGCAGGAAGTAGTAGATCTGAACAGCATCCTTGGACCGGTAACCGGCCTGAATCAGCTTCAGCTTGATTTCCGACAGTTCTTTTTCGTCCTGAGGCTCGAGGAATTGCGCGTATTTGTTGAGCTTCTCGTTGCGCTTTTTGTCGCGCAGAACAGCGCGCGCCTGCGCGTCCATTTTGGATTTGCCGTCTTCCTTCAGCTTGTCCAAAGGATCGGGCTTTTGGTTCATGATAAAGGGAATGGTCGACAGGATCAGCAGGATCCCCAGACCGGCGACCAGGATCAAAGGACCGGCCGGACCCAGCACATTGGTAATCATGGTATTGATTTGGTCAAACATGAGCAGAGTTCCTTGGGTCAGACCTTGATGTCCACAAGCCAGCGCATCACCAGCATGTTGAGGACCAGCATGATGCCGACCACGAAACAGGCGGGGATGAACCACGGGTGATCAAGCACCTCGTCGTAGTAGTCGGGTTTTGCGACCTGAATGAAGATCAGCGCGGCGATGGGGAAGCCGGAGAGGAATTTGCCGGACCACTGCGCTTCGGCGGTGATGGCCTTCACCCGGCGGAACAGGCGAAAGCGCGAGCGGATGACCTTGGCCAGACCTTCGAGGATCTCGGCGAGGTTGCCACCTGCCTGCTGCTGAATGGCCACGGCCACGGCGAGAAAGCGCATATCCTGCATGTCCAGCCGTTCCGCCATGTGTTTCAGCGCTTCGCCGATATCGCGCCCATAGGCGGATTCGTCAGCGATGATGCCGAATTCGGTGGCCAGCGGGTCTTTGATTTCCTTGGACACAACCGTGATCGCAGAGGTGAAAGGATGGCCCACGCGCAAGCTGCGCACCATCAACTCCACCGCATCGGGAAGCTGTTCCTCGATCATGGCGAGGCGTTTCTTGGCCTTGTGACCGACCCACATGTAAACGCCGCCCACGCCCATGACGACCGCCACGATGGCGCGCACCGGCGCTGCGGTTTCGGTGCCGATGGTCAGGCCGACAAAGGCAAACACCGACGCGGCGCCCATCATCATCATCAGCTGTTGGGGGGTGAAGGCCAGCGCGGCCTTGTTCGCCTTGTCCGCCAGCAGCGAATAGATGGGCAAGGACCGGCTTTCCATATGCTGGTCCATCTCCTTGCGGAGCTTGGCCAGAACGTCTTCGCGCCGTTCGCCCTTGTCCAGCATTTCCAGACGCCGGTTGACCCGGTTGGACATGGAAATCGACTTGCCAAAGGCGACAAGGTAGACGCCGTTCACCAGAACGACGACCCCGAGGAAAATCATGCCGTATATGACAGGTGCTGCAGTGAGCATGGGCGGAGTACTCGCAATAAAGGGTTATTCGGGACGGAAAGGTTCGTAAATCGAAGAGGGCACATCGTAGCCCCACATCCGGAAGCGTTCGGAGAAGGCGGAACGCACACCGGTGGCGGTGAAATGACCAAGGATCTTGTTGTCCGGCGTCAGGCCAACCCGCTGGAAGCGAAAGATTTCCTGCATAGAGATCACATCGCCTTCCATGCCGGTGATCTCGGTGATCGAGGTCATGCGGCGCGAGCCGTCCTGCAGGCGCGAGGCCTGCACAATCAGGTTCACAGCCGACGAGATCTGCGAGCGCATGGCCTTCAGCGGCATGTCGATCCCCGCCATGGCAATCATGTTTTCCAGACGTGCCACACCATCCCGGGCAGAGTTGGCGTGGATCGTGGTCATTGATCCGTCGTGACCGGTGTTCATGGCCTGAAGCATGTCGATGACTTCCTCGCCACGGGTTTCCCCCACGATGATCCGGTCAGGACGCATCCGCAGCGCGTTTTTCAGACAGTCGCGGGGGGTGACCGCGCCTTTGCCTTCGACGTTGGGCGGGCGGCTTTCCATGCGGCCGACGTGGGTCTGCTGCAGCTGAAGTTCGGCGGTATCCTCGATCGTCAGAATGCGTTCGCTGTCATCGATAAAGGACGACAGGGCGTTCAGTGTGGTCGTCTTACCAGAGCCGGTACCGCCGGAGACGATGATGTTCAGGCGTGTGGCCACGGCCGCCTGCAGATAGACGGCCATTTCCTCGGTAAAGGCGCCGAATTGCACCAGATCGTCGATCCCGAGCTTGTCCTTTTTGAACTTACGGATCGAGACGAGCGAGCCGTCGATGGCAATCGGCGGAACCATTGCGTTGAAACGCGACCCGTCAGACAGGCGGGCGTCCACATAGGGGTTGGATTCATCAACGCGGCGACCCACTGCGGATACGATCTTGTCGATGATCCGCATCAGGTGCTTTTCATCTTTGAACGTGATGTCCGACAGGCCCAGCTTGCCGTTGCGTTCGACAAAAATCTGATGCGGGCCGTTGACCAGAATATCCGAGACCGTCTCGTCCTTCAGCAGGGCTTCGAGAGGGCCAAGACCTTTCACCTCGTCATAGAGGTCGTTCATCATGGTGCGCCGCTCTTCACGGTTCAGCACCAGCCCTTTTTCCTGCAGGGATTCGGTTGCGATCTCTGCGATTTCCTCACGCAACTCGTGTTCGGACGCCTGATCGAGAGCCGCAAGGTTGAGGTTTTCCAGCAGGGCGCGGTGCAGCTCCAGCTTTACCTCGCCCAGACGCTCCTTACGCTTCTTTTCCTTATCGGCGGGCGCAGATTGGGCGGGAATGGTCTTGGGCTGAACCTTGCGCTGCGCGGTGGGTTGCGCCGCGGGTTTCGGCGCCGCGGCCGCCTTGGGTGCGGCTGCAGCAACCGGTGTCGAGGTGTCTGGCTTTTTGTACCGTGAGAACATGGGTCAACCTTTGGAAATTACGCGGCCTCGGCGTCATCCGCCGCGATTGCGTTTAGCTGTTCGGCCAGTTTGGCGATTTCCTTGCGCAGCGGATTCTTGGCTGCGTGATTGGCCAGCGGCAGCCCGTGATCACAGGCCTGCATCACGGCGCGCCCGCCATCGGGGAACTGTTGGTCCAAGGCGATGCCGAGGCTGTCGGCCATGCGTTTGACGCGGCTTTTGCCTTGGAGATCGGTGAATTTCGGGGCGCGGTTCAGCGCAAAGCGGATCTTGTCAAACGGCAAATCCTCGGATTGCAGCATCCGTTTCATCCGCAGCGTGTTCTGGGCCGACCGCATGTCCAGTTCGACCATGGCAAGGAAGACCTGCGCCTCGGTCAGCACGGTTTCCGTCCACTGCACCAGCGAGCCGGGCATGTCGACAACGACGTAATCGAAATGCTCGCGCGCCACATCCAGCAGTTTAGCCACCTCTGACGGGCCGACGAAGTCCAGCGGCAGGATATCTGCGGGCGAGGTGAACACCTGCATCTTGTCCTCGAACGAGACAAGGGCCTGCGAGAAGGTATCGCCATCAAGATGTTCGATGTCGGAGAGCATCTCGAACACGTTTTCGCGGCGCGGCAGGTCCAGATATGTCGCGACAGAGCCGAATTGCAGCCCCAGATCCATCAGGCAGACCTTGGGCGTTTTGCCGCCAGCGGTGGAATTGGCCAGCTCATAGGCGAGGTTGACCGCCACGGTTGTCGCGCCGCAGCCACCCGCAAGGCTTTGGACCGCGATCAAAATGCCATCGCCGTCGCCTTGCAGTTTTACGCCGGTGGCTTCCGCCACGGGCAGCTCTGCGACCGGGGCAGGGGCGCGCAGCCGTTCAACAGCGGCTTCCAACTCTCCCTCTGGCAGGGGGTAGGGGATGAATTCGTCAGCGCCGCTGCGCAGCAACTGGTGCAGTGAGGCTGGTGTAACATCCTCGGCAATCAATACGACCTTCACGCCCATGGCCTTGGCACCTGCGATGATGGCGGTCAGATCCGACACCTCGCCCTCGTCGATGGCATCAATGGCAAGGGCCACAAATTCGATGTCTTTTGCTTCTGGCTGGCGCAAGAACGCCAGCGCCTCGTTAAAGCCGAGGTCGCCCCATCCTTCGCCCAGGAGGGATTCCATGTCTTCGATCAGCAGGTCGAAATTCTGTACGTCCCGGCTGATGGTGCAGGCCACGATCGGAGCGGGATCTGCGGTCGTACTGGTCATGCCTCTCGTCCTTTGTTCTCGCGTCCCGAATGGGGTGCGGCGTTCTGCCGACCTTCGTAAACGCGGCCACCGAGTCGTCCCGGCGCACTGGTTCGTTGAGGTAAATTGGCTGGGAAAGGCGGCGAGATTGGGGCCAAATTTCCCCAATTGTGCGGAGTTTCTGGACGCCGGGGCGGTTTCCGCCCGAATGGTGAATGCTGCAATCCGGGCGTTTACCATGGCCACAAAAACAAGAAAGGGCCGCCAACATATTGGCAGCCCTTCATAATTTCAGTCGTTCCTGAGGTTAGTTCCCGATCTGAAGCTCGGCTCCGGACTGTTCGCCCAATGATGTCTGAGGCTCTGCACTGTTCACGTATTCGCGATAAATGATCTCGGCGTATTTGCCTTCCAGCACTGTGGGGTGGCGTCCGACAAAGCCCGACACCTCTGTCACGGTGCGGCGGTTGCGACGTTCCCGACCTTCGGTCACGATCAGCGGCTGGGTCTCGCCATAGGACACCACGGCTTCGAGCCGCGAGCGCTCAATCCCTTGGCTGACAAGGAAATTCACGACAGCGCGTGCGCGCGCCATGCCCAGCGATTTGTTGTAGCTGTTCGACCCGACCTTGTCCGTGTGACCAAAGACGCGAAAGCGTGCCTCGGGGAACTGGCGGATCCAGCGGGCCTGTTCGCGCAGGGTGTCAATTGCACCTTGGTCCAGAGCCGACGAGTTGAAGGCAAAGTTCACGGTCGTCATGACCTCGGAGGCAAAGCGCTGTGACAGCTCGTAGGCGTAGCTCTTTTCACCCGTCATATACTGATGGTTGTTCATGGTCGCGTTGCCGAAATAGCCGGTGTCAACGCTGGCGCCGACGTCACGAAACCCTTCGTGCATCGTGTCTTCGGCGGCGCATCCGGCCAAGACAACGGCCAAAGCAGTGAAAAGACCCGTTCGGATCATGCGGGGATGGGTCAATTCAGCCATGATCTCAATCCATTACGTAGCCGTAGGAGCCGTTGAAGTCCTGTTTGGCAATCTCGCCTGCGGCACCGGTGCGCGGTGTCTTTCCGCCGGAAATCTTACCGTTGAGGAACAGCTCGCGTTCGGTGGGCAAGGTGACACGATCCGTGGGCAGGGCCAGTGCCTCGCCGCGGACAGGTTCGACCAGATGCGGGGTGACGATGATCACCAGTTCGGATTGGTCGCGTTCGTATTCAGCGGACCGGAACAGGGCGCCGAGGATGGGCACATCGCCCAGCCACGGCACCTGACCGTTCAGATCGCTGAATTCTTCCTGAAGCAGACCGGCAACGGCAAAGCTTTCGCCGTCCCGCAATTCGACCGTGGTCGATGTTTCGCGCCGCGAGAAACCTGCGATGGTCACATCCGAGAAGGTGATGCCATTGCTGGTGTCAATCGACGACACGGCAGCTTCGAGTTCCAGATTGATCAGATCGCCGTCGATCACACGCGGAATGAACGCAAGCTCGACGCCGAAAGGTTTGAATTCGATGGTGACAGAGTCATCACCCTGCGCCACGGGCACGGGATATTCGCCACCCGCAAGGAAGGTTGCTTCCTGACCGGACAGGGCGGTCAGGTTCGGTTCCGCCAGTGTGCGCACCATCCCCTTGGTTTCCAGGGCTTCCAGCAGAATGCCGACTTCAAGGCCGCCTGCGTTGAAGCCAAAGATCACCGCACCTTCGGTGCCCAGCGCGCGTGGCGACAGTTTGTCGGCGACCGAATCCACAGCCGCCAGAGGGCCCGCGTTTCCGGTGCCCAGCTCGACGCCGAGATCGCCCCCAAACGTAGATCCGCCCGTGGCCAGCGACGCACGCAGCGCCTTGGACACGGAACGACGCATCTCGGCGAAGCGGACTTTCAGCATGACCTGCTGGATGCCGCCGACAACCATCAGGTTGGACACGCGTTCGGGCGCATATCTTTGTGCGAGATCCAGCGCGCGTTCCATCCGCGCGATCGAGGACACCGTCCCGGACAGGACGATACCGTCATTGGCGGTGCGCACTTCGATCTTTTCGTCGGGAAGGATCTGCTGCAGACGTTCCTTGAACTCTGTCACATCCGCCGCAACGCGCACGTCCACGTTGGTGATCAGCCGCCCTGACGGGTCAAGGATCGTTAGTGTTGTCGTGCCCGGTGTCTTGCCCAGGACATAGATCGTCCGGTCCGACAGCGACGAAATATCTGCAATCGCAGGGTTGGCAATCGAAAGCTCGGCAAAGGGCACATCGCTTTCGACCACGACTGCGCGGTTCATTGGCACGTTCAGCACCGACTCGGTTCCGGTGCGGACCACGCGGATCGAATCCGCATGGGCGGGCGCAGACAAAGTTGCAGCACCCAAGGACAGACCCAGCAGGGCCGCCTTCATAAAGCCGTCAATTTTCATGTGACCTGCCTTTCGATCACGCCTCGTTAACAGGTCTTAACGCCTGTATTTTCCGACACTGTGGGCCAGAACGACATTTATTGCAAGAATCAAGGTTTTCGGGCCTTCGCTTTATGTGGACAACAGGTCACAGGCAGGCCGCGAGATACGCAAAAGGGCCCCGGTGGGGGCCCTGATACAAGGTCGTTAGTTTGTGCAGGGGATCGGGATCTGCACCACGTCAGCGCCACGACGGACTCGGGTGAAACAGGATTCCTCTTTCGGGGCCAGTTGCGGTGCCTCAGCGACGATTCCCAACATCGAAAGTTGATCGACTTCGATGCTTTCCTCGACCAGCGCGGTGTCCGTGACCCCGATCAGTGACAGGGTTAACTTGCCGGTGGATTGCGCATGGGTCAGAACGCTGACCACTTCGCGGGATGCGGCCACGGTGACCGTGCGGGCAATGATTGTGGCATTGGCGTTGGTTTCCGCCTTTTGGTCTACGGCAATCAGACGCACGCCGGTCTGGATCAATTTGGTGACGCTGCCGGACTGACCGCCCGCGTTCACTTTGCCTGTCCAATAGATGTCGACACGGTCGCCGGGGCGGAGGAAGCCGGACACGCCCGTGGCCACATCGACCTTCAGGGCAAAGGCTGTCTCGCCGGGTTCAAGGAAAGACGTCAGACCGGCAGAGCCGCCCGGCTCAGAGACTTTGGTGGGCAACATTGCCTCAAAGGGTTCAATGTTGCGCAGGGCCACGCGGCGTTCGATACCGGGGCCCAGCAGGGGGCTGTTTTCGGTGAACACGCCTTCGGGCAGGATCTCTTCGGGCCAGGGGGCGAGTTTGATGTCTTCTTCGGTGATCTCGTGACCGTAGGGAATTTCCTTGGTCGAGACGTAGATCATCTGCGTGGGAACAGAGGCCACCTGGTTCTGGCGCGCCTGAACCAGCGCGTTTTCATAAGCGCCGATGTAGTTCTGCGCCATGTAGACGGCGAAACCGGCAAGGCCGATGCCGACAAGGAGCACAAGTCCGAATACAAGTCGCATGGGAAACCTCATGGATCGCGTGGAGGGCCGGGGGTGCCGGCCATGGGGCTTGGGTGAAGCGGGCAAAGACCCGCGATTGTTTACAATCTGTCACCCGATTGCCGCTTTCGCAGGGCGGAAAAGGGACATTTTCATGTCCCGGAAAGCGGCGAAATCAGAAGTCGTTCTGAACGGTCAACTCGGTGGCGACACCATCGCGCAGATCAAGCGTGGCATCTTCCATAAGAGTGTAGGCTGTGATGCAGAAGCCGACGATGGCGGCGGTCAGGATAACCCAGTCGACGGTTACAGCGCCGGAATCGTCGCGGAAGAAGCGGTTCAAGGACGTCAGCATGCGCAGGTTCCCCATGATGGAAGAGACTTTCAGACAAATGCAAGGCGCGCGCATGCCGCACGCGCCTCGTATTTTTAAAGTATGGCTGATGCCAAAATTAGCTGCCGTCGCCTGCGCCGGCGCCCGGGAAGGTGTTCTCTTCCAGAACGCGGCCAGCGGCTGCGTCGATCAGGGTCAGGGAGTTGGCTTCGATGGTGGAGTATGCGGCAACGGCCAGGCCAACAACGGCTGCGGTCAGGACAACCCAGTCAACGGTCACTGCGCCGGCTTCGTCTTCGCGGAAGTTCTTGATAAAGTTGAACATGTTTAGCTCTCTATTTTGCCTGCAAACTACTGCAGTTTCACCTTTTAGACGTTGGCGAGGCTTATTAGCCTACGCCAACAAGAATTTGTGTAACGTCAATGTTATGACGTAGCCTCCAAAATTAGCTGCCGTCGCCTGCGCCGGCGCCCGGGAAGGTGTTCTCTTCCAGAACGCGGCCAGCGGCTGCGTCGATCAGGGTCAGGGAGTTGGCTTCGATGGTGGAGTATGCGGCAACGGCCAGGCCAACAACGGCTGCGGTCAGGACAACCCAGTCAACGGTCACTGCGCCGGCTTCGTCTTCGCGGAAGTTCTTGATAAAGTTAAGCATGGTCTCTCTCCGTAGGTGTACTGTTTTTTCGTCACCAACTCGGGATGTTTGGCGGGCTCTCTCATTCCCTGTCCCTCGTCGGTATGAAGATGTTTTGACGCCGGTTTGGGGCGAATGTTTGACCCGAATGTAGTCTTTTTAGATTTCTCGCGTTTTTATTTACTAAGTTTGATAAGGCATTTATTTTGCTGGGAAATTTGTGGAACATTTGTTTGAAATCCGGTGCGCTATATCCTTTCGAACAGGGTGTTTGGGCACAGGCGTTTTCAATCTGGCAACACTGATGGTTTTTTCGGTCAGATTGTGCGACACTGGGCAAAACAAAACCCGGCAGGGATCGAGCAGCCCATGGGACACCGAATAATCAGAACAGCGGCGCTGGCCGTGGCGCTATGTTTGCCCTGTGCCTTGATGGCGCAGCAAATTAGCGGCGATTTTTCAGCACGGCGGGTCAAGCCGCCCAAACCCGGTGAAAAACGCATCACCGTGCAGGTGGCCCCGCGCGCCAATCCGGCTGTGCCTCCGATGCCCGGAGCCTCGCCCGTCGCAGAACCCGCCGCCGTGACCGGCAAAACCCCGGCCCGCAAGAAAAGCGGCGGCAGCTATAGCTGGTTTTGGGATGTGGTCTCGCCCGCGCTGGAGGCCAGCGCACCGGGGCGGCTGGCTCCGGCGATTGCCTCGCTGGGCAAAGGACCGGGCGGTAACCGCGTGGCCGCGCCGCGCCTGCAGGATATACAGGATATCGCCGCCGCACACGGGCGCCGTCTGCTGCGCGAGACCGTGGGCACCCGCGTCTCGCCCGCCTTGGCGCTTGCGGTGATCTATGTGGAATCGGGCGGACGCCCCGCCGCCGAAAGCCATGCGGGCGCGCAAGGGCTGATGCAGTTGATGCCGGATACCGCCAGCCGCTTTGGCGTTACAGATTCGCTCGACCCCGATCAGAACATCCGCGGCGGGATCAAATTCCTCGACTTCCTGATGGAGAAATTCGACGGCGATCCGATCCTTGTTCTTGCCGGATATAATGCGGGCGAGAATTCGATCGGCACCCACGGCGGTGTGCCGAATTTCGCGGAAACACGGGATTACGTGCCAAAAGTGCTGGCTGCCTTTGATGTGGCGCGCGGTCTGTGCCTGACGCCGCCCGAACTGGTGTCTGACGGCTGCGTGTTCCGCGTCTCGCAGTAATCAGCGTGGGATCACCGCGCCCGGGTTCATGATGCCATGAGGGTCAAGCGCCCCTTTGATCGCCCGCATCGCGGACAGTTTTGCCCGATCCCCGTAGCGTTCGAGATCGCCGGTCTTGAGCCGACCGACCCCGTGTTCGGCGCTGACCGACCCGCCCAGAGCATGAGTGATGTCATGCACGCAGGTTTTGATGGCCTCGCGCAGGTGGGCGTGATCCTCTCGGCGTCCGCCACGTTGCGGAAAGACGTTGAAGTGCAGATTGCCGTCGCCAAGGTGGCCAAAGCAGTTGATCCGGAAATCCCCGATCTTGGCAAGCGCGGCCTTGGCCTGTGGGATAAAGCCCGCGATCTCGTCCAGAGGCAGCGAGATGTCGTGGCTCGACACGGCACCGATGCGGCGGTTCGCCTCGGGGATATGTTCGCGCACGTCCCAGAACGCCTGCGATTGCTGTGCGGATTGGGCAATCACGCCGTCGTCGGACAGACCCTGTTCCAAGGCCGCGGCAAAAAGATCCTCCAGCGCGCGCGCGGGGTCTATGGCGGGGCCTGTGCCCAATTCGATCAGAATGCTCCACTCCGGCGGGGTGTCCCAAGGTTGGCGAATGTCGGGCAGGGTTTCCGACAGAAAGTCGAAGCCCTGCCGGTGGATCAGTTCAAAGGCGGAGACGCTGTCGCCCAACATATCACGCGCCAAGCCCAAAAGTTGCAGCGCGCTCGTGGGCGAGGGCGTGGCAAGGAAGGCGGTTCCGGTTGCGGCGGGGCGCGCAAACAGTTTCAGCGAGGCGGCAGTGATCACGCCCAAGGTGCCCTCTGCGCCGATCAAAAGGTGGCGCAGATCATAGCCGGTGTTGTCCTTGCGCAGGCGTTTAAGGCCGTGCCAGATCTGACCGTCGGGCAGCACCGCCTCTAGCCCCAGCACCAGATCGCGGGCATTGCCGTAGCGCAGCGTGTTGATGCCCCCTGCGTTGGTGGACAAAAGCCCGCCGATCCGCGCCGACCCTTGCGAGGCCAGCGACAAAGGGAATAGGCGTTGCACGTCCTGCGCCGCCTCTTGCACATCCACAAGGATGGCGCCTGCTTCGACGGTCATGGCGTTCTCGGACGGGCGGATGTCCCGAATGGCCGTCATACGTTCCAGCGACAACAGGAGCGGGGCGCCGTCAGGAGCGATTTGCCCACCGACCAGCCCTGTGCCGCCGCCGAGGGGCACCACGCCGACGCGCGCATCGTGACAGGCCCGCAGGATCGTCGCCACATCCGCAGTGTTGCGCGGCAGGGCGATGAATTGCGATGACCCCTGCCAGCGGCCGCGGGGTTCCTCGATATGCCGCGGCTCGGTTTTGCGGATCGTATCCTGCGGCAATTGCGCGGACAGGCTGTCGGCAAAGGCGGCATCGGCAGGGTGTAGGGCAGGGGGCTGGTCATAGGTCATGGGTTAGGCTTAGACCGGCCCCCGCAGGATGCAAGGGTCTAGCGCAGGTAAGAGGGTCGCAGCACCACAACAGTGGGTTCGCGGGGCAAGGTGCGCAGGCTGATTTCCATACTGGGCCCATCGCGCCGGTCGATGGCAAAGCTGTCGGACACCTGATCGATAAAGCGCTCCAGCCCGTAATCCGAAAACCAGTGCATCGGCACCACCACCGAAGAGCGCAGCCGTTCCAGCAGGGGGATCACCTCCGACAGGGGCAGGGTGCGCCCCCCGTCCACAGCCACCATCACCACGTCCAACCGGCCAAGGGCTGCGAACTGTTCGTCGTTGGGCATATGATGCAAATGCCCCAGATGCCCGATGCACAGGCCCGCGACCTCGAACACAAAGATTGAATTGCCGTCTTCCTCGACGCTGGTGCCTGACCGGATATCGGTGGACACATTGCGCACAAGCATCTCATCGAGATCGAGATGATGGGTGATCCCGCTGCCAAAAGGCTCCCCCCATCCGCGCAGCACATGCGGGATGGCGGGATCGGGGTTGGCGGTCCAATGGGTCGAATGGGCGTGGTTCATCGTGACCACATCGGGGATCATATCAACATTGCCGATGTAGCCGGTGAAATCGGTCACCGCATTCATCCCGCCCTCTGTCTGCAACAGAAAGCTCGCGTGGGTGATGTAATGCAGCCGGACGTGTTCGTCGGGGACAGGGGCCTGCCAAGACGCTTTGTGAAGGTATTGCAGCCCCGGCGCGGCATCGGCGATGGCAATGCAATGGGACAATCGGCGTTGCTGGGCCTCGGCTGTCGCAGGCAGCAAAAGGCAGGCAATCAAGGCAGTGAGTAGTCGCGGCATGGCAGGCTCCTGACAATATGTCAGGTCACGTTAGCCGCATTCCCGCAAAATCCAAAACGCCGGTTAGACCAAAAGGCGATCACAAAAGGGTGCTGCCCGCAAAGAATGCGTTTCACGCGCGGCTTAGCCGATGTCGGTGCGTCCGCGCCGATCCATGCGCAAACTGGCGTATAGAACATGAGTGCGCCAGCGCCCGTTGATCTGCAGATAGCTTTGCGCGACGCCCTCGTATTTGAAACCGGACCGTTCCAGCAACCCGCGCGAGGCGGCGTTTTCCGGCAGGCAGGCTGCTTCGAGCCGCGACAGCCCCAGCTTTTCAAAAGCGTGGTGGCTGACGGCGGCAATCGCCTCCGCCATATAGCCTTTGCGCGCGTGGCGCTGGCCGGTCCAATAGCCCAGGGTGCCCGCCTGTGCTGGGCCGCGCCGGATATTGTCCAGGGTGATCGCGCCCAACAGCGCCTCGTCTTCGCGGCGGACCAGAAACAGCGGCACGGCTGTACCGGCGTTGATCGAACGAGACGCCCAGTAGACGCGGTTGGTAAATGCCTTGCGCGATAGATGGTCCTGCGACCAGCTTGGCTCCCACGGGGTGAGGAAATCCCGGCTTTCAGCGCGCAGCGACGACCAGCCGGGGTAATCCGCATGCATTGGCGGACGCAGCGTCAGCCGCTCTGTCTCGATCCGGAATTTACGCCGGAAGGCAATCATCACGCGGCCCGCCGTGCGGACAGATCCTCCAGCGTGGGGGCCTTGTCGACCGGACCATATAGCGCCAGCGCCGCTGCCGCATCCACAGCCTGCTGTTCGGCAAAGGCCAGAACACGGTCACGGGTGATCGCATCAATTCGGGCGACTGTTGTTTCGATGGCGGGAACCTCGCCCCAGATCTGCACCATGCGGGCCATGCGTTCGGCGCGCGACGACGGGCTTTCCAGCCCCATCAACAGGCCCGCTTTCATCTGGGCGCGGGCGCGCTCGATCTCGGCATCGGACATGTCTTCGGCAGCGCGCTTCATCTCGTCAAGCGTCAGGTCCATCAGTTCTGGCAGCTCTGCACCCGATGTGCCGGCATAGATCGTGGTCATGCCGGTGTCCGCATAGGCACCGGACTGGGCAAAGATCGTGTAGCACAGGCCGCGCTTTTCACGGATTTCCTGAAACAGACGAGACGACATGCCGCCCCCCAGCGCAATCGCGTAGATCTGTGCGGTGTAGAACCCTTTGTCGCGGTAACCCGGCGCCTCAAACGCCAGCGCCATATGCGCCTGTTCCAGATCCTTGCTGCGGCGGGCCTCGCCACCGTGGAATGTCGCGGTGTCGTAGACGCGGCTTTCGCGCGGTGCGCGGTCGCCAAACAACCGTTCGGCCTGTTTCACCAATGCGTCGTGATCCACAGCACCGGCGGCAGACAGGATCATCTGGCCGGGGCCGTAATGTTCCTGAACAAAGGTTTCCAGATCGCTGCGCCCGAATTGCTGGACGCGGGCGGCCTCGCCCAGAATGGTGCGCCCGATGGGCTGGTCGGGATAGGCCTTTTCCTGCAACCAGTCGAAAATCACATCATCAGGCGTGTCAGCCGCCTGTCCGATCTCTTGCAAGATCACATGACGTTCGGTTTCGATCTCGCGCTGGTCGAAGACGGGATTCAACAGGATATCGGCCAGAACATCCACGGCCAGCTCTGTGTCCGCCTTCAGCACACGGGCGTAATAGGCCGTCACCTCGCGCGAGGTGTAGGCGTTGATATAGCCGCCCACATCCTCGATCTGTTCCGCGATTTGTAACGCACTGCGTTTGGCGGTGCCCTTGAACGCCATGTGTTCAAGGAAATGCGCAATGCCGTTTTGCTCCTCACGCTCGTGCCGGCCTCCGGCGGTGATCCACAGCCCGAGAGCGGCGGATTCCATGGATGGCATATGTTCGGTCACGACCCGAAGGCCGTTGGGCAGCGTGGTGAGTTGAACAGTCACTTGGTAATGCGCTCCTGAATGAGAGACTCGAGTGCGCCGAGGTCATTTGCCACCCGCGTCACCCGTTCCGGACGCTCATACAGGTCCGCCATCCGGTTTGGAAGGGGGGGGCGAATGCCGCTGGCCTGTTCAACCGCGTCGGGGAATTTCGCCGGATGCGCCGTGGCCAGCGTGATCATCGGCGTGTCAGAGGCGCGCAGGGTTTCAGCCACACGCACCCCAATGGCGGAATGCGGGCACAGCAACTCGCCCATGGTTTCCTGCGCCTGCCGGATCGTGGCGAGGGTTTCGTCCTCGGACACACGGCCGCTGTCGAAATGTTCGCGCAGCGCCTGCAGCGCGCCTTGGCTGACGGTGAAACCACCGGCCTTCAGCTCATCCATAAGCTGCGCCACGGCAGAGCCATCGCGATCATAGGCATCGAACAAAGCGCGTTCAAAGTTGCTGCTTACCTGAATGTCCATCGAAGGCGAGATCGAAGGATGCACGTCGGAGGTCTGGTAGTCGCCGCCGGTCAGGCAGCGGTGCAGAATATCGTTCTGGTTGGTCGCAACCACCAGCCGGTCGATGGGCAGGCCCATACGCTTGGCAATGTAGCCCGCGAAGATGTCGCCAAAGTTGCCCGTGGGCACGGTAAAGCTGACCTTGCGATCCGGCGCGCCGAGGCTGACCGCAGAAGAGAAGTAATAGACAACCTGCGCCAGAACACGCGCCCAGTTGATCGAGTTCACACCGGCAAGCCGCACAGAGTCGCGGAATTCAAAATGGTTGAACATATCCTTGAGCCGCGCCTGACAGTCGTCGAAATGACCGTCCATCGCCAGCGCGTGAACGTTCCCCTCGGACGGGGTGGTCATCTGGCGGCGCTGCACCTCGGACACGCGGCCATGCGGAAAGAGGATGAAGACATCGACATTGTCGAGGCCCTTGAAGGCTTCGATGGCGGCCGATCCGGTATCACCTGAGGTCGCGCCGACGATGGTGACCCGTTCGCCGCGACGTTCCAGCGCCTCTTGGAACAGCTGGCCGATCAACTGCATGGCAAAGTCTTTGAACGCCAGGGTCGGACCGTGGAACAGTTCCAGCAAGAAATGGTTCGGCGCAAGCTGCACCAGCGGCGCGCGCGCGTTGTGACCAAAACCGGCATAGGCCTTTGCGATCAGATCGGCAAAGACCTCGTCGGTGAAGCCATCGCCCACGAAGGGCCGCATGATGCGAAAGGCGCATTCCTCGTAGCTCAATCCCTGCAGGGCGCGGATGTCCTCCACCGACATCTGGGGAATTGTTTCGGGCACATAGAGTCCGCCGTCACGGGCCAGACCGGACAGCATCGCCTCTTCAAAGGTCAGGGAGGGGGCCTGTCCACGGGTAGAGATATAGCGCATCAGTCGTTGCCTTTCGCAATGCGGCGTATCCAGACGCCGGTCATCAACAGCCACACAACCCCGAGGGAATACCATGTGATGGCGTATTGCAGGTGATCATTTGGAATGCTGGATGTGTCGACGGGCAGGGGGGTGATCTGCGCGTCGGGGGGCGTCACTTGGCGCGCCACCACCAGCAGGGGTTCCGTTTGCAGCGCCTCCGCCATCTGTCCGAGATCGCGGGCAAACCACGTGTTGTCGTCGGCATCGTTTTCCGGCGTGGAGGGGTTGCGGTCATCGGGCCAGTGCAGGTTCCCGATCACAGTTGCATTCCCCTGATACAGCGGGCTGTCTTTCGCCTCGATCGGGGTGAAGCCACGGTCGAGCAGCACGCGCCGCCCGTCATCGGTTTCAAAAGCAGAGATCACGCGCCAACCTGCGCCGATGTGTTTTTGCGACACCAGAACATAAAGCGCCTCGGACCCGACGGTGCCCGACAGCTCCAGCGGCATGTATCGCTGTGCTTCCGGGTCGATCATGACGGGCAGGGGTTGGGGGGCAGCTGTGATGGTGGTTTCGATCTCATCAAGGATGCCCTGCTTCCAGTCGAGACGCTGAATCTGCCAAGTGCCCAGCCACGCGAGGGTGGCAGCGCCAAGCAGGCCAATCAGGGCAGGGGCAAGGAAACGTGACATGCGGGCTCCGTTAACGGAAAAAGGCGCGCCGGTGGGCGCGCCTTGGTTTACCGTTTGTGGCGCGGGGTGCAAGACCCCGTGGCGTCTGGTCGCGTCGGGGCAAAGCCCCGACCTACGGTCAGCCGCCCCAGATGTAGACGGCTGCGAACAGGAACAGCCAGACCACGTCAACGAAGTGCCAGTACCATGCGGCCGCTTCGAACCCGAGGTGGTTTTCGGGGGTGAAGTGTCCCTTCATCACGCGGATCAGGCAGATGAACAGGAAGATGGTGCCCACCACAACGTGGAAGCCGTGGAAGCCGGTCGCCATAAAGAAGTTGGCGCCGTAGATGTTGCCGGAGAAGCCGAAAGCCGCGTGGCTGTATTCATAGGCCTGGAACACGGTGAAGATCAGGCCGAGAACGACGGCGATGATCAGACCCTGTTTGATCTCGTCACGCTTGTTGCCGTGAACCAGCGCATGGTGCGCCCAAGTCGCCGCCGCACCGGAGCACAGCAGGATCAGCGTGTTGATCAGCGGCAGGTGCCACGGGTCAAAGGTTTCGATGCCGGCAGGCGGCCACTGGCCGTCAACCGCGGGGGACAGGCCCTCCGGGTGCATCGGGTACAGCGCGTGTTTGAAGAAAGACCAGAACCACGCGAAGAAGAACATGGCTTCGGACATGATGAACAGGATGAAGCCGTAGCGCAGGCCGATCAGCGCGACCGGCGTGTGATCCCCGATGCCGTTTTCCTTGATGGTTTCGGCCCACCAGCCGAACATCACGTAAAGTGTGCCGACAAAACCGATCAGGAACATCCACGGTCCGCTGAAGCTGAGCGCTCCGAACAGAATGGTTACGTTCCCTGCCATCCAGACGACAGCGCCGAACAACATGATGAACGCAAACACCGACGACAGAAGCGGCCAGATGCTTGGGCTCAGGATGTGATAGTCATGATTTTTTGCATGCGCCATGGCGTTCCCTCGTTCAGGCGTTAGTTCACGGATGCCTTAGCATCGTCATTAGCAGTGTCGAGCGCGGCTTGCACGTTTTCGGGCAAATCGATCTCGTAGAAAGTGTAGGACAGGGTGATATGCTTGGCATATTTGGCATCGCTGTCTTCGACGATTTCAGGATCGACAAAGAAGCTCACGGGCATTTGCACCCGTTCCCCCGGTTGAAGCACCTGCTCGGTAAAGCAGAAGCATTCAATTTTGTTAAAGTATGCGCCGGCCTGATAGGGAGCCACATTATAAGCGGCCTGACCGGCTACCGGACGGTCAGTGGGGTTGTAGGCCTCGTAGAAGGCCAGCCCCTCTTCGCCGATTCGCACCGTCATTTCTGTCTGCGCGGGTTTGAACTCCCACGGCATGCCGCGTTCACGCGATGCGTCGAATTTCACGGTAATCGTGCGGTCGAGAATTTCAGACCCGGACGCATCGGCAATCGATGGCGTGCCGCCAAAGCCCGTGACACGGCAGAACCAGTCGTAAAACGGCACCGACGCCCAGGCGAGCGCACCCATCGTCACCACGACCCCAACCGTCTGGGCGAGGGTTTTCATCTTCGGGTCAATTGCCATCTTCCGGAGCCTCCTGACCAATAACGGTGGAATTCGCGGTGGGCTGCATGGCGAAATCGCCGCGGCTGACCTTGACCATGGTCATGCCAAAAACGATCGCGATAAAGGCCACCAGCGTCAGGCCAAGCCCCACGTTGCGGGACCGGCGCCGCTTGTGCAGCTCATGTTCTTTGGTGATCGCCATTAGAGTACTCCGAACCGGCTCAGGCCGGTGTCTACCAAGATCGCGCCGAAATGCGCAAAGAGGTAAAGCAAAGAGAGTTTGAAGAAAGATCTTTCCACCTTGAAGTTATCCGCTTCAGAGGCGTCCTCATCCCGGCGCCAGATCTGGACGGCGCCTTTCAGGAATAAGGCATTCAGAACGATGGCGGTGGCGAGATAGACGGGTCCGCCCACTTGCGTAAAGCCAAGGCCAATCGCAAAGACCGCCAGCAGGATGGTGTAGACCAGAATGTGGTTGCGCGTGGATTTACGCCCGTGGGTGACAGTCAACATCGGCACGGTGGCGTTGTCGTAATCCATCCGCACAAACAGCGCCAGCGCCCAGAAATGCGGCGGGGTCCACAGGAAGGTCAGGCAGAACATAAGCACCGACGCGGTGGAGATTTCGCCCGTGGCCGCCGCCCAGCCGATCATCGGAGGGAAGGCACCAGCCGCGCCGCCGATCACGATGTTCTGCGGCGTCGCGCGCTTCAGCCACATGGTGTAGATCACGGCGTAAAAGAAAATGGTGAAGGCGAGAAGCCCGCCAGCCAGCCAGTTTGTCGCGAGGCCAAGGAAGACCACGGCAAACACCGACAGCGTGAGGCCAAAGGCCAGCGCTTCTTCACGGGTGACCTTTCCTGCGGGAATGGGCCGCTTTGCGGTGCGCTTCATGACGGCGTCGATGTCGCTGTCATACCACATGTTCAAAGCGCCGGAAGCTCCGCCGCCCAATGCAATGAAGAGCACGGCACAGAAGCCGAGAAAGGGGTGAATCGCCACCGGCGCCGCCAGCAGGCCGACGAATGCCGTGAACACCACCAGCGTCATAACACGCGGTTTGAGCAGCGCGAAATAATCGCCGAATTCTGCGTCCTGCGTGTTGGTCATGTCAGTGTCAAAGCTTGCGTCGCTCATGTCCGGGCTTTCGGTCGCTGGGTCACATGGGGTGACGCGGCGAGGGGATCGCCGCGTCGTTGTCTTTTCAGATCAAGGATCAGTTGGTCAGGACGTCGCGGACGTCTGTGTACCAGCCCGCTTCGACCGAGTTGGCCAACCATGCGTCATACGCCTCTTGGCTGACGACCTTGACGGTGATCGGCATGTAGGCGTGCGCGATGCCACAAAGCTCGGAACACTGGCCAAAGTAGATGCCTTCCTGCTCTGCCTCGAACCACAGCTCTGCCAGACGGCCGGGAACGGCGTCCTGTTTCACGCCGAAGGCGGGGATGGTCCAGGAGTGGATCACGTCTGCACCGGTGACCTGCATGACCACGGTTGCGCCAACCGGGACAACCACGGCAGTGTCAGTGGCCAGCAGCCATTCGTCGCGCGACAGACCGACCGCTTCGAGCTGGTCGACGATGCCGTCGTTCAGGCGGTAGTCAGCGGTGGCTGCGGGCACATCGTCGCCCATGTAGCTCAGGTCCGCACCGGGCGCACCGATCATGTAGCTGTCGTAGGCCAGATCTTCGCCGACATATTCATAGCCCCAGTACCACTGGTAGCCTGTGACCTTGATGGTGATGTCACCCTCGGGGATCTCCTGCTGTTTGAACAGCACCGGCAGCGAGAAGGCACCGATGAACACAAGGATCACGATCGGGCCGATGGTCCATGCCACCTCGATCGGGGAGTTATGTGTGAAGGTCGCCGGTGTCTTGTTCGCTTTCTGGTTATAGCGAATGAAAACGAAGGCAAGCAGGCCGATCACAAACAGGCAGATCGCGATGATGATCACGTTGATCATACCGTCGAGCCACTGCAGATCACGGGCCAGTTCGGTCGCCGCAGGCTGGAAGCCAAGGCCGCCTTGTTCGGGCCGGCCAATGACCGGCAGGTCCTGCGCCAGCGCCGGCGCGGCGACAAGGGCACCCGCGAGGCCCGTCATCATCGTCTTGAGGTTCATGTCTCTACCCTGATCGATTCGAGTTGCACACGGGCCCGCCGACCCGGAAATTTCCAATGGATACATGAGGTTGAGGTCCAGAATTGCAGTCCCGACCTCTTCCTCATGACATACCGTTGCGTTCTGCCGGCCTAGAAACCATATTCTGTCCACCCGTGGAAGCATGGCACTTGCGGCAAAGCGCCGCTTTTTTGATCCAGATCAACTCCGAGGTCCAGATGCCTGACGCAACTTTTCGCCCTTTCGAGACACTTTTGGACCTGGATCGCACCTTGGCCCAGCTGCGTGAAACGCTGCTAGGGGCCGAAGATGGCGAGCTTTTCCTGGAACGGCGTCGGTCTGAATCGCTGGTTCTGGATGATGGGCGCATAAAAACTGCAAGTTATGACGCATCCGAAGGATTTGGTTTGCGCGCCGTGCGGGGCGAGGTCGCGGGCTATGCGCATTCGACCGATATTTCTGAACAGGCGCTGAAACGGATGTCCGAGACGGCGCGGCTGGCCATCGGGTCCGGTGGCGGGGTGATGGCACCCCCGCCTGCGGGGACGAATCGGACATTGTACACGGACGCCGATCCGATCGAGGGCGCGAGCTTTCCGGTCAAGGTCGATACGCTGAAGGAAATCGATGCCTTTGCCCGCGCGCTGGACCCGCGTGTGGTGCAGGTGACCGCGACAATTTCCGCCTCCCTGCAAGAGGTCGCCATTCTGCGTCCCGAAGGGGGGCTGATGACAGATGTGCGTCCGATGACGCGGGTCAATGTCTCTGTCATCGTAGAGGATCAGGGCCGCCGCGAGGCGGGCACCGCAGGTGGCGGCGGACGCGTCACATTGGACGGCTTGCTTGCGCCGCAGGACTGGCAGGGCAAAACGCGCGAGGCGCTGCGCATTGCGCTCGTCAACCTTGAGGCGGAGCCGGCGCCTGCCGGTGTCATGGATATTGTGTTGGGGCCCGGCTGGCCCGGTATTCTGCTGCACGAGGCCATTGGCCACGGGCTGGAAGGCGATGCGAACCGCAAGGGGGCGTCGGTCTTTGCCGGTTTGATGGGGCAGCAGATCGCGTCCAAAGGGGTGACCGTGCTGGATGACGGCACGATCCCGGATCGGCGCGGCTCCATCACCATTGATGACGAAGGCACGCCTTCGGGTAAGAATGTCCTGATCGAGGATGGCAAGCTGGTGGGCTACATGCAGGACCGCCAGAATGCGCGGCTGATGGGGGTTGCGCCGACGGGCAACGGGCGGCGCGAAAGCTATGCCCATATTCCGATGCCGCGCATGACCAACACCTACATGCTGGGCGGTGACAGCGATCCGGCGGACATCGTGGCCGATCTGAAAGACGGGATCTGGGCCGTTGGTTTCGGCGGCGGGCAGGTGGACACGACAAACGGCAAGTTCGTGTTCTCCTGTACCGAGGCCTACCGCGTCAAAGACGGCAAGATTGGTGCGCCGGTCAAAGGGGCGACTCTGATTGGCGACGGGGCGACTGCGCTGAACGGCATCCGCGCCATTGGCAACGACATGGCGCTGGACCCGGGTATGGGCAACTGTGGCAAGCAGGGGCAGTGGGTTCCAGTGGGTGTGGGCCAGCCGACGGTGATGATCGGCGGGCTGACGGTTGGCGGTTCCGGCACCTGAGTGTTGCGTGGAAGTTAGCGCAAAATCGCGCGGAACGGTTTACCGCTGATTAACCTGTCTCGCGCTATAGCTGTTCGTGCAAGACGGCGGGGACAGGATGCGCGACGACAGCTACTCTTCCACTCACCCCCCACTCCCACCCACCACGGAAGATATCTGTGTGGACTGGCTCCGCCTCTTGCGCTCTCGCAGGGTGGGTCCCACGACATTCTGGCGGCTGATGGCCGAACACGGTGATGCACGCACCGCTTTGGCTGCACTGCCGGAGGTGGCGCGCACCGCCGGGGTCAAGGATTACGAGGCCTGCCCGCAATCGGTAGCAGAGGCAGAGCTGCGCGCAGGCCAGCAGGCAGGCGCCCGTCTGATCGCACGGGGCGCAGCGGAGTATCCCGCAGATCTGGCGGAACTGCCGGACGCGCCTCCGCTGCTTTGGGTGCGCGGGGATGCCGGGATATTGAACCGTCCCATGATTGCCCTGGTTGGTGCTCGGAATGCGTCGTCCTTGGGGGGGCGCATGGCGCGCAGTCTGGGGCGCGATCTTGCGGCCAATGGCTATTGCATCGTGTCGGGGCTGGCGCGCGGCATCGATACCGCCGCGCATGAGGCGGCTTTGGGGCAAGGCACCGTGGCGGTGTTCGCGGGCGGTGTCGATGTGATCTACCCATCAGAAAACGCCAAACTGGCGGAAGATATTGTGGAACAGGGCGGGGCGCTTCTGTCCGAACAGCCCATTGGGATGCAGCCGATGGCGCGTCATTTCCCGACCCGCAATCGCATCGTGTCAGGTATGTCGCGGGCCGTTGTAGTGGTGGAGGCAGCCGCCAAATCAGGGTCGCTCATCACCGCACGCGGTGCGCTGGATCAGGGGAGAGAGGTGCTTGCCGTGCCGGGCCATCCGCTGGATGCCCGCGCCGCCGGATGCAATCTGTTGATCCGTGATGGCGCCCGTCTGGTACGCCACGCGGATGATGTCTTGGAAGCCCTGCCACCGCTGGAGGGGCCAGATCAGGGCAGCTTTGATTTACCGCCACCTGCGCCCACCGCGATGGAAGAGCCTGCGCCGCGCCCTAACCTGCGCCGCGTTGCGTCCTTGCACCGGCAAATTCTGGACCGGCTCGGCCCGTCCCCCACGGCCGAGGATCAGCTGATGCGCGACATCGGCTCCGGCGCGGGTGACATCGCCTCCGTGTTGACGGAGCTTGAGCTGGAGGGTCAAGTCAAACGCCAGCCCGGCGGGTTCCTCTCTCTGATTACCAAAAGGTAATGCCTTTAGCACAATTCGGTCAGCACCCCCGACCAATCGCTGCAATAGCCGTCCCAGAACCACCAGACGTCGGTCGCGCCGATGGCCCAATGCACCGCGACCCATGTGTCGCCGGACCGCTTCAGCAGCGCCTGAACCGACGCACCGTCATAGTCGAAAGGGTTCTCGCCGTCGGGCGCAGGGTGCCGCAGATCATTGCGCGTGAGCGGGCGGCCATCGGGGCGTTGCGGGGTCAGGATGGCAAAGGCTGCATCGCCGTCGACCCGCAGGTCGGAAACGACAAATACAATGGGCGCCCCGAAAATCCATTCGATATGGGGGCGCATTGCATCCATCAGATCGGCGCGGTCTGCCGTGCCGCGGGCGGGGCTGTGCCATGCATGCAAAGGCAGGGCACAGATCAAAAAAAGCACAAGAATGAAGGGTCGCATAAGAGGTCCATGGACAAGGCTATAAATATGGGCAGTCTGTGGGGACGGCGCGTGGGGCGCAAGTCATGTCATTGACAACACCCCCTTAAACCCCACATCAAGCGCCGCAAACCGCCTGCCGGGTGGTTTGCAGAGTTAACAGTAGAGGTAGCACAACCAGATGCCCGTCGTTGTCGTCGAATCCCCGGCCAAGGCCAAGACCATCAACAAGTATCTGGGGTCCGACTATACGGTTCTCGCCTCTTACGGGCATGTTCGGGATTTGCCGCGCAAAGATGGATCGGTCGACCCCGAGCATGAATTCGACATGACGTGGGAGGTGCCGAACGATTCGCGCAAACACGTCGCAGCCATCGCCGAAGCGCTGAAAACCGATGACGAACTGATCCTCGCGACTGACCCTGATCGCGAAGGCGAGGCGATTTCATGGCACCTCAAAGAGGCGCTGACAAAGCGGCGGTCTATCAAGAAATCGACCCATGTCAGCCGTGTGACCTTTAACGCGATCACCAAACAGGCCGTCACCGAGGCGATGAAAAACCCGCGCGAGATCGACGCGCCGCTGGTCGAGGCATATCTGGCGCGCCGTGCGCTGGATTATCTTGTGGGCTTCAACCTGTCGCCGGTGCTGTGGCGCAAACTGCCCGGCGCGCGCTCGGCCGGTCGGGTGCAATCGGTATGTCTGCGGCTTGTGGTCGAACGCGAAACCGAGATCGAGGCATTCAACCCGCGTGAATACTGGCAGGTCCGCGCCCAGATGGTGACCCCGCGCGGTCAGGAATATGAGGCGCGCCTGACAGTACTGGGGGGCCAAAAGCTCGACCGGTACGACATTCCCACGCAGGAAGCGGCGGAGCTTGCCGTGCAGGCTGTGACATCACGTGCCTTGAGCGTGACCAGCGTGGAAGCCAAGCCCGCCACGCGCAATCCATCGGCGCCGTTCATGACCTCGACCCTTCAGCAAGAGGCCAGCCGCAAATTCGGCATGGGTGCCAAACAATGCATGAGCACGGCGCAACGCCTGTATGAGGCGGGCCATATCACCTACATGCGGACCGACGGGATCGACATGGCGCCGGAGGCCGTGACCTCTGCCCGGGCCGCGATCGAGGCGCGTTATGGCAAGGCCTATGTGCCCGAAAAGGCTCGTATTTATAAGAACAAGGCCAAGAACGCACAGGAAGCGCACGAATGTATCCGCCCCACCGACATGGCGGCGGACGCGGAAAAGCTGCAACTGCGTGATGCGGACCAGCGCAAGCTGTACGATCTGATCTGGAAGCGGACCTTGGCCTGCCAGATGGAATCGGCCAAGCTGGAACGCACCACGGTCGAAATCGGCTCTGACGATGCGCAGGTCGGTCTGCGCGCGACGGGTCAGGTCATCACATTCGACGGCTTTTTGAAGGTCTATGAGGAAGGCCGCGACGACGTCGAAAGCGGGTCGGACGATGATCGCCGTTTGCCGCAGGTCATGCAGGGGGAGCCTGCCAAACTGGGCGGCGCCGCGAGCCTGCCCAAGGGCGACGCCAAGGTGGTCAAGGCCGCCGAGGGCGCCGTGGTGGGGCAGCAAAGTTTTACCCAGCCGCCACCGCGCTACACCGAGGCCACGCTGGTCAAACGGATGGAAGAGCTGGGCATTGGCCGCCCCTCGACCTACGCCAGCGTCATCAGCACCATTCAAGACCGCGATTATGTCCGCAAGGAACAGAACCGTCTGATCCCCGAAGATAAGGGGCGGATTGTTACGATCTTCTTGCAGAACTTCTTCAAACGCTACGTGGAATACGATTTCACAGCTGCCTTGGAAAACCAGCTCGACGATGTCAGCGCCGGTGATCTGGACTACAAGGAGGTGCTGAACCGCTTCTGGCGTGATTTCTCTGCCGCGATTTCAGAGACCTCTGATCTGCGGATCTCCGAGGTGCTGGACGTGCTGGACGAGGCACTGGCCCCGCAGCTTTACCCCCCGCGCGAGGATGGCACCGATCCGCGTGTCTGCCCGCGCTGTGGCGCAGGTCAGTTGCATCTGAAAACCTCGCGCAGCGGTGGCTTTGTCGGCTGCGGCAACTACCCCGAATGCACCTACACCCGTCCGATCACCGGCGATGGTGCCGACGATATTTTGCTGGGCGAGGACCAAGGCGACCAGATCTGGCTGAAGTTCGGCCAGTACGGCCCTTATCTTCAGCGCGGCGAACAGGTGCCGGGATCAAAGGAAAAACCGCATCGCTCGAACCTGCCGATGGACCGGTCCAAAAAGCCTTTGCCGGGCTGGGCGCCTGACGAGATGACGCTGGAAAAGGCGGTAACGCTGCTGACCTTGCCGCGTGAAATCGGCATGCACCCGGAGGGGGGCGTCATCAAGGCCGCGCTGGGTCCGTGGGGGCCGTACATCATGCACCAGCTGCCCGACGAAGAGAAACCGGTCTACGTCAACCTCAAGGAATTGCAGGAGGTTTTCGAGACCGGCATGAACCTTGCAGTCGAAATGTTGGCGGACAAACGGGCCAATCCGGGGCGCGGGCGTCGCGGTGCGGCCAAGGTTCTGGCAGAGGTCGGGGATCACCCCGATGGCGGCAAGATTGCGGTCTATGACGGCAAATACGGCGCTTACGTCAAATGGGAAAAGGTGAACGCCACGCTGCCCAAAGATGCCGATCCCGAAAAGCTGACGATGGACGAAGCGCTGGCTTTGATTGCGGAAAAGACAGGTAAAAAGGGCGGCAAGAAAGCTGCCAAGAAGCCTGCCGCCAAGAAAACCGCAGCGAAAAAGACCACGGCCAAGAAAGCACCGGCTAAAAAGCCGGCCGCCAAGGACTAAACAAAGGGCCGTCACCGTGTGGACGGTGGCGGTTTTCGGCCCGTTTGCGTGGCTTCCTTGCACTCACGCGGGTGATCTCGGAGCTGTGATTTTCCTTTGATGCGTGACGCACGCATCTAACCCTCAACAGCTTTCAAGCAATGAGGGGCAAAATGACACTTTCTCGTCGTCAACTGATCATCACCGGGGCTGCCGCCGCCTTGGTTGTGCCTGCCACAGCGCGCGCCACCGACATCCGCCGCAACGTATCCAGCTTCGCCATGCAGGACTGGCGCGACCACTTCAGCCAGTTGGGCAAGGCGTCGATTGTCTGCGACACCGAAAGCCGCGCCTTGCATTTCTGGTCGGGGGATGGGTCGGACTACCGGATTTACCCGACATCGGTGCCAAAAACCGACGAACTGACGAAACGCGGCTATACAGAGATCGTGCGCAAAAAGGTCGGACCCAGTTGGACGCCGACCGCCAGCCAGATGGAGCGGTTCCCCGATTGGAAGCCGGTCGCGGGCGGTGCGCCTGACAATCCGCTGGGCACCCATGCGCTGTATTTTGATTGGCCCGCCTATCTGATCCACGGCACCCATGACACACGCAAGATCGGGCGACGGTCGTCGGACGGCTGCATTGGTCTGTACAACGAAAAGATTGCCGAGCTGTTCGAGCTGGTCCCCATCGGGGCGCAGGTTCGGCTGATTTAAGCCTAAGCCTATGATCTTGTGAACAAACAAGGCGCGCCGGAGTTGATCCGGTGCGCCTTTGTTTTGGCGCACCATCAAAGGAGACCACTCATGACACGCGCCGCACTTACTGCCCTTGGCCTGCTGTGCGCCACGGCTGCTACAGCCCAAACCGCCGCCCCCGTGACCAGCGACATCATCGGTCTGGAGGGCGCGCCCATCGGCGAGGCGACCCTGACCGAAGGGCCCAACGGCCTGCTGATCCACCTACGGGTCGAGGGGCTTGAACCCGGCAAACACGGGCTGCATCTGCATGCCGAAGGCACCTGTGATCCGTCCGAAGGCTTTACCACCTCTGGCGGGCATGTGGGCAAAATCGAGGGCGGTCATGGGCTGCTGAACCCCGATGGCCCCGAAATGGGCGATCTGCCCAACCTTTTCGTGGCCTCCGACGGTATCGGCGAGATGGAGGCCTTTACATCCCTCGTCACGTTGGAGACCCTGCTGGATGAGGACGGCGCGGCCTTTATCATCCACGAGAACGCGGATGATCACCTGACGCAGCCGATTGGCGGGGCAGGGGACCGTGTCGCCTGCGGGATCTTGGGCGGCTAAGCCACCATATGCCTCTGCGCCTGTCACTTTTTGTATCAGGCGCAGAGGCTTGGCCCGCGTTGACTCTACGCTGCAGAGCGGCGAAAACTTTCGCAACGTCATTCAGGGAGGGTTCCATGAAGAAAGTCTACGGCTCCGCACAGGAGGCGCTCGACGGTTTGCTGACAGACGGCATGCTGATCGCAGCGGGCGGCTTCGGGCTGTGCGGCATTCCAGAGCTGCTGATCGATGCCATCGCGGACAGCGGGGTGAAGGATCTGACCGTTGCGTCGAACAATGCCGGTGTCGATGGCTTTGGTCTGGGCAAGCTGCTGGCCACCCGTCAGGTCAAAAAGATGATGTCGTCCTATGTGGGCGAGAACGCGGAATTCATGCGCCAGTATCTGTCCGGCGAGCTTGAGCTGGAATTCAACCCCCAAGGCACGCTGGCCGAGCGCATGCGCGCCGGTGGCGCGGGCATTCCGGGCTTCTACACCAAAACCGGCGTAGGCACCGTGATCGCGGAAGGCAAGGATGTGAAATCCTGGAACGGTCAGGACTATATCCTTGAAGAGGGGATCTTTGCCGATCTGTCCATCGTCAAGGCGTGGAAGGCCGACACCACCGGCAACGCGATTTTCCGCAAGACCGCGCGCAACTTCAACCCGCCAGCGGCCATGTGCGGCAAGGTCTGCGTGATGGAGGTCGAGGAGATCGTCGAACCCGGCGCACTGGACCCCGATCACATTCATCTGCCCGGCATCTACGTGCACCGCCTGATCCAGGGCGATCACGAGAAACGCATCGAACAGCGCACCGTGCGCACGCGGGAGGACGCATAATGCCTTGGGATCGCAACCAAATGGCCGCGCGCGCGGCGCAAGAGCTCGACGACGGAATGTATGTCAACCTCGGCATCGGTATCCCGACGCTGGTGGCGAACTATGTCGGTGACAAGGACATCACCCTGCAGTCGGAAAACGGCATGCTGGGCATGGGGCCGTTTCCCTTTGAGGGGGAAGAAGACCCCGACCTGATCAATGCGGGCAAGCAGACGATCACCGAGTTGAACCGCACGTCCTACTTTGACAGCGCGACGTCCTTCGGGATGATCCGCGGTGGCAAGATCGCTGCGGCCATTCTGGGGGCTATGGAGGTCGCGGAAAACGGCGATCTGGCAAACTGGATGATCCCGGGCAAGCTGGTCAAAGGCATGGGCGGCGCGATGGATCTGGTGGCCGGTGTCGGCAAGGTCATCGTCGTGATGGATCACCAGAACAAGCACGGCGAATCGAAGCTGTTGAAAGAATGTACCCTGCCACTGACCGGCAAGGGTGTGGTGGACCGCATCATCACAAATCTCGGGGTGCTCGACGTGGTCGAGGGCGGGTTGAAGATCGTGGAAACCGCCGATGGTGTGACCGAGGAAGAGCTGCGCGCCGCGACCGAGGCGACCATCGTCTGATCCTGCACGTCAAAGATGAACCGGCTGCGGCGACCCTATAGGGGTCGCCGTTCGCGTTCACAGCCCTGCATGTGCATGGCTTGACGTTCGGGCAATGGCGCTAGGTCAATGTGTTAAGAACAAGTTACGGAAGAAGCGATGAGATTGTATGTTTGGCGGGCGCTCTCCGCCTTTATTCTGGGATTGATGGTCTTGACCATGACGCCTCTCGCGGCGCAGGCACAAGAGACCGCTAGCACCACAGCCACGGAGGCCGCCGACAGTGCGTTGAGCGCGGAACAGGCCAGCGCCCTTGCGGATTTGCTCAGCGATGAAAGCACGCGCGAAGCGTTGATCGAGGCGCTGACCCGTGTAGGGGAAGGCACCGCCGAGGATCTGCCGTCCGAGGCCGCCGAGGTCGCCGCCGAAGAGGAAGTCTCGATCAGCAGGCGTGTGGCGCGGGCCACCCAGAACGCGGCGGAGCAGGTCGGCACGACTTTGGCAGGCTTTTGGCAGCATCTCGAACGCGCGCCACGTGTGCTGAGCGATGCTACCTCCATCGATCCGCAAGTGATCTGGGATTCCTTGCGTGAACTGGCGCTGGTGATCATCACAACGGTTGTGATCTACAATCTGCTGCGCGTGACCTCCAAGCAGCTGTACCGCCGGATGGGGTCGGCTGCACATGAACGCGGCCCGATGCAGACGGCCATGATTATCATCGGATCGGTGCTGATCGACGCGGTGGTGGTCGTGATCGCATGGGGCGTTGGCTATCTGCTGGCGCTGTTGGTTTTTGGCTCGGTGGGCGAAATCGGCATCCGTCAATCGCTGTATCTGAACGCGTTTTTGATTGTTGAAACGGTGAAGATGGTCACCCGCGCGATCCTGTCGCCCACAACGTCAGAGCTGCGCCCCATTCCCATGCCCGACGCAGGTGCGCGCAAGCTGAACCGGTGGAGCGCGTTTATCATCAGTTTGCTGGGCTACGGCCAGCTTTTGGTGGTGCCGATCATCAACCAGAACGTCAATTTCATGACGGGTCGCGGCGTATCGACGGTGATCTCGGCCTTGGCGATCCTTATCGTGATGGTGCAGGTGATCCGCTACCGCAAGCCCGTGGCGGACTGGCTGCTGGGCAACCGCATGGCAGAGGCGGGGCATTTTGTGCGTGTGCTGGCGCGCAACTGGTATGTGGCCGCGCTGGTCTATCTTGCTGTGCTGCTGGCGGTGGTGCTGGCGCGCCCCGGTGGTGTCCTGTTCCCGATGCTGGGCGCATCGGCAAAGGTGCTGGGCGCCATTGTCGTGGCCTTCATCGTGTCGAACATTGTCAGCCGGATCGTCGCGCGGGGCATCCACGTCCCCTCTGGCGTGTCCGAACGGTTGCCGCTTCTGGAGCGGCGGCTGAACGCCTTTGTGCCGCGGGTTCTGACAGCGGTGAAGCTGCTGATCTTTGCCGCGGTGGTGTTGTTCACGCTCAGCACAGTGGGCATCGTCGACGCCCAAGGCTGGATGGAAAGCCAGGTTGGTGTGCAAATGACGGGCACGATCGTGTCGATCCTGTTCATCTTGCTGTTCTCTTTCCTTGTTTGGCTGGCGGTGAACTCTTGGGTGGATTTCCGGCTGAACCCGGAATTCGGATCGGTGCCGACCGCGCGTGAAAGCACCTTGTTGTCGCTGCTGCGCAATGCGGTGACGATTGTGCTGGTGGTGATCACCTTGATGTTTGTGCTGTCCGAGGTCGGCATCGACATCGCGCCGCTGATCGCCTCTGCCGGTGTGCTGGGTCTGGCCATTGGTTTTGGCGCGCAAAAGCTGGTGCAGGACATTATCACCGGCGTATTCATCCAGCTGGAAAACGCCATGAATGTCGGTGATGTGGTGACAGCAGGGGGGACGACGGGCACCGTTGAACGTCTGACGATCCGCTCTGTGTCGCTGCGCGATTTGCACGGCGCGTTCCATATCATTCCGTTTTCTTCGGTTGATATGGTGTCCAACTACATGCGTGAATTTGCCTATTGCGTCACGGATATGGGCATTGCTTACCGCGAGAATATCGATGACGCGAAACAGGCGATGTTCGATGGCTTTGAAGAACTGCGCAACCATCCCGACCACGGCAAGAATATCCTTGAGGATCTGCAGTGGTTCGGTCTCAACAGCTTTGGCGCGTCCGAGCTGGTGGTGCGCGCGCGGATCAAAACCGTGCCCGGCACGCAATGGGGGCTGGGCCGCGCCTATAACGAGATCCTCAAGCGGATCTTTGACGAGCGTGGCATCGACATCCCGTTCCCGCATCAGACGATCTACTTTGGCGAGGACAAACAAGGTCGCGCGCCGGCAGCGCCCATTCGCATCGAAGAAGCGCCCAAAGAGGTGATCGAGGTCAAGGCAGAGCCACCGGCCAAAGACAGCGGTGCTGCCCGTGATATCGAGAAAGACCCCGATGACGAACCGCCCGGTGATGACGGGCGCTGATCACCACTGACAAGAAACCGCCGCAGGCCCCGTGCTTTGCGGCGGTTTTCTTTTAAAGGTCGGAGACTTTGTCACCCGAGCCAGTGCGTAAAGCAGAAGAGGCGGCCACCGAAGTGACCGCCTCAGGATTTTGCGCCAAATGGGAGGAGAGGGCGCAAAGCTGTTTTCCGTGCCTCAGATGAGGCGCGGTATTATTTCGCCGCTTCGGTGGCTTTCTTCACGGATGCGGTCATCTCTTCCGACGCTTTCTTGGCTGCGGCGGTCATGTCTTCCGAGATGTCCTTACCGGCGGCCATCATCAGTTCCACGGTGTCCATCTGGACCTTTTTCGCGATCTCGGCGAAAGCGGCCATGTTCTCGGCTGCGGTTTCGGCCTGAGCGGATGCGAAATCGGTCATCGCTTTGGCGTAATCTGCGGGCTCGGACTTGGCGGAGGTCATCGCGGACAGCTTGGTCAGCGTTTCCTTGGTCCATGCAGCGGACAGCTCGGTGGACTTTTCAGCCGCTTCCAGCGCCACGGCGGAAAGCTTTTCGTTCATGGATGCGGTGGTTTTGAACGCATCTTCCATCGCTTTGGTGTCGACGGGGAATGCGCCCATCATGTCTTTCATCATCGCGGTGAAATCTTGGGTCTGTGCCATTGTAGTGAGTTCCTTGTCTCTCCGCTGCGCAGCGGGCCCACCCCGTGTCTCAGCGTCTGCCAATAATATGAATGCTGCGACGCAGCATTTCAAGTTTTTTCTGCGCTGCAGCAAAGAGACAAGGCCAAGTCACTGAAATTGTTTGGCAGCTTTTAACCTAACGTAAGATCCCGGTGCTGCTTCCAGCACGTCGTAGCCAGAATCACCCGCTATGCGTGCAGGGACTTTCTTCCCGGACCGTTTCTTAAGCCACTTTTCCCAATGGGGCCACCACGACCCCACATGGTATTCGGCGTGGGCCTTCCAGTCGTCAAAGCTCTCGCTCAGGTTGTCGTTCAGGTAGTGGCCGTATTTATCCTTGCCCGGCGGGTTGACGATCCCCGCGATGTGACCCGACTGCCCAAGAACAAAGGTCTTGGACTTCGATCCCATCATCTGAACACCGCGATAGACGTCCCGCGCCGCCGCTATATGGTCGGTTTCGGTTGCAATCGACATCAACGGCACGTCCACGTCCTTCACCGAAAGCGTTTCGCCGCAAAGCTCGTACCGGCCTTCGGCAAATTCGTTACGCTGGCACAGACCGCGCAGATACTGGGTGAACATCTTGCCGGGCAGGTTCGCGCCATCGCCGTTCCAGTACAGCAAATCGAACGCGGGCGGGGTCTCTCCCAGCATATAGGACCGGATGGCGGGGCCGTAGATCAGATCGTTGGACCGCAAAAACGAAAAGGTCCGCGCCATGATGAAATGGGGCAGGATGCCCTCTTGGGTGATTTCCTGTTCGATGCCCTCGGCAAAGTCTTCCTGCAAGAAGGGGGTAAATTCCCCCTGATCGCTGAAGTCCGTCAGCGCGGTGAAAAACGTCGCGGATTTGACGGATTTGTCACCGCGCTTTTTCATCAGAGCAAGCGTGATCGACAGGGTGGTTCCGGCGATACAATAGCCCACGGCGTTGACCTTCGGGACATCACAGATGTCCTTGGCGACCTCGATCGCCTTGAGGAAACCGTCCTCGACATAATGTTCCATGCCCGTGTCGCGGTAACCATGATCGGGATTGACCCAGGAGACGACGAACAGCGTGTACCCTTGATCCACGATCCAGCGGATAAGCGAGTTCTTGGGCTTCAAGTCGAGGATGTAGAATTTGTTGATCCACGGCGGGAACAGGACGATGGGCGTTTCATGCACCGTCTCGGTGGTGGCTTTGTACTGGATGATCTCCATCATCTTGTTGCGAAAGACCACGTCGCCTTCGGCCGTGGCAATGTTGCCGCCAACCTCAAAGGCGCCCTCATCCACCAGCCGCACGATCATCTCGCCATTGTTCGCTTCCAGATCGGCGACGAGGTTCTCCAGCCCTTTGACAAGGCTTTCCCCCTCGGTCTCGACCGCGCGCATCAGCGCGTCAGGGTTGGTCGCAAGGAAATTCGTCGGCGCAAACATATCCACGATCTGTTTGCTGAAATACGACAGGCGCTTTTTCTCGATGGGGTCGAGGTCTTCGATCAGATCGACCGCGCCGCGGATCGCCTCGGCGTTAATCAGGTATTGTTCCTTGATGTAGTTGAAATAGGGATGGGTCTCCCACAGCGGGTTCTGGAACCGTTTGTCCGGGCGGCCGGTTTGCGGCTTGGGGGCGGGGGCCTCCAGCTTGCCTGCGGCCAGCGCCTGCTGCGCCTCTATGAAATGGGTGACGGTTTTCCCCCAATAGCCCACTTGCTGTTCGATCAGCTTGGCGGGATTGGTGATCCATTCGTGCATATAGGCCTGCGCGGCCTTGGCATATAACGTGCTGTCGGGGGCATTCAGCGCGTTCGGGGTCGGATGTCGTGCGGTCAAAGCGTTGATAAGCCGTTGCGACAGCTCGTCGATACGTTTCAAATTCGCCTCGAGCTTTTCGCGGTTTTCGCTCGGCACCACCGTATTTGTTGTCATTTAACTCTCCCCCCCTTATGCTTTGCACTCGCAGCATATGCCCTTCGCGTCTTGCGGATGTGCGGCAGGCTGTGCCGGACCACTGCAGACGAAACACGGTGCAATGGTCCCATGATAATAGGAGTGGCAGTCATGCGCTACATGTTGACCTACGATCTTATGGAAACGATGCGCAATACGAACCAATGGCTTGGGGCGACGGCGCGCACGATGGCGTCCTACCCTGTCTTTGCCGCGATGCCCAACCCTGCGCTGCAATGGATGGCCGCCTGGGGCGAGGTCACGGAGCGCACGTTCGAGCGTATGATCGTCAAGCCTGACTGGGGGATTCGGTCGATCACCTGTCCCGACGGCAAGGACCACCTCGTCGAGATCAAAACCGTCGTCGAAAAAGATTTCGGCGATTTGATCCATTTCGATGTGATGGGACGCGCGCCGCAGCCGCGCAAGATCTTGCTGGTTGCGCCGATGTCGGGCCATTACGCGACGCTTCTGCGGTCCACCGTGCTGTCGCTGATTCCCGATGCCGAGGTGTATATCACCGACTGGCACAACGCGCGTGACATCCCTGTCTCGGCGGGCTCCTTCGATATCGAGGATTATACGCTCTATCTGATGGACTTTATGCGCCATCTCGGGCCGGATTCGCATGTGATTGCCGTGTGCCAGCCCGCGCCGCTGACGCTGGCCGCAACCGCCTACCTTGCCGAGCTTGAGCCAGAGGCGCAGCCGCGCACGTTGACGCTGATCGGCGGGCCGATTGATCCCAATGCCGTGGCAACCGACGTTACCGATTTCGGGCACCGCGTCACCATGGGCCAGCTTGAAGAGACGATGATCCAGCGCGTCGGATTCAAATATCCCGGAGTGGGCCGCATGGTTTATCCAGGGCTGCTGCAACTCGCCTCGTTCATGTCGATGAATTCGGATCGTCACGGGACGGCGTTTCAGGACCAGATCATGCGCGTCAGCCGGGGCGAGGCATCGGATCACGACGCCCACAACCGGTTCTATGACGAATACCTTGCCGTCATGGACATGCCCGCCGAATTCTACCTGTCCACGGTCGAGCGGATCTTCAAGAACTGCGAAATTGCGAAGAACGAATTTGTCGTCAAAGGGCATAAGGTCGACATGGCCGCCATCACCAATGTGGCTGTCAAAACCGTCGAAGGGGCCAAGGATGACATCACCGCGCCGGGGCAATGTATCGCGGCGCTTGCACTGTGTTCGGGGCTGCCGGACAGCAAGAAGGCCTCGCATGTGGAGCCGGGCGCAGGTCACTACGGGATCTTTGCGGGCAAAAGCTGGCGCAACAATATCCGCCCGCTTGTGTTGAACTTCATCGATGAGAACAGCGGTGACGCCACAGCCGAGGGCGGGAACGTGGTCTCACTCAGCTAAGGCTTTAATGCTAAACGTAAAACGGCGCGGACCTGAGAAGGCCCGCGCCGTTTTTGTATCTGTCGGGATTACGCGCCTGCGTAGGAGACGAGGGCATGTACCTCCATCCCCATATCTTCCAGCCGCTTTCGACCGCCCAGATCGGGGAGGTCCACGATGAAGGCGCAGCCGATGACTTCGCCGCCCAGCCGTTCCACCAGCGAAATGCCGGCTTCGGCGGTGCCGCCGGTCGCCAGAAGATCATCGACCAGCAGGATTTTTTCACCTGCCAGAATGGCGTCGTCGTGTAGTTCGACCGTCGCTTCGCCGTATTCCAGCTTGTAGCTTTGTTCGATCGTTTTGCCGGGCAGCTTGCCCTTTTTGCGCACGGGCACGAAACCGGCGGACAGTTGGTGGGCGACCGCGCCCCCCAAGATAAAGCCGCGCGCCTCAAGGCCCACGACCTTGTCAAAGCGCACACCCGCATAGGGGTGCAGCAACTGGTCGATGGCCATGCGAAAGCCGCGCGGGTCGGCAAAGAGTGTAGTGACGTCGCGAAAAACGATCCCCTCGTGCGGGAAATCGTGAATGGCGCGGATGTAGTCCTCGATCTGGGGACGGGGGGGCATGTTGGGCCTCCGGGCAAAGAAAAACCGCCCAAGCGGTAGCCTGTGGGCGGTCTCTTCGCAAGCGGTGGCTTGAGTTTAGCCGCGGTTGCGGCGGCGGCTGGTGTAAAAGCGGCGCGCAATCCACGACAGTTTGGGGCGGTTGCCGTCCAGCCGGTCGTTCAGGAACAGGGACTTTGCGAAAAACGGTGTCATGGTTTATGTCTCCGATATACAAAACTACTGTGCAATGTATATACAATGCACTAACAAAGAGTGAACTAGACCAGAGATCGCCGTGGGCAAGGACAACAAAAAGAAAAACAACAAGGACAGTCAGCTGGTGCTGCGCCTTGATCGCGAGGATCGCGACGCCTTTGTGGCCCTGTGCAAGGATCTGGACACCTCCGCCTCGCGCGAGGTGCGCAGGTTTATTCGCGACTTCCTGAAAGAGCATAAAGACAAGGGCTAACGTGATCGCGCGGATATGGTTCCGCGTGATTCATGTCGCACGGCGCAGCGTGGCTGTCAGCGCCCCCATCGCAATCAGCGTGGCACCACCGGCACGGGTGATCCACGTCAAGGCCGCGGGACGGGTGATCCAGCCCCTGAGCCGGTCAGCCGCCAGCGCATAGGCGAGCGCATTCGCCGCAGCCAGACTTACGAACGTCACCACAAGGATCGCAAACTGCGGCAGCAGCGGTGCGCCCGTGTTCACAAACTGGGGGACAAAGGCGATGAAAAAGGCGATGCTTTTGGGATTCAGCGCAGTGACCGCAGCATTGTGCCAGAACACGGCTTTCCCGCTGATCTGGGTCTGCGGCAGCTCGGCGCCCGGCTGTGGGGCGGAGCGGATCAGTTTCACACCCAGCCAGATCAGGTAGACCGCGCCCACCCATTTCAACAGGGTAAAAAGCGCCGCCGATGCGGCAACCAGCGCGCCAAGTCCCGCCAGAGACAGGCTCATGGCGATGAAATCCCCCAAGGCCACCCCCGTGGCCGACGCCACAGCCACCGCGCGGCCTTTGGACAAAGCGTAGGACAGGACCAGCAACACGGTCGGGCCGGGGATCATCAGCAAGGCGATTGAGGCCCCCACAAAACCGGCCCAGGTCAAAAGGTCCATCGCATTCACTCCGGCGGGTAATGTCGGCGCAGGGCCATCAGATCCTGAGACGAGAACTGTTTGGTATCATTGCTGTCTTGGCTGAAGATCGAGACGCCTTCGTAGACGGGATTGCGAATGTCGGTCAACAGGCCCAGCGCCTGTGTGACTTCCTCAAGCATGGCGGATTCGTAGTGGCGGATGTGCAGCCGCGTCCCGAACAGGATGGTGGCGCGCTGGATTTCACGCGTGTCACTGCGTGACCAGACGATGACCCGCGCGCCGGTCACGGTCAGCCCGTCCGCGCCTTCGATCCCGGTGCCAGCAAGCGGCGCCCGCCCGTCGGTGTCGAGGAAATGGATCGTGATGTCCGCAGGTTGTCCGTCTCGGACCGGGGCGACCTGAATACCTGCGCCCGCATCATTGATGTATTGGACCGCACGGACCAGCGCAGCTTCGGCGCGTTTTGCCTTGCCCCCCAAAAAGGCGCGGTCCATCGATGCGATCTCTAGCGTGACGGGGCGGTCCGCAGGCCAGTGCAGCATTGCGCGCGCGCAGGCTTCTCCGGGCGGGGCGGCGCAGGCCACCAGACGATAGAAATCCGTGTCGCTCAACCGGCCTTGGGTGACGACGAAATCCTGTGCCGCCTGCGTGCGGGTCGCGGGCAGCATGCAAACCATGGTCAGAGCCATGCAAAACCATCGGATGTAAAACAGCGCCCTCATGCTGCGGTGCTATAGGACGCGACCTGCCACCGCATCAAGACGTGCCATCAGCGCGGGGTCACGTTTGTCAGGCGCCGTCATCAGGGCGGTCTCCAGCGCGCGGTCACAGCCATGAGGGCAGGGGGCGCGGTTCACGCCCAGCCGTTCGGGCAGGCCGCGCAGCATGGCGCGCGCCTTGTCGGCATTGCCGTTGAGGATGCGGATAATGTCCATGATATCCACCGCGTCATGGTCCGGATGCCAACTGTCGTAATCCGTGACCATCGCGACAGAGGCGTAGCAAAGCTCTGCCTCGCGGGCGAGCTTGGCCTCCGGCATGTTGGTCATGCCGATCACATCACAGCCCCACGACCGGTACATGCGCGATTCCGCGCGGGTGGAAAACTGCGGCCCTTCCATGGCCAGATAGGTGCCGCCGCGATGAACAGTGATCCCTGCCGCCTGTGCCGCGTCAAAGCAGGCCGCGCCCAGACGCGGGCAGGTGGGATGGGCCACCGATACATGCGCCACGCAGCCGGTTCCAAAGAACGATTTCTCACGCGCAAAGGTACGGTCGATGAAGTCGTCAACGATGACAAAATCCCCCGGCGCCATGCTTTCGCGGAAAGAGCCGCAGGCGGAGACGGCAATGACATCCGTGGCCCCCAGCCGTTTCAAGGCGTCGATATTGGCGCGATAGGGGACGGTGGTTGGCGAATGTACGTGTCCACGCCCGTGACGCGGCAGGAACGCCATCTCCACGCCATTCAACCGTCCGGTCAGGATCTCGTCCGACGGGCTTCCCCAAGGGGTGTCCACGCTTTGCCAGCGCGCATCTTCAAGCCCGTCGATCTGGTACAGTCCGCTACCGCCAATCACGGCGATCATCGTCTTTGTCATGGCGGGCCTCGCTGCTTGGATCGGCTTTAGTAAACAACCGATATCGCGTGCGTTCAAGGTCAGGGGCTAGCCCCACAGTGCGCTGCCCCCCTTGACGAGCAACACAAGTGACAAAACAAACAACAGCACTTCGATCACCCGCTTATACAGCGCGTCGGGCAGGCGGGCGGTCAGCCAGCGGCCCCCGAAGGTGCCTATGATGCCCGCGACGCACAGCCCCGCGATCAACCCCCAGCGCAGCCCGTCGAACTGTCCGATGGACCAATAGGCGGGCAGTTTGACCAGATTGCCGATGGCAAAGGCAATGGCAATGGTGCCTGCAAATTCCAGCTTGGGCAGCTTTTGCGGCAGAAGATACGCCTGCGCAGGCGGCGCGCCGGAATGGGTGATAAAGCTCGCGATGCCAGTGATCGTGCCCCAGAACACCCCCGCGCCCACATCGGCCTGCGTCTGAGGGGCGGGCGCGCGGCGCAGCCAGTTGCGCCCCACATACCAAAGTCCGATGGCGCCGGTGAACAGCAACAAGGCCCACTCCGGCGTGTAAGGCGTGATCACGGTGGCAATCGCCACGCCCAGCAAGATGGCAGGCACAAGGATCGTCAGATTGCGGCGGGAGTAATGCTTGCGATACAGCCAGACGCCGATCCAGTCGGTGGCGACAAACACGGGCAACAACGTGGCGGCGGCTGTAACCGGATTCATGAACAGCGACAGCATCGGAACCGCGATGGCCGCGGCTGACGCCAGCCCTCCCTTTGAAAAGCCCACGACCAGCGCCGCCACGTAAAGCAAGATGATTTCAAGCATGTCGTCGCGGCCTTTCAGATATGTTCAAACCTATGGCAGGCCAAAGCCCCCGGCTGCAAATGTGTCCGCCGCAACGGCACGATTTGCAACACCTTGGGCGCTAAAGCTAGGAAAGCCGTGCACTTTGGCAAGGTTTTCGCTATGGCGGCACCAAATGCGGCTTTGCTGGCTTTGGGACGATTCCACGCCCCGATCCGCGCCTTCTTGCTGCACAAGAAAGGACTTCTATGAAACGAACCGTTCTGGCGCGCTACGCCGACAGTATCACAATGCCCGATCTGCGGGTGTCGCCCACCACCGCGTTGACCCCCGGCCAGATCAAGACCGACATCCTGTCGGGGTTGACTGTGGCACTGGCGCTGGTTCCCGAGGCGGTGGCCTTTGCCTTTGTTGCAGGGGTGCACCCGCTGGTGGGGCTTTACGCGGCCTTCATGGTCGGTCTGATCACCGCGATCCTTGGTGGGCGGCCCGGCATGATCTCGGGGGCGACCGGCGCGCTGGCGGTGGTCATGGTAGCACTGGTGGCCGAGCATGGCGTGGAATACCTGTTCGCAACCGTCGTGCTGATGGGGATTTTGCAGCTGATTGCAGGGGCCTTGCAGTGGGGTAAATTCATCCGGCTGGTGCCGCATCCGGTGATGCTGGGGTTTGTGAACGGTCTGGCGATTGTCATTTTCCTCGCACAGCTGACGCAGTTCCGCGACCCGTCCACAGGCGGCGCGGAATACCTGTCGGGCCTGCCTTTGATGTTGATGCTGGGGCTGGTCGCGCTGACCATGGCCGTGATCTGGGGCCTGCCCAAGCTGACCAATCTGGTGCCTGCGCCGCTGGCCGGCATCGCGATCACCGCCGTGGTGGTCATTGTCTTCGGGCTTGATACGCCGCGTGTGGCGGATATGGCCTCGATCGAAGGGGGCTTTCCGGCGTTCCACATTCCCGCCGTCCCTTTGAACATGGAGACCTTCCAGATCATCCTGCCCTATGCGGTGATCCTTGCCGCCATCGGTCTGATTGAATCGCTGCTGACGCTGAACCTTGTGGGCGAGATGACAGGCCAGCGCGGCGGTGCCTCGCAGGAATGTATGGCGCAGGGCGCGGCCAATGTGGTCACCGGCTTTTTCGGCGGTATGGGCGGCTGTGCCATGATCGGCCAGTCGATGATCAACGTGAAATCCGGCGGCCGCACCCGCATCGCGGGCATCGCTGCGGCGCTGTTTTTGCTGTCCTTCATCCTTGTCGCATCGCCGCTGATCGAGCTGATCCCGCTGGCCGCGCTGGTGGGGGTGATGTTCATGGTGGTGATCGGGACATTCGCATGGAACAGCCTTCGTATCATGTCCAAGGTGCCGCTGATCGATGCCTTTGTGATCGTGCTGGTGACCGTTGTGACGGTCTACGCGGACCTTGCGGTCGCGGTTGTCGTGGGTGTGATCGTTTCCGCGCTGGCCTATGCGTGGAACAATGCGCGCCGCATCCACGCGAAAACATACACCACCCCCGAAGGGGCCAAGGTCTATCAGGTGCAGGGGCCGTTGTTCTTTGGCTCCTCCGACGGCTTTGTCGAGATGTTCGACACCGCAGGGGACCCGTCGCTGGTCGTGGTGGATTTCGCCGACAGCCGTGTGGTGGATCAATCCGCGCTGCAGGCGATCGAGGCGGTCGCCGCAAAATACGAAGCGCAGGGCAAGCAGATCCAGTTGCGCCATCTGTCCCGTGACTGCCACCGGTTGCTATCAAAGGCGGGCCATCTCATGGTGGATTCGGCGGATGACCCGACCTACGAGTTGGCTGTGGATTACAACGTGCGCACGGGGATCCTTGGCGGTCACTAAGCGCGCAGCATATGTTGGAACAGGAAAGGGGCGCTGAGGACCGCCCCTTTTTCGTGCCGCGATCAGGTGCCGGGACGTTTGAGCGAGAAAACCTCGCTGATAGAGGTGTAGTCCTGATAGCCCATCCGCGACAGAGGCCGGTATGTGCGCACGTCAAAGATCCCGTCAACAAGGCAATCGTCACGCATATGCACGCCGGTGACTTCACCGAAGACGGCGAAATTGGCCTCGCCGGGCAATTGCACGATCTGGGTCAGCTTGCATTCCAGATTGGCGGGCGCATCCGCCACGCGCGGGCAGTCGATGGTGTCGCAATCCGCCTTGGCGATGCCCGCTTCGGCGAATTCATCGGTCCCCGCAGGAAAGGGGGCAGAGGTCGCATTCATCGCATCGCGCGCGGCATATTCCACGATATTGACGCAGAAGACGCCGGTGTCGCGGATCTGTGCCACGGAATCCTTGGTGTCGCCCCGGTCGGGCTTTGCCGAGGTGGAGGCAAACATCACCTGCGGCGGGAAATAGGCCACTGCATTGAAGAACGAATAGGGGGCCAGATTGTCCTGCCCGTCGGCCCCTCGTGTCGAAATCCAGCCGATGGGGCGGGGGGTGACAATGGCGTTGAACGGGTTGTGCGGCAAGCCGTGACCGGTTTCGGGGCGGTAGAACAAGGCAGGCTCCTGTTTGCAGTGCATTTTCCAGAGTGATAGGCGGTTTAAGGCATGGATGCACGTTTTCTGTCGCAAAGCGGTCAGGCGGCATCACTGGGGTGGATTTATCCGAAACGGGGGCAGGCGGCCTTGTACACAACGGCGGTGGAACAAGCGGATGACTGGTGGGAGGTCGAGGCGCTTTATGACAAGGCCTTTGCGCCCGGGCGGACGGCGTTGTCCTCGTACCGGTTGCGCGACGGGGTGGAGCCTGTCGCCCCTCTGTGTCGGGTGGCGCGCGATGGCACGGGGGCCTTGGTTGCGGCGATCCGGTATTGGCCGGTGCGTATCGGGGCAGAGCCGGTTCTGCTGCTCGGGCCGATTGCAGTGCATCCGGTGACACAAGGCGCAGGTCTGGGCGGTCTTTTGATGCGAGAGACCTTGGGTATTGCTGCGGATCTGGGCCATGCGCGGGTGCTGTTGGTGGGCGATCCGCCTTATTACGAACGCTTTGGCTTTGCCCAGTTGAGCGGCGTTGACATGCCGCCGCCGACCAACCCCGCGCGCATTTTAGGGCTGGAACTGGTGCCCGGCGCTTGGGCGGATCTGCGCGGAGAGGTTGAGCGCGCCGCTTGACTGTGGCGCGCGGGTGGCCATCTGTAGATCAGGAGGATCGCAGATGACCGAAATCACGCCCGTTGTTCCCGTGGACGCCCAGCTTCGTGCTCTGGCGGACCGCTACACATCCGCCAGCTCTGTCGGCATGCAGTTGTTGAATATCGTGGGCGGTCAGGCGGAAAACCTGCTGGAAAAGCTCCCCGATAGCGTCAAGGACCGTCTGGAATTCGTGGCGGAACGGGCGCTGAGCTCGGCCTTGATGGCGGCGAACAAATCGCGCGGCGTGGTGCCCGATCAGAAGGGCTGGTTCAGCACGGCGCTGACCACGGCGATGGGGGCCGCCGGTGGCGTGGGTGGCCTGCCTTCGGCCTTGGCGGAAATGCCTGTCACGGTGACCGTGCTGATGCGGGCCATGCTGGCCATCGCCAAGGAGCATGGTTTCGATCCTGATGATCCCGACGTGATGAAGGAATGCCTGATGGTGTTCGCCACCTCTGGTCCCCTGTCCGAGGACGACGGGGCGGATCTGGGGTTTCTGGCCGCGCGGGTGTCGATCACCGGGGCCAGCGTGAATGCGCTGATCGCACGTGTGGCCCCGCGTGTGGCCACGGTTCTGGGGCAGAAGCTGGCCACGCAAACAGTGCCTGTGCTGGGGGCTGCGGCGGGGGCTGCGGTGAACTACGCCTATACCTCGTACTATCAGGACATGGCGCATGTGCATTTCGGACTGCTGCGTCTGGCCGAAGATAGCAACACCCCGCGCGAAGAACTGCTCGAAGGTCTGCGCGAGGCTTTGGCGCGGTCCAAAGTCACCCGTCTCTGACATGTTCTGTCAAAGTTAGAAAATTGAATTTCATATTTTCGGTAACTTCTTCTTAGGGGCTGAGGCGTAAATCTTTGGCCACGCGGGGTGCAGAAGACCCCGAATGGCGCCCGCCCCTGAATGCTACGCGACAGGCCACTGAAATAGGGTGGGACCTGCTTGGGGTGGGGCTGCTGCCGCGCAGAAGTGCGGTCAGCGTCTCTGACCAGAAGGTAGGGGACATCTAAAAGTCGGCAGTACTTAAGCGCTCCGATCCGGCGCAAAACGCCCGGGTCGGAGCGCTTTTTCCGTAATCGCCACCGTCCGTTCCAGACATGCCGGTCACATTTGGATCAAGCGTGTGCGCGCAAAAATTCCATGACCGCTTCGCGGACCGATTGGTCGCCGCGCGAGCGGGATTCGTCGATCACGCGGCGCACGTCGCCAAGAGAATAGCGCATCAGCAGCGATTTCACCGGACCGATAGACGCCGGACGCATGGACAGCGTGCGCACCCCGATGGCGGCAAGGCACAGTGCCTCGACGGGGCGGCCTGCATCCTCGCCACAAAACGACAACGCGGTGGAGGTCGCCTCGCAGCGGGCAACGATCCCTTCGAGGAAGGTCAGAAACGAGGTGTTAAGCGAATCGTAGCGGCGGCGCACGCGTTCGTTCTCGCGGTCGGCGGCAAAGAAAAACTGTTTAAGATCGTTGCCGCCAATCGACAGGAACTCCACTTCTTTAAAGAACCGGTCCGGCGCGAAGGCCAGCGAGGGTGTTTCCAGCATGCAGCCGATTTCCAGCCGCTCGGGCACGATATGGCCCAAACGTTTCTCGCGGGCCAACACGGTGTCCACTTCGGCGCGGGCGCGGGCGTATTCCTCGTACTGGGCGATGAAAGGGAACATGATCGACAAGGCGCGCCCGTCCGCTGCCCGCATCAGGGCTTGTAGCTGCATGCGCATCACGCCGGGGCGGTCCAGCGCGACACGGATCGCGCGCCAGCCCAACGCGGGGTTGGGTTCCTCCTGTGGCTTCATATAGGGCAGGACCTTGTCCGACCCGATGTCCAGCGTGCGAAACACCACGCGCTTGCCCTTGGCCGCGTCCAGAACCCGCGCATAAAGCGAGGCAAGCTCCATCCGTCGTGGCATCTGGTTGCGCACGAGGAACTGCAGCTCCGTACGGAACAGGCCCACGCCCTCTGCACCGGAATTCTCCAGCGACGGCAGGTCTGCCATAAGACCGGCGTTCATATGCAGATTGACCCTGCAGCCATCTGCCGTGACGCAGTCCTGATCGCGCAAAACCGCATAGCGTTCCTGCGCCTTGGCCTGCATCGCGATTTTGTCGCGGAAGGCGCTGACCACGGTGTCATCGGGGCGCAGATGGACGATCCCCTGATCGCCATCCACCAGCACCAGATCGCCGTTCAGGGTTTCGTTGGTGATCCGCTCCGCATGGATGACCAGCGGAATGGCCAAGGCACGCGCCACGATGGCCGCGTGCGATCCAACCGATCCCTCTTCCAGCACCACGCCCTTGAGCGAGCGGCCATATTCCAGCAGTTCGCCGGGGCCGATGTTGCGGGCAATCAGGATCGGATTGTCCGGCATGGCCGCACCGGTTTCGCGGCCCTGTCCGGTGAGGATGCGCAGCAGGCGGTTGGACAGGTCATCAAGGTCCGACAGCCGTTCACGCAGGTAGCCATCGGTCACTTGCGCCATGCGGGCACGGGCCTGCGATTGTTCTTTTTCGACAGCGGCCTCGGCGGACAAACCACGGTCGATGTCCTCTTCCATCCGCTTGAGCCAGCCTTTGGAGTTGGCAAACATCCGGTAGGCTTCGAGAACGTCGACCTGATCCTGATCGCCGACCGCGCGGGCGACCATCTCGTCCACAGACACCCGCAGCTCGCCCACCGCTTCTTGCAGGCGGGTGCGTTCGGTGTCGGGATCGTCGGCCACCAGATTGGTGACCACCACGCGCGGCTCGTGCAGCCAGGCCTGCCCCATGGCGGTGCCTTCCTGTCCGGTCGCCCCACGGAACAAAACCGCTTGGGTGTGGCGTTGCTTCAGCGCAGCACCTTCCCCGACAAAGGCGCCGAGTTCTGCCATTTCCGCCAGAACCATCGCCACCACTTCGAGGGCATAGACCTCGTCTTCGGAGAATTCGCGCGCCTCTTTGGACTGGACGACCAGCACGCCCAGCTTTTCGCCCAGCCGCTGGATCGGCACACCCAGAAAGCTGGAATAGATCTCTTCGCCGGTCTCCGGCATGTAGCGGAACCCGCGTGCCGAGGGGGCATCGGCGGCGTTCACCATCTTGCCGCTGCGGGCGACGCGGCCCACCAGACCCTCACCCAGCTTCATGCGGGTCTGGTGCACGGCGGCCTCATTCAGACCTTGGGTCGCGCACAGTTCCAGCGTTTCGGGATCGCGGAACAGGTAGATGGAGCAGACTTCGGTGCCCATGCTGTCGGCTGTCAGATGGGTGATCTTGTCCAGACGTGCCTGTCCGGCAGCGTCTTCGGCCATCGTGTCGCGCAGCCTGCCAAGAAGCTTGCGGCTTTCCGATTCTGTATTGGGCGACATGGTGTACGGAAATTCCTTCAGCTACAGTCCGCAGGGATAGAGCAATCCGGCGGCATTTGGAAACGGCTTTCGGCCATTGATGGGTGATTTTTCCCGCATGGGTAGAGTCGTTGCCGCATCTTTTGCATCCTGTTTGTCGCAAGACGGTGTCAGGCTTGCCTAAAGCGGCGGTGCCGCGTACTTCGCCGCAAAGACTTGGACCGGAATTATGCTGCTTTACCGATGCCTGCTCAGCCTGTTTGCGCTGCTGGTCGTGTTCCGGCACGGGCGCGCGCGCCTGCGTGTGCCGCAGCCTTCAGGCGGGCAGGGGGGGCATATCTGGCTGCACGGGGCCTCGAACGGCGAGCTGTCCTCCTTCCGGCCGGTGCTGGAGCGTCTGGTCGCCGCACGTCCCAAGCAGCGCTGGTTGGTGACGACCAATTCCGACACGGGCTGCCGGATGGTGGCCGAGTGGGGGTTGCACGGGGTGGAGGCGCATGTGGCGCCGGTCGATCTGGCCTGGGTCACGCGCCGTGTCATGCGTGACTGGCGCGTCACAGCGCATCTTACGCTGGAAGCAGAGCTTTGGCCCCATCGCATTCTGTCCTGCCCCGGACCAGTGATGGTGATCGGTGCGCGCATGAGCGAGGGCACTGCGCGCGGCTGGGGCAAGCTGCCGGGACTGGCACGGCGTATCCTCGGGCGGCTGGCCTTTGTGTCGGCGCAGGATCAGGGGTCAGCGGACAGGCTCCGCGCGCTGGGCGCATCGGCGCAGGCCATGGGGCCGGTCGTGGATCTCAAGGCCTTTTACACGCCTCCGCAGGTCACCCCGGTCGCGGGTCTTGACCGCAGCGCCACTTGGCTTGCGGCGTCGACCCATGCCGGAGAGGAAGAGACCGTCCTATCGGCGCAGTTGATTGCCAAGCTTGAAGAACCTGACCTGCGACTGGTTCTGGCTCCGCGCCACCCGCGCAGGGCCGATGACATTCGCCGCCAGATCGAGGCGGCGGGCCTGAGCGTCGGGCAGCGGTCACGTGGTGATGATCCCACGGTTGGCGAGGTCTATCTGGCCGATACGATGGGAGAAATGGCGCTGTGGTACGCCTCCTGCGGGCGTGTGTTCATTGGTGGCACGCTGACGGATCGCGGCGGGCACACGCCCTATGAACCGGCAGCCTTCGGCGCGGCATTGCTGCATGGCGGGGATGTGCGCAACTTTCGCGCGGCCTTTGGGCGGCTGCGCGCGGCGGGCGCGTCGGTCGACATCACAGATGCCGAGGATTTGGCGCGTGGCTTGCTTGACCTGCAAAGCAGCCGTCGCCAATCCGTCGTGGGGGCCGCCGCACAGGCCGCGCTGCACACGGATGTGTCGCCAGATGCGCTGTGCCAGCAGATTTTGACACATCTGCCAAACGCTTGAACGCGGCGGTAATAAACTTAGATTAAAGGGACGATTGAGGGTTTGGAATGATCCAATTTGCCTTGAAATGCGATCAGGGACACAGCTTCGACAGCTGGTTCCAATCCGCTGCAGCCTACGACAAGCTGCGGGCGGCGGGGCATGTGGCCTGCGCCGTGTGCGGCTCTGCCGAGGTGGAAAAGGCGCTGATGGCCCCTCGTGTGAACCACGGCGACACAGCCGCAGCAAAACCTGCACCGCTTTCAGAACCCGCAGCAGACCCGGCACAACAGGCGTTGGCCGCGTTGAAAGCGCATGTGGAACAAAACACCGACTACGTCGGGCGGAACTTCACCACCGAGGCGCGCAAAATGCACAGCGGCGACGCCCCCGAACGTGCGATCTGGGGCGAGGCCAAGCCCGAAGAGGCCAAGGCCCTGATCGACGACGGCATCCAGATCGCGCCCTTGCCCTTCGTGCCGACGCGCAAAACCAATTAACCTTTCCGACCGGAGCAATCGTTCTAACCTCTGTTGCAACTGCGACAGGAGACGCGAATGAAAGTTCTGATTACAGGTGCAAACCGTGGCATCGGCGCGGCGATGCGCCATGCCTTTGCCGAGGCGGGTAACGAGGTGCAAGGCACCGCGCGTGACGAGGAAGGGCTGCTGCCGCTCGACGTAACCGACACGGCCTCGGTTCAGGCCTTGGCAAAGCGGCTAGAGGGCCAGCCGCTGGATGCGCTTGTCTGCAATGCCGGTGTGTTTCTCGATAAGGGCATGACCATCGGTGACGATTATGACGCCGACATGTGGGCCAAGGGATTTGCCGTAAATGTGACCGGCGTGTTCCTGACGATCGAGGCGCTGCTGCCCAATCTGAAACTGTCTGACGCGCCACGCATCGGGATCATCAGCTCTCAGATGGCGTCGGACACCCGCGCGCCGGGCAAGAACTATATCTACCGCGCGTCCAAGGCGGCGGTTCTGAACCTTGGTCGCAATCTGGCCACGGACCTCAAGGACCAAGGCATCGCTGTGGGCATCTATCACCCCGGCTGGGTGCAAACCGATATGGGCGGCGACAGCGCCGAGATCACGCCGGAGCAATCGGCCGAAGGTCTGGTGGCCCGCGTGACAGAGCTTTCGCTGGAAAATACCGGCTGTTTCGAGACATACGACGGCACCCCCCATCCTTATTGACGGGTGGGGGCATTTTGACGTCGTGAAATTGGTATACCAAATGCGGTTGACCCTTGCGCAGCCGCATCCCTCGGCGTAAAGCCCCATCCGACCCAAGGAAAGGGAGGCCATGCCCGTTCTCGTGATGAAATTCGGCGGCACATCTGTCGCCACGTTGGACCGCATCCGCCGCGCTGCCAAGCGCGTCGGTGTCGAAGTTGCCAAAGGCTATGACGTGATCGTCATCGTCTCTGCCATGTCCGGCGAAACCAACAAGCTGGTCGGCTATGTCGAAGAGACATCGCCCCTGTTCGACGCCCGCGAATATGATGCGGTCGTCTCGTCGGGCGAAAACGTCACGGCTGGCCTGATGGCGCTGACCCTGCAGGAAATGGACGTGCCCGCGCGCAGCTGGCAGGGCTGGCAAGTGCCGGTTCTGACCACCTCGGCCCATGCCAATGCCCGCATCGAGGATATTCCGACCGACAACATCACCGCCAAATTCGGCGAGGGGATGCGTGTCGCGGTTGTCGCGGGCTTTCAGGGGATTTCGCCCGAGGGGCGGATCACCACGTTGGGACGTGGCGGCTCTGACACGACGGCAGTGGCGTTTGCCGCGGCCTTTGGTGCGGAACGCTGCGACATCTATACGGATGTGGACGGGGTCTACACCACCGATCCGCGCATCTGTGAAAAGGCGCGCAAGCTGGACCGGATTTCCTTTGAGGAGATGCTGGAACTGGCCTCGCTTGGGGCAAAGGTCCTGCAGACCCGTTCGGTCGAACTGGCCATGCGCTACAAGGTGAAACTGCGCGTTCTGAGCAGCTTTGAAGAACAATCCGACGAGGCCGGCACGCTGGTTTGCGACGAGGAGGATATCATGGAATCCAATGTTGTGGCCGGTGTGGCCTATTCGCGGGACGAGGCCAAGATGACCCTCGTCACCATCGAGGACCGTCCCGGCATCGCGGCGGCAATCTTTGGCACCCTCGCCGATGCGGGCGTCAACGTCGACATGATCGTACAGAACGTGTCCGAAGAGAACTACAAGGGCCACGCAGGCGGCGTGACCGATATGACGTTCTCCTGCCCGGTCAATCAGGTCAAACGCGCGGAAAAGGCGCTGGCAGATGCGCAGGCGGCGGGCACGCTGAAATACGAAAGCATGGAAGCGGAAACCGAGGTCGCCAAAGTGTCGGTCGTCGGGATCGGCATGCGCTCTGCCGCAGGTGTGGCCGCCAAGATGTTCAAGGTCCTGTCAGACGAAAACATCAACATTCAGGTCATCACCACGTCCGAGATCAAGATTTCGGTTCTGATCGAACGCAAGTATATGGAGCTTGCCGTTCAGGCGCTGCACGACGCCTTTGAGTTGGAAAAAGCCTGATACTGGCCCAATGATGTTATTCAGAACGCCCGCGCAATGATGTGCGGGCGTTTTGCGTTGTCCGTCCGGTCAGGCGATGTCGCTCACGGGTTCACTGAACAGGACGGTGATTTCCTCACCATCATCTGTTGTGATCACCCTGCGCAGCATGTCGCCCGTGTCGGAATAGTGGTTTGTGTAGCTTTGCCAGCTGTATAGGTCGGCGCCATCGACCACGGTCATCTCTGTTCTGATGCCGTCCTCGAACAGGGTTTCGACCTCTCGCCCATCGTCGCGCGATATGGTTTTGCGGATCAATGCGCCATCAAGATCGAAGTGATCGGAATAGCTGGTCCATGCAAAATCATCCGCAAGATCGCTGACCGTGGTTTCGGTCCGTTGCCCGTCGGTGTAGCCGATATCAACGCCACGCCCATCGTCGAGAAGCTGCACCTGCCGGACCACGTTACGTGCAGCGTCGAAATAATTCGTGGCGGTTTGCCAGACGGCGGCGTCCATCTCGTCATGCAAGGTTCGGCTGCTCAGGCGGTGGCTGTCGAACATGCTTTCGACGCCCATGCCGTCATCGCGCGTCACAAACTGCCGCACCCGTTGCCCTGTGTCGTCGAAATAGTCGGTATAGGAGGACCAGCCGATTGTATCGTCGACATCGCGCACCGTGGTGCTGGTGCGTTGGCCGTTCTCATAATGGCGTTCCACCTGATAGCCGACGTCGAAATTCATGAGCCGCGCGCTGAGGCTGCCGTCACTGGCAAAGGTGTCTGTATAGGATTCCCACGCGTGAGAATCGGCCAGATCCTCGATGGTGCGCTGGCTCAGTTTGCCTTGGGCGAAGGTATCGGTCATGAACCGCCCGTCATCCCAGGTTGTTTCTGTGGTGGTCAATTGGCCGGTGTCGTCAAACGCCTGCACCTGACGGTCCCAGCCCCTGAGATCGGCCAGATCTTCGGTTGTCGTGCTCCGTGCGACCCCATCCACATAGTTTGTAGATACCCTGTATCCGTCATCCATGGTTTTGATGCTGGAGGTCAGGTTGCCCTCTGCATCCCATGTGCGGGTCCAACTGGTCCAATCCTCGGTTCCGCTGTCGTCGGTCAATGTCTCTGTGCTGGGCTCGGGATCCGAGGGGGCGGTCATGTCTTCGGTCTCGATCCGCCCGTCGTCATAGGCGGTCACGCGGGTCAAATGCGTGCCGTCCCTGTCGAAATGATCGGTTTGCGTGGCCCATTCTGTTGCATCCCCCACATCCACCGTGACTTGCACGCTGACATGGCTGTCGCCGGATCGGGTAAAGCGCAGAACGGTCTGTGCAGCGGTCTGCTCCACCACCGCAGTCCCGTCGACGAAGCCAACCGTCTCGATGTTGTGCAGGGTGGTTTGTGACTCGTTGGTGGTGAGGGTCAGGCTGGTTGCTGTCGCAATCCCGAAGTCGGAAAAATTTCCCCACATTTCCACATGGTCTTGGCCCGAGCCGCCGTCCAGCGTGTCATTGCCGGTGGAGGCTATGACCGTATCATCGCCACCATCGGTCTGGATATGGTTGTCGCCCGCATTGCCTGTCACGTGATCGGCGCGGCTGCCGGTTATGGCGTTTTCGATAACGGTGCCGCGCGCGATGCCAAGGTTGCCGGTCTCGCCGTTGATGTCTGAAAACTGCTCGGCCCGCAGGTCCAGCCGCTGTGCCTTGTTCCGGCTGGCCAGATCAATCGTGTCGGTCCCACCAGAATCGTTCAGCGTCACAGCCCATGAGGTGGACAGATCCATGCCCGTCTGCGTCAGCGAGGTGCCATCGCCATAGACCGTATCGCCCGTGTTCACATTCGTGGCCGTGCCATACAATGCGGTGATCGCGACCATATCGGCCATTTGCAATGTGCCGACATAGTTGGTCGAGGCATCGGTGTAGGGATTTTCCCACTGGCCGAAATAGGACATCACCGAATACTGCCAGCTGTCCTGTTGATAATGGGCGTCCGATCCGAAATCCGCACCGCCGTTGTAGTTGCCCGCATGGCCAAGCCCCAGCGCATGGCCAATTTCATGGATATAGGTTTGCAGGTAGTAGCCGCCGTAGGCCTGCCAGCCTGCATTCACGTTGATATGCGATTGGGTGATCGTATTGCCCGCCACATAGGAGTAGGCATAGGCCCCGCCGTAATCGTCCCCCAGCATGATATCCGCACTGCTGGAGCTTGACAGCTCGAAGCGCAGACCGGAGGCGGCCTCCCACGCGGCAAAAGCGTCCAGCGCGGTGGCGCGTCCTGTGGAATCCAACCCGGTGATATTAAAGGTCAGCGTATCGCCGGTGTCGACATCAAAGGCCCGCCAATCGCGACCGGTCGCAGCCCAATAGCCATGGGTCAGCTGATAGGCGGCCTGATCCAGCGTGTAGCTGGGCAGGCTTGCAGACACCTGATTGACCTGTTCGGAGGCCGCATCGCCAAGGTGGCTGTCGTAGCTGGTCAGGTTCGGGTCGCGGGATTGGCACAAAAAGCACATGGTCGGGCTCATCAGTCGGACGCGCCCCTGCAGGCGCGACAATTCGTTTGGGGAACGACCCTTCTGATCGGATTGGCGGTGCTTTTCGCATCCTGAAAACACGGTGCTTTGACCGGTCGAGGTAACCTCTGCCTAGAAATTTAGAAGCCGATTTGACCGGAATGCAGCCTGTCTGCGGCATTGGTCATAGTTCGCGCACAGTATCGGCGCGCCCTGCGGGGATGTTTCCATCCGTGACGCCGGGGTTCCTAAAATTCGCATTAAATCTGTGGCTTAGCAGGGCATGGCCTGTCTGGGCCGCGCCCTCCGACCAAGATGCTCAAGGAGCGCCTTGAATGTAATGGACCTGAGGCGGTGTGCTGCACACCTCTTGGGCGATGTCGACCACGTGACGATGGTGGGTGAGGTAGATAGCCTGACCGCTGTGACCGATCCGTTCCATCAGGCGACAGGCCGCGCGGGTGCGGTCCTCGTCAAAGGTCTCGAAGATATCGTCGCAAAAGAACGGCAGCACCGTGCCGCTGGCGGCGAGCTGTTCGTAGGCGGCGGCGCGCAGGGCCAGATACAGCTGGAACCGCGTCCCTTTGGACAGATCGGCCACCTGTTTCGCGGCCCCTTGGGCGTCGATGACCTGCAGCACCTCTGTCGTGCCTTGGGTTTGCGGCACGAGGCGGGTGTAGGCGCCATTTGTAAGCGCGGCAAAGGCGCTTTGCGTGGCGTCCATCATACCGCTGCGGTGGCTGTCGCGGTAACGGCGGATGGCCTCTTCGGCAAGGCGCAGGCCGAAGTCCATCTGCAGATAATCCAGCGCCGCCTCTTCCAGTTGCAGCTCCAACGTGCTGCGGTGTTCGACCAGTCGGGCAATATCGGCGTCACTGGTGATGGCGGCCAGATCGCGCGCTGCAGCCGAACGATCCGCGATTGCCTGTTCAAGCTGCGCCTCGGCCGCAGCAAGGTCCGCGCGCACCGCTGCAAGTTGCGCATCCAGTTCGGGCATCTGACGGCCGTCCAACATGGCCCGTAAATCGTCACGATCACTGGTGCCCAGTTCCGTGGTCAGCGCCCGATCAATTTCGGCGCGGCGGGCGCGTTGGGCGATAACCTCGCGCGCGCGGGTTTCTGCGATGCGCAGGGCGTCCAGCGTGGGCGGCTGCGGCACACCCGGCAGCCCATGGGCCAAGGCCTTCAGATCATGGTCTACCTGCGTTCGAAGCGCGCGGGCTTTCGTTATGTCGTCCTGCAGCGTGGTGATGCGCCGTGTCAGTTCTTCGCGTTGGCGCAGTGCCTCTGTGGCACTGCGGGCGCGGTCTTCCAGCGCGGCATGGACCGCCAGATCATCGCCGTCTTCGGTCAGGGCGTGTTGACGTGCGAGGTCTGACACAGCGGTTGCGAATTGCGTCTGGTCGTCCTGCATGGCGGTGATGCGGCGGTCTTCCAAGGCGCGGGTGGTCTCTTGTTCGCGCAAGCCGCGCAGGGGGGTCAGGTCCGGCTCCAGCCCGTCGGGGGGGATGCGCCCGTCAAACAGGGCCCCGACCAGCGCGCGCCATTCCTCCAGCGCCTGCGTTAATGCCCGCTCCGCCTGCGTTTCGCGGGTTTCACGGGTGGCCAGATCCTCTGTGGCGCGGCGCATGGTGGCCTCTGCCTCGCGCCGTTGACCGGCCTCGCGACTGGCGTCGCGGGCCAAGGTGCGGGCGTGATCAAGTGCGGCCTCAAAGTCAGGGTCTTCTTGTGGCAAATGCGCAAGCAGGTCCTGGCGCAATGTCTCTGCCCGGGCGAGAGCCGGGGCGAGCTCTGCTGCTGCCCGGTCTGCTGTGCGCGACGCGGCGGCGGCGGCCTCTAGATCGCGCAGCCAATCGGCAAAGGCGGCAGGGGACAGCGCGGGCAGGCCCACGGCGACGCAGGCCTCGGCCACGGTCTCGTCGATTGCTGCAATCTGGCGGTCCAGCTCCTCCGCCTGACGGGTGGCTTGGCGCGCTGCGGTCAGGGCCTCTGCGCGATCCAGCTCGGTCTTGCGCAGCTCTGCCAGATCCTGCGCCTGCGCCAGTCGCGCCTGCGCCAGCTGATCGGTGCGCTCCAATGTCTTGGCAAAAGCGTCGGCAGTGGTCGCTGTCAGCGCGGCAAGATGGGCCTGCCATGCGCGGTCACGCTCTGCCTGCGCCTGCGTGGCATCGGCATCCGATACGGTGCCGCGTTGGTGATATTGCGCGGCGCGCGCGGCCAGACGCTCTGCCAGATCGCTTTGTCCCAACTGCGTATCGCGGGCGCGGGCGGCGCGCTGTGCCAGATCCTCGCGCTGGGCGACCAGCGTCTCGGCGCTGGACAGGGGCATCGGCGCATCGGGCAGCTTATCAAAGCGGCAGGCCCCGCGCCCAAGCGCGGCGAGCGCCTCTGCCACCGTATCACGCCCCGAGCGCAACTGGGCGCGAGCGCTGGCATAGGCGGGGGCAAGCCTGTCTGCGTCGTGACGGTCCAGAATATCCGCTACCGCGCTGCCGGCAGGGGCCTGCGTGGCCAAGCCGTCCACGACGGAACGCGCCTGATCCAGCGCGCTTTGGCTGGCGGTCGTTTCGTCGGCGGCGGTGTGCAGGTCGCGGCGGGCCTGCCTCAGTCGGTCGCGCGCAGCGTCGAGACGGCCCAGATCGGCGGAGCCCAACACCAATGACGTCGGATCGCAGTCCCCCGCCGCCCCAAGGTCACGGGCCAGCAGCGCCATCTGTGCGACGGCGGCATCGCGCGCGGCTCGGCGTTTGGGCAGATCAGGCACCGCTGATAGGTAACGGCCGCGCAACTCGGTCAGGGCGGCCAACCGATCGGCAAGCTCTGCGGCCTGTGGGTCGATGTGCAGCCCGTCACGCGCCTCTTGTGCCTCGGCCAAGGCTTGTCCCAGCCGGTCCAGATCCGCCTCCGCGCGGGCCTGTGCGCTGGCCAGTTTTATAAGCCGCTCGGGGTCAAAACTCAGCCGGTCGGGAAAGGCATCCTTGCCCGCCAGCGCCGCATCAAGCCCGTCGCCTTCTGTCATGAGCGGCAGGGCACGGCGCAGGCTGTCGATCTGCGCCACCTCGCGGTGCAACGCATCCCGCGTCTGGCGGGCCTGTGCCTCGGTGGTTTGGGCGGTGGCATGGGTCTGGCGCAGCTTGCGCAGGCTGGCCGCCGAGGTGTCGCTGTCGCGAATGCGGCGGTCGATCTCGGCGATTTCCTTTTTCAGCCGCGCCATTTCGGTGGTGCTGGCGCGTTTGCGGTGCAAAGTGTCCGCCTGTTTGCGCATATCGGTCAGCACATGGCTAAGATCTGCAATCCCCGCCGCGGCCGAAAACAACAGCCGCCCGATATCGCCCTTGGCGGCGGCGATCTCCTCGCCCCCGGTTTCGATGGTCTCGTCATCCAGACACAGAAGGGCGCGGTAGTCTTTCTCGCTCAGACCGCCGAGATGGCTGGCAAGGGTCTGCTCGGGCAGGGGGGCGCCGTTGGAATCGGTCAGGGCGTTTTTGCCGGTCACCCGTGTCAGCGTCAGATCGCGGCCATCAAGATCAAGCACGCCGGACAGGCGCAGGTTCTTGCGCTGGTGCTGGAAATCATAGGGGTCGCTGCGCGGAAACCCGTAAAGCAGACGCAGCGCCGCTTCCATTGTGGTGGTTTTGCCGGCCTCGTTCGGGCCGTAGATGATGTGGAAATCCCCGCTGGCCCCGTCGCCAAAATCATAGCTGTGGCCGGTGAATTTTCCAAACAGATCAAGGGAAAGCTGGCGTAGGCGCATCAGATGTCCGCCCCTTTCATGCGGGCCAGAACGCGGTCCGCCCCGTCGCGCGCCAGATCCTGCACCAATTGCTGCGTGCTGGCATCATCGGGCATCAGCGCCTCGCGCCGTGCGGCGGACAAGTCGTCAAGCAGCGACTGCATGTCCGATTGAAAGGCGGCAACCATGGCGGGCTCGGCGGCGATCTGCTGCATCAGCGTGGCAAGCTCTGCCGTGGCAGTGGCCTGCGCCTCGGCCTGCTGGCTTGGCGGTTGCAGGTCGAATTTGGTCTTTTCCAGCCACAGCCTGTCTGTGCTGCGACACAGTTGGGACAGTGTTTCGGTCCACAGATCGCGGTCGCGCAGGATGTCCCAATGCAGTTCTGTCTGCCCCTGCAGTGTGATGCGCGCAATGCCGGTGTCAGAGGTAAGGTCCGCTGCGTGATCCTGCACCGCATGGCGCAGGTGGTCGCGCAGCGCATCGCTATTTGGACACCCAGAGACGTCGACGCGCAGGGCGGTGAACTCCACCGCCGATGTGTGGATCTCGGTGGTGTCGATGCGACCGTCATCAATGGTGATCAAGGTGGCTGATCGCGGGCCTGCCTCGCCGATGTCGCGGCCCTGTGGGCAGCCGGGCATGACGACCCAAGGCGCCGTGGCATGTATGTTGCGTTTGTGGACGTGCCCCAGCGCCCAATAGTCAAAGCCGCTCGACGTCAGATCGGACAGGGTGCAGGGCGCGTAGACGTCATGGCCTGCAGCGCCAGCCAACGAAGTGTGCAGCATGCCAATGTTGACTGCCCCCGCCACGGGAGCGGAGAATTTTGGCAGCAGGCTGTCAGGCGCATGCCGGTTGGAGAAACTAACGCCGTGAATCCACAGTCCGTCGGCCAATTCGTCCTTGCCGCCGTGGCCTGTGAACACATGCACATTGTCGGGCAGGGCGGTCTCCCCCGTGATCGGGTTCTCCGCGTCGTGATTGCCTTTGATATAGTAGACCCGAATGTCCGCCGCGCGCAGTCGGTCCAGCTCGGACGTCAGATAAGCAGCGGTGCGTGCGCTGCGTTCCGCGCCGTCAAACAGATCGCCCGCGATCAGCACGGCTGCGACCTGTTCTGAAAGCGCGCAGTCTACGATACGGCGCAGGGCTGTGCGGGTTGCGGCCTGCACCCGCTCGCGCAATGCCTCGTCCTTGAGCGCCAGAGATTTCAGCGGCGAATCCAAGTGTATGTCTGCGGTATGAATGAGTTTTATCAAAATGCGCTCCTGCTTGCGGCGACTATGGCGCGGCCTGCGGCGGGGTGCAACGGCGGTGACTTCGGGGGTGCATTTTCGCCCGTTGCGCTTTGCCCTTGATGGGCAGAAGGTGGCGCACATCACAACCGGAGGGATCAGACATGAGCGCGACACAGCGGCACGGCGGACAGCTATTGGTGGAATGTCTGGTCAATCTCGGCGCGCGCAAGGCCTTTGGCGTGCCCGGTGAAAGCTATCTGGCGGTGCTGGATGCGATGCACGACACCGCTGGGGCGTTTGATTTCGTGCTGTGTCGCAACGAAGGCGGGGCCGGTTTCATGGCCGCCGCCTGGGGCAAGCTGACGGGGCAGCCCGGCATCTGTCTGGTCACACGCGGGCCGGGGGTGACCAATGCCTCGATCGGCATTCACACCGCGATGCAGGATTCGGTGCCCATGCTGGTGTTTGTCGGGCAGGTGGCCACGGACATGAAGGGGCGCGAGGCCTTTCAGGAGATCGACTACAAAGCCGTGTTCGGCAGCATGGCGAAATGGGCGGTGGAAATCGACCAAACCGACCGTATCCCGGAAATTGTCGGTCGCGCTTGGACGGTTGCGACCTCGGGGCGTCCGGGGCCGGTGGTGGTGGCCCTGCCAGAGGATGTGCTGTCACAGGTGACGGATATCCCGGCGCTGGCCGGTCCTGCGCGCATCGCGGCCCCTGCGGTCAACATCGCCGCCGAAAACGATGCCCGTGATCTGTTGGAGGCGGCAAAGCGCCCCCTGATCCTGTTCGGTGGCAGCAACTGGAGCGATGAGGGCCGCGCCGCGCTGCAGACCTTTGCCGAGGAAAACCAGATCCCCGCCGTGGGCGTCTTTCGCTACATCGACCAGTTCGACAATCACTCGGAGGCTTTTGCCGGGCATGCGGGTGTCGGCATGTGGCCCTCAACCGCGAAGCTGATCCGCGAGGCGGATGTTATTTTGGGGATCGGCGTGCGCTTTGGCGAGAATTCCACCGGCGGATACAGCCTGCTGCAGGTGCCGACACCACGCCAGACCCTGATCCATGTGCACGCCAGCGATGCGGAGCTGGGCAAGATCTACCAGCCTGCTTTGGGCATTCACGCGGACCCGTCCGACTTTGCCATGACAATGGTCGAAGGCGGTCCGCTGGACCGGCGGGATGACGGTTGGTTCCGCAAGGCGCGCGTGGCCTACAAAGCGGGGTTCGATCTGCCACCACAGCCGTCGCCGGTGGATATGACGCAGGTGATCGCGCATTTGCAAAAGGTGCTGCCAAAGGATGCGGTCCTGACAAATGGCGCAGGCAATTTCGCCATTTGGCCGGGGTATTTCTTTCGCTACGGGGCAGGGCAGCGGCTGCTTGCGCCGCAATCGGGGGCCATGGGCTATGGGCTGCCCGCCGCGATTGCCGCCAAGATCGCCCACCCCGACCGCACAGTGGTGTGCTTTGCCGGAGACGGTGATTTCCAGATGACGTTGCAGGAACTTGCCACGGCCGCGCAAGCCGGGGCGCAGCCGATCGTGTTGATCCTGAACAACGGGATCTATGGCACCATCCGCGCGCATCAGGAACGCCACTATCCCGGGCGGGTGTCTGGCACGGATATGGTATCGCCGGATTTTGTTGCGCTGGCAAAGGCTTACGGCTATTACGCGCAGCGGGTCGAACGGACCGAGGATTTTGCCGATGCCTTTGCTGCGGCGCAGGCCTCGACGACCGGTGCGGTGCTGGATCTGGACATCTCGGCAGAGGCGATCAGCCCCCGTGCAACGCTCAGCAGCCTGCGCGAAACTGCCCGTCAAAGCAGCAATTAACGCCGCGCTTTCCCCAAAGAAAGTTGATTTTTGGCGCGCGACAAGTAACGGTACCGCACGCGATAAGAAAAAGGCGCGTCGCAAAGGCGCGAGGGAGGACGTGTGCCAATGGCTCAGGTGAGGATCAGAAACATGGAGGAGTTCGCCGCGCTCAGTGGCATCTCCCGCCCGACGGTGTCCAAGTATTTCAACGACCCCGACAGTGTGCGCGCCTCGACCCGTGCCAAGATCGAGGCCGCGTTGGAAACCTACGATTACCGGCCCAACATCTTTGCCATTAACCAAAATCGCAAACAGACCAAGACCGTGGGCATTCTGGTGCCCTATCTGGCCGATCCGGTGTTTGCGGAATTCGCACGTAACATCGAACAGCGCTGCGTGGACATGGGTTACAGCCCGACGATCTTTTCCGCCCATGGCGAGCAAGAGACAGAGAACGCCATTCTGGACAGTTTGCTGGCGCTGAAGCCGGCCGGTGCGCTGCTGGCACCGTTGGGGCGGTCGTCCGATAGCGAGAAAATCCGCGCCTTCGCGCAGGAGGTGCCCACTGTGCTGTTCGACAGTATCCTGCCGGATACGGGGCGGGCCTTTGTCGGGTCGGACAATCCGCAGCTGACGCGTCTGATCGTCGATTATTTGTGCCGCACCGGCGAGCCGCCCTGTTTCTTCGAGATGGCCAACCCCGCCAACCCCAACGCACGCAAACGCCGCCATAGCTATACCGAGGCCATGCATGCGCTGGGCCAGACGCCACAGGTGCTTAGCGTCGAAGGCGACGGCTGGCATTTCGAAGAGATCGGCCGACGCGGTGGCCACCGTGTTCTGATGTCGGGCGAGATGAAGACCAATACGGTTCTGTGCTCCAACGACCGTCTGGCCATCGGATTTTTAACCGCCTGTTACGAGCTGGGGCTTAAGGTCGGTCGTGACGATGATTGTGCGATTCGGGTCGCGGGACAGGATGACCATCCGTTCTCGCGCTATACATGCCCGCCATTGACCACCATCGCTCAGGACTATGACAGCGTCTCGCGCGAGGCGGTTGATACGCTTTTTCGCGCGATAGAGGGGGATGATTTTCCCTATGCTGCCAAGGTCTTCGACGGGCGTCTCGTGATGCGGGAATCCGCCTGAGCGAAAGAAAACTGCCCGCAAAGCCCCATTTAATGCTGCGAGTGAAAATGAAAAAGTTGCCGCGCGTAAAAAAATAATTGACGTCGCGCTCATTCCAGAGGTACGGTTTCGGTGTCACATCTGAACCAATAGGGAGGAGCAAGATGTACCTTAAAGGCGCACTTCGTGCGGCGACAGCGCTCGCGCTTGTATCGACCGCAGCATCCGCTGACACCATCACCATCGCGACCGTGAACAACGGCGACATGATCCGCATGCAGGGTTTGACCGCTGACTTCACAGAAAAGACCGGTCACGAGGTCGAGTGGGTTACTCTGGAAGAAAACGTGCTGCGTCAGCGCGTGACCACCGACATCACCACCAAAGGCGGCGCCTTCGACGTGATGACCATCGGCATGTACGAAACCCCGATCTGGGCCAAGAACGACTGGCTGGTCGCCCTGGACGATCTGGGCGAAGAATACGACGCCGACGATATCCTGCCTGCCATGCGCGACGGCCTGTCGTTGGACGGCACCCTGTACGCAGCACCGTTCTACGGTGAATCGTCCATGATCATGTACCGCACCGACCTGATGGAAGCAGCCGGTCTGGACATGCCCGAAGAGCCCACATGGCAGTTCATCAAAGAAGCTGCTGCGGCGATGACCGACAAGGACGCAGAAACCTACGGCATCTGTCTGCGCGGCAAAGCCGGCTGGGGCGAGAACATGGCGTTCCTGACCGCGATGTCCAACTCCTTTGGCGCGCGCTGGTTCGACGAAAACTGGCAGCCCCAGTTCGACGGCGAAGCATGGGCGTCCACGCTGGACTTCTACCTCGACCTGATGAACAACTACGGCCCTCCGGGCGCATCGACCAACGGTTTCAACGAAAACCTGTCGCTGTTCCAGCAGGGCAAATGCGGCATGTGGATCGACGCGACTGTTGCGGCGTCCTTCGTGACCAACCCCGACGATTCCACCGTGGCTGACAAAGTCGGCTTTGCTCTGGCGCCGAACTCCGAAGGCGTCGACAAGAAGGGCAACTGGCTGTGGGCATGGGCGCTGGGCATCCCGGCGGGCACCGACAACGAAGAAGCAGCCAAGGAATTCATCAAGTGGGCGACCTCGAAAGAGTACATCGCCATGGTTGCTGAAAAAGAAGGTTGGGCCAACGTTCCTCCGGGTGCACGCACCTCGCTGTACGAAACACCCGAGTATCAGGAAGTCCCCTTTGCCAAGATGACCCTGAACGCCATCAACTCGGCAGACCCGCTCAACCCGTCGGTTGATCCGGTTCCCTACCAGGGCGTCCAGTTCGTCGCGATCCCCGAATTCGCAGGCTTTGCGACCGAAGTGGGTCAGGAATTCTCGGCAGCGCTGGCAGGCCAGCAGTCCGCTGAAGAAGCACTGGAAAAGGCTCAGGCGATCACCACCGACGCCATCGAAGCCGCAGGCTACTAAGACCTAATTGCAGGGGGCGGCCTGTTGTGCCGCCCCTTCGCATATCCGCCGGCACCCTTTGCGTGCATGGCACTCCGCTCCGACAATTTTAAAGACCACCGACCGGGACAGCATGGGCTGTCTTGATGGAGGACCCAATGGCAACCCAGCATTCGCGTTCCGCCGCCCGGCTGATGATGGCCCCCGCCGTTATCCTGCTGCTCGGATGGATGCTCGTCCCGCTCACCATGACCCTTTATTTCTCGTTCCGGAAGTATCTTCCGCTGCGCGGTGGGGATCTGGGCTGGACCGGCTTCGACAACTTCACCCGATTTGTGTCCTCTTCGGCCTTCTGGCCGTCGGTTCAGGCCACCCTGCTGATCGTTGGGGGCGTGCTCGTCATCACAACTATTCTGGGCGTGCTGATTGCAATGCTGCTGGATCAGCCGATGTGGGGGCAGGGGCCCGTCCGCATTCTGGTGATCGCACCGTTCTTTGTTATGCCGACCGTGTCGGCGCTGGTGTGGAAGAACATGTTCATGGATCCCGTGAACGGCGTTCTGGCCCACCTTTGGAAATTCTTCGGGGCAGAGCCGATTTCATGGCTGTCCGAGGCCTCGATGCAATCGATCATTCTGATCGTGTCCTGGCAGTGGCTGCCCTTTGCGACGCTGATCCTGCTGACCGCGATCCAGTCGCTGGACAGTGAGCAGCTCGAAGCCTCCGAGATGGACGGCGCGCCGATTCTCAAACGCTTCTGGTACATCATCCTGCCGCACTTGAGCCGCGCAATTTCGGTGGTCATCCTGATCCAGACCATCTTCTTGCTGGGCATCTTCGCCGAGATCTTTGTTACCACTGGCGGCTCCTTCGGCACCAAAACCCTGACCTACCTGATCTACCAGCGCGTTCTTGAAAGCCAGAACGTCGGACTGGGCTCGGCGGGCGGTGTCTATGCCATCATTCTGGCCAACATCATCGCGGTCTTCCTGATGCGTATCGTGGGGAAGAACCTTGACAACTGATCCCCGCCACCCCCCGTCCCACCACCCCCAGACACGCGAAAGGAGCTGACCCATGGCCCGTGCTGTGACAACACAACGCAAGGCGATCAACACCGCCATCGCCTGGGCGATCGGTCTGCTGATCTTCTTCCCGATCCTCTGGACCATTCTCACCTCGTTCAAGACCGAGGCGCAGGCCATCAACGACCCGCCGCTGTTCTTGTTCTTTGACTGGACGCTGGAAAACTATGCCGTCGTGCTGGAGCGTTCGAACTACGGTCGCTTCCTGTGGAACTCGATTGTGATTGCAGGCGGCTCGACGCTGCTGGGCGTGATCATCGCGGTGCCTGCGGCCTGGTCGATGGCGTTTGTGCCCGGCAAGCGGACCAAGGACATCCTGCTGTGGATGCTCTCGACCAAGATGCTGCCGGCGGTGGGTGTTCTGTACCCGATCTACCTGATCTTCATCAAATTCGGCATCCTCGACACCAAGCTGGGTCTTGTGATTGTCCTGATGCTGATCAACCTGCCGATCATCGTGTGGATGCTCTACACCTACTTCCGCGAAATTCCCGGCGAGATCCTTGAAGCCGCGCGGATGGACGGTGCCACGCTGAAAGAGGAAATCCTCTATGTGCTGACGCCGATGGCGCTGCCGGGGATCGCCTCGACGGTTCTGCTGAACCTGATCCTTGCGTGGAACGAAGCCTTCTGGACGCTGAACCTGACCGCGGCCAAGGCGGCCCCGCTCACCGCCTTTATCGCCAGCTATTCCTCCCCCGAGGGGCTGTTCTTTGCAAAGCTGTCGGCGGCGTCCACCATGGCCATTGCGCCGATCCTCATTCTTGGCTGGTTCAGCCAGAAACAACTTGTCCGCGGCCTGACCTTCGGCGCGGTGAAATAAGGGAGAGAGACTTATGGGTCGCATCGTACTCGACAAAGTCGTCAAACGTTTCGGAGACGCCGAGGTCATTCCGCCACTGGACTTGACCATCGAAGACGGGGAATTCACCGTGTTCGTCGGCCCTTCGGGCTGTGGTAAGTCCACGCTGCTGCGCCTGATCGCGGGCCTTGAGGACATCACCGAAGGCCAGATCATCATCGATGGCAACGACGCCACCAAACTGCCGCCCGCAAAACGCGGTCTGGCCATGGTGTTCCAGTCTTACGCGCTGTATCCGCATATGTCGGTGCGCAAGAACATCGCCTTCCCGATGAAGATGGCGGGCATGGACCAGACCGAACAGGACCTGCGCATCGCCAAGGCGGCAGAGGCGCTGAACCTGACGGATTATCTGGACCGCAAACCGGGCCAGCTGTCCGGTGGTCAGCGCCAGCGTGTCGCCATTGGTCGTGCGATTGTGCGTGAACCCAGCGCCTTCTTGTTCGACGAACCGCTGTCCAACCTCGACGCGGCACTGCGTGTGGGCATGCGTCTGGAAATCTCGGAGCTGCACAAGCGTCTGAACACCACCATGATCTACGTGACGCACGATCAGGTCGAAGCCATGACAATGGCTGACAAGATCGTCGTGCTGCGGGCAGGGAACATCGAACAGGTCGGCTCTCCGCTGGAGCTGTACCGCGCACCGCGCAACACCTTTGTTGCGGGCTTCATCGGCTCGCCCAAGATGAACCTGATCGAAGGCCCCGAGGCCGCCAAGTACAACGCCCACACCATCGGCGTGCGCCCCGAGCATATCGATGTCTCCGCCGAAAGCGGTCTGTGGTCCGGTGTGGTCGGTGTGGCCGAACACCTCGGCTCTGACACGTTCTTCCACATCCATGAAACGGGCCTGGCGGAAACGATCACAGTGCGTGCGGATGGCGAAGTGTCCCTGAACCATGGTGACAAGATCTACCTGACGCCGCGCTCTGATGTGATCCACCGCTTCGGTGCGGATGGCCTGCGTCTGGCGGACGAACCGGCGCTGGCATGACACGGCTTGCGGGCAAAACGGCGCTGATCACCGGAGCCGCACGCGGCATCGGTCTGGCCTTTGCCCGCGCCTATGTGGCCGAAGGGGCCCGTGTGGCCATCGCCGATATCGATATGGACCGTGCCCAACAGGCAGCGGCGGATATCGGCGAGGCCGCGATTGCGGTGCGCCTCGACGTCACGGATCAGGCGAGCATTGACGCCGGCGTGGCCGAGACGGTCGACCGGCTGGGCCAGATCGACATCTTGATCAACAACGCGGCGATTTTTACCGCCGCGCCCATCACCGAGATCACCCGGGCGGATTACGACCGGGTGATGGCGATCAATGTCGGCGGGGCGCTGTTCACCTTGCAGGCGGTGGCCAGGCACATGATCGACCGCGGCATTCGCGGGCGCATCATCAATATGGCAAGTCAGGCAGGGCGGCGGGGCGAAGCGCTCGTCGGGGTCTACTGCGCGTCAAAGGCGGCGATCATCTCGCTGACGCAGTCGGCCGGGCTGAACCTGATCGAACACGGAATAGGCGTGAACGCCATCGCGCCGGGTGTGGTGGATGGCGAACACTGGGACGGGGTCGATGCCTTCTTTGCCAAATACGAGGGCAAAGCCCCCGGGCAGAAGAAGCGCGAAGTCGGCGCGGCTGTTCCCTATGGCCGCATGGGCACGGCAGAGGATCTGACCGGAATGGCGGTCTTTCTGGCCTCGGACGACGCGGAATACATCGTCGCCCAGACGTATAACGTCGACGGCGGCAACTGGATGAGCTGACGGGCCTGTCACAGGTCCGCAAAGGATAGCGATATGAAACTCTCGAACGCCACATTGGCCGATCTGCCCGAGGGCATTGCGCGCCCAACCTACGACCGCACGGCCCTGACGCCGGGCATCGTGCACATTGGTCTTGGTAATTTCCACCGGGCCCATCAGGCGTGGTATCTGCACCGTTTGATGCAAGCGGGGCAGGCGCAGGACTGGGCGATCCTTGGGGCCGGTGTGCGCCCCTATGATGCGGCCATGCGGGACCGGCTGCGGGCGCAGGATTGCCTGACCACGCTGATCGAACTGGATCCGGCTGGCACCTCCGCCGAAGTCACCGGCGCGATGATCGACTATATCGAGATCGCCGAGGGCAACGGCCCGCTGATCGCCGCCATGTCGGATGCGCAGATCCGCATCGTGGCGCTGACTGTCACCGAGGGCGGCTATTACGTCACCGCCAGCGGGGCCTTTGACGCGGATCATGATGACATCCGCCACGATGTGGCGCATCCGGACACGCCGCGCACCGCCTTTGGCGCGATCATCGCGGCGCTGCGGGCGCGGCGGGCAGCAGGCACCGGCCCCTTCACGCTGCAAAGCTGTGACAACCTGCAGGGCAACGGTGACATCCTGCGGCAGACGATTGTGGGATTGGCGCGCCACGTTGATCCCGAACTGGCAGACTGGATCGACACCAACTGCACCTTCCCCAATTCCATGGTGGACTGCATCGTTCCCGCGACCGGCCCGAAGGAAATCGAGGCAGCGCAGGCATTGGGGATCGAAGATGCCGCCCCCGTCACCCATGAGAATTTCCGCCAGTGGGTGATCGAGGACGCATTCTGCGCCGGGCGTCCCGCTTGGGAAGACGCAGGCGCGACCTTTACCGACGATGTGCACAGCTACGAGACCATGAAGATCCGCATTCTGAATGCGGGCCATCAGGTGCTGGCCAACGCGGGCGAGGTCCTGTCCCTGCCGACCATCGCCTCCTGCATGCAGGATGATGACGTGAGTGCCTTCTTTGCCAAGGTCGAGGCCGAGTGCATCGTGCCCTACGTCCACGCAGTGCCGAATATGGACCCGCAGGATTACGCCAAGCTGATCGCGCGGCGGTTCTCCAACCCGATGATCCATGACACCACGCGCCGTGTGGCCTTTGACGGGTCGTCGCGCCATGTGGGCTTTGTCCTGCCGATCCTGCGCGATGCCATTGCTGCCGGTGGCACGCTGGACGGTCTTGCATTGGTCGAGGCGCTCTGGGCGCGCATGTGTATCGGGCAGCGTGAAGATGGCACCGATATCGAACCCAACGATCCGGTCTGGTCCGATCTGACCGAGGCCGCAATGCAGGCCAAGGACGATCCGTCGAAATGGCTGGCGCAGCGCCACGTCTACGATGATCTGGGCGACAACGCGGCCTTTGCACAGGCCTTTGAACACTGGTTGACGGCGCTGTGGCGTGATGGCGCGCGGGCCACTCTGCGGGCATATCTGTCCCGCTGATCCGCGAAAGCACCTTAGGCCAGTGGATACGCGCGCCCCGTCATTTTGCGGGGCGCGCGTTCGTCATTCTTGGGCGGCTTGGGCTTTTCGTTATGGAACAGGCTGTTAAGGTGCGCGGCAAATGAACACCGCGATAGGCCTGATATGTCCCGACCCAAGATCCTGATCACCCGCAAATGGCCCGAGGCCGTCGAACAGGCGCTGGCGGCGCGCTTTGACGTGACATTCAACGACAGCGACCAGCCGATGGATGCGGCGGCATTGTGTGACGCGATGCAGACCCATGATGCGGTGCTGCCCACCGTGACCGACCCGCTGGGCGCGGAGGTGTTCGCAGGGCTCGACGCCCCACGCTGTAAACTGTTGGCGAACTACGGGGTGGGGGTGTCCCATATCGATCTGGCCGCCGCACAGGCGGCGGGTATGACGGTCACGAACACGCCCGATGTGCTGAGCGATTGTACCGCCGACATTGCCATGACGCTGTTGCTGACCGTGGCCCGCCGCGCGGGCGAGGGCGAGCGTGAGGTCCGCGCCGGGGCTTGGACCGGCTGGCGTCCAACCCATCTGGTGGGGCGCAAAGTGTCGGGCATGACGCTTGGCATCGTGGGCTTTGGCCGCATCGGGCGCGAAATGGCCCGCCGCGCGCACCACGGGTTCGGGATGAAAATCCTCGTGCAGAACCGCTCTGCCGTGCCGCAGGACGTGTTGGACGAATTTGGCGCGGAACAGGTGGCCGATCTGGCCGCTTTGCTGCCGCGCGTGGACGCCCTGTCGCTGCATTGCCCCGGCGGGGCAGAGAACCGTCATCTGATCGGTGCGACAGCCTTGGAAGCGATGCAGCCGGGGGCGTTTGTGATCAACACCGCGCGGGGAGAGGTGGTTGACGAGACCGCCTTGGTCGCGTCGATCAAAGCAGGCCATCTGGGCGGCGCGGGGCTGGATGTGTTCGAGGGCGAGCCAAATTTGAACCCTGTGCTGCTGGATTGTCCGAACCTTGTTTTGCTGCCGCATCTGGGCAGCGCCACGACCGAGACGCGCGAGGCGATGGGCCATTGCGCGATGGACAATGTTTTGGCCTATTTTGACGGCACCACCCCGCCGAACGCTGTCAGGTGACGCAAGGGGAGTGTAGGTCAGCGCGTCCTGCATCTTTGATCACAATTCTGCGCGTATTTCTGCCGAATCGCGGTTTTCGTCCTGTCTCTGGGGCGAAACTGCTCTAGGATTCGGGACGAAGAATAAAGGCAGGCAGGTCTTGGGGGACGTAATGCGGGTGAAGCGGTTTATGGTCTTGGGCACGGTCGCCCTGAGTTGTCTGGGGTCCTTGCCCGCATATGCCTTTGACGCAGTGGATTTTCAGTACAATGCCGATGCTTCGGAAGAGTTGCGTGCCAACCTTGAGGCCGTGTCGCTTCTTGCGGGCCTGTCCAGCGAGGAAGACACAGGCCCGCAAGACATTCTGGCGGCGGCGCGCGGCGATTATACCCAACTGGTCGAGGCGCTGTATTCCCAAGGTTATTACGGCCCCGTGGTGCGAATTTCCGTCGATGGACAAGAGGCGGCGAGCATTCCGCCCTTTGATGCGCCTGACACGATCGGGCGTGTGGTTGTGCGGGTCGAGACGGGGCAAAAGTTCCGCTTTGGTCTGGCCCGTGTCGCCCCCGGGGCCCCCGACACAGACCCCACCGAAGGCTTTGCCAGCGGCGAACGCGCGCTGGCCCCTGTGGTGCGATCTGCCGCGCAAAATGCGGTGGACGGCTGGCGCGCCGCGGGTCACGCCGAGGCGGGCATCGAAAGCCAGCAGATCACGGCCCGTCATGCAGAAAAGCTGCTGGATGTGGATGTGCGGCTGGACCCCGGTCGGCGCTACCGCTTTGGCGAGGTCATTGTCACCACCGAAAGCGCGGTCAAGGCGCCGCGCATCCGCCAGATCGCGGGGATCCCGCAGGGCGAGGTGTTTGACCCCGATGCGGTCGACAAGGCGGCCGAACGTCTGCGCGAAGTCGGCACCTTTCGCTCTGTCACGCTTGAGGAAAGCCCGACAGAGGGCGAGACGCTGGATATTCTGGTCGATGTTACTGACCGCAAACCGCGTCGGATCGGTGCCGGTGTCGAAGTGTCATCTTCCGACGGGCTGACCCTGTCGGGCTTCTGGCTGCACCGCAACGTCTTTGGCGGGGCGGAGCGGTTCCGCATCGAGGGCGAGGCCAGCCATCTGGGCAGCACTTCCGACGATATCAAACCCGACTATGAACTGTCGGCACGGTTTGAAAAGCCTGCGGTCTACGGCGCGGATACGTCATTTTATGCTACCGCGTCGATCTCGCGCGAGGATGAGCCGGATTATGTCTCGGACACTTTGGAATTCGGGATCGGTGTCAGTCAGGAATTCTCGGACACGCTGACCGGCGAGCTGGGCTTTACCCTGTCGCGTTCAGAAGTCACGGACCTGTATCTGCCCAATGAACCGACGCGGACGCTGGATGTGTTTGCGATGCCCACGGCGCTGACGTGGGACACGCGCGATGTGGCGCTGGATGCCACAGAGGGCGGCTATATCCGCATCGACGCAGAGCCGTTCCGCGTGTCTTCGGATGCGCCTTCGGGGGCGGAAAACGGGTTTCGCTTCATGCTGGACGCGCGCGGCTATCGTGGGTTTCTCGACGATGACCGGCTGGTCGCCGCGCTGCGGTTCCAGCTTGGCGCGCTGAGCGGTCCGGACGGGGCAAGCGCGCCGCCGGATTATCTGTTCTACTCTGGCGGGGGCGGCACCGTGCGCGGGCAGCCCTATGAATCGCTCGATGCGACCTACGACAACGGGGTCGAACTGGGCGGGCGCAGCTTTATCGGCCTGTCGGGGGAATTGCGCGCGGGGATCACAGACAAGATCGGCGTCGTTGCCTTTTACGACACCGGCTACATCGGTCCGGAAAGCTTTTACGATGACAGCGGGTCATGGCACGCGGGCGCGGGGCTGGGCGTGCGCTATGACACGCCGGTCGGACCGCTACGCGTTGATCTGGCGGGGCCGGTGTCAGGCGACACGGGCGATGGCGTACAAATCTATATCGGGATCGGGCAGGCATTCTAATGCGTAAGCTACTACTTTGCCTGTGCGTGCTGTGGCCTTTGGCGGCGGCGGCACAGGATGATGACGACCGCGGCTTTATCCAAGGACTGCTTGAAGACGCGCTGTCGAACGACAACATGACTGTTCGGCTCGAAGGCTTCGCGGGCGCCTTGTCGTCGCGGGCGACGGTGGATCGGATCACCATTGCCGACCCGCAGGGCATCTGGTTGGAGGCCGAGGATGTCGGCCTGCAATGGAACCGCAGCGCACTGGCGCGTGGCCGCGTCGATATCGAGGAAATCTCGATGCAGTCGCTATCCCTGCCGCGTCTGCCCAACGCCCCCGAGGAAACCCCGACCCCTGAGGCCAAGAGCAGCTTTGCCCTGCCGGATCTGCCGGTGGCCCTGATCCTTGAACAGCTCAGCGTGGCAGAGGTTACATTGGGCGCGCCGGTGATCGGCGAAGCGGCGGTTTTGTCGGTCACGGGCTCCGCCTCGCTGGCGGGCGGCGAGGGGGCGGCGCAACTGGAGATCGAGCGGCTGGACCGTGGCGGCACCATCGCGCTGGATGGCAGCTACGCCAACGACAGCCGCGTTCTGGGTCTGGACCTTGAGGTGACAGAGCCGGAGGGCGGTCTGGTGGTCACAGCGCTGCAGGTGCCTGATGCCCCGTCGATGGCCCTTACCTTAAAAGGTGAGGCGCCGCTGGATGATTTCGAGGCCGCGCTGACGCTGGCCACGGACGGGCAGGAGCGTATCAGCGGTGATATCATCCTGCGCGCCGATGGTGATGCAGGCACGAACCGGTTCCGGTTGGATATCGGCGGCGATCTGGCGGCCTTGGTCGACAGCCAATATGACGAGTTTCTGGGCGACGACGTGGCACTGGTGGCCGAGGTGTTGCGCGATGCCACAGGCGAGGTGGAGCTGAACGAGCTGCGCTTGCAATCGGATGCGCTGTTGCTCAACGGGTATGCGCGCATCGGCGCTGACGGCTGGCCTGAACAACTGGACCTGACGGGCGAGATTACCCCGCCGTCGGGCGAAACGGTTGTGCTGCCTTTTGGCGGTGGCGACACCCGCGTGCAGGCCGCCACGCTGGCAGGCACCTTTGACGCCAGCGCGGGCAACGGCTGGACCCTGCGCGCCGAGGTCGACGGGCTGGACCGCGATAACCTTGGCGAGATGGACCGCGTGGTGCTGAGCGGCGCGGGCGAGATCCTGCGCGACACGCAGGCCGTCAGCGGTGATCTGGATCTGCAGTTGCAGGGGATCGCGCTGGACGATCCCGCCTTGGCCGAGGCCGTAGGTCCCGCGCTGCGCGGGCAGCTGGGCTTTGACTGGCAATCGGCCACGCCGCTGATCCTGCGCGATATCGATCTGACCGGCGGGGACTATGGTCTGACAGGTCAGGTCACGCTCGACGGGCTGGAGGCAATGGACCTGCGGGTGATCCCCGATCTGGTGGTGAAAGCCGATAACCTGTCGCGCTTTGCCACATTGGCCGGTGTGGCGCTGGACGGGGCGGCGGAACTGTCTCTGACGGGCGAGGCCGCACCGCTGACCGGCGCCTTCGACATTGTTCTTGATGGTACGACGCGGGCTTTGGAAACCGGCATCGAACGGGTTGATCCGCTGTTGGAAGGCGTCGGCACCGCACGGCTGGAGGCACGGCGCGATGATACGGGTCTTTATGCGGAGCTGCTGCGCATCGTCACTCAGGCGGCGCGCATCGATGGCACCGCCCAATTGGCCAGCGGTGCGGGGCAGGCGGATCTGGACATCGCCCTGCGCGACAGCACGATCTATTTCCCGGGTGTCGAGGCGCAGACCGATCTGTCGCTGAAGGCGGTCCAGGAGGGCGATCTATGGCGCATCAACCTTGATGGCACGATCCCCGAGGTGGCCGATCTGACCTACGACGGGACGGTGAATCCATCTGCGGAAAACGGTCCGGCGGTGGATGGTCTGCTGGTCGCGGATGTGGGGCGCCTGTCCGCGTTTTCCGATCTGGCGGGGCGGTCACTGGCGGGGGCTGCGCTGTTGCGGGTCGAGGGCGAGGGCCGCATCGGCGCCCAGCAATTTGATGCAGAGGTCAGCGCACGCGGTGTGGATGTATCGGTCGGTCTGGATGCCATCGACCCGCTGTTGGAGAACGCCACAGATCTGGGCTTTGATCTGCGGCGCGGGACGGATGGCGTCTTTGTTCTGGAAAACCTCGGCTATGATCGTGACGGCGGGGGAGAGATCACGCTCGACGGCACGGTGTCCGGCACCGGGGTCGAGGATCTTGCCGTAGATGGGCGTTTGCTGGTGAATGATGTGCGGCTGCAGCCGCTGTCCGGTCTGGCGGGGCGCGCTCTGTCGGGCTCTGTCGATGCCGATCTTGCGGCGTCGGGCCAGGTTCTGGACGGTCCGCTGGACCTGCGCGGGAGTGTGACGGGGCAGGGGCTGCGTCTGTCGGTGCCTGCTGCGGACAGCCTGCTGGCGGGCACGACACGGGTGAACATTGACGCCACACGCGATGCGGAGGGTGTGATTGACGTGCAGCAACTGGCGGTCTCCGGTCCGCTGGAGGCGGGGTTCACCGGAACGGTGGCGGGCCTGCGCGACGGACAGTTGCAGATCGATGGGCAGGCGCAGGGCAACCTGCCGCGCCTGTCGGTGTTCAATGGTCTGTCGGGGCAGTCGCTGTCCGGCTCTGCCAGTTTCGACACGGCTGTGAATGTGGTGCAGCCCGATGGGCCTGTGGCTGTCTCGGGCAATCTGACAGCACAGGGATTGGGCATCGGCAATGCGTCGCTCGATCCGTTTCTGGCGGGTCGGACGGACGTGGCCCTGAATGTCCAACGCGATGCGGGCGGGGCGCTGCGCATCGAACGTCTGACCGTGGATGGCGCGTCCATCGACGGATCGGTGAGCGGCCAACTGGCATCGAACGCATCCAACCTGTCGCTGCAACTGTCGGTGGCGGGGCTGGAACGGCTGGTGCGTGATTTGCCCGGCACGCTGCGGGTGTCCGGCACTGCGGCGCATTCGGGCGGCGACTGGCGGGTTGATCTTGATGGCTCCGGTCCCGGCGGGATTGGTGCGCAGGTCAACGGCACCGTGGCGCAGAACTTTGCCACCATGAACCTTGGCGTGACGGGAACGGCCCCGCTGGCGCTTGCCAACGGGCGGTTGGCGCCGAACGTGGTCGAGGGGTTGTTGAACGTCGATGTGGCCGTCAACGGCGCACCCGCGCTGGAAAATGTCAGCGGGCGGTTGTCGACCTCGGGCGCGCGGTTCTCTGCAACGGCGCTGGATCAGGCGGTGAACGATCTGACGGGCGGTGTGACCCTGTCCGGCGGGCGGGCCGAAATCGATATGCGGGGTGAACTGGCCAGCGGCGGACGCGTGGCGGCAACGGGGCCTGTCGTGTTGTCTGATCCCTACGGGGCCAATCTGGTGATCACGCTGGATGACGCGGTACTGCGGCAGGACGACCTGTTCGAGACCACCGCCGACGGCCGCATCACCGTCGAAGGTCCGCTGACCGGCGGTGCGCGGATTGCGGGCCAGATCGATCTGGGACAGGTCGATGTCAGCGTGCCCAGCATCGGCCCCAGCTATTCCGCGCTGGACGGTTTGCGACACGAGGACATGCCCGCCGATGTGCGCCAGACCTTGCTGTTTGCGGGGCTGGAACAGACCGCTGACACGCAGGCCACCGCCAGCACCTCGCGCCCTTATCCGCTGGATGTGCAGGTAAACGCACCAAGCCGGATCTTTGTGCGCGGGCGCGGGCTGGATGCCGAACTGGGCGGGTCGCTGCGTCTGACGGGCACCACGGCGGATATCGTTCCGGTGGGGCAATTCGATCTGGTGCGTGGTCGGCTGGATCTGCTGGGGCGCAGGCTGGACCTGACCGAAGGCAGCGTGTCCATGCGCGGCAGCTTCACCCCGATTGTCAATTTCGCCGCCACGACAGAGGTCGAGGACACCACGATCACCATCTCGCTGAGCGGTGAGGTCACGGAACCCGAGCTGGAGGTCACCGCCTCCCCTGATATGCCCGAAGACGAAGCGCTGGCATTTTTCTTGTTCGGCACGTCGGTGACCAACCTGTCGCCGCTGCAAGCGGTCCAGTTGGCCGCGGCGATCCGCACCTTGTCGGGGCAGGGGGGCTTGGGCATTCAGGACAGCATTCGCTCCGATCTGGGGGTCGATGATCTGGACATTGGCACCAATGACGACGGCACGGTCGAGGCCAGCGTTGGCAAATACCTCAGCGACAATGTCTATACCGATGTGACCGTGGGGGCCGATGGCGGCAGCGAGGTCAACCTGAACCTGACGCTGACGCCCAATGTGACAGTGCGCGGGCGCGTGGGGTCGGATGGGGACAGCGGCCTCGGGGTGTTCTTCGAAAAGGATTACTGACTCCCGTTCCGGCACCTTCGGGTTGCACACCTCCGGCTTTGGTATACCAAATGCGACAAGCCTTGGAGGAGGGGATATGACGGAACTCAAGCTTGCCGCGTCGATGTCGCGGCTGGGAACGGAATCGGCCTTTGTGGTGCTGGCGCGTGCGGCAGAGCTGGCCGCACAGGGGCGGGACATCATCAATCTGGGCATCGGCCAGCCGGATTTTGCCACGCCTGACCATGTGGTCGAGGCGGCTGTGCGCGCGCTGCGCGACGGGGCGCATGGCTATACGCCCGCCAACGGCACGCCGGACCTGCGCGCGGCAGTGGCCGCCGATCTGCACCGCCGTCACGGCACTCAGGTGAACCCCGATCACGTGGTGATTGTCCCCGGCGGCAAGCCCACGATGTTCTTTGCCATCACCATGTTTGGCGAAGCGGGGGCAGAGATCATCTACCCCGATCCCGGCTTTCCGATCTATGAGTCGCTGATCCGCTACAGCGGGGCGACCCCCGTCGCCATGGCTTTGCGCGAAGAGAACGGATTTGGCTTCTCCGCAGACGAAGTGCTGGCCCAGATCACGCCACGCACGCGGCTGATCATCATCAATTCGCCCGCCAACCCCACAGGCGGTGTCACCCCCAAGGCCGAGATCGACCGGTTGGTGGCCGGACTGGCGGCGCATCCGCAGGTGGCCATCCTGTCGGACGAGATCTACTCGACCATGCTCTATGGCGGGCGCAGCCACACCAGCCTGCTGTCTTATCCCGAGATCCGCGACCGGCTGATCGTGCTGGACGGGTGGTCGAAACGCTATGCCATGACGGGCTGGCGGCTGGGCTTTGCGGTCTGGCCCGAAGGTCTGGTCGACCATGCCACCCGGCTTTGCGTCAACGACCATTCTTGTGTGAATGCCGCCACGCAAGCCGCAGGCATCGCCGCGCTGGAGGGGCCGCAGACCGCCGTGGAGGACATGAATGCCGCGTTCGATGCGCGCAGGCAGGTGATCGTCGACGGGCTGAACGCGATCCCCGGTGTCAGTTGCATTGACCCCGGCGGGGCGTTCTATGCCTTTGCCAATATCTCGGGAACCGGCCTGCGCGCGATGGAGGCGCAAACGCTGTTGCTCGAACACGCCGGTGTGGCCACCGTGGCGGGCACCAGTTTTGGCGCAATGGGAGAGGGCTATCTGCGTCTCTCCTACGCCAATTCCGAAGACAACATCCGCGCGGCCCTGCAGCGGATCACAGAGGTTCTGGAGGACCGGACATGACACATATCATGATTGTGGGCGACGGCTTTGACGCGGAGGAGCGCGCCCGGATCAGGGCGCTCGCCCCGGTGGTCGAGGTCTCTGGCCCCGATGCGATTGGCACCTGCGATGCCCAAGCCCGCAATGCTGTATGCGCGGTGGCTTATAAGGGGCATGCGCCCTTTGATGCGCAGGCGATGGAGGCGTTGCCGGCGCTCGGCCTGATTGCGAATTTTGGCGTGGGCTATGATGCGATCGATGTGGGTGCTGCGTCCGAGCGGGGGATTGCGGTCACCAACACGCCGGATGTGCTCAACGATGATGTGGCCGATCTGACCGTCGGGCTGATGCTGGGATGGGCACGCCAGATGGTGCAGGGCCATGATCTGGTCGCCAGTGGGGAGTGGGGCAAGCGAGGCCTGCCGTTGGCGCGCAAGCTGTCCGGCGCATCGGTGGGCATTGTCGGGCTGGGTCGTATCGGGCGCGAAATCGCGGACCGGCTGGCGGCCTTTAAAATGGACATCCATTATACCTCACGGTCACAAAAGGACACGCCGGGCTGGGAGTATCACAGCTCTGTTGCGGATATGGCGGCCAAGGTCGACTGGCTGGTGATCGCCTTGGTTGGCGGCCCGGATACGGTGAACCACGTGGACCGCCGCGCGCTGACAGCGCTTGGCCCCGATGGGGTGGTGGTGAACATCTCGCGCGGCACCACGGTGGATGAGGCGGCGATGCTGGATCTGCTGGAAAGCGGTGGGCTGGCGGGGGCCGCGTTGGATGTGTTTTTGAACGAGCCGCAGATTGATGCGCGCTTTCTGGGCCTGTCGAATGTGCTGCTGCAGCCGCATCAGGGATCGGCCACTGTGGCCACGCGACGGGCCATGTCAGAGCTGCAGTGCGCCAACATCGCGGCATTCCTCGCGGGGGAGCCGCTGCTGACCCCGGTGGGGTGAGTGCTGTTTCGTGGTGCTGGGGGCACGGCGGGGCTGTGCCCCGCCGCCACCCGTCCTTAGATAGACCCGCCGTCGACCATAAAATTACTGGCGGTGCACATGGCGCTGTCATCGGAGGCAAGGAACAGAACCATCCGTGCCAGATAGACCGGCTCGATCAGATCCGGCAGGCATTGGCCCTTCAGGTGATCTTCCAGCTTTTCGGGCGTGGCCCACAACTCTTTCTGGCGCTCGGTCATCACCCAGCCGGGGACCACGGCGTTGACGCGGATGCGGTGGGCGCCGAACTCTTTGGCAGAGCTTCGGGTCAACCCGTGTACAGCGGATTTCGCCGCCGTATAGGCGGGCATGCCGGGCACCTTCTCCCACCACGAGTTCGACCCGAGGTTGATGATCGATCCGCCGCCCGCCTCGATCATGCCGGGCACCACTGCCTGCATGGCGAAAAACATATGCCGCAGGTTCGTTGAGAACCGCTCGTCCCAATATTCCGGTGTCACGTCTTGCCAGCCATGGCGGTCGTCACGGGCGGCGTTGTTGACCAGCGCGGTGGCCGGTCCGAGGCGGTCGGCCAGTTTGGCGAATGCGGTGCGCAGGGCATCGATGTCGCGCAGGTCGCAGAATTCAAAAGCGACGGTGCCGTCCGTTGCCGCCACCAGTGCCTCGGCGGTGTCGGCATCAAAATCGACAAAGCCGACCTTGGCGCCTTGGGCGGCAAAAGCGGTGACCATTTCGGCGCCGATGCCGGAGGCGCCTCCGGTGATGAACACGGTCTTGCCTTGCAGGCTGGGGTATAGGGCGAATTCGGGCATGTGGGTCCTTTTGGGGCTTATGGCGCGGGTCAGGTGTCGGTGAACAGATCATGCGCCAGCGCGCCGCGTTTCTGGATCACTTCGGAGGCGAGCAGCGATGCCGCCTGCGTGGCCGATTGCAGCGAGGCACCCGTGGCGCGGGCGGCCAGAAACCCGGCGGCAAAGCTGTCGCCGGCAGCGGTGCTGTCGACCACCTGTGTCACCACGGGGGGCGCGATTTCCAGATGCCCCTCATCCGCGGACCAGGCCTGCACCGCGCCAGAGCCATTCTTGACCACAACGCATGTGGCACCGCCCTTGGCGTAGCGGCTGATGGTGTCCTGCGGCGATTGGTCGGGGAAGATGGTTTCTTCTTCATCGAAAGAGGGCAGCACCGTATCCGCGACAGAGGCCCCGAGGGTCAGGCCCGCGATCATGGCATCGCGGCTTTCCCAAAGGCGCGGGCGCAGGTTGGTGTCAAAGCTGACATGCGCCCCGTTGGCCCGTGCCTCTGCCAGGGCGTCGCAAAAGCTTTGGCGCGCTTCCGGCGGCAGAATGGCAAGCGTGATCCCCGAGAAATGGATATAGCTGCGCCCACTCAGCATGGCGCGCAGCCGTGCGGGATCATCGCCCAGCGTGCGTGCGGCAGCCTGTCCGCGCCAGTAGGAAAAGCTGCGCTCGCCATTTTGCAAAGAGATCATATAGAGCCCGACGGTCCGGTCAGGGTGGCGGGCCAGCGCATCGGTGGCCACGCCTTCGGCTGCGATGAAATCGGCCATGGCGTCTGACACGGCATCCTCGCCAATCACCGTGCCGTAGGACACGGTCCAAGCATCGTCCAACAGACGGCGCGCGTACCATGCCGTGTTGAACGTATCCCCGGCGTAGCCTTGGCGCATCAGGCCGCCCTGTGCCGGGGCAAGCTCGACCATAATCTCACCCAGTGACAAAAATGATGTCATATCAACCTCTTCGCGCGAAACAGAACGGGGCGCGGCACGGGCCCCAGAATGGTATACCATTTTGGACATGCCCGCCCCACGAGGGGGTTGTCAACCGGATCGCCTCATATCGCGGGGGTGGCATTTGGTATACCAAATGCGCTAGCACATAGGAAATGGCCGGATTCGGGACCGGCACAGGCCCGAATTTACAGGGCAACCAAGGCCCCCCGGGGCAGGAGGACAGATGACCGACACGCGCGCCGGACGGCGGTTCCGCAGCCAGGAATGGTTCGATAACCCGAACAATCCGGGAATGACGGCCCTGTATCTGGAACGCTACCAGAATCAGGAATACACCCGCGAAGAGCTGCAGTCCGAACGCCCCGTGATCGGCATCGCCAACACCGGCAGCGATCTGGCGCCGTGCAACAAGATCCACGTCTTTTTGATGGACCGGATCAAGGCGGGCATCCGCGCGGCCGGTGGCATCCCGATGGAATTTCCGGTCCATCCCATTCAGGAAACCGGCAAGCGCCCGACCGCCGCGCTGGACCGTAATCTGGCGTATCTGTCGCTGGTGGAGGTGCTGCACGGCTACCCGATCGACGCGGTGGTGCTGACCACAGGCTGTGACAAGACGACCCCCGCCATGCTGATGGGGGCGGCCACGGTGGACTTGCCCGCGCTGGCGCTGAATGGCGGGCCGATGCTGGACGGCTGGTGGAAGGGAAAACGCGCAGGCAGCGGGTCCATCGTTTGGGAAAGCCGCCGCCTGCTGGCGGAGGGCAAGATCGACTATGATGAATTCATGTCGCGCGTATGCTCTTCGGCGCCGTCGCTGGGCCATTGCAACACGATGGGGACAGCCTCGACCATGAATGCCATGGCGGAGGCGCTTGGCATGTCGTTGACGGGCAATTCGGCGATTCCCGCCCCGTTCCGCGAACGGATGGCCATGGCCTATGAGACCGGCAAACGCATCGTTGAAATGGCGTGGGAGGATCTGAAGCCTTCGGATATTCTGACGCGCGAGGCGTTTGAGAACGCGATTGTGGTGAATGCGGCCATTGGCGGGTCGACCAACGCGCCGCCGCATCTGCAGGCGATTGCGCGTCATGCCGGTGTGCCGTTGGACGTCAAGGATTGGGAAACCATCGGCTACGACGTGCCCTTGCTGGTGAACATGCAGCCCGCAGGCGAGTATCTGGGCGAGTCCTTCTTCCGCGCGGGCGGTGTCCCCGCCGTCATGGGCGAGCTGCGCAAAGCGGGCCGCATTCACGACGGTGCCATGACCGCCACGGGCCAGACCATGGGGGCGAACCTTGCCACCTGGGAAAGCCGCGACACCGATGTGATCAAGACCTATGACCAGCCCATGCGCAAACAGGCCGGATTCAAGGTGCTGTCAGGCAATCTGTTCGAATCCGCCTTGATGAAGACCTCGGTCATCTCCGAGGATTTTCGCGCCCGCTTCCTGTCGCATCCGGGCAACGAAGGGGTGCATGAGGCCCGCGCCATCGTGTTCGAAGGCCCCGAAGATTATCACGACCGCATCAACGATCCCGCGTTGGAGATTGATGAAAGCTGTATCCTGTTCATCCGCAACGTGGGCTGCGTCGGCTATCCCGGCTCTGCCGAGGTGGTGAACATGCAGCCACCGGATGCGCTGATCCGCGCGGGCATCAACCACCTGCCCACGGTGGGGGACGGGCGGCAGTCGGGCACCTCCGAAAGCCCGTCGATCCTGAATGCCTCGCCCGAGGCGATGGTCGGGGGCGGGCTGGCCTACTTGCAGACGGGCGACCGCGTGCGGCTGGACCTGAACGCCAGCCGGATGGACGCGCTTGTTGCGCCCGAAGAATGGCAGGCGCGCATCGACGCATGGACCCCGCCGGAGATCGTCAACCAGACCCCGTGGCAGGAAATCTACCGCCAGCATGTGGGGCAGTTGGCCGAGGGCGGCTGTCTGGAGCTGGCCACCGCCTATCAAAAGATCCGTCACGTTCTGCCGCGCGACAATCACTAGGCCTGAGAGGGGGGGAGGGCTCCATGGACAAAACCATCGTCATCACCGGCGCGGGAAGCGGGATCGGGCGCGCCTGTGCGCAGCGCTTTTTGTCCGAAGGCTGGCGCGTCGGCCTGTTGGGGCGGCGCAAAGCCCCGCTCGAAGACGTGGCGCAGGGCCATGACGCTGCGCTGGTGATCCCTTGCGATGTGGCGGACGAGGCGGCGGTCGATGCAGCCTTTGCCAAGCTGGCGGGGGTCTGGGGGCGCGTCGATGTGTTGTTCAACAACGCCGGTGTGTCGGCCTTTGGCGCAACCATCGACGAGATACCCACAGACGACTGGAAGCGCTGCATCGACATCAATGTGACGGGCGCGTTTTTATGCGCGCGCGCGGCCTTTCGCCAGATGCGCGCCCAGTCGCCCCAGGGCGGGCGGATCATCAACAATGGCTCTGTGTCGTCGGATGTGCCGCGCTGGGGCTCTGCGCCCTATACCACGTCGAAACATGCCATTACGGGGCTGACGCGGTCGATCTCGTTGGATGGGCGTCCCTTTGGCATCGCCTGCGGACAGATCGACGTGGGCAACGCGCTGACCGAGATGGCGCAATCCATGACGACCGGCATGCCGCAGGCCGACGGGTCCATGGCGGTTGAGCCGGTGATGGATGTCTCGCATGTGTCGGACGCGGTCTGGCACATGGCCAGCCTGCCGCCCGAGGCCAACGTCCAGTTTATGACCGTCATGGCCACCAACATGCCCTATATCGGACGCGGATGACGATGACGGACGCGACGCTGTCGGAACAGCTGGCCAACCACCTGCGGCGCGACATCCTGCGCGGCACATTGGCCCCCGGCGCCCCTGTGAAGGAGCGCGACCATGCCAGCGCCTTGGGCGTCAGCCGCACCCCCATGCGCGAAGCGATCCGCATTCTCGCGCAAGAGGGGCTGTTGCTGCTGCGGCCTGCGCGCTCGCCGGTTGTGGCTGACCCGAGTTTCGCGGACATCGCCCATAACATCGAGGTCATGAGCGGGCTGGAACGTCTGTCGGCCCGTCTGGCCTGTGCGCGGGCCACCTGCGAAGACATCGAAGGCATTGCCGCGCTGGCCCGACAGATGGAACAGGACTACGACCGCGCTGACGAGCTGGACCTGTTCGAGATGGATATGCGCTTTCACCGCGCCATCGCCGAGGCCGCGCACAACCCGGTTCTGGCAGAAACGCATCGCGCGCTTGTGGCGCGGCTTTGGCGGGCGCGTTTCCTGTCCGCCACCCGCAAAAAGGCGCGCGACCGCGTTCTGCAACAACATGCCGAGATCGTCGCGGGCCTGCGCGCGCGCGATGCGGATCGGGTGGATGCCACACTGGCCGCCCATCTGGAGCGGCTGCACGACAATGTGCGTGACTATTTCAAGGCGCGCGCCTCACAGACCACCGGGCCGGACAGCGCCCGCTGATTTCACCGAACCCAAGGGAGAGAGACATGAAATTGCTACGCTACGGACCGCAAGGTCAGGAAAAGCCGGGAATGCTGGATGATACGGGGGCGGTGCGTGACCTGTCCGCCCATGTCACCGACTTCGCGGGCGAGACCGTGTCGTTGGACGCACTGGCCAAACTGCGCAGCATCGATGTGGACAGCCTGCCCGTTGTGTCCGAGCCGGGCCGCATTGGCGCCTGTCTGGCGTCGGTGCCGAATTTCTACTGCATCGGTCTGAACTACGCCAAACACGCCGAAGAAACCGGCATGGACAAGCCGGCAGAGCCGATCCTGTTCAACAAGGCCACCTCGGCACTGTCCGGGCCGAACGATGCCGTCATCATCCCGCGTGGCTCCGAGAAATCCGACTGGGAGGTCGAGCTGGGTGTCGTCATCGGCAAAGAGGCGCTTTACGTCTCCGAGGAGGACGCGCTGGATTACGTCGCAGGCTACTGCGTTGTGAATGACATGTCCGAACGCAGCTTCCAGATTGAACGCGGTGGCCAATGGGTCAAGGGCAAGTCCGCCCCGACCTTTGGCCCGACAGGCCCGTGGCTGGTCACCGCCGACGAGGTGCCAAACCCGCAGGATCTGCGCGTGTCGCTGAAGCTGAACGGCACCACGGTGCAGGACGAATCCACAGACGACATGATCTTTAGCGTGGTGCAAATCATCTCGCACATGAGCCAGTTCATGAAGCTGAAGCCGGGCGATATCATCGCCACAGGCACTCCGGCGGGCGTGGGCATGGGCATGAAGCCCCAGCGCTTCCTCAAACCCGGCGACGTTATGGAAGTGTCCATCGAAGGTCTGGGCACCCAGCGCCAAGAGGCCGTCGCCGCCGAGTAACCGCCAGTGCCACACAGCAAAACGCCCCGCACAGGATGTGTCGGGGCGTTTTCCGTGAGTGGTATTGCTATGGTATCAGGCCACGCGTTCCAGCGTGGTTTCCGGCGTGACCCCCAGCGCGAAACATACGTCGCGGGTCAGCTCCGGGCGGTTGAGCGTGTAGAAATGCAGCTTGTCCACGCCGCCCTCGATCAGCTCGTCACACAGCTCGGTGCAGATCGCCGTGGCCAACAGGTCCGTGCGCCCGTCACGCTCGGCCGCCTCGAAGGCGTCGATGACCCATGCGGGGATCTTGGTGCCGCAGCCTTCGGCAAAGCGGCGCGCGCCTTTCCAGTTTTCAATCGGCAGGATGCCGGGGGTGACGTATTGGTCGATCCCCGCCTTGGCGCATGCATCCCGGAAACGGAAAAACGTCTCGGATTCAAAGAAAAACTGCGTCAGCGCTTCGGACGCGCCGGCGTCGATCTTGCGCTTCAGCCAGTCGATGTCCGCCTGTGCGCTGGCTGCTTCGGGGTGAATGTCCGGGTAGGCACCAACGCGAATGGTGAAATCGCCAGTGTCGGCAAGCGCGCTGATCAGCTCAACCGAGTTGTTGAACCCTTCGGGATGGGGGGTGAAACCGTCCGACCCTTTGGGTGGGTCGCCGCGCAGGGCCACAATGTCGGACACGCCGACCTTTGCAAAATCGCGCGCGACTTGCAGGGTTTCCTCTTTGGTGGCATCGACACAGGTCAGATGCGCCGCCGTGCGCAGGCCGGAATGTTTGTGGATCGTGGCCACCACATCGCGGGTCAGATCGCGGGTGGTGCCGCCCGCGCCATAGGTCACCGACACAAAGCGCGGGGCCAGCGGGGCCAGAACCTGCACCGAATCCCAAAGGCGAAAGGTGCCTTCGATGTTTTTCGGCGGAAAGAATTCAAGGCTGATCTCGGGGCGGGTCATATCGGTCTCTTTCGGATCGGAGTGCATTTGCGACACTCGCGGGGGCATTTGCGTCTTGTACTCTATATGGCACGGCATGCATATTGAGGCAAACTCATAAAACTCAAGTTCAACATGAGGCGAACATGCATATCGAATTCCGCCACCTGCGCACCATCAAGGCGATCCACGATTATGGCGGTGTGGCCAAGGCGGCGGATGTCCTGAACATCACACAGAGCGCGCTGAGCCACCAAATCAAGGGGCTGGAGGATCAGGCCGGTGTGGAATTGTTTGTGCGCCGGTCGAAACCGATGACCTTGTCGGCGGCGGGGCTGCGTCTGCTGCGGCTGGCTGAACAGGTTTTGCCGCAGGTCGAAGCGCTGCAGGACGAATTCATGGGGCTGCGCGCAGGTCATGCGGGGCGGCTGCATATCGCGATCGAATGTCACGCCTGTTTTGAATGGCTGTTTCCGGTGCTCGAGGGGTTCCGTCGCGAATTCAACGACGTGGACGTCGATATTCGGCCCGGTCTGGCCTTCGACGCCTTGCCAGCCTTGATGAAAGAAGAGGTTGATGTGGTGATCTCCTCGGATCCGGAGGATCTGCCGGGCGTCGAGTTCGTGCCGCTGTTTGATTACGCTCCGGTGTTTGTCGCCTCCAGCCAGCATCCATTGGCGGCAAAAGAGTATATCGAGGCCGCCGATTTTCGCGGGCAGACCTTGATCACCTATCCGGTTGACCGCGCACGGCTGGATATTTTCAGCCAGTTGTTGACCCCCGCCAAGGTTGAACCTGCCTCCATCCGGCAGGTCGAACTGACGGCGGTGATTTTGTTGCTGGTTGCGTCCAATCGCGGTGTATCGGTGCTGCCCGATTGGGTGGTGCGCGAGGTCAAATATTCCTCTGATTATGTGACGCGCCAGATCACTGAGGAGGGGCTGACCCGTCGTCTCTATGCCGCTGTGCGCCGCGAGGATCTGGACAAGCCCTATATGCAAAAGCTGATCGCGCTGGCGGGGCAAGAGGCACGGCGCCTGCAATCGGCCTGATCCCTAGCGGCAGCTTTGCTCTGCTTGGACCTGCGCAAGCTGCCAGTCGTTGGCGTATTGCCATCCGGCGGCGCGTCGTTGACCGCCGGACAGAACCTCGATCGCGGCATCACGGAAACAGCCGCAATCCACGCCGCGCATGGTGTCGCGACAAAATCTGCCGGGGTCGATGATCGCGCCGCGCCCAGAACCGCTGCGCGCCTCGACCAGGCCGGCGTTGTCGCCGGTCAAGGCGCGAAACTGGCTGAACTCGGGGAAGGCCACAGGGTCCGGCTGTGTCAGCGGCGGTAGAAACTGTGCGCCGACCACCAGCGCGCCCATGAAAGACAGGCCCACCGTGCCCGCAATAACGTTTGATCCCAGAACCGGCATGTCGACGCTCCCACACCGGGGTGCAAGGCGGCGCCCCGTTCGACAGCACGATCAGGGAGAAGCTTTAATTTTGTGTCACCGCGCCCCGGCAGCAGCCCGGTGCGCAAGGGCCGTTACAAAAGCTGCAGGTCCGATGCCATGGTGCGGCCATCGCGCCCTTCGCGCAACTCATAGGCGACCTTTTGATTATCGGCCAAGCCCGTCAATCCCGACCGTTCGACCGCCGAGATGTGAACAAAAACGTCCTTGCCGCCTTCCTCGGGGGCGATAAAGCCGTAGCCTTTGGTGGTGTTGAACCATTTCACGGTGCCGCTGGGCATAATTCCCGTGCTCCTTTCCAAGTCTATCTGCCGCCTCGAACCAATAGGGGGAGGCATCCCCGCGATATTCGCCTCTGGCGCCGGAGTGCCCGGAAATAATCGGGCCGGATGCGCGGTTCCTCAAATACCACCCCTAAATTGGAGCGACCTTATGTAACATTTGCAAGAAAAACTGCCGCGTGGTTCAAGCTGTCCGTGAATTTTTACGCGGTTTGCCGGATAGCGGGGCAGACATGCGCGGCAGACCACCAAGGAGACTGGAATGAAACTGTATGGGCTGAAGACCTGCGATACTTGCCGCAAAGCGTTAAAGGCGTTGGACGGGCGTGCAGAGTTTGTCGATGTCCGCACGGATGGCGTCCCGACAGCTCTGTTGCAGGCGGCATACGACCAATTTGGCGACAAGCTGCTGAACACTCGGTCCACCACATGGCGCGCTCTGGACGAGGCCGCGAGGGCCGGTGCGCCGCTGGATTTGATCGCAGCGCATCCGACCTTGATGAAACGGCCGCTCATTGCCGACGGCGACAGCCTGTATCTGGGCTGGGACAAGGCCACGCAAGCGGCCCTGACGGCTCAGTAAGCGGACAACCGTTTGGCGGCGGCGCGGTCAATGGACAAAAGCCCGCCGCCCTTGAAGACCAGAACAAGGAACAGCGCAATCCACAGGCTACGTTCGTCCAGCAACTGGTAGCGGCCATCGAACAAGGCACCGGCGGTCGCGCCATGTCCCCAGATGTCGGTGGCGGTCTGCACGATCACGAAGCCGATCATGCCCAAAGCGGCCAAACGCGTCAGCAATCCGATGATGATCAGCAGAGGCAGAACATATTCTGCGAGCGTACCGGCCCATGCGATCAGCGCGTGAAAACCGGACAGGGCAGAGGGATCGTAACCAGCGGCCTCGAACGCCTTGGGAAAGATCTGCGCATAGACATTGGGGTTCAGCGACAGCAGGTCCGCAAGGCCTGTCTCATTGCGGTCAAACAGTTTGGTCGCCGCGCTTTTCCAGAAATATCCCGCCAACGTCGCGGCAAAAACAATGCGGGCCATCAAGGACAGGTCGATGCGGTCCAGTTGGCGGGTGACAGAGGTATAGAGTGCGATCATGGCAGGGCTCATTTCAGGGTCAGTTGGGTGATGGCGGCGTCGCGGTGCAACAGCGCAAGGATCGGTGAGGGGTCGAAATCCTCTGCCATTGGGTCCAGCGCGTCTTCTAGCGTCGCAGCTTGGGCGAGGCTGTGGATGAAATGTGCAGCGCCCGAGGGCAGCGCATGCGGTTGCGGGTCGTAGGCAGGGCGCGTTATCAACACATCCTCTGCCACGGGCGCGGGCTTTGGTGCCTGTGGGTTCAACGCGCGTTGCCAGATTTGCACCACGGGCCAAGGTGAGGACAGAAGCCGCAAAGACGGGGCAAGGCGCAGTTGAATGCGGGGCATGTCCTCGGGCGTCAAAGCCTGCAGCGCGTGGTCCGGGATCGGGTCGGCGTCGGCGGCGTGATAGCTGTCGCGCAACGCCAGTTCCAGCCGGGCGACGTCCCCCAGATAGCCCAAGTGCGACAGGGCCGGCAGCGCGCCGAGGAAATCCGGAAACCCCTTGCCGTAGAACATCATACGCGGATCATCCGGCGGATTATCATGCAGGAACATGCGCGCGACATTGGCAAAGTTTTCCGCCCCGAGCAGGCTGCACACAGCGGGAAAGCCGGTTTCCAGCGCCTCGCGCAGCGAGACCGCGACATTGTTGCGGTAGACGGCAAAACGGCGTCCGGCGGGACGGCCTGCGCCATCGGTCAAGCCATCCGGCAGATTGGCGTCTGGCGTAAGAACCGCTTTTGTGAATTGCGCGTTCATGGCTGCACCGTGCTAAGCGCGGTTGCGGCGCGCTGTGCCTCTGCCGCGAGGACGGGCCAGTCCGGTACGTCATTGTCCCATTCGATCAAGGCAGGGCGCGGGCCGGAGCGGGCCAGGGTGTAGTCGAACAGCGCCCAAACCGGATCGGCAACGGGTTTACCATGGCTGTCGATCAACAAAGGTGCGCCATGGTCGTCGGTATCGGCCTCATGCCCGGCAAGGTGGACCTCGCCCACCTTTTCCAGTGCAAAGGCATCAATGTAGCCCTGCGGCGAGAAGCCCAGATTTGTGGCCGACACAAACACATTGTTTACATCGAGCAGCAGGCCACAGCCGGTGCGGCGGGCGATTTCGCGTAGAAACTCCGGCTCCTCCCACGTGCTTTGCGTGAAGGCCAGATAAGAAGACGGGTTTTCCAGCAACATCTGGCAGCCGAGTGTGGATTGCACCTGATCGATGTGGTCACAGACCTGCCCAAGCGTTTGTGCCGTGTAGGGCAGGGGCAGCAGATCGTTCAGAAAGGCCCCGTCATGGGTCGACCATGCAAGATGTTCCGAAAAGCTTGCCGGTTGCAGCCAGCCAAGCAGGTGTTTCAGGCGGGCGAGATGCTCGCGGTCCAGCGGCGCCTCGCCCCCGATGGACAGGCCGACGCCATGAACGGACATTGGAAACCGCTCTGCCAGCGCGCGCAGTTGCGCCAAGGGGCGGCCACCGGCCCCCATGTAGTTTTCCGCATGGATTTCCAGCCAGCGGACCGGGCCGGGATCGGTCACCAGATCGCTGTAATGCTGCGGCTTGTAGCCGATGCCGGGTGCTGCGGGCAGGTGATTGGTCTGGTCAAACATGGTGCCCCTCCGGTCGGGTCTGGTGGGTCGGGGGCGTGATCACCCCCGATCCGAATGTCGATCACGCCTCGGGGAGGTCGCGGTCCAGCTCTTCGAGCGAGCCCATGCGCGGTGTGCCGTCTGCCATCGCGGGCAGTTCGATGTCGGCACAGGTGCCCGCGTCGACCAGCGTCCAGGCGTTGCCCTGATAATCCACGGTCGAGGTGCCGGCGCAGGTGGTGCCGGGGCCTGCGGCGCAGCCGTTCTCACCGGCCAAAGAGATGCCAAAGCACTTTTCCTGACCTGCGGCGTGTGCGCCGGAAGCGGTGGTCAGTGCTGCGAATGCGCCCATCAGGGCAGCGGTTTTGATGCGTGCGGTCATTTTAAGTGTCTCCTCAGACGTATTGGCGATGCCGCCAGCGTCCCCTGCTGGTGGTGAACCAAAGTTGCCCCGCGGGCGGCGCGGGTTCCAGTCACGGAGCCGTGGGTCACAGCTCTGTCAGAATCCGATCCGGGGCTGAAACAAGGAAATCCTTTGAACCCCTTTAGGATACAGAGGGTTAATCGCTAGTAGACGTTAAAAACACGTTCAAAAGAGGCCGCTAGAATCGCTCATTTGTTACAAGGTTGACCGGACGACGATAGTAACACGCGCTATGTTCACGCGGAACGTCAGCATTGTTACAGATGCATGGCTGTTCTTCGGCAGGCAGAAACGACGAAGGGCGCCCCGATCAGGACGCCCTTACATGTCATTTTAACGAAAGTTTCAGCGCAGGTCAGGCGCTGTGGCATCATGGGCCAGTTGAGGCACAAGTTCGGCCAGCGGTTGAACCGATGTCTGTTTTTCGCCCAGACGCCGGACCGAGACGGTGCGTTCCTCGACCTCTCGATGACCCACGGCCAAGATCACCGGCACCTTGCCAAGGCTGTGCTCACGGACCTTGTAGTTGATCTTTTCGTTGCGAATGTCGGCCTCGGCGCGGACACCGGCGGCCTGCAATTGCGCCACGACCTCGTGGACGTAATCATCCGCCTCGGAGGTGATCGACGCCACCACGACCTGACGCGGTGCCAGCCAGAAGGGCAGTTTGCCCGCGTGTTCCTCGATCAGGATGCCGATGAAGCGTTCGAACGATCCAAGGCAGGCACGGTGCAGCATCACAGGGCGGTGCTTTGCACCATCCTGCCCGATGTAGGTTGCGTCCAGCCGTTCGGGCAGCACGAAATCGACTTGGAAGGTGCCACACTGCCAGACACGGCCAATGGCGTCGGTCAGCGAGAATTCCAGCTTGGGTCCGTAGAACGCCCCTTCGCCGGGGTTCATGATCGGCTCGATCCCGGCGGCGCGGGTCGCATCCAGCAGCGCGCCTTCGGCCTTGTCCCAGACCTCGTCCGAACCGGCGCGGGTCTCGGGGCGGTCCGAGAACAGGATATCGAATTTTTCAAAGCCAAGGTCACGATAGACGCTGGACAAAAAGTCGATGAACTTCTGACATTCCGAGGCGATCTGATCCTCGGTCGCAAAGATATGCGCGTCATCCTGCGTAAAGCCGCGCACCCGCATGATGCCGTGCAACGCGCCCGAAGGCTCGTACCGCGCGCAAGAGCCGAATTCCGCCATGCGCAGCGGCAGATCGCGGTAGGATTTCAGCCCGACCTTGAAGATCTCCACATGGCAGGGGCAGTTCATCGGCTTGAGCGCGTTCACCGCCTTTTCGCGGGCATGTTCCTCGTCAACTTCGACGATGAACATGTTTTCCTGATACTTGTCCCAGTGGCCGGATTTTTCCCACAGCTTGCGGTCGACGACCTGCGGGGTGTTGACCTCGACATAGCCGCCACGGCGCTGGGCGCGCCGCATGTAGTCCTGCAGCTCGGTGTAGATGGTCCAGCCATTGGGGTGCCAGAAGATCTGGCCCGGTGCTTCCTCCTGCATGTGGAACAGGTCCATCTCACGGCCCAGCTTGCGGTGGTCGCGTTTGGCGGCCTCTTCCAGCATGTTGAGGTGCTTGCGCAGGTCTTCCTTGTTCTTGAAGGCCACGCCGTAGATGCGTTGCAGCATGGCACGGTCGCTGTCGCCGCGCCAATAGGCACCCGCCACCGACATCAGTTTGAACGCGTCTCCCGGCACCTGGCCCGTGTGCTGCAGGTGCGGACCGCGGCACAGATCCTGCCAGTCGCCATGCCAGTACATGCGCAGCGGCTCATTGCCGGGGATGCTTTCGATCAGCTCGACCTTATAGGGCTCGCCCCGGTCTTCGTAGTATTTGATCGCAACATCACGCTCCCAGACCTCGGTGCGGACAGGATCGCGTTTGTTCATGATCTCTTTCATCTTCTTTTCGATCGCGCCCAGATCTTCGGGGGTGAAGGGCTCTGCGCGGTCGAAATCGTAATACCAGCCGTCTTTGATGACGGGACCAATGGTGACTTTGACGTCCGGCCAGATCTCCTGAACCGCGCGCGCCATGATATGGGCAAGGTCGTGCCGGATCAGTTCCAGCGCGGGCGCGTCATCGGCCAAGGTATTGATCGCAATAGACGCATCGGTCTCGATCGGCCATTGCAGATCGAAATGCTGGCCGTCCACCTGTGCGGAAATGGCCTTTTTGCCAAGCGATTTGGAAATGCTCGCGGCGACCTCTGCAGGGGTGATGCCCTTGTCATAGTCGCGTTTCGAGCCATCTGGGAAAGTCAGGGAAATCTGGGCCATCGGCCTCGTCTCCTCGTCGGTTTGGCGCCCACGGAACGCCCGGTTGCGGGTTATGGTGTGTTGCGCCTGAATGCCGCCGCGAATGGAGGCTGTCAACCGCAGACGCATGCGCAAGGGGCAAGACGCATATGACCAATACCGTGACCGAGGTTTACGACGAATTGACAGGGGCAGAGGACGCCCCCGAAACCGAGGCCCGCAACGGCCTGCGCCATATGATCAGCCTGAGTATGACAAAGGTCGCGGACGGTCTGATTGATCCCAAACTGGTGCTGAGCTGGTTGGGCGGGGCCATCGGCGTGCCGACAGCCATCACCGGATTGTTCGTCCCCATCCGCGAGGCGGGGGCGCTGTTGCCACAGATCATTCTGGCGGGCCGTGTCGAATCAATGACGCATCGCAAATGGGCCTGGGTCACTGGGTCGGCGGGGCAGGGGCTGATGGCGGCGGTCATTGCAATCGCGGCTTTGCTGTTGGAGGGGTGGCTGGCCGGTGTGGTCATTGCCGCAGCCTTGGCGGTTCTGGCGGTCAGCCGGGCGCTGTGTTCGGTCAGCTACAAGGATATTCTGGGCAAGACAGTCCCGAACCAGCGGCGCGGCGCGGTGACAGGCACCGCTGCCACGGCGGCATCGCTGGCGGTTCTGGCCTTTGCCGCCTTCCTGATCTTTGGCCCCGGCCAAGAGCAAGGGCCCGTTATTGCGGCCATCGCGCTGGCAGCGGCGCTTTGGGGCGTTGCAGCGCTGCTCTTTTCCCGTCTCGAGGAAAAACCATCAGCTGTGGACGGCGATCAGGGCGGCATCAATCTGACCCCGCTGCGCGAGGATAAGCAATTCCGCCGCTTCATATATACGCGGGGCGCATTGACGGTGACGGCGCTTGCGCCGCCGTATTTTGTGCTGCTTGGCGGTGGGGATGCAGCGCTGAGCGGTCTGGGGGCGATGCTGGTGGCCTCTGCCTCGGCCTCCTTTGTGTCCTCCTATATTTGGGGGCGGCTGGCGGACCGGTCGTCGCGTTGGGTGCTGGCGCTCTCTGGCTTTATCGCGGCGGCCTTTATGGCGCTGGCGGTGGCGCTGGATCTGGCCGGACTGGCAGAGCCGATCTGGGTGATACCGCTGACCCTGTTTGGCCTGATGATTGCCTACAAGGGCGTGCGGCAGGGGCGGTCCACCTATCTGGTGGACATGGCGCCGGAAGATCACCGTTCGTCTTATGCCGCGCTGGCCAACACCCTGATCGGCACGCTGCTTTTGGTGGTGGGTGCGCTTGGTGGGGCGCTGGCCTTTATCGGGCCGCAGGCAGCCTTGGCGGGATTTGCGGTGCTGTCGGTTCTCGGCGGGATGCTGGCGCTGGGGCTGGACGAGGTCGAAGGCGGCTGACCAAAGGGGGCTTGGAACCGCCGATCACGCGGCTATGGTGGCCGCGACGAACGGAGAGGACCCATGGCCCAGACTGAATTTATCACCGGCCCGCGTGGCGATTCGATTGCCTATGCCTTCACCAAAGGGGCAGGGCCTTGTGTGGTGTTCCTGTCCGGCTACCGATCCGACATGGAAGGCACAAAGGCCGTGCATCTTGAGGCATGGGCCGAGGCGCAGGGTCGCGCCTTCCTGCGGCTCGACTATGCCGGCCACGGCCAATCCGGCGGCGTGTTCGAGGACGGCTGCATCGGGGATTGGGCCGCCGATGCAGAGGCTGTCATTCGCCATGTGACAGAGGGGCCCGTGGTTCTGGTCGGATCTTCCATGGGGGGCTGGATCGGCAGCATCCTGTTGCGCCGTCTGACCCAAGTCGTGGGATTTGTTGGCATCGCCGCGGCCCCCGATTTTACCGAGGACGGGTTTTGGGCCGGCTTCTCCGAAGACGAGCGCCGCACCGTCATGGAAAAGGGCAAGCTGCTGATGCCGTCGGCGTATGAAGACCCTTATGTGGTCACCCGCAAGCTGATCGAGGACGGGCGCAAGCATCTTGTGCTGCGGTCGGCCCTGCGCGTCCGTGGTCCGGTGCGGCTGCTGCAGGGCACCGAGGACGAGGCCGTCTCGCGCGAGACCGCGCTGGCGCTGCTCGACCATATCGAGGGGCCGGATGTTACGCTGACGCTGGTCAAAGGTGCGGATCACCGCTTTTCCACGCCCGCCTGCCTGACCATGATCGAAGACGCGATCACGGCTGTCGCCAAATGACGCGGCGGTTTGATCCCGCGCGCCTGTCGGGTGGGATTGACTCCTATCTGGCCGGGGTGGAGGCCGCCGTGCCCGACATACGCCCCGGCGTGGCCAAACGTGTGATCTGGCACGACGCGCCAGAGACGCGCGCGCCGTGGGCAGTGGTCTACGTCCACGGGTTTTCCGCCAGCTCCGAAGAGCTGCGCCCGCTGCCCGATCTGGTAGCGGGCGGGCTGGGGGCCAATCTGGTGTTCACCCGTCTGCAAGGCCACGGGCGCACCGGTCCGGCCATGGCAGAGGCCACGCTGAGCGGCTGGCGCGATGATGTGGCCGAGGCGCTGGCCATCGGCCAACGCGTGGGCGAGCAGGTTTTGGTCATGGGATGCTCGACCGGCTGCCCCTTGCTGACGCTGGCATTGGCGGAACAGCAGGTGGCTGGCGCGGTCATGATCTCTCCGAACTATGGCTTGCGTGACCGCAAGGCGCGGCTGCTGAACTGGCCTTTGGCGCGCTACTGGCTGCCGCTGGCGGCAGGGCGCACGCGAGGGTTCACGCCGCGCAACGACGCGCATGCGCGCTACTGGACGACGCGTTACCCGACGCAAGCGGTGCTGCCCATGGCGCAAGCGGTACAGGCGTCGCGCCGCATCGACCATAGTCGTATCAAAACGCCGGTTCTGTTTGCCTTTGATGATCGCGACAGGTTGATCGATCACGTGGAAACGCGCATCGTGGCACAGAAATGGGGCGCTGCGGCCCGCGTTTTGCCGGTGGTGACCCAGCAAGGCGATGACCCCGACCATCACGTTATTGCGGGGGATGCCATGTCGCCCTCGCGCACTCACGGGCTCGCGCGCGAGATACTGCAATGGGTCGCGGGTTTGCCGCACTGAAAGGATCTGCCATGGAACAGCGCATCAGCCTGATCACCTTGGGATGCCATGATGTCGCGGCAGCGGCCGCTTTCTACGAGGCGCTGGGCTGGCAGCGTGTTCCGTCAGAGGAGGGGATTGTCGTCTTTGATCTGATCGGACAGGCGCTGGGCCTGTATCCGATTGCCGATCTGGCCCGCGATATGGGGGTGCCTGTGGACCGGCTGGGCACAGGCTCTGCCACCTACGCCTATAACGTGCGTCAGCGGGGCGAGGTGGCCCAGACCCTCGACACTGCCAAGGCTGCGGGGGCCACGATCCTGAGGGAGGCGCATGATGTGTTCTGGGGTGGCCATATCGGCTACTTCGAAGACCCGGAGGGGCATATCTGGGAGGTGGCTCATAACCCGTTTTCAGCGCTTTCGCCCGAGGGGCATTTTCGCTGGGCGGGGTATTAACCAAAGCGCTGGTTACGCTTTGTCCACCATTTTGACCGATGCCTTTACCACGATCCGAATGTGGTGGAGCAGCCATGCAGGCCGAAGACGCAGGTTACAAAGATTTTCCCGACTATATGCGCAAGGGGGTGGCGTCCGTCTGGGCGCTGCATGCGCCACCTGCTGTCCGTGACAGGTTTTTCCATCCGGCGGTGATTTACCGCGACGCGCGCGGCATCGCCCAAGGGCCGCAGGACGTGTGGCAGATGGGGCAAGGGGATCTGTCTGCCCTGCCGGATCGCCGGGTCATGGTCGAGGATGTCATCGCCACCGGGTCAGAGCGGCGCGGCTTTGCCGCATCCTGTCGGGTCGTGGTGGCAGGGCGGCACCTGCGGGACGGGCCTTTGGGGCCAGCCACGGGGCGGATGTTGCGCTACCGGAGCATGGTCGACCAGTTCGCCAAGGCCCAGCGGGTCAGCGATGCGTGGCAGGTGGTCGATACCGCAGATATCGCGCGACAGGCGGGGCTGGATGTCCAACGGCTGGCACAGGCACGGCTGGAGGATGCGGCGCAGGATGATCCCGCCTATTGTCCTGAAACGGATGTGCCCGGCCCCTACACCGGACGCGGCAACGATATCAGCTGGGGCGGGGCCTATGGCGACTTGCTCGGGCGCGTCATGTCCGGCGACAACTCAAGGGCCGAGCAACACTATGCCGCCGGTGTTCTGCAGGTCAGCCCCGGCGGGGCCGAGGCGCATGGGGTGCGCGCCGCGATAGGGTTCTGGCAGTCCGTGCGACAGGCTTTTCCGGACGCGGACTTCAGGATTCACCATCAGATGGGGCAGGAGACGCCCGCCATGCCGCCGCGCGCCGCCCTGCGCTGGTCCCTGACCGGACAGCACGCGGGCTGGGGCTGGTTCGGGGCGCCGACACAGGCGCGGGTCCATGTTGCGGGGATCGCTCAGGCCGAATTCGGCCCTGACGGGTTGCGCCGTGAATGGGTGCTGTTCGATGCCGTCGCCGTCTGGATGCAAATCCTTGCCGAGACCGGCTGAAAATCTGGACAACGCCCCGCCAGCAAAGGCGCAAAGCGCAAAAAGCTGCAGGTGCCGCGGGGCTTCCCCCTTTCGCCCGCTGCGGCATATGATAGTTTGCCCGCCAAAGACGCGCCATTCAGGGTGCCGAAGTGGGGAAAGCAGTGACGGGTCAAGCAGCCATGATCGAGAGCATCACGCATGCCTGAACCGATCGTATTTTTGCCCGAAATGTTGTGTGACGCGCGCCTGTTCGGGCCGCAATTGTCCGATCTTTCTCGCAAGTATGCGGTGACCGTGGCCCCGATCACAGGCGGCGAACGGGTCGAGGAAATCGCCTCTAACCTGCTGGACCAGCTGCCGAAACGCTTTGCCTTGGCGGGCTGCGGTCTGGGCGGCGTCGTTGCGTTGGAAATCCTGCGCCGTGCGCCCGACAGGCTGACGCGCCTATGTCTGCTCGACAGCTCTCCGCTGCCGGACACGCCGCAGCAGGCGGCGGAGCGCGACCCCCTGCTGATCCGCGCCAAAGCGGGCAAGTTCGACAGCGCCATCACCGAGGCGCTGCATCTGGATGATCTGGTGTCGGGCCCTTGGCGTGGCGAGGTCGCGGGGCTGATCCGCGACATGGCACAGGGCATGGGCATCGAGGTGCTGATCCGCCAGACGCGCGCGCTGCAACGCAGGCGCGACCAGCAGGGCACTTTGCGGCGCATTACTGTGCCCACCATGGTGATCTGCGGTGCCGAGAACCGTCAACTGCCGGTCAAGCGCCATCAGTTCATGGCAGAACTTATTCCCAATGCCGCCCTTCGGGTGATCGAGAACGCGGCGCATTTCGCACTGCTGGAACAGCCCGAAGACACGGCGCAGGCCCTGCGCGACTGGCTGGCTATGCCGCTGATGCTGCGCTGACCGCCTGCGGGAATTTCACCGACACGGGCTGCTTTGGGGATTGCCCTTGTGCGGCGGGCTTTCTATGTCAGGCGCGCGGAGGGCTGGACGGCCGCTTTGGGTGGTCACACACCCCGAGAGGAAAGTCCGGACTCACCAGGACATCGGTGCCGGGTAACACCCGGGCAGGGCAACCTGACGGAAAGCGCCACAGAAAACAGACCGCCCGTTGGTTCGCCAGCGGGTAAGGGTGAAACGGTGGGGTAAGAGCCCACCGGGGGGATGGCAACATCGCCCGCTTGGCAAGCCCCACCGGGAGCAATGCCGTGTAGGGATCTCGCGCCCGACTGATCCTTTCGGGGATATCGGGGCAGGGCTGTCTTGGCCCGAGAGATCCGGGTTGGCAGCTAGAGCCATGTGGCAACATATGGCCCAGAGGAATGGTCGTCGAACCGCCGCTTTCGGGCGGTGGGGAACAAAATCCGGCTTATAGGTCCTCCGCACATTTAATTTCGCGTCACATTCGCGGTCAGGGCAGTTGACTCTGGTGGCGCGGACAGTAAAAGGCAGGCTTCATATCTTATTTCACGCGCGGGGCGCTCCCCCGGCGTTGCTAGGGACAACCCCGGGAGACTTACCAATGGCAAAACCAGCCACGATCAAGATCCGCCTGAACTCGACCGCAGGCACCGGCCACTTCTACGTGACCAAAAAGAACGGCAAGACGATGACCGAAAAGATGGTTGTGCGTAAGTACGACCCGGTCGCGCGCAAGCACGTTGAATACAAGGAAGGCAAGATCAAGTAATCTTGCTGTCCTGACTGGACCGTGAAACGGGGTCGTGCGCTGCACGGCCCCGTTTTTGTTTGCCGGGTGCGGGTGCGTGCCTTGGCAACGAAAAAGGGCCGGTCGCGTGGACCGGCCCTTGGATAGGATAAGCTGCGGGGCAGTCTTATTCTTGTTGACCCATGAACATCAGCAGGAACTGGAACATGTTCAGGAAGGAGATGTACAGGCTCAGCGCGCCGTCAAAGGCCGCCTTGTCCAACCATTCCTGATCGCCATGCGCCGCGTGGGCAACATAGGTGTTCTTGATGTCTTGGGTGTAGAATGCGGTCAGACCGGCAAACAACACCACACCAATCGCGGAGATCGCCATCATCATGACGGGCGACTGCAGGAACAGGTTCACGACCATCGCGATCAGCAGACCGATCACACCCATCATGAAGAAGGTGCCAAGACCGGACAGGTTACGCTTTGTCGTGTAGCCATAGAGCGACAGACCCGCAAAGGCGGCGGCCGTTACAAGGAACGTCTGCGCGATGGAGTAGGGCGTGTAGATCATAAAGATCGTGCCCATGGAGATGCCCATCACTGCAGCAAAGGCGAAGAAGCCCAGTTGCACCGCAGCAGCGGAGCCGCGACGCATCAACGCGCCCCAGCCAAAAAGGACGAACGCCAGCGGTGAGAACATCAGCACCCATTTCAGGGGCGAGACGTACAGCATGTAACCGATTTCGGTCAAATAGCGGTCAGCGCCGATCTGATATTCATTTGGCACCGAGGTGACAGACAGGCCAGAGATCGCCCATGCCGCCAGCGCAGTGATCAGCATGCCTACGGACATTGTGCCGTAGACCTTATTCATATGTGCGCGCAGACCCTCGTCAATCTGGGCCGCGCGGGAGCCGGATACGCCCCGGACCCCGATTGTGTCAAATTCAGCCATTAAAGCCTCCGATTAGAACCAACCGCCCCGGGACAGGGCGTCCCAGAGATGTTGTTTCTGATATTGTCAAAGAGGCAGGTTTTTTCAAGATTAACCCGTGTCGAAAACGCGACAGATGCGTTTCCGTCGCATCAACGGGCGGCTGTATCCCAAAATGGGCGACGTGCCTCGGCCAGTGCGGCCTCGGGGTCGATCCCCATATCGCGCAGAGCCGTCGCATCAAGATTGCGCAGCATCGCGCGCTGGTGGGCGGTTTCTGTCCATGTTGTCAGCCGTGTCCACAGTTGGGACGAACGGCGGGGCGAGGGGTGCATGACGGGGGAAACGGACAAAAGCATCGTTCTCTTCCTTTCTTCGTGGTCGGTCGTTTCGTGGTGGGGCGGGAATGCTTAAATTTTCGACGTTATCATCAAAATTTGTGCGATCCTGCCGGATATCATTTCCGTGGTTGATATGTAGGCGCTAGGCTGACATTCTAAAAGTGAATGTTCTTGAGGGGTCGCATCACAGGAGGTGATGAATGCGCAATCTGGATATTACCGTGCTGCGGTCCTTTGTTGCGGTGGCCGAAGCTGGCGGTGTGACACGGGCAGCAGGTTTCCTGAACCTGACGCAATCTGCGGTGTCGATGCAGTTGAAACGGCTCGAAGATATGCTGGGGCTGCAGTTGCTGGATCGTGCGGGGCGCGGTGTCACGCTGACCCCGGCGGGGGCGCAGTTGCTGGGGTATGCGCAGCGCATGGTTGAACTCAATGATGAGATCTACACACGGCTGACCTGTCAGGAATGGGAGGGGGAGATCGTGCTGGGCGTGCCGACCGATATTGTCTACCCGGTGATTCCGCAGGTGTTGCAGCGCATGGGCCGCACACATCCCCGTGTCAAAGTGCGTCTGATCAGCTCGTTTACCAAATCGCTCAAGGCGCAGTTCGCCCGTGGTCTGGTGGATGTGATCCTGACCACTGAACCACAGGTGGGGGAGGGTGGCGAAACCCTGCTGGAGGTGCCGCTGCGCTGGGTTGGCGCGCTGAACGGGCAGGCGTTAAAGGCGCGCCCCCTTCGGGTGGCCTTTTGCCGGTCCTGCGGGTTTCGTGAACATGTTCTGGGCGCGCTGGATGGGGCGGACCTGCCGTGGGAGCTGGCGGTCGATTCCGACAGCGATATGACCGTGGATGCCACCGTCAGCGCGGATCTGGCCGTGTCGGCGCGATTACACGGCCATGTGCCGGCCTTTGTCGACTACATCGAGGACGACATGCTGCCGCCGCTGGGGGCGCAGCTGATTAACTTGTATGAAGGCAAAGGCAAGAAAGGCATCACCCAGATCCTGTGCGATTACATCCGGCAGGGGATGATGCAGGCGGGGGCGGAAAACACGCCGCGCGAACGGCTGCGCGAGACTGTCTAGACGCCGATTTTCGGCCCGTAGCACAGCATCGGCTCTGTGTTCTGTTCAGCCTCGTAAAGCACGGTGGCGCTGGTGTCGCCCTCGAACACTGCGCGCAGCCGCGATCCTTCGCGGTAGAACAGCCAGCATTGCGGGGCCTCTGGGCTGTCCTCGTAGACAAAGCAGATTTGCCCGTCAGCGGCTTCGTACCAGCTGCCATCCTTGCAGTCGCCGTCCATGAAGGACCAGCGCACGCGGCGGTTGGAAAGGTATTCCTCGACCCCGTAGGCGTCGCCCCCCAGCCCGTAATGCAGCGTTTTGCCCGTGACATAGGCGTCGAATTCCTGCGCGGACATGGGCTCGGCCGCCTGAACGGGCAGCGCGAGCAAGGCAAACACGGAAAGGGCGCGAAGTGAGGTCATGACGCAACCTTGGCAGATTCGCGGGGATCGGCAAGGGGGGCGTTGGCCCAACGGCGGGCGCGGTGGTCCATGATCCGCCGCCACACCGGCGGGATCAGCGCAACCACAGCCATAACCGGCACGGAATGTGGCAACATCGGCATGGTCTCGCAGTCCAGTTCCAGCGCCGGATAGGGGCGCATGGGGCGGCTGTGGTGATCGGAATGGCGCGGGGCATTCAGCATCAGCGCCGAGGAAAACCCATGCGGTGCGTTCCAGCTGTGCTGTGGGCCGAAGGGTTCAAAGCGCCCCGGCGTGATCTCGCGCCGCTGCAGCCCGTAGTGCTGGACGTAATCCGACAGCAGCAGTTGCAACTGCGCATAGACCGCCAGCGCGAAGAACACAGCAACCGCGGGCAGGCCACCGATCATGGCGGCCCCTGCCAGCGACGCGGCGGCCAAAGCCGCATAGGCGGAATAGGGCGTCGGGCCCGTGGGGCGCAGCTTGCGCTCAGCGCGGTAGCCCTCGACCAGCGCGCCACGCCATGCCCGCTGTGCGAACCGCCAAAACCCTTGTCCCAAGGGGGCTGAATTGGGGTCACGCGGGGTGGCGGCAAAGATATGATGCACGCGCGGATGCGCCGACGCATGAAAGCCGAACAGCACCGATCCGTAGACCGCGACCCCAAGGCGCCGCATCCAGCGATTGGGGCGATGGATCAGCTCATGAGCGTTAGAGTTGCTGACCTGTCCCAAAAACAGCGCCAGCGCGAAAAACAGTGCCAGTTTTTCAGGCAATGCCGCAGGGCCAAGCGTCAGCGCCGCCACGCCGCCGAACAGCAGCGGAAAATGGACCATCCCCAATGCAACCGCCAGCCCGTCACCGGCAGGGAATTCCGACCCGGGCCGGTCAGGGGCGACCAAAGCCCCGAGTTTGTCCATAAAATAGGTGAACACGGTGATGTAGCACAGCGCAGCCCATGCGAACCCACCCCCCAGCGCAATCGCCAACGCGAGCAGCGCAACCATGCCAAAGCTTGCCAATGTAAAGCGGACCATGCGGAGACCTTCTTGATGCGGGCTTGATGCGGGCGACAACAGTTTAGCGCGTATCGGAACCTTTCGTCACGCATCGGCTGTTTTCGACGCGGCGGATAGGCGTTGCTTTGTCGCAAGACGTCGCTTTTCCTCTGCGCAATCACGGCATTGGCGGCTAGGGTGACCTCACGTCCAACGGCAAGAGGCAAGGCATGGCACTGGATCAGCGCAAAGGTGTGTGGAAAACGGCTCCGGGCAAAGGGCGCGGAACACCAAAGGGACGCCAGTTGGACGATACGGCGCTGGCCGAGGTCCGCGCCCTGCTGGAGGGGCGTCCGCTCAGCCGCGACATGCTGATCGAACATCTGCATCTGATACAGGACACCTATGGCCATCTGTCCGCCGCGCATCTGCGCGCCTTGGCCGAGGAGATGCGCCTGTCCATGGCCGAGGTTTACGAGGTCGCAACTTTTTATGCGCATTTTGACGTGGTCAAGGAAGGCGAGAGACCGCCACCCGCCCTGACGATTCGCGTGTGTGACAGCCTGTCGTGTGAGCTTGCAGGATCGCAGCAGCTTCAAGCGGCGTTGGAGCAGGGCTTGGACCCGGCTGAGGTGCGGGTGCTGCGCGCACCCTGCATGGGGCGTTGTGACAGCGCACCGGTTCTGGAACTGGGCCACCACCACATTCTAAACGCGACGGAGGCCAAAACCCACGCCGCGATTGCCGCAGGGCACACCCATCCTGATATGCCCGACTACCAAGGGCTGGCCGCCTATGAGGCGGAGGGTGGTTACCAGACGCTGGCGGCTTTGCGCGCCGATGGCAATTGGGAGGAGGTGCAGGATCGTGTTCTCTCCTCGGGTCTGCGCGGCTTGGGTGGGGCGGGGTTTCCCTCCGGCAAGAAGTGGGGCTTTGTGCGTGCAGCAGACGGGCCGCGCTATCTGGCGGTCAACGGGGACGAGGGCGAGCCCGGCACCTTCAAAGATCGCGTGCACCTTGAGCGGGAACCTCATGTTTTTCTTGAGGGAATGCTGATTGCGGCCTGGGCGGTCGAGGCGGAGCGTGTGTTCATCTACATGCGCGACGAATACCCCGCCATCATCGCGCTTTTACGTCGTGAAATCAGCGCGTTGGAGGTCGCAGGTCATGTGTCTGCGGGCTATATCGATCTGCGACGCGGGGCCGGGGCCTATATCTGCGGCGAGGAAAGCGCGATGATCGAATCCATCGAAGGCAAGCGCGGCATTCCACGCCATCGCCCGCCCTATGTTGCGCAGGTTGGCGTGTTTGGCCGCCCCACCTTGGTCCACAATGTCGAAACCTTGTACTGGGTCTGTAAGGTCTGCCGCGAAGGGCCGGAAATCCTGTCTTCGGTCGAAAAGAACGGGCGGCGTGGGCTGCGGTCTTTTTCGGTATCAGGACGTGTGCGCAGCCCGGGGATGTACCAGTTGCCAGCAGGCTCGACGATCACCGATCTGATCGCGGCGGCGGGTGGCATGGCTGCGGGACATAGCTTTAAGGCCTACCAACCCGGTGGTCCGTCCTCTGGTCTTTTGCCTGCGTCGAAAGCCGATATTCCCTTGGATTTTGATGTCTTGCAGGAGGAAGACACCTTTATCGGATCGGCGGCAGTCGTGGTCTTGTCGGATCAGGATTCCGCGCGGGATGCGGCGCTGAACATGCTGCGTTTCTTCGAGGATGAAAGCTGTGGTCAGTGCACGCCCTGCCGCGTCGGCTGTGAAAAGGCGGTGAAGCTGATGAGCGCGCCGTCATGGGATCAACCGCTGCTTGAAGAGCTGTGCACCGCGATGGCGGACGCATCGATTTGCGGCTTGGGTCAGGCGGCGCCAAACCCGATCCGCCTGACCATGCGACATTTCCCTGAAGAGATCGAATAATCGGTTTTGTGTAATTTTCCCCGCTCACAGATGCCAAGGTCGGGGGAAATAATCGCATAACGTTAATCTGTGCGATACACAGCGCAGACGCATCCACTGCGTTTTAGCTGGCTGCACAGCCGCCACGCGGCGTCACGGCTGCTGCGGCCGAGGCGCGCCATATAGTATCCGCCGCGCGGGCTGGCGCGGCTTTTCTCCCAGACGAGAAACGGGTCCTCGCCGCCGATCGCTGTGCGACAGGCGCGCGTGGCGCTGCGGAATTTCGACAGCGCTGCGTCGCGCGTCACACCAAAGGCCACTTGCACGCCCCAATCGGGCAGGACGGGCTCGGGGTCGGGAAAGGCTGTCAGGCGGCGGTCGCGGGCAAGGGCATGGCAGGCCTGCTGAAACGGCACATCCCCATCAAGCCGGAAATCATGTGCTTCTGGCGGTGTGTCGCGCCATGTCTCTGCGCTTAGTCCGGTGATGATGCGCACGTAGTTAACCGTTTCGCGCGCCAGCCCGCCAGTTTTCGCGATCAACCCTTCGGCGCGGCGTTCCCCCCCGTTGTAGCCCACTGCGGCGAGACCGACATTGCCGTATTTTCGGCTCATCTCGCCCAAGTATTCTGCAGAGAATTCCAGAGCTTCGGCTGGGTTGTAGGGATCGTGCAGCCCGCGCAGCCGCGCGGTGGAGGCGATGAATTGCGCAATGCCCATAGCGTTCGCATGGCTAAGCGCATTGGGGTCAAACCGGCTTTCCTGCCAGATCAGCCGCGTGAAAAAGCCCGGGTCCAAACCGTTGTGGCGGGCGAAATACTCCAGCGCCTGACAGGTGTCGAAGACAAAGTGCGACGGGCGGATACATTGAACCTGCCCGTGGGTGCCGCTGGAACACAGGGTTCCCGGCTCGGCGCGCACGGGCGCCGCCGCAAGACAGACCCAAACGATCAACACCCACCGGAACATATGCCTATAAGACCTGCGCAGCCCGCAGCGTCAACTGAGACTTTCATTAGGGGGCTGCGCGTATTAGGTGAGGAAAAACAATTTGTCGGAGCCGCGGCCATGTCCTTTTTCGGGAAGCTGAAAAACAAGCTGTTCAAATCCTCGTCCAAACTGGACGAGGGGCTGGATGCCATTGTCGAAGAGGCAGCTGCGGAAGAAGGGCCAATTGCAGAGGCGCCCGCCAGCGATCCCGCACCGGCCCCGCAAGCCCCGGCCGCCGTTCTGGACCCCATGCCCTTGCCTGAGGAAACCGAACCGCAAGGCACGGCACGTCCGTCGCTGTTGGGCCGTCTGGTCGGCGGCGGCGCGACAGAGGCACCGCGTCGCGTGCTCGACGATGATATGCTCGAAAGTCTTGAGGAGTTGTTGATCGCCTCGGATATGGGGGTGGACACTGCGCTGCGCGTGACGTCGAACATCGCAGAGGGACGCATGGGCCGCAGGGTGTCTGCGCGCGAGATCAAGGAGTTGTTGGCCCAAGAGATCGCCCGCGTGATGGAACCTGTGGCGCGCCCGCTGCCGCTGTACCCCAAAACGCCGCAGGTGGTTCTGGTGGTCGGTGTCAACGGATCGGGCAAGACAACCACGATCGGCAAACTGGCCAGCCAGTTCCGCGCGGCGGGAAAATCGGTTGTGATCGCGGCGGGCGATACCTTTCGCGCGGCGGCCGTCGAACAGTTGCAGGTCTGGGGCGAACGGGCGGGCGTGCCGGTGCTGACAGCGCCTGAAGGATCCGATCCCGCATCGCTGGCCTATGACGCCATGACCAAGGCGCAGGCTGAAGGGGCGGATCTGTTGATGATCGACACGGCAGGCCGCCTGCAAAACCGCTCTGACCTCATGGAAGAACTGGCCAAGATCGTCCGGGTGATCCGCAAGAAAGACCCCGACGCGCCGCACAACACGCTGTTGGTGCTGGATGCGACCACAGGCCAGAACGCATTGGTTCAGACAGAGGCGTTCCGCCAACTGGCCGACGTGTCTGGTCTGGTGATGACAAAGCTTGACGGCACCGCAAAGGGCGGCGTTCTGGTGGCGCTGGCCGACAAATTCGGCCTGCCGATCCATGCCATCGGGGTGGGGGAGCAGATCGACGATCTCGCGCCCTTCGATCCCGAAGAGTTTGCCGCTGCACTGACAGGATTGGACAGTTAAACCTGTTCGTCTCGCTTAACGCCAAGCCGTTTTTCCAACTGGCCCAGCACAAACAGAACCACGACCACCAGTGCTGTGGCCATGGCCGATATGGCCAGACTGCCCGCGCCGCAGCCAAGTCCGATGGCCCCGCACAGCCACAATGACGCGCCAGTGGTCAGGTTCTGGACCTGCCCGCCAGAGGTGAAAATCACACCCGCCGCCAGAAAGGCCACGCCTGCGGTGACCGCCTCGATCATGCGCAGGGGGTCGTGGCGCTGTTCGCCGGTGTCGCCAAAGCTGATGGCGGACAGCTCCATCCCCACCAGCACAAACAGGCAGGCCGCGACAGCGACCAGAATATGGGTGCGCAGTCCGGCGGGTTTTCCCTGAAGCTCGCGTTCCAGTCCCACGATTGCAGACAAGATGACCGCGGCAGCCAGACGGGTAAAAGCCAGCGACGCGGGAACCACCGAAAAACTGCCCCCCATTTCGTCCGCAATCGATGTCCACATGCCTGCGCTCCGTACCAAGTTCTCTGTCAGGCCAACCAGCTGCCACGGGCGAGGGTTCCGAAGTGTAAGGCGGGCATTGCATGGTGCGGGCTGGTCGGGGCGACAGGGCTGGTATACCGCTGTATGCGGCGCCACAGGCCGCCAAAAGGCATTCTACGACAAAGGGGCGCGCCATGAGCGAATGGCTGATATCTCTGGAGGGCACCGAGGCCGGACATCAGGCGGCGCTGGGGTTGGCGCTGCTCGCGGCCCTGTTGCACGCAATCTTTGGCGCGCTGCAAAAGGGGCGGTTCGATCCATGGCTGTCCCGCTGGTCGATCGACTGCTGGCTGGCCTGCCTGTCGCTGCCGATGGTGTTTCTGGTGCCGTGGCCAGAGCCGCATATGTGGCCGATCTTCGCCGGCATGGTGGTGATCCATTTCGTCTATAAGGTGCTGATGGCGATGGCCTTTTCGCGCGGGGCCTTTACCGTGGTCTATCCGGTTGTGCGTGGCTCCGGCCCGTTGTTCACCGTGGTGGGCGCTTGGCTGATTTTTGGCGAGACCTTTGCCCCCCTGCAATGGCTGGGGCTGTTTGTCTTGCTGGCGGGGATTTTCGGGCTGGCGGTTTACAACTTCCTGTTTCTCGAAGCGGAACGGGACACGCTGGGCCCTGCGCTGATCTTTGCCTTGCTGACCGGCTTTATGGTCGCGCTGTACACCACCTATGACGCCTACGGCATTCGGGCGACGGCCAACCCGTTTACCTTTCTGGCGTGGTTCTTCTTTCTTTCCGCGTTGGATTTTTCCCTACTGGTGCCGATGGTCATGCGGCACAGGTTTCGCGGCGTGACCCTGCGCCCGTTGTTGCAGCGGGGACTGATTGGTGCGCTGGTGGCCTACGGCAGTTTCGGGTCGGTCATGCTGGCCACCCGACTGGACAAGGTGGGGGAGGCGGCGGTTCTGCGCGAGACCTCGACCGTGTTTGCGGCGATCATCGGCTGGCTGGTGCTCAAGGAGACGGTGGGGCCGCGCCGCATCGCTCTCATGGCTTTGATCGCAGCGGGCGCTGTCATCGTTGAGTTGGCGGGCTGAAACCCCTATCTGGTGACAAAAGGGAGACTGCGCGTGACACAGACCGACACCGGCAAAGCGATCAATCCGGGCCTGAAAGCGGCCTTGGAGTATGGGCCGATCCTTGCGTTTTTCGTGGCCTATCTGCTGCTGAAAGACCGCAGCTTTGTGATTGGCGGGACCGAATATCAGGGGTTCATTCTGGTCACGGCGGGTTTTGTGCCGCTGCTGCTGGCATCAACGGCGGCGCTGTGGAAGCTGACCGGTCACCTCAGCAAGATGCAGGTGGTGACGGCGGTTCTGGTGGTGGTTTTTGGCGGGCTGACTGTCTGGCTCAACGATGACCGCTTTTTCAAAATGAAGCCCACGCTGATCTATCTTTTGTTCGGGGCGGCTTTGGCCATTGGCCTTGCCCGTGGCGAAAGCTGGCTGCAATCGCTGATGGAAAGCATGATGCCCCTGACGCAAGAGGGCTGGATGATCTTTACGCGTCGCATGATGTGGTTCTTCTTTGCGCTGGCGGCCCTGAACGAGCTGATCTGGCGGACCATGTCCACCGAACATTGGGTGTATTTCAAAACCTTCGGGCTGACGGCGGCGCTGTTTGTCTTTGTGGCCAGTCAGGCGGCGCTGTTCCAGAAATACGCCCCCGAGGAGGCCGAGAAGGACTGAGGCTTAACCCTCGCCCGTCCGGTCGATCTTGGTCGACAGATGGATCAGGCTTTCGGAACTCTTGACGCCCTTGGCCTCTCCGATCCGGTCAAGGGTGGCATCCAGCGCCTCTGTGTCATGGGCGTGGACCGTGACAAGCATGTCAAAACGCCCCGAGGTGGTATGCACCCTGTCCACATTCGGCAGGCTGCGCAGGCGGGCCAGAACCGTGGCGGTTTCGTTGGGGGCGACCGCGACCAAAACGGTGGCCCGCAGCGCAGGGCGCAATGCCGGACCCCGTTTCAACGTATAGCCTGCAATCGCCCCGCGATGTTCCAGCCGGTCCAGCCGCGCCTGAACCGTGGTACGTGCTAGCCCCAGACTGCGGGCAAGATCCGCCACAGGCAGGCGCGCGTTTTCAGACAGCGCGGCGATCAGGGCCTTGTCAGTTTCGTCAATCTGCATCCATGCCTCGTCATTTTGCCGGAGATTTCCCGCAATATGCCCGAAGTGCCGATTCATTTCGATGGGAATTTATCTGACGCTGAAGGTGGCAGGCAGGAGATCCCCGAATGTTACAAGACGCAAAATGCACCACCCCCGCGCGATGGCTGGCCCGAGAGCAGCTGGACGAGCCGGTGTTCTTTTACGACCCGGCAGCCTTGGCGCGACAGGCGGCGCGTTTCGTGACCCACTTCCCCGGCGAAGTCACCTATGCGGTCAAAGCCAACCCGGAACCTTTGGTGATCGAGGCACTGGTTCAGGCTGGAGTGGAGGCGTTTGATGTCGCGTCCCCACGCGAGATGGCGTTGGTGCGCGCCATCGCGCCAAAGGCGCGGTTGCATTACCACAACCCCGTCCGCTCGGTCCCCGAGGTGGAGGAGGGGCGAGCACATGACGTGTGTTCATGGTCCGTCGACCGTATGAGCGAGCTTGATAAGCTGGGGGATATCACGGGGCAGGAGATTGCCGTGCGGCTGAAATTGCCTGTGGCCGGAGCGGTCTATGATTTCGGCACGAAATTCGGTGCGCCGCCGGACTTGGCAGTGAGCTTGTTGCAGGCGGTTGCGGCCCGCGGTGGCATCGCTTCTATGACATTCCACCCCGGCACGCAGTGCTGCGATGCGACAGCTTGGGCGCAATATATTACCGCCTGTGCGGCCTGCGCCCGTGCCGCAGATGTACCTCTGCACCGGTTGAATGTGGGCGGCGGGTTTCCGTCGCATCGGGCAGACGCCGCGCCCGACCTTCAGCAAATATTCGACCGGATCGCGAAGACCGCCAAGGCGGCCTTCGGCACTCAGGCACCGGCGCTTGTGTGTGAACCGGGACGGGCCTTGGCGGCGGATGCCTTTGATCTGGCTGTGCGGGTCAAGGCCGTCGAAGCGGATGCTGTGTTTCTCAACGATGGGATCTACGGCGGTTTGTGTGAATGGCGGGATCTTGGCACCGCGTTGCGGTTTACTGTCTACGATCAGGGCGGAGCGCCGCGTTCGGGCCGTGATGTTGCGAAGGTTGTCTTTGGTCCCACCTGTGACAGTCTGGACCGGCTGCCGGATATGGTCGCGCTGCCCGAAACTCTGACCGAGGGCGATTTCATCGTTTTCCACGGGGCAGGGGCCTACAGCACGGCGCTTGCTACATCGTTTAACGGCTATGGCGCGCGACGCATCGTCACTTTGATGCGTTAAGGAAACCACGCGGATTTTATCGGCCCTGCTCTGGACGGCGAAGCGTGGTGCGGTAGGTTGGAGACCGGCCAACCATCTGCGGAGAATTGCATGCATTTTACCAGCTCAGGCGCGGCATCGCGCTCTCCATGGAGCGGGCGGTGAACTTGGCTGACGGGTGGCATGGTGCGCTGGTCTGATCGCCTTCTGTCGTGGTTGCGCAGGGATCGCAGGGGCGGCCATTCGCGCTATGAACCGCGCCGCGGTCCCCGTGACCATGTTATCATTCTCGACGGGACCGCCTCTACCTTGCGGGAGGGGCGGGAAAGCAACGCGGGGCTGACCTATAAGCTGCTCAAGGCCCGCGGCGGGCTGTCGTTGTATTACGAACCGGGCATCCAATGGACGGATTGGCGGATGACCCCGAATGTGATCGTGGGCCGTGGGATCAACGGCCAGATCCGGCGCGCCTACGGCTACTTGGCGTCCCGCTACCGGGTGGGGGATCGGATCTTTCTGCTTGGGTTTTCCCGTGGCGCTTATGCGGCCCGGTCGCTGGCAGGTGTGATTGACAGGGTCGGTTTGCTGCGCGCCGAACATGCCACCGAGCGAAATATCCGCCAAATCTACCGTTTGTACCAATACGCGCCGGAGGGGGAGAGCGCGCAGGTCTTCTCGCACATCCATTGCCACGAGAGCACCGAGATCGAGATGGTCGGCGTGTGGGACACGGTGAAAGCGCTGGGGCTCCGCTGGCCCGTTCTGTGGCGGCTGAGCGAGCCACGGCACCAGTTTCACAGCCATGTTCTGGGCCAATCGGTGCGACACGGGTTTCACGCGCTTGCGCTGGATGAAACGCGCGTGGTCTTCGAGCCGGTGAAATGGACGCGGCCTGACAACTGGAATGGCGTGATGGAACAGGTCTGGTTTCGGGGCACGCATGGCGATATCGGCGGAATGCTTGGCCGGTTTCAGGCGGCGCGCCCTTTGGCCAATATTCCGTTGGTCTGGATGCTGGAGCGTTTGGAGGATTGCGGGATTGCGCTGCCGACGGGGTGGCGGGATCGTTTTCCCCAAGACATTGATGCGCCCTCGGTGGGGCCGTGGCAGGGGTTCGGTAAGCTTTTCCTAAGGCGGCGCGCACGCGTTCTGGGGGAGGATCCCTCGGAAAGATTGCATTCGAGCATCGATGTTCCGAAAACTGTTCCGACTGAGGAACGGATCGCGTCAAGCGCAAAGTGATTTTTCTGCCCCTTACCCCTTTCAACTGTGGCTTTCGTGCCTATTTCCTATTCAGGATCGCGGGGACGGAACCCCCGCGACGCCTTCACTGTCCCTCGTTCCGTAACTGCGCCCGAGTTCCCGCTCGGGCGCTTTTTCTTTGTCTGAAGCCGCGTTAGGCTTTGGCATGGAGTACAGCGACTCGTTTCTGAAGACGGTTCTGACGCGGACCAAGGTGATTGCGGTTGTGGGCGTGTCGATGAACACGGTGCGGCCCAGCTACTATGTGGCGCGCTATCTGTCGTTGAAAGGCTACACCGTCATTCCGGTCAATCCTGGACATGCGGGTAAGGAACTGTTCGGACAAACAGTGCGCGCCTCGTTGGCGGATTGCCCGGATACAGTCGATATGGTGGATATTTTCCGCCGGTCCGAGCACGTGGGCCCAATCGTGGACGAGGCTTTGGCGGTTTGCCCAAATTTGCGAACGTTCTGGATGCAATTGGGGGTTCGGGATGATCAGGCTGCGACGCGCGCCGTGCAGGCTGGTTGCGACGTGATTATGGATCGTTGCCCGAAGATCGAATACCAAAGACATTTTGGTGAATTGCGCATGGGGGGCTTTGCCACCGGCATAATTTCTTCAAAGCTGTGAACGGGACGGAGACGGCGCTGTTTGCGCAGGCGCAAAGGCGCCCCGCCCACCGTCCCGTCAGGATTACGCAGACCGCGATGCTTTTTCAGAAAGACCGGATTGGGATTGTCGCGCCGCGAGCACATCCATCACTTGTTTCAGCGGGACATTGCGCGCGCGCAGCATCACAAGCAGGTGAAACAGCACATCGGCTGCCTCAGAGGCGAGCTTTTCGGGATCGTTTTTGACGGCTTCGATAATCGCCTCAACCGCTTCTTCGCCAAATTTCTCGGCGCATTTTTCCGGACCCTTTGCGAGCAGTTTTGCCGTCCAGCTTTCATCTGGTGCGGCGGTCGCCCTTTGGGCTACGATTTTTTCGAGGTCTTCGAGCGTCATGGTGGTCCTTTCGCGCGCTAAAGCCGAGTGTCCTGTGTCATGATACGATCCACAAGTTCCCAAAGCTGAGGCTCTAACGGTGTGCCAAGCACCTGTTGGCGATTCAAGGGGGTAAAGACGGATTGCGCTTCTTGATGTTCCTCCTTTGACCAATCCAGCAGGTGTGGTCCGTCAGGCGCAATGCCGATGCGGACGCCCCACCGTTCTGTCGGTCCTGCGGTTTCGGTCCAATCGCCAATGTAGAGGCGGCAGAGAGGAAGGTGATTGGGCGCATCCAAAGTGACGCCAACGGTGTACCAGCCTGCCGACTGCTCCCCCACATCCAAGACACCGGAGACCACGGTAGTGAGCTTGCCGCAGCAATTACATGCCGTGTGATCGGTGTCCGTTTCGCGAATTGTCACGTCTGTGCCGTCGGAAAGCATGCCCCACCCGTTCCAGAGTTTCCCGATAGCTTTATTAGTGGAGGGTTGTTAAGACCGTGTGATCAGAGTCGTACAGAAATACCGGCCGCCGCCATATGTGCTTTCGCTTCGGCAATGGTGTAGGTTCCGAAGTGGAAAATCGAGGCGGCGAGAACGGCGCTTGCATGGCCTTCGGTCACGCCCTCGACCAGATGATCCAAATTGCCCACGCCGCCGGAGGCAATGACCGGAATATCGACGGCGTCGGCGATCGCCCGTGTCATAGGCAGGTTGAAGCCTGCTTTGGTGCCATCACGGTCCATCGAGGTTAACAGTATCTCTCCGGCCCCTTTGGCGGCGATCATTTTCGCAAACTCGACCGCGTCGATACCGGTTGGTTTGCGCCCGCCGTGCGTGAATAGCTCCCATTTTCCGGGGGCCGTCGTCTTTGCATCAATGGCACAAACGATGCACTGGCTACCGAAGTGATTTGCAGCGTCTGCGACGACGTCGGGATTTGCAACAGCAGCTGAATTGAAGCTGACCTTGTCCGCGCCCGCGAGCAGGAGGGCGCGGACGTCACCGACGGTGCGGACGCCGCCGCCGACGGTGAGTGGAATAAAGCATTGTTCCGCCGTCCGGGTCACAACATCGAACATCGTGCCGCGGTTTTCATGCGTCGCATGAATGTCGAGAAAACAGATTTCGTCTGCTCCAGCGGCATCATAGGCGCGTGCAGATTCTACAGGGTCGCCGGCGTCGATAAGGTCAACGAAATTGACACCTTTCACGACGCGTCCATCGGCCACATCCAGACAGGGAATGATGCGTGTTTTCAACATGGCGGTGGAGGTAGCCTGTTTCACACCGCAGCGAAAGAGTGTTTACACCCAACTTTGCGAGACGTGGCGGAGACGACGCATATACTCCGATCTTTGGTTTGTCAGGAGGCGAGCCTCGGGTCCTCTTGCACATCATACGTTTGGTCGAAACTATCCTCTTCCGTGTTCTCGAGTTTAAAGCGCCCAATGACCTGCGTCAGTGCCGAGGTTTCACCGTTGAGCGATCCAAGGGCCGCTGTCATTTCTTCGAACATCGCCGCGTTTTGCTGAGTCGTGCGGTCCAGCTCTCCGACTGCTGCGTTCAGCTCTGAGATTCCGCCGTTCTGTTCTTGGGTGGCTGCGGCGATTTCGCGGATTTTTGTGCTGTTTTCCTCGATAGAGAGTGAGATTGATTTCATGGTGTCAGCGGTGCGCACGACGGAAAGCACACCCTCGTCCACTTGGGTGTTGCTGCTGCGGATCAGGGAGGAGATCTCCTTTGCGGCGTCTGATGAGCGTTCTGCTAGAGCGCGGACTTCAGTGGCGACGACGGCGAATCCTTTGCCCGCTTGGCCGGCGCGCATCGCCTCCACACCTGCGTTCAGCGCCAGTAGGTTGGTCTGAAATGCAATGTCATCGATCAGGGAGATGACAGAATTGATGGCGCTGGACGCGTCCTTGATCTGCTGCATCGCCTGATCTGCGGCATCTATCACCTGATAGCTCTGCTGCGCTTTGGCTTGCATGTCATCGGTGCTGATACGCAGCGAATCGGCCGAGTTGGCGGTGGTGCGAACGGAGTCCGCTATTTGCTGCAGTGCTGCATTTGTTTGTTCCAGCGAGGCTGCATTGCTTTCGGTGCGTCGGGATAGATCGTTAGCGGCGGAGGAGACCTCTGTCGTGGTGAGATCAATGTTATGCCCGCTTTCCTGGATCTGATGGACGATGAAGCGCAGGCTTTCGGCAGTCTTGTTTAGCGCATCCTTCATCTCGGCGAACACGCCTTGGAACTCGCCGCGCATGGCGGTGGTCAGATCACCCTCTGACAAGGCCGAAAGGGCGCGTTTCGTTTCCTGCAGGCCGCGGTTTGTCACGCTGCCGATTTCGTTCACGCCGCTGCAGAGTGCAGCCATCGTTGCGCTATGCGCTTCGGTTTCCAGACGTCTGCTGAAATCCCCCTTGGCGCAAGCGCGAACCACATCTGTCACCTCTTTGGACACGCTCTCGATCTCTTCGATGGTGGTTTGGAAGTTATCAACCGCTTGTGCGATCGCAGACACTTCGCGGATGCGCGTCCGAGGGGCCTGAAGGGTGTAGTCGCCTGCTGCAATAGCAGTCAGTTGCTTGTCGATCTTTTTGAGCGGTCGCGAGACAGAGCGAGCGACGATGATACCGGAGGCTAGGAACAGCAGAACACTGACCGCAACCATCGAAAGGGTCAGCTGATCCAACTCCTCGTTGTTCTGTATCAGAGCCTCGCCGACGCGTGTGAGTTCGGCAGTGGTTTCATCGCGCATCGCAGCAAGAACCGGTTCAGTTGCGGCGTACCGGTCTGACAAAAGGCCTGTAAGGGCGGAGGTATTTTGCGATTCGGCGGCAAACGCTACAAAGGCGGTTTGATAGGCGTTCATCAATCTGCTGACCTCTTGGCGTTGTTCCGGCGTGTCATACCAGAACGGAGGGAAGCCGTTAAATTCCTCGACGCGGGCGTTCAGGCGGTCGATGTATTTCTGATCGCCACGCATGATGAAATCTTTTTCATGCCGGCGCATCATCAGCATTTTAACCTGCATTTCTGGCTGCCCGATTGTGTTTAAAATCTCTTCGATTTCGTGCACCGATTGCCGCAGTTCACCCTGAAGTCCGTCCTCTTCAGATAAGCCAACACTACGCACGGACGCGGTTACATCGGAAAAAGCCTGTGCATAGTTGTCGGTAAGCGTTCGCAGTTCCCCGAGGTTTGCCAGAGCGTCAGGCATATCCAGCGTGGTCAATTGCGACTCAGCCGCGTCCAGAGCGGCGCTTAGTTTGCCCATGGTCTCGCTGTGGCGCTGAACGTATTTTTCATCCCGTCGCAGCAAGAAATCCTTTTCTGCGCGGCGGGCCTGCAAATACTGAATGTCTACCTTATCAAGCAGATGCGACATCTGTTCGGCGTGGCGCCGTTCGTCTTCCAGCATGCTACGCTGGGTTTCGGTGTAGCGGTAGATAAACACTAGTGCGGCCATGAAAATGGCGCCCAGAATGACGATGGAAAAGACTGCTCTGCCAATGGTTGGGCGAAACATGAAAGCCTCCGGATGCGGGTACTTTGCAGGCCTTAGCACTGCACCCTTACGCAGAGGTTAAACGGAAAAATGCAAATTAATTTGGTGGGTTGGTTGCGCCTCGGGGCGACAGATCACCCCGAGACACAGCAATGGAATCAGCCTTCGCCGTTCAGGTCGGCGTCGTCGGCCACCAGTTTTGCAATGCGGTCGCTGACAGACGTGTCGGTCTGCATGGCTTGACCAATTTCATTGTACAGCGCCAGGTTCATATCCTCCGTCTCGTCGACGGCGGATTGCATTTCTTCCATGGCTTTCCGCTGAAGCTCCATTGCCGCGTCTTCATTTTCGGCCTGCTGGAGCTGGGGCATGTATTCCTGACGAATGTCGGCCACAGCTTTGGCAGCGGTGACGAAACCAACCAGTTCCGCGTCGGTGAATTCGGTATTGGCGGCCTGATCTTCGATCATTTGGGGGGCGCCTGCGGGCGGGGTGACATCAGCTTCCTGGGCAAAGGCAGGGGCGAGCGGGGCTGCGAACAGGGCCGCGATGGTTGCGCTGCTGACGAGTGTCTTGCGGATGGTCATGTGTCTCTCCGTCGTTGTTCAGGTTGGCGTCACCGGATGGGGCGCCTTGCCTTTCAATGACTTGCGCAGTCATGGCCGTGCTTGCAACCGCAGGTGTCCAAGTGCGCGTAGCCGCGCCGAAATGCATTCTTTCTATGCGCGGTTGTTTGCGGTCGGCGGAAATCACCGGTTGGGGCAGGGTTGATTTCGCATCAGGCGGGCTACCGTTCACGAGCCGATCAGAGACCTCGGGCCGATCATAGGCACACATAGGGAGACATACATTGTTTAAGTGGATTTTGAGCGCCACCGCTGGTGTCGCACTGACTATTGCCACCGCAGCGCAGGCGGATGACAAGCTCAACTGGGTCGAGGCCGAGGGATCCGTATCAGACGTGATGGACCGGCTAGAGGCCGCAGTCACCGAGGCAGGGGCTACGGTCTTTGCGCGCGTCGATCATGCGGGCGGGGCGGACAGCGTCGATATGGATCTGGACGACGCCGAGCTTCTGATTTTCGGCAACCCGAAACTGGGCACACCGGTCCTGCAAGAGAATATCCGTGCAGGTGTCGTGCTGCCGCTGCGTGTTTTGGTCTTTACCGAAGAAGATAAAACTTGGCTGATCTATCAGGAAGTGGATGCCATGCTGGAAAGCGTCAATGCGGAGCAGAGCACCGAGAGCGTCGGCAAGATCACCGAGGCGCTGAAGGGTTTGACGGAAAAAGCCGCCAAACCCTGAAGACTTAGTCGCGCAGGGCGGCCAAGGCCTCTTTGAGGTCGAGGGCGCCGTCATACAAGGCGCGGCCGGAAATTGCGCCGTTCAACCCTGCGCCGCAATCGCGCAAGGCCTTAAGGTCGGCGAGGGAGGACACGCCGCCCGACGCGATGACGGGGATCTGGACCGCACGGGCCAGCGCCGCTGTGGCGTCGACGTTCGGGCCCTGCATGGCACCATCGCGGTTGATGTCTGTGTAGATAATCGCCGCAACGCCTGCGTCCTCGAAGGAGCGGGCCAGATCGGTCGCATCCACGTCCGTCGTCTCGGCCCAGCCTTTGGTGGCCACCTTTCCGTCACGGGCATCAATGCCAACCGCGATTTTGCCGGGGAACGCGCGGGCCGCCTCGCGCACCAGATCGGGGTTTTCCACCGCGACCGTGCCAAGGATCACGCGGGCCAGCCCCTTGGACAGCCATGTCTCGATCGTGGCCATGTCGCGAATACCGCCGCCGAGCTGCGCGGGCGTTTTGGTCTGGCTTAGGATCGCCTCCACCGCGGCACCGTTGACCGGCTCTCCGGCGAAGGCCCCGTTCAGGTCCACCAGATGCAGCCACTCACAGCCCTGGGCCACGAACTCCATCGCTTGTGCGGCGGGGTCATCGTTGAACACGGTTGCCTTGTCCATGTCGCCGCGCAGCAAACGTACAGCCGCGCCGTCTTTTAGGTCGATTGCGGGGTAGAGGATCATATCAAGAGCCTTTCCGAGCCTGTCTTTGGCGCCTGGCGGGTCCCCCACGCCATATGACGTAGCGTGACATCGCCTGTTGCCCTTTGCGCAACGGTTGAACGCAAGGGGCAACGGGCGTCAAGATGTCAAACAGTCAAAGGGAGGACGACGTGATGAAATTTTTGGCTTTTGCAGCTGCCGCAGTCTTTGCAGCAGGTGCCGCGCTTGCAGATCCGGTGGAGGGGGTCTGGCAGACGCAACCTGACGAGGGCAGCTACGCCCATGTGAAAATGGCCCCCTGTGGTGGCGGTAAGGTCTGCGGCAAGATCACCCGCACCTTCAACAACAGCGGCGAATACAAATCGCCCAACATCGGCAAGACGCTGGTGATCAACATGCAGCCTCAGGGTGGCGGCAAATACGAAGGCAAGGTTTGGCAACCGGCCAAGGATCGGATTTTCCTTGGTAAGATGGCGCTGAACGGCAACCGCCTGCAGCTGTCGGGCTGTGTCGCGGGCGGGCTGATCTGCAAGAACCAGACCTGGGCGCGGATCCAGTAACCAAAACTCACCGCATCCAAGCGGCAAGAAGGCCGGGGCATGTGCCTCGGCCTTTCGTGTGTTATCTCGTTATGGTCGCCACGCGAGGAAATTCGCGATCATGCGCAGCCCCGCATGGGCGCTTTTCTCCGGGTGGAATTGCAGCCCGATCCGCGTGCCATTGGCGACGATCGCCGTGACATCCCCGGCGTAGTCCACATGGGCCAGACGCTGCGCCGGATCATCCATGCGCATCTGGTAGCTGTGGACGAAATAAGCGTGTTCGCCCGTCTCGATCCCGTCAAAGACCGGATGCGGGTTGTCGATCACCAGATCATTCCAACCCATATGCGGCACCTTGAAGGTCGGGTCCGCCGGCGTGATCTGTTCCACCACGCCGTCGACCCAGTTCAGCCCCGGGGTCGGTGTGTATTCCAGCCCCTCGCGCGCCATCAACTGCATGCCGACACAGATGCCCAGAAAGGGACGGCCGCGGTTTTCAACCGCATCCAGCATGGCGTCAAAACACCCCGAGGCCCGCAAGGCCTTTGCACAGGCGGGAAAGGCCCCATCCCCCGGCAGTACCAGATGGTCCGCCTTGGCCACCACATCAGGGTCCGAGGTGACAACAACGCGTCCGGCGTCGGTCTCGGTGGCCATTTTCTGGAAGGCCTTCTCGGCGGAGTGCAGGTTGCCGCTGTCGTAATCGATAATGGCTGTGAGCATTTGGGGTCTTTCTAAGCGAACGGTGCGTAGGGCGGGTCTATGACCCGCCGCGGTTGGCGCTCAAAGCGCGCCTTTGGTCGAGGGGATCGCATCGGATTTGCGCGGATCGGGCTCCACGGCCTCACGCAGCGCACGGGCGACGGATTTGAACGCGGCCTCGGCGATATGGTGGCTGTTGAAACCGTTCAGCCTGTCGACGTGCAGGGTGATGCCCCCATGGGTGCTGAGCGCCTGAAAGAATTCCCGCACCAGCTCCGTGTCGAACGTGCCGATCTTTGCGGTCGGCATATCAAGGTTCCACACCAGAAAGGGGCGCGCCGACAGATCCAGCGCACTGCGCACCAATGCGTCGTCCATTGCCAGCAGGCAGGCCCCGTAGCGGTTGATTCCGCGTTTGTCGCCAAGCGCTTGGACCAGTGCCTGACCCAGCGCGATCCCTGTGTCCTCAACAGTGTGGTGATCGTCGATGTGCAGATCGCCTTCGGCGCGGATCGTCATATCGATCAGCGAGTGGCGCGACAGTTGGTCCAGCATATGGTCAAAGAAACCCACGCCGGTCTGGTTGTCATAGGTGCCGCTGCCGTCGAGATTGATCTCGACGCTGATGGCGGTTTCTGCGGTCTTGCGGGTGACGGTGGCGCGGCGCATTGCGGTCTCCTGTTCTGCCGGCGCGTTATAGGCGCGTCGCGCGCGCGCCGAAAGGGGGCGCAGCGCGCTTTTCCCGCAGTGTGGTTGCGGTGCGGCAGAATCTATAGGAAGAAGATTGACGACTGGAGCGGGCGAGGCGATTCGAACGCCCGACCCTAACCTTGGCAAGGTTATGCTCTACCCCTGAGCTACGCCCGCAAACCAGTCTGTCATCGTGCCGGTGTGACCCGGCTTTCACCAATTGGAGCGGGCGAGGCGATTCGAACGCCCGACCCTAACCTTGGCAAGGTTATGCTCTACCCCTGAGCTACGCCCGCTTACCAGTTGGTGTGGAGGGGCGTATAAGGCTGCCTGCAGATCGCTGCAAGCGGAAAAAACAGCCCCCTTGGAATTTTTTTCACTCCGCCTGCGATGGGCCTTATTTTACTGGCCCGCAGGCTGGATCAGATCCCAGCGGTTGCCCCATGGATCGCGGAACACTGCAACGGTGCCATAGGGTTCATGGCGCGGCGATTCCTCGAAGGTGGCACCGTGTTCCGTCAGACGCGCGTGATCGGCTGCAAAATCGTCCGAGTGAAGGAACAGCCACACGCGCCCGCCGCCCTGTTGACCGATTGCATCGCGCTGCGCGCCCGTGGCGCGGGCCAGCAGCACGCTTTCGCCACTGGGGGAGGCCACCCGCACCCACCGTTTGCCGCCGCCCATGTCGGTATCTTCCAAAAGCTCGAATCCCAACGCTTTGCTGAAAAAGGCGATGCCCTCGTCATATTCAGGGACAAGAAAGGCAAAATAGGCAAGTTTCATCAGTTATCCTTTTCGATGGGGCCGCCTGCATCGCTCCAGCCCACGAATCCTTCGGCCAGATGGGCCGCGTCGAACCCCATGTCCTGCAGGGTCGCCACGGTCAATGCCGACCGCCAGCCAGAGGCGCAGTGAAAGACAAAGCGTTTCTGGGCGGCAAAGACCGGCTTGTGATAGGGGCTGTCGGGGTCGACCCAGAATTCGATCATGCCCCGTGGGGCGTGGAGTGCGCCGGGAATGTAGCCTTGCCTTTGGCGTTCGCGCACATCGCGGATGTCGACAAAGACCACATCGGGATCGTCAAGCAGGGCAATGCCCTCGGTTGTGCTGATCTCGGTGATGCGTGCGCGGGCGCGGGCGACCATCTCGGCAGAGCTTAGTTTCAGAACAGTCATGGCGTATCCTCCTGTGTCTGTGGCGCAGTCTAGCGCCGTGCCAAAGCCCCCTTTAGCGCCAGATGTCGGGGATGGGCGTGGCCGACAGAAGATCGCGTATTTCGCCTGCCTCCTCCGCTGGCATCTGCGCGATCAGCGCGCGCGTTGTGAAATGGCCGTACATCCGGCCGTCATCGCTGAGGACCGACCAGTCGACGATCTGGTCCGCGGCAAAGCGGATCTCGTCGCCAAGCTGCGCACCGGGCAGATAGCCGGGCGCGGTGGCCAGCCGTCCGTGATAGCCGTCGCTCTCGCGGTACAGCCCCTCGACCCAAAGCGATTCATGATCCACGTCGAAGTTGTGCACCTCCACCCGTACCTTGAGGTTCAGCGCGGGGTGATAGGCGCCATCCCCGTCAGCCAGACGCTGCAACACCATATCAAGACTGGCCCGCGCCTGAGCTATGGCACGGGTCAGCTGCGGCGTGTTCTGGGTGGTTTGGGCGGGCAGGGGGCTGGCGCACAGCGCCGCGACCACAAGGGACGGTATCAAAAGACGTGTAGGCATGGGGCGCTCGGACCGTTTGGTTTCGCCCAGCTAACACCCGCGGCCTTCTGCAGGAAAGCAAGTGGTGCAGAACCCGCCCGTTTCGGCGAAAACGGGCCGCATGCCGCGTCAAAGCAAAAGGCCCGCCGGGGAGGGCGGGCCTTTCGTTTGCTATGAAGCGGGATCACTCCAGCTCGACCAACAGGTCCTTCGCGTCGATCTGGCCACCGGCGGCCACATGCACAGCGCTGACAACGCCGTCGCGTTCCGCGTGCAGGCCGGTTTCCATCTTCATCGCTTCGATGGTCAGCAGCAGATCGCCTTCCTTGACCTTGTCGCCCGGCTTGACCGCGATTGAGGACACAACCCCCGGCATCGGCGCGCCGATGTGGTTGGCGTTGCCAATCTCGGCCTTGGGGCGCGCGGCGCTGGAGGCCTTTGCCTTGCGGTCGGGGACGCGGATGGTGCGCGGCTGGCCGTTGAGTTCAAAGAACACGCGGACTTCGCCGTCATCCTGGGTTTCGCCCACCGCCTGAAGGCGGATTTCCAGCGTCTTGCCCGGGTCGATTTCTGCGGTGATCTCCTCACCCGCGTCCATCCCGTAAAAGAACGTCCGCGTCGGCAGCACCCGCACCGGCCCGTAGGTTTCATGACGCGCCGCGTAGTCGGTAAAGACCTTGGGGTACATCAGGTAGCCGTTGAGATCCTCGTTATCGAAGTCCACATCGGGCAGGGTCTTTTGCAGCTCTGCACGCTTTTCTTCGATGTCGATGGGCGCGGCTTTCAAGCCGGGCCGTTCGGTGAACGGCTTTTCGTCCTTGAGGATCTTTTTCTGGATCTTGGCAGGCCAGCCGCCCGGAGGCTGACCAAGGCTGCCCTTCATCATGTCGATCACAGAATCGGGGAAAGACAGGTCGGTCTTGGGGTCTTCGACCTGCGCGCGGGTCAGACCCTGCGACACCATCATCAGCGCCATGTCACCCACGACCTTGGACGACGGCGTCACCTTCACGATATCACCGAACATCTGGTTCACGTCGGCATAGGTCTGGGCCACTTCGTGCCAGCGCTCTTCCAGCCCCAGCGACCGTGCTTGCGCCTTGAGGTTGGTGAACTGGCCGCCAGGCATCTCGTGGAGATAGACCTCGGAGGCCGGGGCCTGCATGCCCGATTCAAACGCCGCGTATTGGCCGCGGACCGCTTCCCAGTAGTTCGACAGCTCGCGGATCGCGCCCATGTCGAGGCCGGTGTCGCGTTCGGTGAAGCGCAAGGATTCCACCACAGAGCCCATCGTCGGCTGCGAGGTGTTGCCCGACAGCGCGTCCATGGCGCAATCGACCACGTCGACGCCTGCGCGCGAGGCTTCCATGATGGTGGCGATTGCGGCGCCGGATGTGTCATGGGTGTGGAAGTGGACGGGGAGGCCCACCTCTTCTTTCAGTGTCTTGACCAGCGCGTAGGCTGCATTGGCCTTGAGTAGGCCCGCCATGTCTTTCAGACCGATGACATGGGCACCGGCGTCGCGCAGATCCTTGGCCATCGCCACGTAGTATTTCAGGTCATACTTCGACCGATCCGGGTCCAGCATGTCACCGGTGTAGCACACCGTTCCTTCGAGGATCTTGCCCGTGTCGAGCACCGCATCCATAGCGACGCGCATGTTCTCGACCCAGTTGAGGCTGTCGAACACGCGGAACACGTCCACACCGGTTTCGGCGGCCTGTTTGACAAAGAACTGCACCACGTTGTCGGGGTAGTTCGTGTAGCCGACCCCGTTCGCGCCACGCAGCAGCATCTGTGTCATCAGGTTGGGCATGCGTTCGCGAAGATCACGCAGGCGCTGCCACGGGCATTCCTGCAAGAAGCGATAGGCCACATCAAAGGTCGCGCCGCCCCAGCATTCCATGGAGAACAACTGTGGCAGGTTATGCGCATAGGCGGGCGCGGCCCCGATCATGTCCACCGAACGCATCCGCGTCGCCAGCAGGGACTGGTGTCCGTCGCGCATGGTGGTGTCGGTGATCAGCAGTTGCTTTTGCTCCAGCATCCAGTCGGCAACGGCCTTGGGGCCTTTGTCTTCAAGCAGGTTGCGGGTGCCATAGGCGGGTGTGTCCGTGCGCAGCTGCGGGGCCTTGGCGGGTTTGAGATCAGGGTGCGGCATGGCGCGGCCCTGCACCTCGGGGTGGCCGTTCACGGTGATATCCGCAATGTAGGTCAGCACCTTGGTGGCACGGTTGCGCCGCTGTTTGAAGTCGAACAGATCCGGCGTGGTATCGATGAACTTGGTCGAATACTGGTTCGACAGGAACGTCGGATGCTTCAGCAGGTTGATGACAAAGTCGATGTTGGTGGTCACGCCACGGATACGGAATTCGCGCAGGGCGCGGTCCATCCGTTTGATCGCCTGTTCGGGGGTCGGCGCCTTGGCAGTGACCTTGACCAGCAGACTGTCGTAATACCGCGTGATCACGCCGCCTGCATAAGCCGTGCCACCATCAAGACGAATGCCCATGCCCGTGGCCGAACGGTAGGCCGTGATGCGGCCATAGTCGGGGATAAAGTTGTTGGTCGGGTCCTCGGTGGTGATCCGCGTCTGCAGCGCGTGACCCATCAGACGGATGTCATATTGCGATGCCTTGCCGGTGGCCTCGGCCAGCGACTTGCCCTCGGCGATCAGGATCTGCGCCTGAACGATGTCGATGCCGGTGACTTCCTCGGTGACGGTGTGTTCCACCTGAACGCGCGGGTTCACCTCGATGAAGTAGAACTTGCCCGTTTCCATATCCATCAGGAATTCGACGGTGCCGGCACATTCGTAGTTCACGTGCTGGCAGATCTTGCGGCCGAGCTCGCAGATTTCTTCGCGCTGTGCCTCGGACAGGTAGGGGGCGGGGGCGCGTTCGACGACCTTCTGGTTTCGGCGCTGCACCGAACAATCCCGTTCGTACAGATGGTAGATGTTGCCTTGCTTGTCGCCGAGGATCTGCACCTCGACGTGGCGCGCGCGGGTGATCATCTTTTCAAGATAGCCCTCGCCGTTGCCAAAGGCGGCTTCGGCTTCGCGGCGCCCTTCAAGCACCTTTTCCTTCAGCTCCTCAGGGCCGTTGATCGGGCGCATGCCGCGGCCACCACCGCCCCAGCTGGCCTTCAGCATCAGCGGGTAGCCGATCTCCTCGGCCTCTTTGGCGATGGCGTCAAAATCGTCGCCCAGCACTTCGGTGGCGGGGATGACCGGCACGTCGGCGGCAATGGCGACCTTGCGGGCGCTGGCCTTGTCACCAAGGGCGCGCATGGTTTCTGCCTTGGGGCCGATGAAGGTGATTCCATTGGCGGCGCAGGCGTCCACAAAATCGGGGTTTTCCGACAGCAAACCATAACCGGGGTGGATCGCGTCAGCGCCGCATTGTTTGGCAACGCGGATGATCTCGTCGATGGACAGATAGGCCTGAACCGGACCCAGCCCCTCGCCAATGCGATAAGCTTCATCCGCTTTGAAGCGGTGCAAGCCCAGCTTGTCCTCTTCGGCAAAGACGGCAACCGTCTTTTTCCCCATTTCATTGGCGGCCCGCATGATGCGGATGGCGATTTCGCCACGGTTGGCGACGAGAATTTTCTCGAATTCGGGCATTTATATCTGTCCTCTGGCGCAAGATTTTTCGCAAGGTGCGCAACAAAATTACTTTTATTGTCGCCGCGACGCAGCGCAAGGGGCCTTTGCAAATTAATAGAAGGCTGACGCAAGGTTTGCAAATTCTTGGATACATGTTTGCGCAGCATTTCAGGCGAATGTTCAACATATTTTAAGCGCCTTCGACTCATTTTGGGGAAACACCCTTGATCGGAGAAAGCCATGCACGCCCTGTTTCTCGACAGCCGCCCGGACCGCCTTGATCTGCTGCAGATCGCCTTTCTGGAGGCGGGCATTCACGTCACCGGCTCTGGCAGTTTGGGTGTGGTGGAATGTTGTCTGCGCCGCGCCATGGTGGATGTGCTGGTTCTGGATGAGGTGCGCGCGGGCCGGCACGCAAGCGACATCGCCGCCATGGCCATGCGCCGCAATCCAAAGGTGGTGACCCTGATGCTGGCCGATCAGCCGGACGCGGTGGCCGATCAGTGGAGCGACCGGATCAGCAGCCTGTGCGGTGTGATGGAACACGACTGCGCACCGGCCCAGATCGCGCGCATGGCCAAGGCGGCCTTGGCCGGGCAGGGGGCAAAACCGGAAGCCGTACAACAACAGGCACCTGCGGCCAAACCCGCGCAGACCCAGGCGGACGGCTTTCCGGTGCTTAAGGTGCATCCGGCGCTGGCGGCTCAGCGCGCGGCCGAGGCGCAGCAGCATGACGTCGCTACGGGCGATACGGCCAGCCGTCTGGAAGCGGCCCGTCAGATGCTGGAACAACACCACCGCGCCCGCGCGGCCCAAACGTCTGCTGCAAAGACGCAACCCGCCGAAGAGGTGCGGCTGGAACAAGCCCGCGCAATCGCACGCCAGCGGGCGATGGACCACGCCGCAGCCCTGCGTGCGGCCCAGCCTGTTGCGGAGACCGTGACACACAGCGCCCCGCCCGCTCACGGCCCGCTGGAACATTACGCAATGCCAAAGCCCGCAGAGCCCAAGCCTAAACCGGTGTTCCAAAGCGCCCGCCGACGCGGCGTCGGGCTGACATCCGGCGCATTGTTGTCGGCATAAGACGCACACCCCGCCAAGCGGTACAGGTCCCCGCTTGGCTGGGGGAAAACTGCAGAACATTCCGCGAACGCATCTTTTCCTTTCGATGCCGAGGCGCTAGATTGCGCCCATGAGCAGTTACGACGAATTCGACGCCTTCGAGGCCTCTTCGCTGTCCGCCCGTGCTATGGCCGCGCGGCCCGCGCCCTATCTGGATACGCTGAACCCCGCACAGCGCGCCGCCGTCGAACAGCTCGACGGGCCTGTGCTGATGCTTGCAGGGGCGGGCACCGGCAAGACCAAGGCGCTGACCGCCCGGGTGGTGCATCTGCTGCATACAGGGCGCGCTCGCCCGAATGAAATCCTCAGCGTGACCTTCACCAACAAGGCCGCCAAGGAGATGAAGTCCCGCATCGCGCAGATGCTGGGGCAGGTGGTCGAAGGGATGCCCTGGATGGGCACCTTCCACTCGATCTGCGTAAAACTGCTGCGTCGGCATGCGGAACTGGTCGGCTTAAAATCCAACTTCACGATTCTGGACACTGACGACCAGCTGCGCCTGCTCAAGCAGCTTATTCAGGCCCATGGCATTGATGACAAACGCTGGCCCGCCCGCATGCTGGCGGGCATTATCGACGACTGGAAAAACCGCGCGCTGACCCCCGAAAAGGTGCCAGCCGCCGATGCGGGCGCGTACAATCATGTGGGTCCGCGTCTTTATGCGGAATACCAGACCCGCCTCAAAGAGCTGAATGCCTGCGATTTCGGCGATCTTTTGTTGCACATGGTCACGATCTTTCAGGACCATCCCGACATTCTGGAACAATACCAGCGTTGGTTCCGCTACATTATGGTGGACGAATATCAGGATACCAACGTGGCACAGTACCTGTGGCTGCGGCTTTTGGCATCTGGGCATAAAAACATCTGCTGCGTGGGGGATGACGACCAGTCGATCTATGGCTGGCGCGGTGCCGAAGTGGGCAACATCCTGCGATTTGAAAAGGATTTTCCCGGCGCCCATGTGGTGCGGCTGGAGCAGAACTATCGCTCGACCCCGCATATCCTGGCGGCGGCCTCTGGCGTGATCCGGGGCAATGCCAACCGTCTGGGCAAGGAGCTGTGGACCGAGGCGCGCGAGGGCGAGAAGGTCCGCCTGATCGGCCACTGGGATGGCGAGGAAGAGGCGCGCTGGGTCGGTGAGGAAATCGAATCGATGCAGAACGGCACGCGCGGGATGCGTCCGTTCAACCTTGACGAAATGGCCATTTTGGTGCGGGCCTCGCATCAGATGCGCGCGTTCGAGGACCGCTTTCTGACCATCGGTCTGCCCTATCGCGTGATCGGCGGGCCGCGATTCTACGAACGGATGGAGATCCGCGATGCCATGGCCTATTTCCGGGTCGTGGTCTCGCCTTCGGATGATCTGGCGTTCGAGCGGATCGTGAACACCCCCAAACGCGGACTTGGCGACAAGGCGCAGCAGACCATCCAGCGCATAGCCCGTGAGAATGGTGTACCGCTGGTAGATGGCGCGGCGCTGGCCATCGAACAGGGCGCGATCAAGGGCAAAGGCGCCAAGGCGCTGGGCCAGCTTGTGACCGACCTGGCCCGTTGGGGGCGCATGACCCGCGCTACACTGCCTGTCGAAGGCGACGACGCGGTGATCGAGGATCTGTCCCGCCCCACCGGCAAGCCCGAGGTCAGCCATGTGGAACTGGCCCAGATCATCCTCGACGAATCCGGCTACACCGAGATGTGGCAGAACGACAAAACCCCCGAAGCTCCGGGCCGGTTGGAAAACCTCAAGGAACTGGTCAAGGCGCTGGAGAACTTTGAAAATCTCCAAGGGTTTCTGGAACATGTCAGCCTTGTAATGGACAATGAAACCGACGACGCGGGGGCGAAGGTGTCGATCATGACACTGCACGCGGCCAAGGGATTGGAGTTTCCGTCCGTCTTTCTGCCCGGTTGGGAGGATGGTCTGTTCCCGTCGCAACGCAGCATGGATGAAAGCGGGGTCAAAGGGCTCGAGGAAGAGCGCAGACTGGCCTACGTGGGCATCACTCGTGCCGAAGAGGTCTGCACCATTTCTTTTGCAGGCAATCGTCGGGTGTTTGGCCAATGGCAGTCGCAGATGCCCTCCCGTTTCGTGGATGAACTGCCCGAAGAGCATGTGGATGTGCTGACCCCGCCGGGGCTGTATGGCGGGGCGGGGGGCTTTGGCTCGGCCGGTGGCATGGGCTCTACGCTGGAAACCGCGGCGGCAGAGGCGAATGTTTACAATTCGCCGGGGTGGCGCCGTTTGCAGGCCCGTTCCACCGAACGCCCTGTTAGCCAACCGCGTGAAAGCCGCGCGCAGGTCATTGATCTTACAGCGGTTTCTGCCTTTTCCATGGGGGAACGGGTGTTCCACCAGAAATTCGGTTATGGCACGGTTCAGGGGATTGAGGGCGATAAGCTTGAGGTCGCTTTTGAAAAGGCGGGCACGAAAAAGGTCGTCGCCCGTTTCCTGTGTGCGGCAGATGATGTGCCGTTCTAACGCCACATGATATGGCGCGCGGGCTTATCCGCGCGGCATCTGCAGCGTCACGTTGCGTCCGCTTTTGGAATAGCGCAGTTCTGATTCGCCGATGGCGGCAACGCGCCCGCCATCAAGCCGGTCGCCGACTTTGACTTTCAGATATTTGCCGGAGGGCATGCGCACCAGCGCGCGCCGGTTCGACGGTGTGCCGTAGACGCCAATCAGGTTGATCCGGTTGAGCCGGATCGCATTGCGCACTGTGGCCGACGTGGCGACAGACGCGCTGGACGGGACCGAAGGCTGCACAGTGCGCGGGGCCACGGCGGCCGTTTGCACCGGAGCTGTGGGGCGGAGTTCCTCTGCGCGTTCGACGATGGCGGCGATGTTGCGCGGACGGCTGACCGGTTGCAGCGACGCTGTTACCGCTTGATCTGTGGCATTCGCTTGTGGGTCGCTTTCCTCTGCCTGTTCCTGCGCCGTTTGCGGGCGGAGCTGGGGGCGGATGGCCGCCAATTCCTGACGTGAGATCCCGCTGAGCGTGGCGCGTTCGCGCTGTTCGATGATGTCATCGGGACGTGCTTCGGGCCGGAAGGCGGCCAGCGGGCTGGTGGGCGTGGCGACCGCAGTTTCGTCCGCCTCATCTGCGTCTGGCTGGACGTTGGAGACCGGCGTTGGCGTGGCACCACCGCCGCGCAGGGGTGGCACCACGGGGGGCTGTCCGGCATAGACCCGCAGATAATCCGGTGTCAGCGCACCTTCCGGTGTGGCGCGCACAAGCCCGCGTTCGTCGATGTCGAAGGTCATGCCAGCGGGCGGCGGCAGGCCGGGGTCCGCTGGCGCGAGCGTTGTCGTGCTGCCGGGCGCACGCGGCAAAGCCACCGCATCGAAGACCTGCACCGACGGGTCGATAGAGGCCACATAAACCCCTTCGACCGCGTCGCTGGGCGGGGTCAGCGGCGCATCGGGTGTGCGTTGCCAGATGCCCGTTGCCGCATACAGCGTGGCTGCCTCATCCTCCGTCAGCACGCGTCCGACGGGGGCGGGCGCGGGCTGGGTCAGCGGCACCGCCGGCTGCGGCGCGGGTGCGATGTCCAGCGCGGCAAGCTCTTCTCCAGCATCTTCAAGATCCTCGATCTCTTCCGCCTCGGCCGTCGCGGTTTCGACGGTTTCCGCCTCGTCGCGGGGGCCAAAGAAGCGCGCCAGCCCGTCGTCAAGAAACACCGTGGACCACGCGCCGATGCCAAGCAGCAACAGGATCAGGGCCGCTGTCAGATACAGGGCCAAGAACCGGGGCTTGCGGCGCTCGGGCTTGGCGCGCGCACCAAAAACGGTCAGCCGGTCCTTTTCGGTCGCTGTTTCGGGCGGTGCTATGGCTTTGGGTTTCTTGGGCGTTTCGGTGTCATCAACCGGCGTTGCGGCCAAGGCTGCGGCCAGCCGCGCGGCGTTTCTGGTCTCCGTCGGTGCATCTTTTTCCACCGGGGACAGCGGTTTGAACGAGGTCGGCTGCGGCGGCAAAGCGTGCGGTGTCTTGGGCCGCGCAAGCGCGGGCCCTTCGATGCTGGGCCGACGCATTGCGGCCAGCCGGACGAGCGGTGACGGCCCATCGGCGCGTGGGACCGCCCGGGCTCCGACAGCCGTTATGTCCGGCGCTGTCGGGGCCTCTACTGTTGGACTTTCTGGCACAGGCTGCGGAGGAACAATGGGTTTGTCCGGCGCAACAACAGGTTCGGGAGCGGGCGGCACGGACGCTGTGCTCTGGCGGCTCGGCGCCCCCAGTTCTGGCGCGGCACTGGCCGAAGTCGCCGCTGGCTGCACTTTGGGCGCGGCGCCAGTGTCATTGTCCGTACGCTCTGCGCGCAGTGCGGGCGCCTTCGCTGAAGCTCGTTCATCTGGCGAACCGGCAGGTTTCTCGTCGCGATAGGCCGTGAAGCGCGATGCATCAATGCTCAGGCGCGGCGCGTCCGGTACGGGTTGCGCCGACGTCGCGCGGATCGAAGTGAACGACAGTTTCGGGGCCGGTTCATCCGGCGTCTCGTCAAGCTGATCAAGCACATCGGCAAACGACATGTCTTGTACAGGTTCCGGTGCCGCGGGCTCAGGCTCCTGCTGCTCGGGCAGGGCGTCCTTGGGCGATGGTTGTGCGAATAGATCGGGTTGATCGTCCTCGGTCAGCGTGGGGGCGGGCGTCGGTGCGATCGGTGGATCAACGGGGGCTGACGCGTCTACGGCAACCTCCTGCTCTGCGGGCCCTTCCAGCACAGCCGCCGGTTCGGCGATCTGGGTCAGCGCAGGCTCTTCCGGCACAATCTCCGGTTCGGGGGTCTCGGTTGGCGCAGGCTCGGGCGCGTCAACCCGCGCCTCGGGTTTCGGGTCCGGCTTGGGCTGGGGTTGCGCAGGCTTGAAGGCGTCGGGCGTGGCGGCGACGATTTCCAGCGCGCGGGCAGGGCGGTCGATATTGCGCCGCGCTTCCTGTGTTTTGCCAAAGAACACCGCGCCGTCGAAATTGCCAGCCTCCGCCTTGGCGAGGTGGCACAGCGGCAAAAATCCATGATCGCGGGCAAAGCTTTCGGCCTCGTCCAGCGTATCGCGCGCCACGGCGGCGATCTGCAAACGTCCACCGCTGCGGGCGTGGTCCCACACGAGTTGGTCCAACGGATAGGGCGTGGCCCCGTCCAGCGCAGTGCGAATGGCGCTGTCTGTATCCTCTTCCGTATCCGGCAGGTCCAGATAACGAATTTGTTCGTTGGGAATGACCAGAGCGATGTCGACAGCCTTGGGGTCGAGCGCCATGGCACGATCGCGCATGGCAAGCACCGCCGCATCCAGATCGGGATGGTCGATGGGGACTTCGTCGATCAGGGCCCAGGACGGGCCAATGCGACGCAGAAGGCCGATGCCTTCGAACGAAAGGGCGAGCGCGAAATTCGGTACCATGCCGGGGGTCTTACCAGTCCTGCCATGCTCGGGGGAGGGATAAATCCCAGTCGTCGCGAATATACGGCAAGTCTTTGCCGAGGAAAAGAATGTCCTGTGGGCAGGGATTGCCAGCGGGGCGGGCGGGGCCGACTGTGGCGCGCGATACGAGGGCTCAAGGAAAAGGAGCACAGCATGCGCATTTCACAAAGGTTCACCGGTCCGGTTCTGGCAGCAGTCGCCTGTGCGGTTCTCGCAGCGGGGGCGGCACTGCCTGTCCGCGCACAGGATGTTGCGCAGATGACTGTCACAGGCGAATCCCGTGTGACGGCAGTTCCGGATATGGCGACGGTGTCTTTGGGCGCCGAAGGGCGGGGCGAGAGCGCGCAGGCGGCCATGGATGCGACAAGTGCCGCAGTCGAAGCGATCATCGCCGAGCTGTCCGACCTTGGTCTGGAAGACGCGGACATCCAGACCCGGGATCTGTCGGTGACCGAAGAGACCAAATGGAACCGTGAACGCGACGAGCAGATCTTTGTCGGCTATTTCGCCCGCAACATGATCGATATTCGCGTGCGCGATATGGACAAGCTGGGCGATATTCTCGGCGCGGTTCTGGGCAAGGGGGCGACACGCCTTGGCGGGATCAGCTTTAGTTTGCAAGATGATGCGCCCTTGCGGGCCGAAGCGCGCACCGCCGCCGTGCGTGACGCGATGGACAAGGCCAAGCTGTTCGCCGAGGCCGCAGAGGTGCGTGTGGGCCGTGTCGTCAGCATCCGTGATAGCGGCACAGCGCAACCCGAAGGGCCGGTGCGCAAAATGGCGGAACCCATGATGCTGGAGGCGGCTGACGCGCGGTCTGTGCCGGTGGCCGTGGGCGAGACGGCAGTGCGCTCCGAGGTCACGATGGTGTTCGAGATCCTGCAGTAAGGCAGGGGGGCAGGTCGGGGAAAATCCCCGACCTACGCGGTGGATCACCCGGCCGCTTTGGCCAGCGCCTGTGTCAGATCGGCGATGAGATCCGCGGGATCCTCGGTGCCGATGGAGATGCGCACAACGTTTGGCGCGGCGCCAGCGGCGATCTGTTGGTCTTCGGTCAGTTGCCGGTGCGTGGTGGATGCCGAGTGGATCACAAGGCTGCGCGTGTCGCCCAAGTTGGCCACATGGCTGAAAATCTCCAGCGAATCGACGAATTTGACGCAGGCGTCGTAGCCGCCCTTTAGCGCGATGGTGAACAGCCCGCCCGCGCCCTTGGGGCAGATCCGCGCGACGCGGTCGTGATAGGGGGAGCTGTCCAACCCGGCATAGGTCACGGCCTCTACTGCGTCATGGGTTTGCAGCCAGCCAGCGACTTCCCGTGCGTTGGCCACGTGCTTTTCCATCCGCAAGGACAGGGTTTCGATCCCCATCAGGGTGTAATGCGCCGCCTGCGGGTTCAGGGTCATGCCCAGATCGCGCAGACCGATGGCAATGCCGTGGAATGTGAAGGCCAGCCCGCCAAAGGTCTCGTGGAATTTCAGCCCGTGATAGGCGGGCTCCGGGGCCGAGAGGGACGGGAATTTATCGCTCGCCGACCAGTCGAATTTGCCCGAATCCACGACCACACCGCCGGTGACGGTGCCGTTCCCGGTCAGGTATTTGGTCATGGAATGCACAACCAGCGTGGCGCCATGTTCGATGGGGCGGCACAGATATGGCGTGGCCGAGGTGTTGTCGACAATCAGCGGCACGCCCGCCTTGTCGGCAATCGCAGAAATCGCGTCGAGGTCGGTGATATAGCCGCCGGGGTTGGCGATGCTTTCGCAAAACACCGCGCGGGTGTTGTCGTCGATGGCTGCTTCGACCGCGTCGAGATCATCAAAATCCACAAAGGTGGCGGACCATCCAAAGCGTTTGATGGTCTGGCTGAATTGCGTGATCGTGCCGCCATAGAGGCGCGAGGAGGCCACGATATTCAGCCCCGGACCCATCAGCGGGAACAGCGCCATGATCTGCGCCGCATGACCGGACGAGCAGCAAACCGCGCCAACGCCGCCTTCGAGCGTGGCCATGCGTTCCTGCAGTGCGGCGACCGTCGGGTTGGTCAGGCGCGAATAGATGTAGCCGACCTCTTGGAGATTGAACAACGCGGCCGCATGTTCGGCGTCGCGAAACACATAGGCTGTGGTCTGGTAGATGGGCGTCTGACGTGCGCCGGTCGCGGGATCGGGCCGCGCCCCTGCGTGAATTTGCAGTGTGTCAAAACCGGGTGTGGTTGTGCCGTCGCTCATGGTGGTCCTCCCAAAGTGCGTTCGGCTTGACCCTAGGGGAGCTTTGGAAGGCCGACAAGCCGTGCCAATGGCCACCCCACCACGAAGACGTGTTGGAACTTTGTCAGGGCTGAGCTGAGGGCCCTATTTCTGCCAGCCCTCTGACAACAATCAACGTTTGCGCGATCTGGCTGGAAATCGCCTATGAGGCAGCGCAGCTTTCAAGCGTGACCACAACGGCCACCTTATCAGCAAAGAGACAGCCCATGACATACGTCCCCCCGATCCGCCCGCTTTTGATTGCCGGAGCCCTCGGGCAAATCGCCTTCGAGCTTTATGCGTGGCTGATCTCGCCGTGGCTGTTCGGGGTCACGCTGGAACCTGCCAATCTGGTCATGGGGCTGGGTAAGCAGCTGCTGGGCCTGAGCTATGGCTATCCGATTGCCTTTGCGCTGCATGTGGCGTTGGGCGTGGTCGGGTTTGCAGCGCTTGTCTGGGCGGCGTGGCGTGTGCTGCCTAGGGGCTGGACCACGGCCGGGGCCATCACCGGGGTTGCCCTGTGGTTCATCGCCCAAGGGTTTCTGGCCCAGATCGTCGGGCGCGATTTCATGATGGGCTTTGGCGCCTATACGCAGTCGTCCTTTGTCGGACACGTCGGCATGACGCTGGTAATTGCAGCGGTGTTTGCCCGTTTGCAGGGGCGCGCAGCGGTGGCCTGACAGGTTCACCGCATCCAGAACCCCTCGCGCTTGATCGTGTTGCGAATGGTTTGTTCGCGGCGCGGTAGGTCGGTCTGGTCGAACAGCGCGCGCACTTTGTGACCCCGCCCCTGATAGATCATCCGTTTGAACGGCTCATATTGTTTGAGCAGTTTCTTGATCGGATTGGGGGCGGTGACATCTTCGAGCACGCGCACCGCAGTCTCGCTTTCGCGGGCGTAAAGCAAAGGCAACGTGCGGTAGTGACACGTCACAGATCCGTCGAGAAGCCCTGCAGGCAGCGTGTCGCGCCCGCCGCCAAAGGAATGGATGACCAGTGGCAGGGCCACCTGATCGAGCCAGGGGTCAAAGCTTTGGCAGACCAGTTCGGGCGGGGCGTCGTCGCGGATCGCCAGCGCATAGTCCAGAAACCGCTGACCAAAGGCATGCGGGCATTTGTAAAAGAAAAAGCCCGCATTGAAATACAGGTAACGCTGCCAGTATTCGTCAGGCTGCGACAGGTCGAGACTGCTGTCGAAATCCAGCCCGAACTTGTCATATAGCGCGCCCCAGGTCTCGGCGTAGCCGGGGCCGTAGAGTTCCAGCTTTGGCCAAGTGCCTTCGCGCTGCATGGATGCGGTGGGGCGATCGAAATCAAACGGGACAGAGGCCAGATCATCCAGCACCAGTGTATCGGTGTCGAAGAAAATGAACGGCTCGCCTTTGGGCAGGGCAAACAGCGCCTCGATCTTGTTGCCATAGGGGTAGGCATGGCCGAAGTGATGCGAGGGGAAGCGGATGATCTCCGCGCCAAACCCCTCAAGTGCTGCGCGAATATCGCCGTCGCGGATGGTGGGGTCATTGGGCCATTTGTCGTTGGGTTCGGGTTCGGCCACATACAGCTTGAACCCGTCGTTGGGGGACATGGCCGCACGCGAGGCGGCAAAGGTCAGCGCCTCATAGGCGAGACGCCCGTTTTGCCCCACAATCAGAATGTTGGCCTGCTGCGGGGCCCTGGCCGGTTTCTTTGCCGTGGGTTTGCGCGTCGTGCCGCCTGCCATGATCGTTCTGCCCCTGCCACCAATGCGTGTTTTGCCGGACTATAGTTAATGTGGCGAGCGGGGGGAAGGCGGGGCACAGCCCCGCCCTACGGTCTGCTGCATTCGGGGCACGCCGGATGGCCCATAGGCTTGCGACTGGCGGCATGGGGCGGTAAAGCGGCCCCAAGATATTTTTCGCAAATGAGGCCCCCCAATGTCGATCGACATCGAGACCGCCGCCCGCGTTGCCAAGCTCGCGCGGATCAAGGTGGACAAGGACGAGCTGCCCGAACTGGCGCATGCCTTTAACGATATCCTCGGCTTCATCGAGCAGTTGGGCGAAGTCGACGTCGACGGTGTCGAGCCGATGGTGTCCGTCACCCCGATGCGTCTGAAGCGGCGCGCCGATGGTGTGACCGATGGCAACATACAGGACAAGGTCCTGAAAAACGCGCCCGATGCGCGCGAGGGTTTCTTTGCCGTGCCGAAGGTGGTCGAGTGATGAGCGATCTGACAAAACTGAAAATCTCCGAGGCGCGCGACGCGCTGCGCAAGGGCGATGTGACCTCGGCCGAGCTGACCGATGCCTGTCTGGGGGCCATCGACGGCGCCGGTGCGCTGAACGCCTTTGTCCACCAGACTGCAGACATCGCGCGCGCGCAGGCCGCCGCTGCGGACACCCGGATAAAGGCCGGTGATGCGCCGTCGCTGTGCGGCATCCCGCTGGGCATCAAGGATGTGTTCTGCACCAAGGGCGTGCCGTCGCAGGCAGCGTCCAGCATCCTCGAAGGGTTCAAGCCCGAATATGAATCCACTGTCACCAGCCAGTTGTTCAATGACGGCGCGGTGATGCTGGGCAAGCTGAACATGGATGAATTCGCCATGGGCAGTTCGAACGAGAACACCTGCTACGGGGCGTCCATCAACCCGTGGCGGCGTGAGGGCGACGACACGCCGTTGACACCGGGTGGGTCTTCGGGCGGCTCTGCGGCGGCGGTTGCGGCGGACCTGTGTCTGGGCGCCACCGGCACCGACACCGGCGGCTCGATCCGTCAGCCTGCGGCCTTTACCGGCATCACGGGCATCAAGCCGACCTACGGGCGCTGCTCGCGCTGGGGGATCGTGGCCTATGCGTCCTCGCTGGATCAGGCAGGCCCGATGACCAAGGACGTGCGCGACGCGGCCATCATGCTGCAGGCGATGGCGGGACATGACCCGAAGGATTCGACAAGCGCCGATCTGGCAGTGCCGGATTTCGAAGCCATGCTGACCGGCGACATCCGCGGAAAAAAGATCGGTATTCCGCGCGAATATCAGGTCGACGGCATGCCCGACGAGATTGCCTCCATCTGGGCCGAAGGCCGCAAGATGCTGCAGGACGCCGGTGCGGAAATCGTCGATGTGTCGCTGCCGCATACGAAATACGCGCTGCCGACCTACTACGTGATCGCCCCGGCCGAAGCCTCGTCGAACCTTGCGCGCTATGACGGTGTCCGCTTTGGCCTCCGCGCTGCGCTGGGCACCGGTGATGGCATCACCGAGATGTACGAAAAGACCCGCGCCGAAGGTTTCGGTGACGAGGTCAAGCGCCGCATAATGGTGGGCACCTACGTGCTGTCCGCAGGCTTCTACGACGCCTACTACAACAAGGCGCGCAAAGTGCGCACGCTGATCAAGAAAGACTTCGAAGATGTCTTTGCTGCCGGCGTGGATGCGATCCTTGCGCCTGCAACGCCCTCCAGCGCCTTTGGCATCGGCGAGATGAAGGACGCAGATCCGGTCAAGATGTACCTCAACGACGTCTTTACCGTGACGCTGAACCTTGCCGGTCTGCCCGGTGTGGCTGTGCCTGCGGGCCTCGACAAACAGGGGCTGCCGCTTGGGCTGCAACTGATTGGCCGCCCGTGGGAAGAGGGTGATCTGCTGAATACCGCCTATGCGCTGGAACAGGCTGCAGGCTTTGTTTCCAAGCCTGCAAAATGGTGGTAAGGCATTGAAAAAGGATGGGGGTGCGGAAAACCGCGCCCCCCATTTCTATGGGGCTGAGGACATGCGGATTTTTCTTTGTGGTGTCGCGCTGGTGGCGCTGGCGAACTGTACACATTCTGTGCCGGACAGCGCAGCGGGCGTTGTGGACACCGGACAGGGCGTGGGTTTTGGCAACTACGACGATTACCGCGAGGCGCGCGAGGCGCAGTTGAACGGCGATCCGGCGGCCTCCAGCACCGATGACATCGCACGTCAGGCGGCGGCGGCGCTGAATTCCGGCGAGGCGCCGGTGAATGCTTCACCCTCGAACCCCGCACCGGAAGTTGTTGAAAACGCACGCGGCATTTCGGGCGAGAACGATTTTGACGCGGTGTCCGCCCAGCGGGACATTCAGGCCGATGCGGCGCTGATCGCCCAGAACCGCGCCCAGTATCAGGTGATCCAGCCGACCGATCTGCCTGCGCGCCCCGGATCGAGCCGACCCAATATCGTGGCCTACGCGTTGCAGACCACCAACCCTGTTGGCACGCCGCTGTACAACCGCTCGTCCTTCCGCGCAGAAACCAAATACGCGCAATCCTGTGGGGCGTTTGCCTCTGCCGATCTGGCGCAAGAGGAATTCCTCGCGCTGGGCGGGCCTGAGCGTGATCGCAAGGGCATGGACCCTGACGGCGACGGCTACGCCTGCGGCTGGAACCCGGCGCCGTTCCGCGCCGCGCGGGGCTAAGCCTGCCCGTGCAGCCGATCTGGCACGCATCTGATAATTTTGGCGACCGGCGCGGGTGTTCCGCGCCGGATTGCGTTTTGATCCATTACACGGCCATGACCAGCGCCGAGGCTGCCTTGGATCGTCTGTGCGACCCCGCGTTCGAGGTCTCGGCCCACTACCTGATCGCAGAGGACGGGCGGCTGTGGCAGATGGTGCGAGAGGAGGATCGCGCTTGGCACGCAGGGCGCGGGGCTTGGGGCGAGTGCGCGGATGTGAATTCCCGCAGCGTCGGGATTGAGCTTGCCAACCCTGCCACGCACCCCTTTCCCGAACCTCAGATGGCTGTGCTGGAGGTGTTGCTTGGCGAGATCATGGCGCGCTGGTCGATCCCTGCGTCGCGTGTGCTGGCCCATTCCGATATCGCGACAGGGCGCAAGATCGATCCCGGCCCGCGCTTTGATTGGCAGCGGTTGGCGCGGCGTGGGCTGTCCGTCTGGCCGCAGGCGGGGCAGGGCGGCGATTTCTACAGGGACGCAAGACGGTTTGGCTATCGCGGGACGCCAGAGGACATTCTCGCAGCGTTTCGCTTGCGCTTTCGCCCGCGGGCCTTCGGTCCGTTAGATGATATGGATCGCGCCCTGATGGCCGATCTGGCGGCACGCTTTCCCTGCGATCAGTCCAGCTGATAGGGCAGCACGTCGCGCAAATGCGGTGTGGTGGTCAGGCGTTTTTCCAATGGCGGAACAGAACGTTGATGGCAGTTCGTCCGCTCGCAAATCCGGCAGGAAATTCCGATGGGTTCAAACGCCGAGGCACGGTTCACATCCATCCCATCCGCATAGACCAGCGCCTGCGCGTGGCGCACCTCACATCCCAAAGCGATGGCATAGCGGCGCACCGGCGCGCCAAAATGGCCACCGGATTTGGACACGTCATGGGCCAGCGAGATATAGCGCACGCCGTCAGGGGTTTCCGCCAACTGCCGCAGGAAGCGACCCGGCGTCTCGAAGGCGCGGTGCACGTTCCACAGCGGACAGGCCCCGCCGAAGCGCGCGAATTGCAACCGCGTGGCCGAATGCCGCTTGGTGATCGTCCCGGCCTGATCCACGCGCACAAAGAAGAACGGCACGCCCTTGGCGCCGGGGCGCTGCAGGGTGGACAGCCGGTGGGCGACCTGTTCGATCGAGGCGCCGAATTTGGCCGCCAACAATTCCAGATCATGCCGCGTGTCCTGCGCCGCGCTTAGAAACGCGCTGTAGGGCATCAGCGCCGCACCGGCGTAGTAGTTGGCCAACCCCAGCTTGGCGATGGCGCGGGCCTCGTCCGATTGGAAGCGCGCCAGATCAAGCGTCGCATCCAGCAGTTGATTTTGCCGAAGAAGCGCGATCTGCACCAGCAGTTGAAAGGTCTGCGTTTCCACCGGCAAGAGCGAGGACAGCGTCAGTTCCTTACGGGTGACGTCAAAGGTGCGCATCGGCGCTGTCTGCGAAAACCGTACCACGCAGCCGTCGGCCTCCAGCCGGGCAATGACGCCGCTGCGCAGGTCGCTTTCGGTGGCAATCTGGCTGGCAAAGCGTTCTGCGGCGCGGTCCACGGCGTCGATGTAGTTGTCGCAGTAATGAAAGAAGTCGCGCACTTCCTCCCACGGGCTGGGCTGCAGTTGCGACCCCTCGCGCCCCAGCGCCTCGTCCAGCGAGGCAAGCCTTTCGTGGGTTTGTCGGTAGGCGCGGTGCAGCGCCAGAAAGGCGCGCGCCAGGACCGGCGCGTTAGAGGCCGTCAACCGAAGGTCGGCCAGTTGGGGCGCGGCCTCGCCAAACACTGGATCGGCCAAAGCCTCGCGCATGTCGGTTACCAGACGCTCTGCGTCGCCCTGACCCAGTTCGGTGACGTCAAACCCGAACTCCTGCGCCAAGGCCAGAACCACCGTCGTCGACACGGGGCGGTTGTTGTTTTCCATCTGGTTGAGATAGGGCAGGGAGATCCCCAGCTTGGCCGCGAAATCCTTTTGCGTCAGCCCGAGGCGGCTGCGAATATCGCGCAGCTTCGCGCCGGCATACAGTTTTTGCGTGGCCATCTTTGCACCTTAGCGGAGTTTGCATAATGTTTTGCAACTTTGCTCAGGCGAGGTCCAGCCCTCTGATCTGTCGTTCGCGCCAGATGACCAGACCGATGGCGCAAATCGAGGCAAGCGAGGTGCCTAGCATCATCCACAGCAGCGGCCATGCGCCTGTGTCCGGTGTCAGCATCGTACCCGCCATCTGGCTTAGCGCAGCACCGCCGCCCAGCATGATTGCACCCGCAAGGCCCGAGGCGGTGCCCGCCAGATGCGGACGCACCGACAATGCGCCAGCGGTGGCATTGGGGATGCACATGCCGTTGCCCAAGCCTACGGTGGTCATGAAGCCAAAGAAGATCCACTCGGACTGCCAGCCTGCGGCAAACAGCGCCGCCAGCGTCGCCATGCCTGCGGACACGATAATCGCCCCCGACAGGACCATTGTGTTGATCCCGATCCGCGCTGAATAGCGCCCCGAGATATAGTTGCCTGCCGCATAACCTACGGCGGGCGCACCGAAGAAATAGCCAAGTGTTGCGGTGGACAGGCCAAACACCTCGATCCCGACAAAGGACGCGCCGCCGACGTAGGAAAAGAACGCGCCCGAGGAAAAGGCGCTGGCCAGCGCATAGCCCCAAAACCGCGGGGAGCGCAAAAGCTCGGGGTAGTTTGCAAACTGCTGACGCAATGTCAGCCCCGATTGGGCGGCCGTTTCCCCAAGATCGCGCCAAGCGAGCGCCATGATAAGCAGCCCGATCGCGCCCATCAGCCAGAAGTTTGCATGCCAGCCAAAGATTTCGGCAAAGGCCCCGCCGATGATGGGGGCAATCATCGGCACCAGAGACATGCCCATAGTGACATAGCCGATCATCGAGGCCGCTTGATCGGGGGGGTAAAGATCGCGCACCACCGCGCGGCTAAGCACCATGCCCACCACCACAGAGGATTGCACCATTCGGAAAAACAAGAACATCCCGACCGTAGGGGCTAGTGCGCAGCCAATGGTCGCGGCGATGAAGATGCCCATGCCCCACAGAATGACGGGTCTGCGCCCGAACCGGTCGGACAGCGTGCCGACCACCAGCTGCAGCGCGGCGTTCACCCCAAGGTAAAGCGATACGGCAAGCTGCATCGTGGCGTAATCGGTCTGGTACCAATCGGCCATGATCTTCAGGCTGGGAACAAAGATGTTCATTACCAACGCGGACATGCCGGCCAGCAGGACCAGTGTCATGATATGGGGCGGGGTACTGCGGTCGAGAAACCGCGCAGGCTGTGCTATGCTCATGCGGGATCGGTAGTGCGCGAGGGGCGGTTTGTCCACGAATTACGTGTCGCAGGCATATATACTTTTCTAATTTGCAATTAGCTTCGTGTCGTATTTTCATAGTTTGCAAATTTGCGAGGAAGTGCTTGAGCAGCCCTGCCCAGCCTGTATGTTCGCGGTGAACCAAAAGGGGCCTTTGCGATGAAAGACATCATTCAGGAATTGCACGATCGCCGCGAAAGCGCGCGCCTCGGGGGCGGGCAAAAGCGGATCGACGCGCAGCACACCAAGGGCAAGCTGACCGCGCGCGAACGGATCGAGCTGTTGCTGGATGAGGGCTCTTTCGAGGAATATGACACCTTCGTCGCGCACCGCTGCACCGATTTCGGGATGGAGCAAAACCGCCCCTACGGCGACGGCGTGGTGACCGGCTGGGGCACGATCAATGGCCGCATGGTCTATGTCTACTCGCAGGACTTTACGGTGCTGGGCGGATCGGTCTCTGCCACCCACGCGCAAAAGATTTGCAAGATCATGGACATGGCCATGCAGAATGGCGCGCCGGTGATCGGTCTGAACGATTCCGGCGGTGCCCGCATCCAAGAGGGCGTTGACGCGCTTGCAGGCTATGCCGAGATTTTCCAGCGCAATGTGCTGGCCTCTGGCGTGGTGCCGCAGATTTCTGTGATCATGGGGCCCTGTGCGGGCGGGGCGGTCTATTCGCCTGCGATGACCGACTTTATCTTTATGGTAAAAGACAGCTCTTACATGTTTGTCACCGGCCCCGACGTGGTGAAAACCGTCACGAACGAGGTCGTTACCGCCGAGGAACTGGGGGGCGCAGCCACCCATACAAAGAAATCCTCTGTCGCGGACGGGGCGTTTGAAAACGATGTAGAGGCTTTGGCCGAGGTGCGCCGTCTGGTCGATTTCCTGCCGCTCAACAACCGCGAAAAGCCGCCCGTGCGCCCCTTCTTTGACGATGTGGACCGGATCGAGACATCGCTGGATACGATTATCCCCGATAACGCGAACGCGCCTTATGATATGAAGGAGCTGATCGTGAAGGTCGCGGATGAGGGTGATTTCTACGAGATCCAAAAGGATTTCGCGGGCAACATCATCACAGGTTTCATCCGCCTCGAAGGGCAGACCGTGGGCGTTGTGGCCAACCAGCCGATGGTGCTGGCGGGCTGTCTGGACATTGATTCCAGCCGCAAGGCCGCGCGTTTTGTGCGCTTCTGTGACTGTTTCGAAATCCCGATCCTGACCTTGGTGGATGTGCCGGGCTTCTTGCCGGGGACGGCGCAGGAATACGGCGGGGTTATCAAACACGGTGCAAAGCTGCTGTTCGCCTATGGCGAAGCGACGGTGCCCAAGGTCACGGTGATCACCCGCAAGGCCTATGGCGGCGCCTATGATGTGATGTCGTCCAAGCACCTGCGCGGCGACGTGAACTATGCCTGGCCCACCGCTGAAATCGCTGTGATGGGGGCCAAGGGCGCGACCGAGATCATCCATCGCGCCGATCTGGGAGATGCCGACAAGATCGCGGCCCATACGCAGGAATACGAAGACCGGTTTGCCAATCCCTTTGTGGCGGCAGAGCGGGGCTTTATCGATGAGGTGATCCAGCCGAAATCCACGCGGCGGCGCGTGGCCAAGGCCTTTGCCATGCTGCGCGGCAAGCAGCTGTCGAACCCGTGGAAAAAGCACGACAACATTCCGTTGTAAGGGATCAGGCACGTGGCGGATCAGCAGATCAGACAATTGCGGGGCGGCTGGATCGAGGCGCGCGGGGAGGGGCGTTACCTGCTGACGCGCCAATGGCCTGCGCAATTCGATATTGCCGCGAGCGCGCGGTTTGATGATCTGCGGCCCGCCCGTCTCGCGCGCCAGATCCGGCAGGACATGTGGCGCGCCCTTCAGGGGTTGCGCGGCTTTGCCCCTGCTGTTCAAATTTGCTTTACCGGAGCGGGTTTGGATGTTACCGCTGGCGGGCGCGTAAATGGTCGCATTCCTCACGGTATCGAGTCTCAGATCCAAACCCTTCTTGACGATCCGGCGCGGCGCGCCCGGTGGTCGGCTTGGGCGCGGAGGGACGCATGACCATGGCAAACGAACACAACGTGGCAGGTGCGCCTGCCGCGATGGCGGCCCCGGCGGGAGGAGCGGGCGTCTTCGGACGACTGTGTCGGGGCTGCTTTATGATTGTCGCTGCGCTGGGCGTGAGCGCAGGCAGCGCATCGGCGCAAATCCTTTCGACCAGCGGGATCGAGGTGGCGTTTCACGACGACATTGACGAAGCACCGCTGTATCGCGTGCGCTATGTCGCGCCGCAACTCTCTGACGCGGAAATCGACTATGCGCTCGTCGCCGATGACATGCAGCGCCTGTGTGCCGAGGATGCGGTGCCGCGGCTGATCGCAGCAGGGCAAACCCCCGAACGCATCGTGCTGACCCTCATGGCCGAGCCTGTCGATTTCGGCGAGATGACGCCGATGGTACGCCAGTTTTTCGAGAGTTACACGGTTGTGGAAGGACTCTGTATTTGGGAGGCTTTCTGATGAATCCACAATATGTTGCGGGTCACCGTGGCTGTGGACAACGTTATGCGTCTTCCACGTCACAGCCCAACTCACTTATCGCGGGTACGTATCTTTTCCCAAAGTCAGGCGTTATCCTGTCACTCGATTGCAAATCAGCAATCGGCACCACGGAACGGGGGGCGGGATCATCCGCAACCCCGAATTTTGACAGGAGTAAGAGATGTCCAAGAGCATCAAGCTTCTTGCTATGCTTTCGGTTGTCGCAGGCCTCGCAGCTTGCGCACAGCAGGAAGAAGAAGAGTACGTTGTGGTCGATCCCGAGCCCATCTCGGTCGAGCCCGTGTACACCGGCAAGTACAAGTAAGACCCTATCGGGGCGGGGGTTCGCTCTCGTCCCGACATTCCTATCGAGCACGGCTGCAACGGCCCCCAACAGAAAGGGCCGGGTATGCTGAAGCATCGCGGCTTCCCCGGGCGTCTTCCGGGGACTGATTTCCAATTCACGGTTCGCCGCGCCAATCCCAAGGGCGCGACCGAGATCATCCGGCGCGAACGCTACCGCGACCGCCGTCCGCCCGACCGCAAGGCCGACTGGGTCTTTATGTCGGCGCTCTGGCACTACTTTGGCGACCAGCCGTTTGAGCGCGGCAATCTGGACGCGGGACGTCTGTCCTGGCTGTTCGGGCGCGAGGTGCTGCCCTACGACCCCGACACCTTTGATCCCACCGACTACGAGGCGATGTTGATCATCGACGAGACCGCCGCGCGCGCGTCTTTCCCAGAGGCCTTCGAAGAAGCGGAGCCGTGGGAAAAGTGATGCGCGTGGATTTGCCGATCCCTTCCACTTTTGCGCGGCACGCTGCCGATCCTGCCGGGGTTGGCAAATGCTGCTATGCAGAACGGTTGGGGTTTGCAAATCTGGGTTCAGTACAGGGGCTTCGGCTGCATTCCGTCTTTCGTTCCGCCCCTGTTCTTTCCCCCAAGAAGGGGCGGTCGGCCGTGTCCCCGGAACGATCGCCCCGCCGGGCGGTTACGGCGTTGCCGTTGCGCGAGAACGCCGGAGCGGTTGTTTTTCCGTGGATTTCGCGCGGTTCTGGCATATCCTTTGGGGACAGGCAGGCAGCAGAGGCATCCATATGCGCTACGCACGACTATCCCTTGCGGTTTCGGCCTTCGCGGTCCTTGCGTCTTGCGCGAACCTCTTGGCTTCGCAGCGCGAAGTCACGCGGGCGGCCAGCACACCGAAACCCGTCCTGCATCGCAGCGACGCCGCGGACAGCATCGGCCAGTGTTCGCAATACCCCTCGCGCTGCTGATATTCGCAACCGTCGGCGGGTTTACGGCGATTTTTTCGAAAATTTGGCAGAGAACTGCCATAGCGCGGGAACCTTTCTGGCGCTTGCCACGTTCAACGGTACATTCGACCGGCGAGCGATGGCTCGGAACAGAGAGGACATATCATGCGTATTCTTGCCCTTACATTTGCAGCGGCATCCACACTTGGCCTTGCGGCTTGCGAAGGCACTGACCTGGAGCGCGGCGCATTGGGCGCGGGCATCGGTGCAGCCGGCGCCGCAGCCACGGGCAGCAACGTTGCAGCAGGCGCGGCCATCGGCGGCGCGGCAGGCGTTGTGTGTGACGACATCACCCCGCAGCTGTGCAACTGATCCAGTTTTTGGTGCAGGCGTAACGTCTGCCCAATTTGTTATGTGCGAACGCCGTTCGACCCCTTCGGGTCGGGCGGCGTTTTCGCGTGCACTAGACGTGTCACACGACACGAGGGAGAAAAAGGGACCGAAATGTTTAACAAGATCCTGATCGCCAACCGGGGCGAAATCGCCTGCCGTGTCATCAAGACCGCGCGCAAGATGGGCATCCAGACCGTCGCGATCTATTCGGATGCCGACAAGAACGCGCTGCACGTAGAGATGGCGGACGAGGCGATCCACATCGGCCCGCCACCCGCCAATCAATCCTACATCGTCATCGACAAGGTGATGGACGCGATCAAACAGTCCGGCGCGCAGGCGGTCCATCCCGGCTACGGCTTTTTGTCCGAGAACGCCAAATTCGCCGAAGCGCTGGAGGCCGCAGGCGTGGCCTTTGTCGGCCCGCCCAAAGGCGCGATCGAAAAGATGGGCGACAAGATCACCTCGAAAAAGATTGCCCAGGAGGCCGGTGTGTCGACCGTGCCCGGCTATATGGGCCTGATCGAGGATGCCGAAGAAGCGGTGAAGATCTCGAACGAGATCGGCTACCCCGTGATGATCAAGGCCTCTGCCGGGGGCGGCGGCAAGGGCATGCGCATCGCGTGGAACGACGATGAGGCGCGAGAAGGGTTTCAAAGCTCCAAGAACGAGGCGGCGAATTCCTTTGGCGATGATCGCATTTTTATCGAAAAATTCGTCACCCAGCCGCGCCACATTGAAATTCAGGTGCTCTGCGATGCCCATGGCAATGGCGTTTGGCTGAACGAACGCGAATGTTCGATTCAGCGCCGCAACCAGAAGGTCGTCGAAGAGGCGCCGTCGCCCTTCCTTGATCCCGAGACGCGCCGCGCCATGGGTGAGCAGTCGTTGGCACTGGCCAAGGCTGTGGGTTACGCGAGCGCCGGTACGGTGGAATTCATTGTCGATGGTGACAAGAATTTCTACTTCCTTGAAATGAACACACGTTTGCAGGTGGAACATCCCGTCACGGAGCTGATCACCGGCGTGGATCTGGTGGAACAGATGATCCGCGTGGCCAATGGCGAGCCGCTCACGATCATGCAGGATGACGTCAAAATCAACGGCTGGGCCATCGAAAACCGCCTGTATGCCGAGGATCCGTATCGCAACTTCCTGCCCTCCATCGGGCGTCTGACGCGTTACAACCCACCCGCCGAGGGCCCCTTGGGCGAGGGGATCGTGCGCAATGACACAGGCGTGTTCGAGGGCGGCGAGATCTCGATGTTCTACGACCCGATGATCGCCAAGCTGTGCACTTGGGCCCCCACGCGCGAGGCTGCGATCGAGGTGATGCGCAACGCGCTCGACAGTTTCGAGGTCGAGGGGATCGGTCACAACCTGCCATTCGTGGCAGCCGTGATGGATCACCCGAAGTTCATCTCGGGCGAGATGACCACGGCCTTTATCGCCGAAGAATACCCCGACGGGTTCGAGGGCGTGATGCTGGACGATGCGCATTTGCGCCATGTGGCGGCGGCGGCTGCGGCCATGAACCGTGTGGCCGAGATCCGGCGCACCCGCGTGACCGGCACCTTGGGCAATCACGAACGCCGCGTCGGCACCGACTGGAACGTGGCGCTGCAGGGCGTTGATTTCGACGTCAGCATTGACGCGGATCACGACGGGGCCACGGTGCGTTTTGCGGACGGCCAAGCGCTGCGGGTCGAAGGGGACTGGACCCCCGGCAACAGCCTTGCGCGGATGACCGTCGAGGGCGCGCCGCTGGTGCTGAAGGTCGACAAGATCACCCAAGGCTTCCGCCTGCGCACCCGTGGCGCGGATCTAAAGGTCAACGTGCGCAGCCCGCGTCAGGCGGAACTGGCGCGTCTGATGCCCGAAAAGCTGCCGCCCGATACCTCCAAGCTGCTGCTCTGCCCGATGCCGGGGTTGATCGTAAAGGTCGACGTCGAAGAGGGCCAAGAGGTGCAGGAAGGCCAAGCGCTGTGTACCGTCGAGGCGATGAAGATGGAAAACATCCTTCGGGCCGAGAAAAAGGGCATCGTGGCCAAGATCAACGCCGCCGCCGGTGACAGCCTCGCGGTGGACGATGTGATCATGGAATTTGAATAAAATGCGCCACGTCGCCGCCATATGGCTCATGCACGCGCTGGCCTTTGTGGCCGGGCTGGTGCTGAGCGGTGTGGCGGCGATGGGCTTTTGGACGGCTGTGCCCTCTGACGGTGCGACGTGGTTCATCTTTGGCACCGCCTTGTCGGTGGCGATCCTCGCGCTGGGGCTGGGCTATGGGCTGTATCTGACGCTGATGGGGTTGCTTTTGAACCTCGACCTCGGTTGGGGCTACTACCTGCTTGGACCTGTCATCGTTCTGGCGGTGATGGGGCTGGTGTTTGCGCTGGTCTACGCAGGCGTTCTGACCGTCGGACAAGGCAGCATTGGCGGCTATGCGCTGTTGTTTGTGATCGGCGGGGTTATCATGGTGCGGCGGGCGGCCCTTGGGGCCGAGGATGCCGCATGAGGCAGGCAACCTTTCCTAAAGTGTTTTCTGTCAGCACTGCCTACGATGATGTCTGTCTATGCCATATTGCCGTTGCGGGTCGTGCTGCTGAGCGCGCTGTTGCTGCTTGCCGGGTGTGGTCCGCTCGACCGCGAAGAGACGCTGCGCGAGGAACTGGCGAGCTATTTCTACATCAGCAAAACGCTGCGTTTCGAATCCCAAGGGCAATGTACGGCGGCGATTTTTCAGCTGGTCTCGCAGGGCACGCGGCGTCCGGTGGCTGTGGTGTCCGATGTGCGCGCGGGGCTGCGCCTGATCAAACAGGGGCGGGTTGTCGCCTTCGACGTGACGGACGCGACGCCGAACGAGGTGTCCGAACAGGTGATGTCGATCAGTCTCGAAGAGGGCGTCGGCCTGATTTCCAGCTTCATCGGACCGGCGATGGAATGCATGGACGACCAGTTCCAGATCGACGCCTATTACGCGCTGACGACGCCGGACACGCTGGCGATCTACGATCCTGCGGCCAACGCCTTTATGATGTTGCATCGCCCAAATCGGCTGCTGTTTTTTATGCGGGGCACGATCTAGGGCGCGCGGATTATTGGCTGCGCAGCTCGTCCTGTCGCAGCGGCAACTTGTCGATGGAGCGGCTGATCTCTCTCACCGACCAAGGGCGCGGCTTGCGTGTGACGATGGTGCCGTCTTTGGCCAAGACCACCAGCGCAAAGCCCCGTGGCCGCAGGGCCTGCCGCACCGCGCTGCGCGCGGCGGGGTCGCTGTCGGTGATCACAACCACATCGAGGTCGTCCAGCGCATCGGGACGGTCGAGCAAAAGTTCGATCTGTTCACGAAATCTGGGGTCGTTTGGGCTGTCGGCAAAGACCACAACGGGGCGTTTGACCCACAGCCAGTCTTCCAGCGTGGTGTCGGCGGCCGGCACCACAATGTCCACAACGGGATCGTTTTCGGCGGCTACAACAGGCGCGGCCAGCAACATCTGGGCGCAAAGCCCGCTCAAAGCGAAGAACCTTTTCATAAAGCTCTATATAAACTCTTGGGCCGCAGCCGCACAGGGCTGCGACAAGACGCCCAATGAAAATTTTACCTTTAACAGGATGCCAAAGGGCTGCGCCGGATACTCGGCCCCGATGCAAAGCGATCACAGTGGGGTGGTCGGGCAACTGTCAGGGGTGGCTGCGGCGATGGGACTGATCTTGCATGTGGGGGCGCATCGCACGGCGACGACAAGCCTGCAGAGCTTTTGCCGCGCTCAACGCGGCACGCTGAAGTCCCTCGGGGTGACGGTTTGGGGACCGCGTCAAACCCGCGATGGACGACTACATGACGCGATGGGGGGCGACCCCGCGGCAGCGGATCGGCTGGCAGCGCAGATCCGCGATGTGCAAACTCCTATCTTGCTAATTTCCGACGAAAACATGCTCGGTATGCCGCGCAAATGTCTGCGCGAGGGGGCGCTGTATCTGGATGCGGGTCCGCGTCTTGGGCAGATGGTCGCTGTCACAGGTCCGGTGGACGCGATTGTCTTGCAGATCCGCGCGCTGGATCTGTGGTGGGCGTCGCTGCTGGCCTATCTGATTGATCGCGGGGTCGATGTTCCCGATGCCGCACGGATCGCGACGTTGGGGCAAGGCGACAGGACGTGGCGGCATGTGATCACGGATCTCGCGCAGGCCTGTCCGCAGACCGCTATTATGGTGACATTGTTCGACGATTGCGCCAGCCGTCCCGATCTGTGGCTCTCTGCGGTGACAGACCGAGATGTCCCGAAGGCCACGTCCGAGCAACGCAACGCGTCAAAGGATGCAAACACCCTGCGGCAGCAGCTTTTGCAGCGGGGCGGGCAGGCGGGCGCATTGGGCGCACAAGAAGGGCGGTACATGCCGTTTGACGCCCAACAATCCGCGCATCTGCGCGAGGCTTATGTCGACGATCTGTTCTGGCTGCGCGCAGGGGCGGATGGTCTGGCCACATTGATATCAGGGGCGGCCCTGACACGGACGAAGAACACTTCGCCACAGACGCCGCAGAGGAGAGGACAAGACAATGACAAAGCTGCCCGAGGACTGGCGCAAAACCGCTGAGAAAGAACTGCGTGGCCGGTCGGTGGACGACCTGACGTGGGACACCCTCGAAGGGATCGCCGTCAAACCGGTCTATACCGCCGAAGACACCGCAGAGCTGCCGCATATGGGCAGCCTGCCGGGGCAGGAGCCGTTCACCCGTGGCGTGAAGGCGACCATGTACGCGGGCCGCCCGTGGACGATCCGTCAATATGCAGGCTTCTCCACCGCCGAGGAATCGAACGCCTTTTACCGCAAGGCGCTCGCCGCAGGGCAGCAGGGGGTCTCGGTCGCTTTCGATCTGGCGACGCACCGTGGCTATGACAGCGACCACCCCCGCGTCGAAGGCGATGTGGGCAAAGCTGGTGTGGCCATCGACAGCGTCGAGGACATGAAGATCCTGTTCGACGGCATTCCCTTGGACAAAGTTTCGGTGTCCATGACCATGAACGGGGCAGTGATTCCGGTGCTGGCGAATTTCATCGTCACCGGCGAGGAGCAGGGCCATGACCGCAGCGTGCTGTCCGGCACCATTCAGAACGACATCCTCAAGGAGTTCATGGTCCGCAACACCTACATCTACCCGCCCGCGCCATCGATGCGGATCATCTCGGACATTATCGATTACACGTCGAACCAGATGCCCAAATTCAACTCGATCTCGATTTCCGGCTACCACATGCAGGAGGCGGGGGCGAACCTTGTGCAGGAGCTGGCGTTTACGCTGGCGGACGGCAAGGAGTACGTGAAGACCGCCATGGAAGCGGGCATGGACATCGACAAGTTCGCGGGCCGGCTGTCGTTCTTCTTTGCCATCGGCAAGAATTTTTTCATGGAAATTGCCAAGCTGCGCGCCGCGCGCCTTTTGTGGCATCGCATCATGACCGATCTGGGCGCGCAGAACCCGCGCTCCAAGATGCTGCGCACCCATTGCCAGACGTCGGGCGTGTCGCTGGCCGAGCAAGACCCGTACAACAACGTGATCCGCACCGCTTACGAGGCGATGTCGGCGGTGCTGGGCGGGACTCAAAGCCTGCACACCAATGCGCTGGACGAAGCTATCGCCCTGCCGACAGAATTCAGCGCCCGCATCGCCCGAAACACGCAGTTGGTGCTGCAGGAAGAAACCGGCGTGACCAATGTCGTCGATCCGCTGGCGGGGTCCTATTACGTCGAAAGCCTGACCAACGAGCTGGCGGAAAAGGCATGGGCGCTGATCGAAGAGGTCGACGAGATGGGCGGCATGACCCGCGCCGTCGAATCCGGCATGCCCAAGCTGCGCATCGAAGAGACCGCCGCCCGCCGTCAGGCCGACATCGACCGGGGCACCGATGTGATTGTCGGGGTGAACAAATACCGGCTGGAGAAGGAAGAGGATCTCGACATCCTCGATATCGACAACGCCAAAGTGCGCGAGGCGCAGGTTGCGCGGCTGGCGCAGATCCGGTCCACCCGTGACGAGACCGCCTGTCAGGCGGCGCTGGACGAGCTGACCCGCCGTGCCGCTGAGGGCGGCAACCTGTTGGAGGCCGCAGTCGAAGCGGCGCGCGCCCGTGCCACCGTGGGGGAGATCAGCATGGCAATGGAAAAGCAATTCGGACGCCACCGGGCAGAGGTCAAGACCCTCGCCGGTGTCTATGGTGCGGCCTATGAGGGGGACGAAGGCTTTGCCGCCATTCAGAAATCCATCGAAACCTTCGCCGAGGAAGAGGGCCGCCGCCCGCGTCTGCTGGTGGTCAAGATGGGACAAGATGGCCATGATCGCGGGGCCAAGGTGATTGCCACCGCCTTTGCCGATATCGGCTTTGACGTGGATGTGGGCCCGCTGTTCCAGACGCCGGATGAGGCGGCGCAGGACGCCATTGACAACGACGTGCATGTGGTCGGGATCTCGTCGCAGGCGGCGGGCCACAAGACGCTGGCCCCGCAACTGGTCAAGGCGCTGAAAGACGCCGGGGCCGAGGATATCATCGTGATCTGTGGCGGGGTGATCCCGCAGCAGGACTATGACTTCCTGTACAACGCAGGGGTGAAGGCGATCTTTGGTCCCGGCACAAACATTCCCGCAGCAGCACAGGACATCCTGAAACTGATCCGCTCCGCGCGCGGTTAAGATCATCCAGCGATTCAAACGAAACGCGGCCCCGTTTTCACGAGGCCGCGTTTTTTGCGTCGCATAGACGGGTTTATTCGGCGGCCAGCGACTCGGGCTCTGCGTCCGGCGCGGTGGACAGACGCAGGGCCAGATAGCCCAGAATGCCCGACACGATAGAGCCACCCAAAACGCCAAGGCGGACCTGGTTCATCAGGATCGGATCATCAAAGCTGAGCGAGCCGATGAACAGCGACATGGTAAAGCCGATGCCCGCAAGGCAAGCGATGCCGTAGATTTGCGCCCATGTCGCGCCATGCGGCATGCGTGCCCATCCCAGTTTGACCATCAACCACGTACAGCCAAAGACGCCCAACTGCTTGCCCACAATCAGACCCAAGGCGATGCCCAAGGGCAGCGGTGCGGCCAGATCGCTCAGCGACATGCCTTGCAGCACAACGCCCGCGTTGGCGAAGGCAAAGACAGGGATGATCACATAGAGCACGTAAGGGGACAGGTTATGTTCCAGCGAATGCAGCGGGGATTTGCCCCACTTGTCCTTCAGCGGGACAAAGAACGCCGTGACCACACCGGCCAATGTCGCGTGAACACCGGATTTCAGCACCAGCACCCACAAAATGACGCCCAGCATCAGAATCGGGGCGTAGCGGTGCACGCGCTTGTGGTTCAGATACCACATGACCGCCAGCGGGATCAGCGCCATGAACAGGTAATTGACCTTTAGCTCGGCGGTATAGAACAGGGCGATGATTACGATCGCGCCCATGTCGTCCAGAATGGCCAGCGTCAGCAGGAACACTTTTAGCGAGGACGGCACACGGTCCCCGACCAGCGCCAGCACGCCAAGGGCAAAGGCAATGTCGGTCGCCGCAGGAATCGCCCAGCCATTGACGGTCGCGGGGTCGCTGTAGTTGAACGCAAGATACACCAGCGCGGGCAGGGCCATGCCACCAATCGCCGCCACACCGGGCAGCACCACGTCCGAGGGGTTCTTGAGCTTGCCTTCCAGCAGTTCGGCCTTCAGCTCCAGCCCGATAAGAAAGAAGAAAATCGCCATGAGACCGTCGTTGATCCACAGGATCAGCGGTTTCTCAAGGCCGTCGCCGTTGATCGTGACGGCAAAATAACTGCCAAGCACGCCATCGTAGATCGAAGAAAGTCCCGAGTTCGCCACGATCATCGCAGCTATCGCCGAGAGCATCAGTAATATGCCCCCTGACGCCTCGTGGCTGAAAAAACGGTCCAGCGCGCGAAGCAGCATCCAGTATCCTCCCGTTGGGTGTAATTGTTCTGTGGCAAAATGGGGTGTTTGGCGCAATTTTCAACGTGAAAACGCAACTTTTGCGCTTTGCAGCGGCGCAAAGCGCACATATCGTTCCTTGGCTTCATGAAGGTTAACGAATGGTCAAACTGACACTGGATCACATCGCTGTGCTGGGCGAAACTTTGGCCGAGGCGATCGCCCATGTGGAACACACGCTAGGGCGGACCATGGGCGGGGGCGGCGCCCATCCAAGGTTTGGCACCCATAACCAGTTGATGGGACTGAACCCGGCTCTGTATCTCGAAGCCATTGCAATCGATCCCTCTGGCCCGCCGGTCGAGGGGGCGCGCTGGTTCGGGCTGGACCATTTTACGGGCCCTGCGCGGTTGGATAAGTGGGTTTGTACGGTCGACGATATCGATGCGGCCATTGCGGCCTTGCCCATGGCGGGGCGGGCGGTGCATCTGACGCGCGGTGGGCTAAGCTGGACCATGGCTGTGCCAGAGGACGGTCTGCTGCCTTTTGACGGGTTGTTTCCGGCGCTGATCCAGTGGCATGTGCCCGTGCCGCCGGGCAAAAGCCTTGCCGGAGACGACGTGGCACTGACCGGGCTGGAGGTGCGGCACCCGCGCGCAGATGAGCTCAAGGCCCTGCTGGCGCCATATCTGGATGCGCCGATGGTGAGCTTTACCAACGGGACAGCCGGGCTGCGTGCCGAAATCCGCGAGCTGGATCGGGTCACCGTTCTGTCCTGAGCGCCACCTTCCCTAAGCTGCGGTAAACAGTTCTCCCGAAAATTCTACATTTCACGTCCTGACACCCATGCTGCGGCGCGGTAATATGGGTCTATGTCGATTTGGTCACGCATAACGCAGGCATTGGCGGCGCTTACCTCGGGCGAGGGGCTGAGCCATTTGTTCGAACGCATGCGCACCCCGCCAGAGCGGACGGTGGCCTTTACCATCGCGGTCATCGCCCTGTCGGCAAAGATGGCAAAGGCTGACGGGCTTGTGACCCGTGCGGAGGTGACGGCTTTTCGCGAGGTGTTCCGCATCGCCCCCGAAGAGGAAGAGAATGCCGCCCGCGTGTTCAATCTGGCCCGTCAGGATGTGGCCGGGTTCGAGGACTACGCCCGCCGGATCCGCAAAATGTTTGACGACAACCACAGCGTTCTGTGCGACGTGATGGAAGGCCTGTTTCACATCGCCATGGCCGACGGCCGGTATCATCCGGCGGAGGATGCGTTTTTGTCCAGTGTGGCCGAGGCCTTCGAGATGGACGAGATGCGGTTTCGCAGCCTGCGCGCCCGTTGGGTGCCCGATTGCGCATCCGATCCCTATACGGTGCTTGGGGTGACACCTGACACGCCGCTGCCCGACATCCGCAAACACTGGCGGCAGATGGTGCGCGACAGCCATCCTGATACGATGATCGCGCGTGGCGTGCCGGAAGAGGCGCTCAAAATCGCGGAGCGGCGCATGGCCGACATCAATCGCGCTTGGGAAGAAATCTCGACCCGGACGGCAGCCTGATCGGTGCGGATCGCAACCTATAACGTGGAATGGTTCGACGCTCTGTTTGACGATGACGGGGCGTTGCTGGTTGACGATGTGATCACCGCGCGGCGCAAACTGCCACGCCGCCAGCAAATCACCGCCTTGGCGCAGGTGTTCCGTGCCATGGATGCCGACGCTGTCATGGTGATCGAGGCCCCCGATACCTCCGCGCGGCGGTCGTCCACCCGCGCACTGTCCCGTTTCGCAGAGGAATTTGGCCTGCGGACCTCGGCGGTGGTGACCGGCTTTACCAATGACACGCAGCAGGAAATCGCGCTGATGTACGATCCGGCTGTGTTGTCCGTGACCCATGATCCCGGCGCGGGGCCGGATGCACCGCGGTTCGACGATGTCTTCGCGATTGATCTGGATGTGGACGCGGCGCCCGATGCGGTGCGGTTTTCCAAACCACCGCTAGAGCTGCAGGCAAAGACGGTGGATGGCGCCGAATTCCGCATGATCGGTGCGCACCTGAAATCCAAAGCCCCCCATGGCGCAAAGTCGCCCGAGGATGTGTTGCGCCTGTCCATCGCCAACCGGCGCAAACAATTGGCGCAGGCGGTCTGGCTGCGGCGCAGGATCGACAGCTTGCTTGAAGCGGGGGAGGAGGTGATCGTTCTGGGGGATCTCAACGACGGTCCGGGGCTGGATGAATTCGAACATCTCTTTGGCAAGTCTTCGGTGGAGATTATCCTCGGCCAGCCGCCGCATGCGCTGTATGATCCGCATGCTTCGCGCGCCTTGGTCAGCCGGATCAGCGCCCAGCCAACGACCGCGCGGTTCTATCTAGAACATGAGCAGCGGTACCTGCAGGCCCTTTTGGATTACATCATGGTGTCTGATGGCCTGCGCAGGCGGCATATGCCACGTTGGCGGATCTGGCACCCGTTCGACGACCCGCAGTGTTGGCAGGATGACGCCTTGCGCAAGGCGCTGCTTGACGCCTCGGACCATTTTCCGGTGACGCTGGATCTGTCGATCTGAACGCCGCCCTTGCGGTTTGGCTGCGCGGCGTTACCTTTGGTGTATGATACGCCACGCAGCCCTGTGCCTTTTGATCGCGTCACCTCTCGCCGCCCAAGACGACGACGGGGGATTTGACCTGATGCAAGAAGGGGCACGCTTGTTCTTTCGCGGGCTGATGTCCGAGATGGAGCCGACACTGGACGAGCTGCAGGGGGCGATGCGGGAATTCCAGCCGATGATGCAGGATTTTCTGACAGAAATGGGTCCCGCCCTGCGCGATATTCTAGAGGAGGTCGAGGACTGGTCAGCCTACCATCCTCCTGAAATGCGCGATAACGGGGACATCGTGATCCGCCGTAAGACGCCGCCGGCGCCAGACGCGCCGGTGGGTGAGACGCCGGAAGAGATCGAGCTGTAACGGCCCTTCAGGCCGCTTCGACACCGTAGTCTTCTGCACCCAAGGCCTGCGCCAAGGATTTGAAGCGGGCGCGACCGACCTCGCCATAAAGCGCCATCATGTCGCTGTCCAAGGCCAGTGACAAACGCTTGCCATCCCAAGACAGCCGCGCATGTCCGGCGGTCGCCTCCAAAGTCCACAGCATCGCGCCGAACCGCATGGCCTTGCCCAGAACCTCCGCCTCGTCCTGATGGGCCTTGTCGAGCAGGTCGTACATGTCGGCAAACCGGGTGCCTTCGCGCTTGTTCTTGTAGCGGTGCAATAAGGACAGCCCGAGGTAGACCCGCTCCCAATGTTTCAAGCCGCCAAGGTTCGCCCGCGTCGCGTTGTCGAAACAGGTCTCGGCCCGGTAATCGGGATGCGCGCGCCAGCTGACGTCATGGAGCAGGCATGCCGCGTGGATCAGGCGTTTGCGCGCGGGGGAAATCTCGCCAAACAGGGGCAGGACGAATTCGTAAAGCTGCCGACCAAAGCCGGGCAGGCGGGCGTCGCGCGCTTCGGCCACGCGGCAGGCCTCGATCAGCGGATCGCGGTCGCGGAGCTGCTGCGGCATTTGTTCATACAACAGCCCTTCGCGGATCCCGTAGCTGGAAATCGCGATGTCCGAGGGTTCAAAACAATCGATCACCCCCTGCAGGACATCGGCCGCATAGGGCACCAGCGACATTCGGGTCGACGACACGCCCGCCGCCTTGCGCAGTTTGTCGTGGTCGTTGTCTTGCAGGAAGGTGATGGTATCGCGGACGTTTTCGGCACTCATGCGATATTCGTGCAAGACATGCAGGGGGTAGTCCCGGCGCAGCATGTCAATGCGGGCAATGGCGCGCCAGCTGCCGCCGACCAGAAACAGGCGGTCGCGCTGGGTGCCCATGTAATTCGCCAGCGCAGAGAGCTCGTTTTTGATATGGTCTGCGCGCCCTTTGGCCCCGCCGTCGATATCCATCAATTTGTACGGGCCAAGCGCCGATGTCATGCGCCGCCCCACGCGGCCATCGCCAATTTCGGCCAGTTCCATAGAGGAGCCGCCGATATCGCACACCAGCCCGTAGGACCCGGGCCAGCCCAAAAGCACACCTTGCGCGGAAAGCCGGGCCTCTTCTGCGCCGTCAACCACGTGGATGGTCAGCCCTGTCTCGGCCTCCACCTCGGCCCGGAATTCGGCGCCGTCGGTGGCGTCGCGCATGGCTGCCGTGGCCACCACCGACATGTCCGACAATTCCATTCCGTCAGCCAGAAGTTTGAACCGCCGCATTGCCGCCATGGCACGTTCGCGCCCTTCGGGGTTCAGATGCCCGGTTTGGTTCATGCCTTCGCCCAGGCCACACATGATCTTTTCGTTAAAGAAATAGGCAGGGCTGCGGGCCGCGCCATCGAACACCACCATCCGAACAGAGTTCGACCCCATATCCACAACACCTACACGGCTGAGTGCGCGCGCCTGGGGATCGTTGAACAAGGGGCGGCCAAAGGGGTCCCAGTGGCCGTGGCTGTCGTCGTGACTGTTCATTTGGCGTCTCCCATTACCTGACCATTATGTGCGGTGGGCAGGGGCGTCAAGAAACGAGATTTATCACATGGGGTTATACGCTTGACCCGATTTGGGTCTTTTGACGCGCCGTGTTTTTGCGATTGCACCCGATAGCGGGTGGTGAAACGCAACATGGCCCGCCGGAGGCGGGCCATGCATTGCGTCTCCAAAGCGCCCATCAGGACGCGCGCTACTCTTAGCGGAAGAGCGACAGCAGGGACTGCGGCGCGCTGTTCGCGATGGACAGAGCCTGCACCGACAGCTGCTGCTGCACCTGCAGTGCCTGCAGACGGGCAGAGGTTTCTTCCATATCAGCGTCGATCAAGGTGCCGATGCCGGAGCTGAGCGCGTCGGTCAGACCGGTGATAAAGTCGGTCTGGGTTTCGATACGCATCTGCGACGAACCGAAAGATGCTGCCGAGTCGATGGCAATGTCGATCAGGCCGTCAATCACAGCCAGAGCCGCATCAGCACCATCCTGAGTGGTCACATCGATGTTCGACAGCTCCTCCAGTCGGCCACCAATGGTGCCATCCGCTTGGGTGCCATCCAAAGCGGCCTGCTGGAAGTCGCTCGCCACAACCGAAATGTTGGCATCGGTGTCGTTTGTCATCTCGATGGTGCCCGCGGTGGCCCCTTGCGAGAAGGTGATGTTCAGGCCGTCCTCGGTGGCCTGTTTGTTGAGCTTGATGACCAGACCAGCGGTAACATCGCCCAGTTCGTCACCTTCCCGTGCGACATAGGCCACATCAGCGGTCAAGCCGATCGCGCCACCGGTGGTGAACTGGTAGGTGTTGCCTGCGGACAGGCCACCGGCAGTGTCTTCTTGGAAGGTGGCAACGGTCGCTTTGTCGCCCACGTTGACGGTTGCGGCGGTGCCTGCATCGACAGAAACCGTGCCCGCGACAGCGGCGGACTGGCCAAGGTCTTCTTTGGACACATTGATGTCGGTAGAGGTGACAGTGCCGCTGGAGTCGCGGTCGATCGAGGCAAGAACGTTGATGCTGCCAGAGTCAGCGGCGTCGCTGGTGTGGCTCAGCATATACTGGCCGTTGAACTGGGATGCGTTGACAACCGCAGCCACCTGATCGCGCAGCGCTTCGATGTCTGTCTGGATTTTCGCGCGGTCGACGTTCTCTTCCTGAGCGGCGACGACTTTCTCTTTGACCTCGGTCAGCAGCTCGGTGACGGTTTCCGCACCTTTGCGCGCCACGTCGATCGTTGCCAGACCCAGCGAGAGGCTCTCGGAGATCTTTTTGAAACCGGCGACGTCGGATTCCATGTTCTTCGAGATGGCCCAGACAGCGGCATTGTCCTTGGCGTTGGACACACGCTTGCCTGTCGAAATCATGTTCTGCGTATCGTTGAGGTTGGAGTTCACCGACTTCAGGGTTTGCAGAGCAGTCATTGCGCCGGGGTTGGTAAGAATGCTGGACATTTTGTTCGCTTCCATTTGTTTGGCGTTTTACGCCGGGGGTTTTGCCGCATGTACGGCTTCGAAAGCGCCTTCTGACACGTGCAGATCCACGGGTGTGGCCTGCGAACCGCCCGTCTTTTGGGGCGGATATCTCTTCGTCCCTTAGGGGCGAAGAAAGCTCCCCGAGGTCTGCGCCGGTTGCGGAGTTTTTCACGCATCCGGCGCGCGCCCTCGGGGCGCTTTATCTCGTTAGCGGAAGAGGCTCAGCAGGGTCTGCGGCGCGCTGTTGGCGATAGACATCGCCTGAATGCCCAGCTGTTGCTGGACTTGCAGTGCCTGCAGTCGTGCAGAGGTTTCTTCCATATCAGCATCGACCAATGTGCCAATGCCGGAGGTCAGTGCGTCGGTCAGGCCGGACACAAAGTCGGACTGGGTTTCCAGACGCATTTCAGAGGAACCGAAGGCCGCGGCAGAGTCGATGGCCACGTCGATCAGACCGTCAATCACTGCCAGAGCGGCGTCAGCGCCATCCTGGGTGGAGACGTCGATATCGGCCAGAACCTCGAGGCGGCCACCGATGGTGCCGTCATTCTCGGACCCGTCCAGCGCGGATTGCTGGAATTCACCACCGGCCACAGCGATGTCTGCTGCGGTGTTGTTGGTCATGGCGATGGTGCCGGTTGTGTCACCTTGTTTGAAGGTCACGTCGATTCCGTCTTCGATGGCCTGTGCGTTCAGCTTCATGACCAGACCGGAGGTGACATCATCCAACGTGTCGCCTTCGCGCGCAACATAGGCCACGTCTGCCGACAGACCAAGGTTGCCGCCGGAGGTGAACTGGTAGGTGTTCCCGGTTGCCAGACCGCCTGCGGTGTCTTCGACGAAGGTGGCGATGTCATTGGTTTCGCCCGCCACAACCGTGTTGCCAAGGCTTGCATCGACGCTGACGGATCCTGCCGCTGCTGCGGTGGTGGTCAGGTCTTCCTTGGAGACGCGGATATCGGTCGAGGTCACGCCGTCAAACGAACGGTCGATGGAGGCAAGAACGTTGATACCGCCGCTGTTTTCTTCGGTGCCGGTGTTCTGCAGCATATACTGGCCGTTGAACTGCGATGCGTTCACAACGGCGCCAATCTGGTCGCGCAGGGCGGCAATATCTGTCTGGATCTTCTCGCGGTCGACGTTCTCTTCCTGAGCGGAGACGATCTTTTCTTTCACTTCGGTCAGCAGGTCGGCAACGGTTTCCGCACCCTGACGGGCCACGGACACGGTGGCCTGGCCGAGCGACAGGGATTCAGAGACCTTCTTGAAGCCTGCAACATCGGATTCCATGGATTTGGAGATCGCCCAGACCGCTGCGTTGTCCTTGGAGGAGTTCACGCGCTTGCCGGTGGAGATCTGTTCCTGAACGTTGCCCATCGCGCGGTTGATGTTCTTCAGGGTCTGGAGGGCAGCTGTGGCCCCGTTGTTGGTAAGAATACTCGACATGAGTTTCGCCTTTCGGTTCTTGGCGCCTTTGCGCCCGGGGGGCCGGATTGTCATCCGGCGTTTCAGAACCGTCTTTCTGACGTTGCGGACCGTGTTGGGCTTCAACCCGTCCGCGCCACTGGTGTGTGCAGGAGGGAAATTGCACCCCAGCCATTAATCTCCATTTAACGATTTGCGGCCCCTCAGAGGTCATTTCACGGCACCATTGGGGCAGGGGGCCACACCCGTGCCGCAGATGTAAAAGGGGCGGTAACCCTGTTGGGATACCGCCTTGATCTAACGTAATAATCTCGGAGAGAGATTAGTCGTCCGTATGGGTCAGCTTGGGCACGTCCTTGGCCCCGGCAGAGCCGCGCCCCGACAGCGACGGGTTTTCCATAAAGAAACGGTGGCAGTTAAACGCGAACTGGCCCGCGGGCACCTGATGGCGCACAAACTGCCCCGAGGGTTCCATGACCCAGCTTTGCGCCGTATCTGCCAGATTGGCCGCCATGATCTGCGACACGATCTGAGCCTTCACCGTAGCGTTCATGATCTCCACGCCGGTTTCGACGCGACGGTTCAGGTTGCGCCCCATCCAGTCGGCCGAGGAAATAAAGACCCGCGATTTCGCATGTGGCAGGCCATGTCCGTTGCCGAAACATGCGATGCGGGAATGTTCCAGAAACCGGCCCACGATGCTTTTGACGCGGATGTTCTCCGACAGACCTTTGATGCCGGGGCGCAAGCCGCAGATGCCGCGGATCACACAGTCCACCTGCACGCCGCCCTGGCTGGCCCGATACAGCGCGTCAATCATGTCCGGTTCGATCAGCGAGTTCATCTTGATCCAGATCTGCGCCGGTTTGCCTGACTTGGCGTGTTCGATCTCTTTCTCGATCATCTCGATCATGCCGGATTTCAGCGAATGCGGCGCGATATAGAGATTTTCCAGACCTTCCGGCATGGCGTAGCCCGACAGGTAGTTGAACAGCTTCGCCGCATCCCGCCCCAGTGCGGCATCACAGGTAAAGAACGACAGATCGGTATAGATCTTGGCCGTAATCGGGTGGTAGTTCCCGGTGCCCCAATGGGTGTAGGTGACCAGCTTGTTGCCCTCGCGGCGCACCACCTGGCTGATCTTGGCGTGGGTTTTCCAATCCAGAAAGCCATAGACCACATGGGCCCCCGACCGTTCCAGCCTGCGCGACTGGCGGATGTTGGCGGCCTCGTCGAAACGCGCCTTCAGCTCGACCAGAGCGGTGACGGATTTGCCGTCCTCTGCCGCCTCGCACAGCGCCTCGACAATCGGAGAGTTCCGCGACGTACGATAGAGCGTCTGTTTGATCGCCACCACGTTGGGGTCCTGCGCCGCCTGCGCCAGAAACCGCACCACCATATCGAATGTCTCGTAGGGGTGGTGCAGCAGCATGTCCTTTTGCTTGATCGCGTCGAACATGTTGCCGTCGTGATCCTGCACCCGTTCCGGCACGCGCGGGGTAAAGGTGGGCCACAGCAGATCGGGGCGCGCGTCGAGCACCAGCTCCTTGGTCGCAGCCACGCCCACCATACCGTCGAGTTCGATCACCTCGTCGGGGGTGACGTGCAGTTCACGCATGACGATCTCGCGCAGCCCTTTGGGCGCGCCGGTGCTGACGGTCAGACGCACCACCTCGCCACGGCGGCGGCGTTTTAGCGCGACCTCGAATTCGCGGACCAGATCTTCGGCCTCTTCCTCGACCTCGAGATCGCTGTCGCGCAGCACGCGAAAGCCGAAGTGGTCCTTTTCCTTGTACCCGGGGAAGAGCGAATCGATATGCAGCAAGACCACATCTTCGAGCAGGATGAACCGGTGGGTGCCCGCCTCGGACGGCAGCGTCATAAAGCGGTCGATCTGTGCGGGGATCGGCAGCAACGCCTGTAGGGGGCGTTTGTCGCGGTTGCGCTCCAGTTGCAGCGCCAGACAGTAGCCCATATTGGCGATGAACGGGAAAGGGTGCGCCGGATCAATCGCCAGCGGCGACAGCACGGGAAAGACCTGATTGAGGTAGGCCTCGTTAAGATGGCTGCGGTCGGCCTCGGTCAGCTCTTTGCGGGTGACGACGTGGATGCCCTCGGCGGCAAGCTGGTCCTTTAGGACGCCCAAGACGCGCTGCTGTTCGGCCATCAGGCGGCGGGCATCCTCGTCGATCAGCACCAATTGCTCTGCCGGGGTCAGCCCATCGGCGGCGGGGGTGTGGTTGCCCGCATGGGCCAGCTCGCGCAGGCCTGCCACGCGCACGGTGTAGAATTCATCCAGATTGGCCGCCGAGATCGACAAAAACCGCACCCGCTCCAGCAACGGTACGCGGGGGTTTTCCGCCTCTTCCAGAACGCGCCAGTTGAACCCCAGCCAGCTCAGCTCGCGGTTGTAGAAGCGCCCCGGTCCGGACAGGTTGAGATCCGGGAATTCCTGAGCGGGTGGCAGCGGGCTTTTGAGAAAATCAGCTTGGGTCATAGGGGGCTTATGCCTTTGAGAATGCGACGGCTTAATGACAGTTTCCGTCGTAGGGGCGGAGGCTGCCTCGTATTGGTAACGATTTGCACGGCAGGCTCAAGCGGGGGCCGCCCGGAGCGCTAGGGCGCAAGGGTCGACAGCACGCTCGCTGCCATGTTGCGCGTCACTTTGCGTTGGTGGGCCAGTGATGCCGCATCCAGCGCGGTTACCACACGGCGCGCCGTGGCATAGTTGCGCGGCATATGTCGGGCGAGATAGGCCAGAACATCCGGCGCGGGCAGGATTTGCCGGTCCGAGAACAGCTTGACCAGAAGCGCGGTCAGCAGCGCGTCATCGGGTTCGGACAGGCGGGCCACCTGCGCCCCCATAACACGGCTTTTGAGATCGGCCACCTCAAGCGGCCAATGCGCAGGCTCCCGCTGCGAGGTCAACAGCAACGCGTGGCCTTGTGCCAAGGCCAGATTGTGTAAATGGAACAGCGCCTCTTCGGCGGGGCGGTTGCCTGCTATGGCTTCGATGTCCTCCACACAGACCGCGCCATTGGCGAGCTCAGGGATCTGCGCGCCCGGCAGGTGTTCCGCCGAGATCAACCGCGCCCGCGCCAGTCGCGCCCAGACATGCGCCAGATGCGTCTTGCCGGACCCCGGTGGCCCACACAGCACCATCTTGCGCGCCGGCCAGTTTTCCCAGCCTTCGACCAGCGCCACCGCAATTGCGTTGGCCTCACTGACAAAGAATTCCTCGCGCCCCAGCGCCTCGCGGGCGGGCAGGGGCAGCGGCAACTGCTGCGGTGTGCTCATTGATCGCCCGGCGCCCTTTGACCGGCATAGCCCAGGTACAGTTTCGAGCTTTTGTACTGCTGCCCGAGGAAGCGCACGATGACGCCTAAGGCCGCGGCAACAGGCACCGCCACCAGCAGCCCGATAAAGCCGAACAAGGCGCCAAAGACCGACAGGCTCAGCAGCAGCCAGACCGGATGCAGCCCCACGGAATCGCCCACCAGACGGGGTGTGATGATGTTGCCCTCGATGAACTGGCCGGATTGGAAGATGGCCCAGACCGCAACGATCCACCACCACTCGCCCCAGAACTGGAACAGCGCCAGACCGATGGCCAGACCGCCGCCCACAATCGCACCGACGTAAGGAATAAAGGTCAGCAGCCCCGCGATCACCCCGACCACCAGACCGAATTGCAGGCCAACCGCCCAAAGCAGCACCGCATAATAGGTGCCCAGAATGACCATCACTGACCCCATGCCACGGATAAAGCCCGCCAGCGTCTTGTCGATCTCGCGGGCGAGATGGCGGATGGTGCCCTTGTGATCCAGCGGCACCAGATCGTCGACCTTGGCCGTCATCTTGTCCCAGTCGAGCAGCATGTAGACGGTCACAACCGGAACGATCAAAAACAGCATCAGCACGTTGAGCAGCGACCCGACAGAGGTCAGCGCCGTCTCCACCACAGTGCCGCCCTTTTGTTTGATCGTATCCCCGATGGAGGCGAGCGCCGAATGCAGGGCGCCGCCCTCGCTCATCAAGGTGGGGAAGCGTTCGGTCAGAAAGCTGCGCAGATCGTTGAACAGGTCGGGCGCGATGGCAAAGAGCTGTGTGAGCTGGTCGATCATCAGCTTGCCCGCAGGCAGCAGGATCACGATAAAGATCACGATGCAGGACACGGTGATCACGGCCGTCGCGGCAGCACGGCTCAGCCCCCAGGCCTCCAGCTTGTCGGCCACGGGGTCAAAGGCATAGGCAATCGCGCTGCCCAACACGAACGGCAGCAGAACATCGCCCAGAAACCACAGCACGACGGACAGGACCACAAAGGCGATCCCCCAGTATTTCAGTTGTTCTCTGACCGGCAAAGCCATGGCGCGCGCTCCTGATGTTGCCCCTGTTTCGCCCGTGCCGCATTCCGATGCAAGAGGGCGTCAAGCTTCGCGCATAGCATTCGTTAGATGCTCTAGCTGACAGTTGTTTTCGCCTTGGCGATCTCTAGCGCAACGTCCATGGCGTCTAGGTTGATGAAAATTTCATTGTTGTTTCGCTCAGTGCGATGGGAGGCAAAAAATTGCCCGAGATAACGTTCCATCGCGATGGCTTCTTCGACATCGCCGATTGGTTGTGAGACGGTCAAAATCCACTGCTTTTCGGAACTGAGTCGGTATTTGTTGAGGTCTGCAACTCGCTTGGCCGGGTCTGCAGAATGACCGATTTTGAGGTTTTTTCCACCTTTGCCGAGAGTTGCTACATAGATGCTGTTCAATTGTGCTTTCGGTGGGAGAACAGTGTAGCCCTGTTTTACAAAGGGATGTTTCTGCGCCAGTTGCTTGATCCGTCCATCCAGAACCTTTTGCTTGGGAAGCTGGACTGGAAGTTCACGCGCTGAAGTTAGAAGAAGATCCATGAAGCTCTCCGCAAGAACACCCTCGACCTCCTGTACTGTCGATATGGCTTCTTGCGTGTGGGTTTGCGTACTGTACCCGGCTAGCTCCTTAAAGACCGGCATAGGTTGAATGAGCCAGTACCTAATTGGCTGAAGAGCATAGGGAAATTTATAGTTCCCATCGCTGTCTGCATCCCAAGAGTTCTCTGCTTTTAGTCCATATTCTGCACTATCTGCGGCCGTTTTGCTGACTTGCCACGCGTTGATAACGCGGCCCTTCAAGTCTTCAGGAATGACGACGGTTGGATCAGCTGGTTTTCTGCTCGCCACCGCGAAGACGAAATCCCCTTCGTCAACTTTCCGCATGGCTTTGGTTCTGTTGGCTTTGTCGGTGAAAATTAGGGGGCCACCAGTTCCAGCTGATCTACCCCAAACATAAGTATAAAACACACGAGCCATGATAAAATCCAATTCCGAACAAGTCACCTCAACTTTGGATTGTTTTGCTTCGTTTGGGAACCCCGTTTGATCGAAGCGGCCTGACGCGCCCCACCTTGCCAAACGCGCCCTAATCCCGCAAAACCGCCGGAAACATATACCAGAGGTTCCCATGCGCCTGTCTCGCTACTTCCTGCCCGTTCTCAAGGAGACGCCTGCCGAGGCGCAGATCGTCTCGCACCGCTACATGCTGCGCGCCGGCATGATCAAACAGGCCAGCGCAGGGATCTATTCCTGGCTGCCGCTTGGCTTTAAGGTGCTGCGCAAGATCGAGGACATCATCCACGAGGAACAGGCCAAGGCGGGTCACATCCCGATCCAGATGCCGACCATTCAGGCGGCGGACCTGTGGCGTGAAAGCGGCCGTTATGACGCCTATGGTCAGGAAATGCTGCGCATCACCGACCGCCACGACCGCGACATGCTGTTCACCCCCACCGCCGAAGAGCTGGTGACCGATATTTTCCGCTCCTACGTGCGGTCTTACAAGGATCTGCCGCTGACGCTGTACCAGATCCAGTGGAAGTTCCGCGACGAGATCCGCCCGCGTTTCGGTGTGATGCGGGGCCGCGAATTCTATATGAAGGACGGCTATAACTTTGACCTCACCAAAGAGGACGCGCTGCACGCCTACAACCGGCATCTGGTCAGCTATCTGCGGACTTACGAACGCATGGGGCTGCAGGCGATCCCGATGCGCGCGGACGGTGGCCCCATCGGCGGCGACTACACGCATGAGTTCCTTGTGCTGGCAGAGACCGGCGAATCCGAGGTGTTCTATGACAGCGAGATCACCGATCTGAAATTCGGAGACCGCGAGATCGATTTCGACAATGTGGCGCAGTGTCAGGCGGTGCTGGAGGAATTCACCAGCCGCTACGCGCGCACGGACGAGACCCATGACGAAGCCGTCTGGGCGGATGTCCCGGCAGAGCGTCAGCGCAGCGCACGTGGCATCGAAGTGGGCCAGATCTTCTACTTTGGCACCAAATACTCCGAGGCGATGAATGCCGTGGTGCAGGACCAGACCGGCGCACAGGTGCCGGTGCACATGGGCTCGCACGGGATCGGCGTGTCGCGCCTGCTGGGGGCCATCATCGAGGCCAGCCATGACGACAAGGGCATCATCTGGCCCGAGGGCGTGACCCCCTTCCACTGCGGGATCGTGAACCTCAAGCAAGGCGACGCAGAGGCCGACGCCGCCTGCGAGGCGCTTTATGCCTCGCTCACCGCGCTGGGGCTGGAGCCGCTGTATGACGACCGCAACGAACGCGCGGGCGGCAAGTTCGCGACGATGGATCTGATCGGTCTGCCGTGGCGCATCACCGTGGGTCCGCGTGGGCTGAAAAACGGCGTGGTCGAGCTGACCAGCCGCCGCACCGGCGAAAGCGAGGAGCTGCCGCCCGAACAGGCGGTGCTGAAGATCGCGCAGATCTACGGCAAGGCCGCGCAGGGCTAAGCGCGCCTGTGATTTGGATGAAACCGCCGTGCAGGGGAACCGGCGCGGCGGTTTTTCTTTGTCAGCTGCGATGCGGCATGGCAGTCAGGGACAGGGCGATCACGAACCAAGGGGCAGGGCATGATCACACGGGTCTTGGCACTGGGGGCCGGGTTGACCGGCGCGCTGGGCGCATCGCAATTCCCCGAGTTTTCACAACAGTACATGCAGCGATTGGGCGGCGCGGTGGACGAGCTGTCGCGGCAGATCACCCGCTACGAGGCGGATGCCAGTGCGGCAGGCCTGTCGCTGCCGCTGTATCTGGGGGCCCTGGCCGCCGAGGGGCCGCTGGCCAAGACACAGGCGGCGAATATGGCGGCCGACATCACCCGGTTCGAGGACCTCTCAGAGGATCTGTCTGCCTTGCAGAACGCAGGCCCCTTTATGCGCGCCAAGCTTGCCACACATCTGGGCGATCGCCAGATCTGGTCCCGCGCACGCGAGGCGTTTGAACCGGCGGTGCCCGCGACGTTCGAGGGGGCGACATTCGCCGGAACCGGCTTTGTCGCGGGCTGGGGAATAGTCGGCGTGCTGTCGTGGTTCCTGCGCAATCTGTGGATCACCCTGCGCAGGCCGTTCCGTCGCCGTCGGGCATGAAAAAGGGGCCCGCAGGCCCCTGTTTCACGATGCCGGTGCTGCGGCCTGTTCGACCTCTGCCACGATATCGTCGACAACCTGATTGAGCAGCCCGTCGTCTTCACATTCTGCCATGACACGGATCAGCGGCTCGGTGCCCGATTTGCGGATCAACAACCGCCCTTGGCCGACCAGCTTGGCCTCGGCATCCTTGATCACCGCCTGAACGCGCGCCGCGTCCAGCGGTGCCACGCCAGCGGCAAAGCGTACGTTTTTCAGCAACTGCGGCACGGGCGTAAAGCTGCGGGTCAGCTCGGAGGCTTTGCTGCCGGACTGCACCATTTCACGCAGGAATTGCAGCCCCGCCATCAGCCCGTCGCCGGTGGTGGCGTAATCGGTCATCACGATATGGCCGGATTGCTCGCCGCCGAGGTTAAAGCCACCCTCGCGCATCCGTTCCACGACATAGCGGTCGCCGACCTGAGTGCGTTCCAGCCGCAGCCCCTTGCTGTCCATGAACCGTTCCAGACCGAGGTTCGACATCACGGTGGCCACCAGTGCGCCACCGGCCAGACGCCCCTCATCGGCCCAACGCGCGGCCAGCAGCGCCATGATCTGGTCGCCGTCCACCACGGTGCCTGTCTCGTCGATCAGAATGATGCGATCCGCGTCGCCGTCCAGACAGATCCCCAGATCGGCTCCGTGGGCGCGCACGGTGTCGGCCGCCATCTGCGGTTTGGTCGAGCCGCAATCGGCGTTGATGTTCAGCCCGTTTGGGTCGGTCCCCACAGGGATCACATCTGCGCCCAGCTCCCACAGGACTTCGGGTGCGGTGCGGTAGGCGGCGCCATGGGCGCAATCGACGACGACCTTGATCCCGTCAAGCCGCAGGCCAGAGGGCAGCGTGCCCTTGACCCGTTCCTGATAGCGAAAGCGCCCGTCCTCGATCCGCTTGGCGCGGCCGATGTTCTGTGGCTGCGCGGGCTTTACGCCGGCGGCCACCAAGGCCTCGATCTCGGCTTCGACCGCATCGGACAGTTTGAACCCTTCGGGGCCAAAGAACTTGATCCCGTTGTCCTCGGCGGGGTTGTGGCTGGCAGAGATCATGATGCCCAGATCGGCGCGCATGGATGCGGTCAAAAGACCCACCGCCGGTGTCGGCACGGGGCCAAGCAACAAGACATTCATGCCCGTAGAGGTCAGCCCCGCCGTCAGGGCATTTTCGAACATATAGCCCGACAGGCGGGTGTCCTTGCCGATCACAACGCGATGGACGCCACCGTGTTCGTTGCGAAAGTGACGGCCCACAGCCGCGCCCAGCGACACCGCCATATCGACGGTCATGGGGTGAATGTTTGCGGTGCCACGGACACCGTCGGTGCCAAACAGCTTGCGCGTCATGACAAATCTCCAGTTTCAATTGCGCGGTGCATGACGAGCGCCTGCACCGTGGGGGCGACGTCATGCACGCGCACGATCTGGATGGCCTGCGCGGCCATGGCCTGCGCCACGGCGACAGAGCCATGCACCCGTTCGACAGCGGGCGATGCCCCGGTGATTGTTCCGATAAACCCCTTGCGTGACGCGCCGACCAGCACCGGACACCCCAGCCCGTGAAACAGCGCGGCATGGCGTAACAGCGTCAGGTTGTGATCGATGGTCTTGCCAAAACCGATGCCGGGATCGACCACGATCTGCCCTCGCGACAGGCCAAGATCGACCAGCATCTGCACTTGCGTTTCGAGGAAATCAAACACGTCCAGCAGCACATCGTCATAGGCGATATTGTCCTGCATCGTCTCGGGTGGGCCCAGCGTGTGCATGACACAGACCGGCAGCCCCTCGCGCGCGCAGTAATGCGCCAGCATCGGATCGTAGGTGAAGCCGGACACGTCATTCACCAGCCCCGCACCGGCGGTCACTGCGGCCTCTGCCACGGCGGATTTGCGCGTGTCGATGGAGATGGGCACGGTGATATCGCTGGCGATGGCGCGGATCACCGGCTCGATCCGGGCGATCTCGGCGGCGATGGGGACGGTCTGCGCACCGGGCCGGGTGCTTTCCCCGCCGACGTCCAGAATATCTGCGCCAGCCTCGACCATGTCCTCGGCGCGGCGCAGGGCTGCGGCGGCGGAATGCAGGCTGCCGCCGTCCGAAAAACTGTCCGGCGTCACGTTGAGGATGCCCATCACACGGGTGCGATCCAAAGCCAGACCGGCGAGCGGCGGACGCTGCGCCGTCAACCTGTCCTGCCAGTCTGCGGGAATATCCTGCGCCTCTACGGTTTGCGCAGCACCGCCGCGCTGGAAACAGATGGCCTGTGACAACCACCCCGCACCGCCCGCCAGCGGCAGAGCGGTTTCGGGGCGAGCGGCGTCAAAGCGGACGATGGGCCGATAGTAGCGTTTCATCACGTTTCTGTGGCCCATTCATGGCGGGTTTTCAACCCTGATCCCCTTGTGGGAACAGGGGCTGGCCCGGGGCGACGGCACGTCCGGCGGTATCTTGCAGATCCGGCAGGGTCGCGCCGATGAACAGCAGGTCGCTGGCCTCCATCTCGGCTGCGAACCACGTGGTCAGGGCGGCGCTGTCGCGCACCGCGCCCATGGGGCCATCGGTGGAATCCAGTACGATCTTGGACGGTGCCCAGACGCAGGTCTGCCCGTTGCGCATGCCCCAGTCGAGCTCGGTTCGGGTGGCCACGACCTTGCACCGCGCATCGCGCGACGCCAATCGCCAAGCGTTTTGTTCGATCGCCAGCAGGTCAACGCGCCGTTGCGTCATGCGGTGGCCGGTGTCCAAGGGTGCCTCGGGCGGCAGGCCGCAGCACAAAACCACCGGCGCGCGGCGTGCAAGCAACGCGTCGATCCACTGCCCAAGATCTGGGTGGTCGATGGCATCATTGGACAGGTAGACCACACGCGGGCGCGGCCGTTCCGATGCGGTTTCCTCGGCCAAGGCGTTCAAATGGGCTGCCACATCGGCGCGCGCACGCACGATTTCGACCCCCAGCGCGCCGGGACCACGGTCGAGCTTTTCGATGCGCACAAAGGCGCGCAGCGCTTGGGGTTCCAGCAGGATACGTTCCGCCACGCGTTCGGCCAGTGTTTCGAGCAGGTTCAGGCGCTCGGCGGCCAGTTCAAAGGCAATCGCCTCTGTGACGCGGTCGTAGGACAGGATGCGGTCCACATCATCGTCAAGCGCACCTGTAAAGGGCGCGACCTCGACCACGACATTGAACTGGATGCGTTGCTTTGTGCCCCGCTCGGCCTGAAAGGCGCCGATCTCGACCTCGACGATGTGATCGCGCAGGCTGATACGGTCGCGGGGGGCATCGCCAGCGGTGGCGATGGCGCGTTCAGAGGGGTGCGCAAAGGCGAGGCGGATTTCAGAGGCCATAGTCAGGCTCCTTCGTGGGTCGCGAATTGCGGCCACCATAGGGGAGCATCGCAGCCAGCACAGGTCGAAAACGCCCTGACGTGGGCAGAAAGCGCACAGTTGGGCGCAAACTGCCTTGATTTGAACAGCTTAGCGTGGGTTTTTGTAGAACAGATGGTCGCCGATGCTTGCAGTGCGGGTAAAGGCAGAGGACCAATTGGGGCGCACGGCGGTGGTGTGGTAAAAGGTGGCGCCTTGGGTCAGCGGACGGGGCGCGCCGTCCAGCATCAGCCGGGCGACCTTGCCCACACGGGTCCAGCTGCGCGGCTCGTGGATGTTTTCGGGCTGGCCGTCACAGGTGTAGGTGAACTGGCAGGCGAATTTGCGACCCGTGCCCTGATTGACCACGCCACAGACAGAATTCGGAAAGCGCGAGGACGCCACGCGGTTCATGATGACCTCTGCCACGGCGAACAGGCCTTTGACGGTCTCGCCACGTGCTTCAAAGTAGAGCGCCTCGGACAGGCATTCCCATTCAGAGCCGCCGTGGGCCACGGGCTGCGCGGCCAGCCAGTTGCGGTCGTACTGGATGCGGCCCGCGCCGACGATTGCCCCGGCGGATACGGGCGTTACCAGCCCCTGAAGATGCTCGGGCGAGGTCCGCGCCAGCGCTTTGGTTTCCAGCGAAACCAGCGTTTGCGCTTTGCGCGCGGGGTCGGCATGGGCGGTCAGGGCAGGGGCGGCAAGCATGGCAGCAAAGCCAAAGGCACGAAGGACGTCACGAAACATAGCAGCGGTCTCTGTCAAGAAAAATCACGCTCTGAGCCGGCAGAAAGCGTCAGAACGGCGCGGTTTGTACAAAATTTGTGACAATCGGTAAACGTTGCCCGGGCAAATGTCTTGTTAAATTGGGCGTATATCCGCCCAAAGGTTGCTTTTACCCTGAAAAATGCTTTGACAGGCTATGCTTAGCGTTCATGCGTTTTTTGCATGGCGGCTTCGCGCAGCGCCAGTTGGGCGGCGGCAAGCCGGGCCACGGGCACGCGGAACGGCGAACAGCTGACGTAATCCATGCCGATCTCACGGCAGAAGGCGATAGATTCGGGGTCGCCACCATGTTCCCCGCACATCGACAGGGTCACGCCGGAATTTGCCGCCCGTCCACGCCGCACACCGGCGGCGACCAGCTCTCCGACACCGTCGATATCGAGCCGGTGGAACGGGTCCTCGGCAAAGACGCCTTGTTGGACGTAATCAGACATGAACCGCCCCGCATCGTCGCGCGACAGCCCATAAGTCATCTGCGTCAGATCGTTGGTCCCGAAGGAGAGGAACTGACAATGGGGGGCGATCTCGTCGGCGCGCAGGCAGGCGCGGGGGGTCTCTGCCATGACGCCCAGCCGGAAGGTAAAGCTGGCCCCGCGTTCGGCCCGCACGGCGGCGGCCACCGCATCAATCCGGGCGCGCAGCAGCTCCACCTCGCGTTTGGCGCTGACAAGCGGCAGCATGATCTCGGGCACCACGGGTGCGCCATCGCGCGAGGCGTCCAGCGTGGCCTCAAAGATCGCGCGGGCCTGCATGTCGTAGATTTCCGGCACCGTGATGCCCAGTCGCACGCCGCGCAGACCCAGCATCGGGTTGTATTCGGTCAGCGCCTCGACGCGGCGGGTCACATCGGACACCGGCAGATCCAGAGCCTCGGCCAGATCACGCAGACCGGCGCGGGTGTGCGGCAGGAACTCATGCAAGGGCGGATCGAACAGCCGGATGCAGACCGGCAGACCTTCCATGATGCGGAACAGCTCGGTGAAATCGGCGCGCTGCATGGGCAGCAACACCGCAAGCGCGGCCTGACGATCCTCTGGCGTGTCGGCAAAGATCATCTCGCGCATGGGGGTGATGCGCTCGCTATCAAAAAACATATGTTCCGTGCGGCATAGGCCGATGCCCTGCGCCATGAACCGGCGCGCCGTGGCCGCATCGGCGGGGGTGTCCGCATTGGCACGGATGCCGATGTCACGCGCCGCATCGGCCCAGCCCATCAGCGTTTGAAAGGCATCGTCCAGCGTGGCCTCGATGGTTTCGGGGCTGCCCAGCAACACCTCGCCCGAGGTGCCATCAAGGGTGATCACGTCGCCCTCGTGGAAGATGCGCCCGCGTTCCCCCACCAGCGTTTTCTGCTGCACCTGAAAGCCCATGCGGGCCGCGCCGACGACACAGGGCAGGCCAAGCCCACGCCCGATCACCGCCGCGTGGCTGGTCATGCCACCGCGTTCTGTCAGCACGCCAACGGCGGCGTGCATGCCGCGAATATCCTCCGGCGATGTTTCGCGGCGCACCAGAATGCAGGCCTCGCCCCGTGCGGCGCTGGCCTGCGCCTCTGCCGAGGAAAAGACGATCCGCCCCGTGGCTGCCCCTGGGCTGGCCGCGATCCCCCGTCCGATCACATCGCGTTCGGAGCCTGTGGCAATCTGGCGATGCAGCAGTTCCGACAGGGCGCGGGGTTCAATGCGCATCACAGCCTCGGGGCGGGAAATAATCCCGTCTTGGGCCAGACGCACCGCAATGCGCACAGCCGCGCGGGCCGAGCGTTCGACCCGCACGCCGTCCAGAATATGCACGGCCCCCTCACGAATCGTAAACTCGATCTGCATTTCCTCGCGCAGGCGTTGGCGCATGAGATCCGCATAGGCCAGCAGCTTGTCAAAGGCCTCGGGGGCCACGTCCTGCAGCGATGCCCCGCGCGGGTCGCGTTCCAGATACAGGCTGCGATGGCGTTGGCGCAGCGCGTCCCGCCCCTGACTTTGGCTGAGATACCGGCCAGTCAGCAGCGGCTGGCCGGTTTCCGAATTGACCAACTGCAACACGCCGGAGCCGCATTCGCCTCGCCCCAGACCCAGCGCCATTTCCTGCACCACAAGGCCCAGACCCGCATCCACCGGCGCGCCTTTGGCCTGTCGCAGTAGCCGTGCTGTCGTGCCTTCCCATGCGCGCGCCATGGACCGCAGCACCTCGCGCAGTTGCACGGCGGGGTCTTGGGGAAAAGGTTCCTCGGCCTCATCCTCATAGGCCAGCAAGGCTGTGCGCAAGCCAGCGCGGCCGGTGTCCTCGATCTCGTCGAATTGGTCGGGGTCAAGCCGCGCCACATGGATCGCATAAGCTTGCACAAACCGCAGATACAGGGCGGCGGCGGCCTCGTCCCCGATGTCGCGCGACAGGATCGCCAGCCGGTCGTCGTTCATCCCGATGTTGAGCACAGCGCTCGGGCCGCCCCAATCGGGATCCTCGGAGGAGGGGCGCACGCAGAGCAGGGCATTGCCGTCAAAGGACTGCAGCATCTGTGCAATGTCGGGCAATTGTCCGGCGGCAATCGCATGCACCGTATCAAAGGACAGTGCCACGGTGCGCGGCACGGGCAGATCCAACCGCACCAGACGCTGCAGGCATTTGGCCCGCCCGCCATGGGTGGGTGTCGCCATCTTGGCCGAAGGGGTGATCAGCGTCACGCCCGCGTTGGGATCGGGTATTTTCTGCACCGCAGCACCTGTCGTCATTCGCGCGGAGCATAGCGGGTGACACTGATGTGACAAGCTGTCCCTTTGCGCCCCTGAGGTGTGACACAAAAAATGCCGCACGACGGAATCGCGCGGCATTTTCCGATGGTGTCGGGCGGGGGCTTAGCCCTCGATCCGGGTCAGATCCGCGACCAGAAGACAGGTCTGACGGATGCGCGACAGCAGGTTCAGACGGTTGCGGCGCACGATCTGGTTGTCAGAGTTCACCTGAACCGCCTCGAAGAACGCATCAATCGGGGCGCGCAGGGTGGCCATTGCCTCCATCGCGGCGGCGAAATCCTCGGCCTTCATCGCGGGGGCGATTTTGGCGTCAGCCGCGTCCAGCGCGGCGAAGAGCGCGCGTTCCTCGTCCGTTTCGGCGAATTTCACATCCGCGCCAAAGGAGTATTCGACACCGTCGGCCGCCTCGGCCTGAGACAGGATATTGTTGGCGCGTTTGAAGCCTTGGACAAGGTTTTTGCCGTCCTCGGTGGCCATCACGGCGGCAAGCGCCTGTGCCCGTTTGACCAGCAAGGTCAGGTCATCGTTGCCGTCCATCGACAGGCAGGCGTCGATCACATCATGGCTGACGCCCTCGGCGCGCAGGTGAACCTTGAGACGGTCGTGGATGAAGGCGAGGAGGTCTGCCGCAACCGCATCGTCGTTGGCGCCATTGCCGGACAGGCCCGTGCGCAACATCTCGGTCAGGGCAATCCGCAAATCATTCGCTAGCACCAAGCGGATCACGCCCAAGGCCGCGCGGCGCAGGGCGAAGGGGTCTTTGGAGCCGGTCGGCTTTTCGTCGATGGCCCAGAACCCTGTCAGCGTGTCGAGCTTGTCGGCCAGCGCCACGGCGACGGACACCGGCGCGGTGGGCACGTCGTCGGACGGGCCCAGCGGCGAATAATGGGTTTGGCAGGCTTCGGCCACCGCATCGGGCAGACCCGCGGCCTGCGCGTAGTAGCGGCCCATAAGCCCCTGCAATTCGGGGAATTCGTAGACCATTTCCGACGAGAGATCGGCCTTGGCGACTTCGGCGGCCTGACGGGCCAGCGCGGGCTCCGCACCCACCTGCGGCGCGAGGGTCTCTGCCAGCGTGGCAATGCGGTCGATCCGCGCTTTCTGGCTGCCCAGCTTGTTGTGGAAGGTCACGTTCGACAGACGGTCCGTCCACGCGCCCAGACCTTCGGTCTTGGCCACGCGCAGGTCGTTTTCCCAAAAGAACTTGGCGTCCGACAGACGCGCTGCCAGCACCTTTTGGTTGCCCGCAAGGATGGTCGCGCCGTTGTCGGTGGTCTCCATATTGGCGACGGTGATGAATTTTTCGATCCGGCCGGTTTTCGGGTTCTTCACCGAAAAGAACTTCTGGTGCTCTTTCATCGAGGTTTGCAGCACCTCGGGCGGCAGGCCAAGGAAATCCTCGGCGATGTCGCCCATCAGCACCACGGGCCATTCCACCAGCCCTGCGACCTCGGCCAGAAGGCCTGCGTCTTCGACGACCTCCAGCCCTTGGGCAAAGGCCATGTTGGTGGCGTCGTTCCAGATGTGCTGGCGGCGTTCCTCGGCGGACAGGATCACATGCGCCTGTTTCAGCTTGGTGCTGTAGTCATCAAAGGAGGTGACATCAAAAGGCGTCGCGCCAAGGAAACGGTGCCCTTCGGTGGTGCGCCCCGATGTGATGCCGTCGATGTCCAGATCGACAACGCGCGCGCCTTCTTCATCTGTCAGGATGCACAGGATGCGGTGCAGCGGGCGGACCCAGCGCAAGCTACCCGCGCCCCAGCGCATGGATTTCGGCCACGGGAAACCGCGCACGGTCTGTTCCAGAACCTCCGCGATGATTTCCTCGGCAGGACGGCCCGGCGTCGTCACGGTGGCGAAATAGAACGCGCCTTTCTTTTCCTCACGCTCGACCAGCTGGTCACGGGTGACACCGGCGCCGCGCATGAACCCTTCGAGCGCCTTGTCCGGTGCGCTCACTTTGGGGCCGCGGCGTTCCTCTGTCAGGGTGGGGGACTGATCGGTCAGCCCCTCAACCGTCAGGGCCAGACGGCGCGGCGTGTGAAAGGCCGCCGCCGAGGCATAGGTCAGCCCGGCATCGACCAGACCGTCGGTCACCATTTTCTGAAGATCGGCTGCGGCCTTGGCCTGCATCCGTGCGGGGATTTCCTCGGAAAAGAGTTCGATCAGAAGGTCCGGCATCGTCTCACCACAGCTAAGCGCGCCAAATGCTGGCGCGCGTGTCTCGTTCGTTGCGGTGTCTATCGGTGAAGGCCCAAGGGGGCAAGGCCGCGTGCGCGATCAGGCGGTGGCGTCGCGCAGTTTGCCCTCGGCCTTGAGCTTGGCGCGGCGGGCCAGCGTCATCACATCGCCACCGTCAAAGCGGGGCAGGGTGCGATAGGTGCCTTCGACCGCGTTTTCCACGGCAAAGCCGATCAGGCCAAGACCCATGATGGCCAACAGGACACGCCCAAAGCTCATGGAGCGCAATTGATGCAGCGCCTCGCCCACGCCGCCGGCCTCGCTGGGGTTGGTGGTCATGGCGGCCACCAAGATGGACAGGCCGATCAGACCGACCACGATGCCTTCGGCGATGCAGCCGGCTTTCATCGCGGGGTCGAGCTTGCGTGTGGTGGGGGTGACGCGAATGTGTTTCTTGTAGCTCTCGGCCAAGCCTTTGCGGATGTAATAAGCGCCTGCACCGATGGTGATCACGCCGACCGCGCCCACAAGCCACGGGCCATAGGGCATCTGCATGATTTTCTGCGTGGCAGATTGTGCGCCGCCGCCTTGGCCGCCGCTGCCGCCACCCAACGCCGTGGCTGCGACTGATACGCCAATCGCGCCGTGGATCAGACCGGTGACACTCAGTCCGATGCGGGCGATCCAGCCCTTTGCCCCACGGCCGTAGTCATCAAGGTCAAGAAAAGCATCCACCAGCCGCCAAACCATATAGGCCAGCAGACCCAAGGCGATGGCCCAAAGCGCAACCACGCCGAAGGGCGCGCTGCGCAGATCGGCCAAGGCGTTTGTCGTGCCCTGCGCCTGACCGCCGCGAATGGCCGCCATAAAGGCAAGCCCGCCCACGATGGTATAGACGGCGGCGCGGGCGTAGTAGCCTGCGCGCATGACGGGGGTGACCCAAGACGGGGCTTGTTCGGACATCGGGGTTCTCCTGCTGCTTGCAGAAGAAGCGCGCGAACCCGTGGTCTGGTTCCACACAGCCTGTCCGTAAATGAAAGCATCGCCCTACTGCGCGGGGCAATCCTCGCCCAGCGGCGTGCCGTCATAGGCCTTGTCACCGCATTCATTGATCTCGTGCCAGACGTAGCCGCGCCCGTCGCCGGTGATGGCCACAACGCGGTCGATCCCGAATTCGATGTTGCGCTGGCCGGCAAAAACCACAGCATCGCCGCCTTCGATCTCGGCCCCGATGGCGTCCGCATCAAAGCAATCAAACCAACCCGGTGCGTTGCGCGGGGCCGCGTTCTCATAGATCTCGTAGGTTTCGGTCAGCATCGGCAGCGACATCGACGTGGTGAAACAGGCGCGATACCGGATCGGAGAGCTGCTGGCGTCGATGGCCTGGAAATCGTCGTAGAGGATCGGCTCGGCCGTGCCGGTGACCACATTGGTCAACATCACGTCTTGCGTTCCTGTGGCCTGCACACGGTCATAATAGTAGTAGATCTGCGAATAGTAGACCACCGCACCAAAGATCAAAGACACCGCCACAATCGCGATCACCAGTGCCTTGCCGCTCATGCCGGGGCCGCCTCGGCGGAGTGGCCGCCTGCTTCGGTCTGGACAAAGGCGTCTGCACACATCTTGGCCAGCGTGCGCACACGCCCGATATAGGCCTGACGCTCGGTGACCGAAATCACGCCGCGCGCGTCGAGCAGGTTGAACAGATGCGAGGCCTTGATGCACTGGTCATAGGCGGGATGCGCCATGATGATGCGCTTGCCGGTCTTGGGGTCGACATGTGCCTGATCCAGGATCGCGGCGCATTCCGCCTCTGCCTTTTCGAAGTCCTCGAACAGTTTTTCAGTGTTGGCCACGTCAAAGTTGTGACGCGAATATTCCTGTTCGGTCTGGCGGAAGACGTCGCCGTAGCGCAGCGCGATAGGCGACTGCGGATCGTTGAAGGGCATGTCCATCACGTGATCGACGCCAAGCACATACATGGCCAGCCGTTCCAGACCGTATGTCAGCTCGCCCGAGACGGGGTGGCAGTCATGGCCGCCGACCTGCTGGAAATAGGTGAACTGCGACACTTCCATACCGTCGCACCAGACCTCCCAGCCCAGACCCCAGGCACCCAGCGTCGGGCTTTCCCAGTCATCCTCGACAAAGCGCACGTCATGTTTGGTCATGTCGATGCCGATGGCCTCGAGGCTGCCCAGATACAGCGCCTGTAGATCCGGCGGCGAGGGTTTGATGATCACCTGATACTGGTAGTAATGCTGCAGACGGTTCGGGTTCTCGCCGTAGCGGCCATCGGTGGGACGGCGCGAGGGCTGCACATAGGCCGCGGCCCATGCGTTCGATCCCAGCGCGCGCAGCGTGGTGGCAGGGTGAAAGGTGCCAGCGCCCACTTCCATGTCATAGGGTTGCAGCACGGCGCAGCCCTTTCCGGCCCAATAGGTCTGCAAACGCAGGATGATTTCCTGAAAGGATTTGGGTTTGGGCAGGGTGGCGGATTGGCTGTCTGACATGTCTTGCTCCCTCGTGGGCGGTTGGCGACTGATTAGGCGGCAACAGGCGCGGGGTCAATCAGCGCGCAGGGTCATTTTCGCGTGCACGTCCCGCGACTTCTGTTAATACCTTTAGTGATTGCAAAGTTTTACCAGAGGTCCGAGCCGCATATGTCGACCCATTTGAAATCCGTTATTTTTGCCATGATGCTCGCCGGGCAGGGCGCTTTGGCGCAGACCGCGCCGGATCAGGAACAGTTCTATATTCAGGTCGAAGCGCGGACATCGCTGTCGGGGGCGCAGTCCTCGGTTCAGCGGTTTTCGCAGACATTGAACAATATCAACGGCTTCTCGCTGGGCGGTGGATGGTACGGCATCGCGGTTGGCCCCTTTGCCAGCCGTAATGAGGCCGAGGCATTCCTTGGCGAGATGGCCTTGTCCGGGGCGGTCCCGGCAGACAGCTACGTCGAAAGCAGCCGGGTCTACGGGCGACAGTTCTTTCCCATCGGCGCACAAACCGGCCAAGCCGCTACAGACACGGACGATCCGCTAGAGCAGCTGACCGCCGAGGCATTGGCCGCCCAGGCCGCCAACGCGGCTGAGGAGCAGGTCACGCCCGATCCGGTCGAAGCGCCCGCGATTGAGCCTGAGCCCGCAGCGGAACCCGCGCCCGTAGTAGAGCCCGCGCCGGTCGTGGACACGGAATCCCCACGAGAGGCGCGTGCCTCTGAACGGCTGTTGTCGCGTGACGAACGCGACGCCTTACAGGTCGCGCTGCAATGGGCCGGTTTCTACGCGGGCCGTATCGACGGGCAGTTCGGCGCAGGCACCCGCCGGTCCATGGCCGCATGGCAGCAGGCGCAGGGGCTAGAGGCCACCGGCGTTCTGACCACCATGCAGCGCGCGCAGCTTCTGGGTCAGTACAATGCGGTTCTGGACGGTTTGGGCATGCGCGACCGCGTAGACAACCGCGCAGGCATCGTCATGCAGATGCCTTTGGATGTCGTCGCCTTCGACCGCTACGAGGCACCCTTTGCGCTGTACGAGCCGACCACTGACCTAGAGGTGCGTGTGCTGCTGATCTCGCAGCCGGGCGATGCGCGCACGCTCAACGGGCTGTATGAAATCATGCAGACGCTGGAAATCGTCCCGCTGGAGGGTGAGCGCCAGCGCGATCAGCGCGGCTTTTTGTTGACCGGTGCCAATGACCGGATCGTGTCCCACACCGAGGTCGGGCTGCAAAACGGTCAGATCAAAGGGTTTACACTGATCTGGCCCGCCGGTGACGAGGAACGCCGTGGCCGTGTTCTGGCACTGATGCAGGACAGCTATCAACGGCTTGATGGCGTGCTGGACCCGGGCGAAGTGTCCGACAGCGGGCAGGCGGTCGATTTGGTATCGGGGCTGAAGGTGCGCACGCCCAAGGGCAATGGCTCGGGCTTCTTTGTCGACGGCAACGGCCATGTTCTGGCCTCCAGCGCCAGCGTGCAAAGCTGTGATCGGGTCACGCTGAACGGCACATATGATGCCGAGGTCGTGGCCAGCGATGCGGGTTTGGGCGTGGCCTTGCTGCGGCCCGTTGACCGTCTGTCCCCCCGTCGCGTGGCGCAGTTCACCACTGACACCCAGCGGTTGCAGTCCGAGGTCGCCGTGGCAGGCTTTAGCTTTGGCGGGGTTCTGACCGCGCCCACGCTGACCTTTGGCACGTTGGAGGACACCAAAGCGCTGGATGGCAACGAGGCGGTCAAACGGCTGGCTTTGAATGCCCTGCCCGGAGATGTGGGCGGTCCGGTGTTCGACGGGGGCGGTCATGTCATGGGGCTGCTTCTGCCCAAGGAAACCGAAGGGGGGCGCGTGCTGCCCGAGAATGTCAGCTTTGCCGCCAAGGGGGAGCTGATCCTCGACTTCCTGCGCGCAAACCGCGTTCAAGTGTCCGCAGGTCGTGGGGCAAGCGTTATGGCCCCTGAGGATATGACCGCGCTGGCGGCGGATATGACCGTGCTTGTCAGCTGCTGGTAATCGCCGCGCGTATCTAAACCAAAGGGCCCGCAAGGGCCCTTTTTGCTGTCAGCCTTTGCCAAATAGCCGCCGCAAGGCGCCCCATTGGCTCAGGAAAACCCCCGCCAATATCAGCGCTGTGGCAAGGATCAGAGAGGCGGGGACGCTCTCGCCCAGAAACACTGCCCCCAGCAGCACCGACCACAGCGGCACCATATAGTTGGTCAGGCTCATGAACACCGGCCCGGCAGAGCGCACGACCAGCACCCGCAACAGGTTCGCCGCCGCCGTGGGGATCAGCCCCAGAATGGCCAGAACCACAAGCGTGGTGCCATCGGGCAGGGGCGGGGTCCCTTCTTGCCAAAAGGCAACAGGCAGCACGAAACACGCCCCGATCAGCAAGGGAACCGCTGACAGGCCGATGGGGTCCACCGGCGGCATGCGACGCATGGTCACCGTGCTGGTGGCATAACAGCCCGCCGCGCCCAGACAGGCCAGACGGCCCAAATGCTCCATCGGATCCCCGCTGGAGGCAAACGCCTGTGGCCCGATCAGCACCACCACACCGGCAAACCCGACGGCAAAGCCCAGAAGGCGGCGTAGGGTCATGCGTTCTCCGGGCAAAAAGAAATGCGCCATGGGCAGCACGATCAGCGCCACCGCCGCCATGCTGACCCCGGCAAAGCCGGAGGTGACATATTGCAGCCCCCAGCTGAGCAACATGAAGGGCATCGCCGTCGACAACACGCCCACAGCACACAGCGCGCCCCAGGACCGTTGAGGCGTCAGGAACAGCCGCCCGCCCGATGCGCGCCAGACCACAAAGGTCAGCAGGGCCGCGAATGTGGTGCGTCCAGCGGCCACCCAGAAGGGGGGCAGCCCGCGCAGTGCCATATCGACGAAGATGAAAGTGGCGCCCCAGACAAACCCCAGAACGCCGACCATGGCCCAGCTTCGGGGCGTGATATCCGGTGTCATGGCGCGTGCCTATCCCCGACCCGCAGGCACCGCAATCCATCCGCAGACGCAAAAGGGCGCCCGTTGTGGGGCGCCCTTCGCAAACATCCTGAATTCAGGATCAGTTCTTTTCTTTGTCGACCATCTTGCCGGCAGAGATCCAGGGCATCATGCCACGCAGCTTGGCGCCGGTCTCTTCGATCATGTGCTCGTCGTTGGCGCGGCGCGATGCCTTCAGCGTGGGCTGGCCAACCGCGTTTTCCAGCATGAAGTCGCGGACGAATTTGCCCTGCTGGATGTCGGTCAGGACTTCTTTCATCGCTTTCTTGGTCTGCTCGTAGGGCAGGATGCGCGGGCCGGTGACGTACTGGCCGTACTCGGCGGTGTTGGAGATGGAGTAGTCCATGTTCGCGATGCCGCCTTCGTAGATCAGGTCCACGATCAGCTTCACCTCGTGCAGACATTCAAAGTACGCCATCTCCGGCGCATAGCCTGCTTCGACCAGTGTCTCGAAGCCGCAGCGGATCAGTTCGACCAGACCGCCACACAGAACCGCCTGCTCGCCGAAGAGGTCGGTTTCGCATTCTTCGCGGAAGTTGGTTTCGATGATGCCCGAGCGGCCGCCACCGATGGCCGAGCAGTAGGACAGGCCGATTTCCAGCGCCTTGCCGGTCGCGTCGGTGTCCACCGCCACGAGGCAGGGCACGCCGCCGCCTTTGGTGTATTCGCCACGCACGGTGTGGCCGGGGCCTTTGGGGGCCATCATGATGACGTCGACGCCTTCTTTGGGCTCGATCAGGCCGAAGTGCACGTTCAGGCCGTGAGCGAAGGCAATCGCCGCGCCGGGCTTGATGTTGTCGTGGACGTATTTCTTGTAGGTTTCCGCCTGCAGTTCGTCGGGCATGGTGAACATGATCACGTCACACCATGCGGCGGCTTCTGCGATGCCCATGACCTGCAGGCCTTCGGCTTCGGCCTTCTTGGCGGAGGCAGAGCCTTCGCGCAGAGCAACCACAAGGTTCTTGGCGCCGCTGTCGCGCAGGTTCAGCGCGTGTGCGTGGCCCTGCGAGCCATAGCCCAGAATGGCAACTTTCTTGTCCTTGATCAGGTTCACGTCGCAATCGCGGTCGTAATACACACGCATCGGTTTTCTCCTCTTGGGGCCGGTCCGGCCCGTTTGTTCATTGCCTGCAATTTAGGCGCGGGGAACGAGAGAGTGGTTGCAATATTTTGGTAATTTTGCGCATTAGGGGAGATATCATTCGTCAGATTGGATGTTGTCGGAGATTTCATGCTTGATGACACGGATCGGCGCATACTGCGCCACTACCAGACAGACCCCGATATGGCCGCCTCTGAACTGGCGAATCGTGCCGGGGTGACGGCGTCGACCCTGACGCGCCGGTTGGAACGCCTGCGTGACAAGGGGATCTTGCGCGGGGTCAGCGGTGTGATCAACTGGCCCGCCTTGGGCTGGGAGGTCGAGGTCTCGCTGCGGGTGACGTTGGACAAAACCCAATCGCGCGCCTTTGACGAATTCATCGCAGCAGCGCGCGACGTCCCCGAGGTGCTGGAGATCCAGACCTTTCTGGGCCAGACCGATGTGCGTCTGGCGGTGATCGCACGGGATATGGCGCATTATCAGCAGCTATATCGGGACCGCCTGCTGAGCCTGCCACATATCAATGACATCGAGGCGCTGATGCATGTGGCCCGCGTCAAGGACACGGAGGCGCTGCCGCTATGATCACGCTGGACGACACCGACCGTGCGCTGATCCGCGCGCTGGCACAGGATGCCGGCGCATCGGCAGGGGCCTTGGGCCGGGACCTCGGGCTGTCCCAACCCGCCTGCTGGCGACGGATCAAGCGGCTGCGTGATGCGGGCGTGTTTCGCGAATCGCGGCTGGATGTGGATACCGAGGCGCTGGGCTTCGGGGTCACCGTCTTTCTGGGCGTGAAACTGGCCACCAAGGGCCGCGTCAGCCTTGAGGATTTCGAGCGCGCGGTCTCTGCTATCCCGGAGGTGCAGATCGTCGAGCATGTCTTGGGCCTGTTTGATTACCGCCTGCGCGTGGTCGCCCGCGACATCCCAGATTTCGAACGGGTGCTGCGGCGCCGGATCATGACCCTGCCGGGGGTGGGCAACCTTGAGGCCAATGTCATGCTGTCCGAGGAACGGCGCGCCGGACCGATCGATTTGATCTGATCCTATGCCTTTGCCATGGGGCGCCTGCTGGGGTAGGTCGATGCCCAAAGAAGGAGGACACCGCATGTCTGCTTTGCTCGAAACCGTTGACCCAAACGGGTTGGAAGAATTCTCTGTCGTCTTTACCGACCGTTCGCTGAACCACATGTCCGCCGCGTTCCAGACCGTGATGCGCGACATCTCGGAAATGCTGCGCGAGGTCTATGCCGCACAGGCCGTGGCCGTGGTCCCCGGCGGCGGCTCCTACGGGATGGAAGCGGTCGCCCGCCAGTTCGGTCAGGGGGCCGATGTTCTGGTCGTGCGCAATGGCTGGTTCTCCTACCGTTGGTCGCAGATATTCGAGGCAGGGAATTTCGGCGGCACCACCACGGTGATGAAGGCGCGCCAGACCGGCAATGCGCCCGACGCGCCGTTCCAGCCCGCCCCGATCGAAGAGGTCGAGGCCAAAATCGCCGAGACCCGCCCGGCCATCGTCTTTGCCCCGCATGTGGAAACCTCTGCCGGGATGATCCTGCCCGACGACTATATCAAACGTCTGTCAGCGGCGGCGCATAAGGTCGGCGCGCTGATGGTTCTCGATTGCATCGCGTCGGGCTGTGTCTGGGTCGATATGGCGGAAACCGGCGTGGATGTTCTGATTTCCGCCCCGCAAAAGGGGTGGTCCTCGACGCCTTGTGCCGGTCTGGTGATGATGTCGGAGCGTGCGCTTGCGCGGCTCGACGAGACCACATCGGACAGTTTCGCTGTCGATCTCAAGAAATGGCGCCAGATCATGGTCGCCTATGAGGACGGCGGCCATGCCTATCACGCGACCATGCCCACCGACGGGCTGCGGGATTTCCGCGACGCCATGGCCGAAACCCGCGACTATGGTTTTACCCGCCTGAAAGAGGCGCAATGGGCCTTGGGCAACGGCGTGCGCGAGTTGTTCGCCGCAAAGGGTGTCAAAAGCGTCGCAGCCGATGGCTTTGCCGCGCCGGGCGTTGTGGTGTGCTACACCGATGATCCGGAGGTGAAATCGGGCAAGGCCTTTGCCGCCAAGGGCATGCAGATCGCCGCGGGCGTCCCGCTTGCGGTGGATGAGCCTGAGGGCTTTTCGACCTTCCGCATCGGGCTGTTCGGTCTGGACAAGCTGTATGATGTGGACGGCACAATCGCGCGGCTCAAGGCCGTGGTTGATCAAGTCCTGTGACCCAGCGGGCGCGGGGTCAATCCCCCGCGCCAAGCCCCAGTTTCATCAAGGAACGGCGCACAGGCGCCATCGCGTACAGCGCATCCAGCCCCTTGGCGCGCATGTCCCGCAAGGGTTGGCTCGACATCTGACTGATGCGGTTGAGCGCGGATATCCCCGCCACACGGGCGCGGATATCCGCGTGGCGCGCCCGCGCGTAAGCGTCCAGCATGGCGGCATCGCCCAAGCTAACCGGCGATGCCACCGCAAGATCCCGCAACGTGGCCATATCCTTGAGGCTCATGTTCAACCCCTGCGCCCCGATGGGTGGGACCACATGGGCGGCTTCTGCCACCAGCGCCAGCCGCTGGCCGGTCAGATGTTCCGCCTCCTGTGCAATAATGGGCCAGATTGTCCGGCGCGAGGCCAGCTTGAGCGGTCCAAGGACGTGACATGCGCGCTCGGACATCTCTGCCTCAAAGGCGTCCTCTGTCAGGCGCATGCGCTGCGTCGATTTGGGGCCGTCATCCATCCAGACCACCGCAGAGGATGGCATCCCGTCATGGTCGGGCAGGGGGACCAGCGTGAAGGGACCGCCGGTGCGGTGGATCTCGGTCGAGACATTGTTGTGCGGGATCGGATGGGTGACCGCAAAGGCCAGCGCCTTTTGTCCAAAGCGCGTGGTGCGCACGCCGATCCCGGCGGCCTGCCGCATGGGCGAGTTCCGCCCATCCGCTGCAATCACCAACCGCGTGGTGACACGGCTGCCATCGGAGAGCGAGACGCGGGCCTCGCCCTCGCGGGTGAACAGCGCGGTGGTGGCCGTGCCGGGGCGGAAATCCACGCCCGCGAGATCGCCAAGCTGAGCAGCCATTTCCCGCCGCAGCAGCCAGTTCGGCAGGTTCCACCCGAAGGGCTTGTCGGAGATATCGCCGCTGTCGAAATCCTTGGTCACGCGCGGCTCAGGCTCGGGGCCGCCCGCATCAACGATACGCATCGTCTGCAGTGGCGTGGCATGATCCGCCAGCCGCGCCCACAGCCCGATGTCCGCAAGAAACCCTTGCGCCGGTTGCAAAAACGCGGTGCTGCGCAGGTCCGATCCATCCGCGTCGCGGTCGGTCACCGGCGGGGCAGGATCCACCACCAGCGTCGAAAATCCCGCTTGGGCAAAGGCGGCCGCTGCGGTCAGTCCGGCGATGCCCCCGCCCGAGATCGTGATGTCATAATCCATGATCGCTCTCCTTGCGGGGATATGTAGGGCGCGGTGGTGGCGGGGGAAATGCGACGCCTTGGCAGGTCTACAGCCCTAGACGCGTCAGCACCCGCCCGAGGAAATCGCTCAGATCACTGGTGTGGTGATGGATATGAGGCGCCGGGGCGGGTTCGGGGGCGACATGCACCGTGACCATACCGCGTTCGTGGGGCACCGCCAGATTGCGCGGGTCATCCTCGAACATCACAGCAGTGTCTGGCGCAACGCCTGCAAGGTCAAAGATCCGGTCATAGGACTGCGCCTGCGGTTTGGGCACGTAGGCCGCGCTTTCGACCCCGTAGATCGCGTCAAACGCTGCGGCCAGACCGCGCGCTTCCAGCACTTTGGCCGCGTAAGGGGCGCTGCCATTGGTGTAGACGATGCGGCGGCCGGGCAGCTTGGCAATCTGCTGCGCCAGATATGGATCGGCCTCGAGCACGTCAAACGAGATGTCATGCACCTCTTCCATATAGGCGTCGGGATCGATGCCGTGGTTTTTCATCAGACCGGCCAGCGTGGTGCCGTGCTCCATCCAGTAGAGCTGGCGCAGGTGGTCGGCCTCGGCGGCATTGACCCCTGCGGCCCGCATCACATAGCGGGTCATCTTGGCCTCGATCTGGTCAAAGAGCCGCATATGCGGCGGATAAAGCGTGTTGTCGAGGTCAAAGACCCATGTGCGCAGGCGATCAAATTGTTCCATATCAGCGATATAGGCCACGTTGTGCGGGATGCGCAATTGATCGCGGGTTGTCGTCGGGGGATTTGACAGGCTAACCTCGGGCGCGTCGAACAAGGAGACCGCATGGCCCAGCCGAAGCCCCCCCAGAAGGATGCCTATGCGCTGATCCTCGAAGCGATTGATTCCGGCACATACCGACCGGGGGACCGTCTGGTTGAAAGCGAGCTGGCCGACAGGTTCGGGGTCTCTCGGACGCCGATCCGCGAGGCGCTGCAGCGGCTTGAAACCCAAAGCCTGCTGGCGCGCGACGGGCGATCGCTGATCGTGGCCTCCCTTGATCACAACCAGATGGCCGAGCTTTATGCGGTCCGTACCGAGCTGGAAGGGCTGGCCGCGCGACTGGCGGCGCGTCACGCCACCGAAGAAGAGGTGCGCGTTCTGCATGACATGGTCGAAGACGACCGCGCCTTGATGGACGATCCCGCAGAGCTGGCCCGTGCCAACCGACGCTTTCACAAGATGATCCATCTCGCGTCGCACAACCGCTTTCTGGTGCAACAGCTGGACCTTGTGCACCGCTCCATGGCGCTGATGGCCACCACATCGCTGGCCGCCGAAGGGCGCGGCGAGAACGCGCTGGCAGAACATCAGGCCATCGTCGATGCCATCGCCGCCCGCAATGAGGATGCCGCCTATCAGGCACTGCGGGATCATATCTCGGTGGCGTTTGTGACGCGGCTGAAACAGGACACGCGCGAGACACTGGGCTGATCTACAAATGGGTGTCCGGCGGCAGGTCGGCCCTGACATGGTCGGGGGCAGAATGGCCGTGTTCGGTTTTGTCCCAGTAGAACGGGCTGTGCAGCGTTTCCCACAGAGCCTTGTAGATGGCGGCGGTGCCCAGCGGGAAATAGGCGAACAATGTCGGCACCCAGTGATACAGCCGCGCATGCGGGCTGCGCGCCAGCGCCGCCACCCCAAGGATAAATGTGCATGCCTCTGCCGACAGGAAAATGCCGGTCAGCCACAGGATCGCGGTGCGCGTCAGGTAGGGGTCCAGCGGATGCGGCCAGCCTGCGACAATCAGCCAGAATGACCACAGCACCGGCGCCAGCGCGAACTGCAACAGGGTTCCCAGCAACAGCACCTGCAACCCGAAAAAGCGTTTCGGCCCAAGATCGCGCCACAGGGCGCGCGGCCTGCGGCTGTGGACCCACCACGTGATGCCGTACCCCTTGAGCCAGCGTGAGCGTTGTTTGACCCACGGCCAGAACCTGTTGTTGGCTTCTTCGCGGGTGACCGACCGGATCAGCTCTGTTTTCCAGCCTTTGCGCGCCAGCCGCATGCCCAGATCTGCGTCTTCGGTGACGTTGTGGGCGTCCCAGCCCTTGACCTGTTCAATGGCCTCGCGGCGGAAAAACACTGTGGTTCCGCCAAGCGGCACGGCAAATCCCATGCGTGCCAATCCCGGTAAAAGGATGCGGAACCAGCTGGCGTATTCAATGGTAAAACAGCGCGATAGCCAGTTGGCGCATGGATTGTAGAAGTCGAGTATCCCCTGAACACAGCCCACATCAGGGGCCGCGCGGTCGAAATGCGCCACCACCTGTTCGATCTGATCGGGGGCGGGCGCGTCCTCGGCGTCATAGATCCCGACGATCCGCCCACGGGTGAAATGAAATGCATAGTTCAGCGCGCGTGGCTTGGTCTGAATGCTGCCCGGTGGGACCGTGATGCGCCGCATCCATGGGGGCAAAGTGGTGCGGCGCAGCGTCTCTCGGGTGGTGTCATCAGTGGCCTCGAGCACCAGAACCACGTCCAGAAGCGCCTTGGGGTAGGTCAGCCGGGACAAGCGCGCCACGAGGGTCGAGGCGATCTCATGCTCGCGGAACAGTGGCACCATGATCGACACGATGGGCGCTGTGCGGGGCAGGCGGGCAACTTGGCGATCTTGGCGGCGCGGGGCGGCAACAAAGGCCGCCACCTTCATGATCTGCCCGATGATCAGCGAGGTCAGCGCCAAGGCCAGCGCGCAGGCGAAAAACAGGCGCGGCTCTGCGATCAGGACGGCAATCGCGCCCATGCCACATAGAACGGCAAAGCCTGTGGCGCGCGGGCTGGCAGTGTTGAGATCACGACAGCTTTCGTCATCGGGCACCCAGTGTTCCGCCGCATGGGCCAAGGCATCGCCGTGGCGGGCGCCGATCTCGGCATGAATGTCCGCTTCCAAGGCAAGCGCCATCATCACCGGCCCGATATCGGGTGGCAGAAGTGGCACAATCTGATCGTAGGCTTCCGGTCTGGACGTCGCCAGCACCAGCGTATCGCCCACCCGCAGCCAAGGCAGAACCCCATGCTGAAGACAGAATGCCGCCGGCAGCAGTCGGGCCAGATCCGGCGCAGGCGGCGTTGTCTCGCGGTCCAAGACCATGACCCCGAAATGCTGGGCCTGCGCCAACAGCACATCCTTGGGCGAGGCCAGCGCCTCCGCCTCGACCACGCGGGCGAGCGGTTGGTTGATGCGATGCGCCTCTGCCATAGCGCCCAGCATCACGCGCGGGCTGCTTTTGCGGTTTTCGATCAGAATATGGCTTACCGGCTGCCCGCGATGATCGCGCAGCGGGGCTCTGTCATCTTCGAAAGGTGGGGCAAGCTGTGGCATCTGAATCCTCACGATGCCTTATGGTGCGCCCTGTGGCTTAATGCACAGTTAACCGATTTGAAACGAAGCGGGAACGGGCGCGTGTTTTTTGAAGGTTACCAGTTGGTTAACGGCAGTCAGCAAGGCTGGGGCATCCGGTCGAGGGATAGATTAAGAACGAAATGCAGCTTTTGCGGGAGATGCGCCGCAATGCTCCCGTTAAATGTGCTGCCATTGAGTGGTGACCTATTGGCGACTCGGTTAACAAAACGAAAAAGCGCCCCGAAGGGCGCTTTGTCCAGCGGTCTGAAGCGGATCACATCGACGCGGCGAAACGCTCGAACAGGTAGAAGCTGTCCTGCGGGCCGGGGCTTGCCTCGGGGTGGTGCTGGACAGAGAAGACCGGACGATCCTGCATGCGGATGCCACAGTTGGAGCCGTCGAACAGCGACACATGGGTTTCCATCACGCCGGTGGGCAGTGACTGCCCGTCAACGGCGAACCCGTGGTTCATCGACGTGATCTCGACCTTGCCGCTTTCGACGTCTTTCACCGGGTGGTTCGCGCCGTGGTGGCCGTGGTTCATCTTGATGGTCCGCGCGCCAAGCGCCAGCGCCAGCATCTGGTGCCCTAAACAAATGCCAAAGATCGGCAGTTCGGTTTTGTCCAGCAGGCCCTGAATCATCGGCACGGCATAAGCGCCCGTTGCCGCAGGGTCGCCGGGGCCGTTGGACAGGAACACGCCATCGGGATTATGTGCCATCACGTCGTCATAGGTCGCCGAAGCGGGCAGGACGGTGACGTCACACCCCGCCGACGCGAGGCAGCGCAGAATGTTGCGTTTCGCGCCGTAGTCGATGGCCACGACCTTGTGTTTTGCGTCGGTCTGGCGGGGGTAACCCTCGGGCCAAGCCCACCGCATCTCGTCCCAGCGGTAGCTTTGCGCGCAGGTCACGTCTTTGGCCAGATCCAGACCTTCAAGACCCGAGAACCCACGGGCTGCGGCGACCAGCGCCTCGATATCGAATTTGCCTTCGGGATCATGGGCCAGTGCCACGTGCGGGGCACCGGACTGGCGGATCGCGCGGGTCAGGCGACGGGTGTCGATGCCACCGATGGCGATGCGGCCGCGTGCCGACAACCAATCAGACAGGCCCTGCACGGACCGCCAGTTCGACGGCGTGGTGGGCATCCATTTCACCACCATGCCGGCAGCGACGGGATCGCCGGTTTCATCGTCTTCGGGGTTTACCCCGACGTTGCCCACATGCGGGAAGGTAAAGGTCACGATCTGCCCGGCATAAGACGGGTCGGTCATGATTTCCTGATAGCCCGTCATGGCGGTGTTAAAGCACAGCTCGGCGGTGACTTGGCCCGTGGCGCCAAAACCATGGCCGTAGAACAAAGTCCCATCGGCAAGAGCAAGACAGGCGGTGGGCGCGGACTTGGCGGCAGACATGGGCGACTCCGGTGGCTGATGGGCAAACGCGGCGGAACCTAATCCGGCAGGCATCCACGGTCAAGGGGCTGTGGTTGTTTTAAAATATACAACTATATCAGTTGGTTGGTGAGATTTTGCTGCGGTTGCACGGGGGGCGGCCATACGGTATGTTGCGACTTTGTGACAACAGCACCGGAGACAGGCTGGTATGGAATTGCGCGAACGGGTCAATGCGGCCGTGAAACAGGCAATGCGGGACAAGGACAGCGCCCGTCTGTCGACGCTGCGATTGATCAATGCCGCGATCAAGGACCGCGATATCGCGGCCCGCGCCGAAGGCAATGAAAACGGCGTGCCAGAGGCCGATGTGCTGGCCATTCTGGGCCGCATGGTCAAACAGCGCCGTGAAAGCATGAGAACCTACGAAGAGGGCGGGCGGCTCGATCTGGCGGAGCGGGAAGAAACCGAGATCGCTGTGATCGAAGAGTTCCTGCCGCGTCCCCTGTCCGACGCCGAAGTGGCGCAGGCGGTGGATGACGCAGTGGCCGAGGTCGGCGCCGATTCGATCCGCGACATGGGACGTGTGATGGGCGTGCTCAAGGGCAAGTACACCGGACAGATCGACTTTGCCGCCGTTGGTCCGCTGGTCAAGGGCCGCTTGTCCGCCTGATCGCTGAGGCGACAATTTATGAGACGGCCTCCGAAGCGCACCTTCGGAGGCCGTTTTTGTTCAAGACGCGGGAGAGGGCATGTCACTCTCGGCTGCATCTTCCGGCAGGGGGAACCCCTCGGCGATGGTGGCCAGTTCGTCGCGGTCCTCGATCTTGAACCGTTCGACAAAGCGGGTCTTGAAGCTGACCCGCCCGCGACGCGCGCCAAAATTCTCGCCATGGTTCAAGACGTACAGCACAGCAGGAAAGCTCAAAGGGGCGAGCGCCCGTCCGGCCAATCGCGCCAAATAGGGGAACATGCGGTGCTCATGCTGGGTCATGGCCTCGAGGAAGGCTCCGGATTGCGGCAGATCGGGATCATGAGCAAGGGCCGCGCAGGAGCCGCACAGCTTCCAGAAGGGTTTGCGCATCGGTTCCTTCAACGTGCGCTGGTCGGCCAGCGCGATGATGCCCGTGCTGTCATCCATCACCAGCCCCGACTGCACCAGATAGCCGCCTGGTGCCTGACGGCGCAGCATCTCCTTGACCACGCCCTGCCGCAGCAGATCATCGGCATCAAAAGACATGACATAACAGGGGCCGGTGTCGAGCCGCATCAACTGTTTGTACAAGGCAGACAGCTTGCGCCATTTGTCATTGCCCGGTTCGGGATCGTCGAACGGCAGGAAATGGATGCGCCGGTCCTCCGGCAGCTCCGGTTTGACTTGGCAGCACACGATGACCTGCCAGTGGGGGTCATTCTGGGCGCGCAGGCAATGCAGCGTGGCGCGAAGACGGTCCGTGACAGCCCCCCAATCGCCCACCTGATCTGGGCCGACCAATGGAATCAGAAAGACCACTTGTTTGCGCAGGGGCGGCACGCGCCCTTGCAACGCCGTGCGCAGATCAATCGCCGCTTGTTCCGATGGGACGGGGGACAGCCGGTTGATCATGCCAGTGTTGTTCAGCCCCGCAGCGATCGACAATGCCGCGCGGCGCCATTTTGGGGTGGCCGGTGCCTGAGCCATTACACATCCTTTATTCGCCGCAATGTGGTGACGAGATCGGTATACAATACTTTCCGCTCTGCTTCTGACAGAAAGGCGCCAATTTCAACCTCGCGGCCTGCGCCTTTGAGTGTCACGTAATTGGGCACGGGGCCACCGTTTTCGTGCAAGGATACCGTCACCCAATAGGTGTTTGCCTGCCAATGCTGCGCATCACCTCGCGGGTTCTGCCGCCAAAGCTCGGTCTCATCCGCGCTGAGCCGCAGGGTTTCGAGGATTTGCCGGTCTTGGTTGTTGCGGCGCAGCCCGTAATACAGCCCCGCGGTCGCGGCGAGGATGAAGGGCAGCAGCCCCCATAGAACCATCGTCCCAAGGACCGCGATCAGCGGGATCGAGGCGACCAGAAAGAACCCGAGAATCATGGCGGCAAAGCCTTTGTCCGACAGGGCGTTGTGCGGGCAAAGGCGCAGTTCCTGAACGGGCGCAGAGGTGGGCGTGGTCCAAGTATAAGGCATGAGGAAGTTATAAATTCGCTGCGCCGTCCTTCAAACGGTCAAAGCGCCGCATCAGCCCTTGGTGTAAAAAAGGCCCCGCCGGATGGCGGGGCCTTTTGGATTTTCAGTCACACGGCGCTTAGTGCGCGTGGCCCTTGTCCCAGTCTTCCTGTTTCGGAAGCTGCTCGAACGTGTGCTCGGGCGGGGGGGAGGGCAGGGTCCATTCCAGCGTGTCCGCATATTCGTTCCACGGGTTCGCCACGGTGGATTTCGCACCACGGGTCAGCGTGTAGGCAATGATGCCGAAGAACAGCAGGAACGACGAGAAGGAGATCATGGCACCGATCGACGAGACATAGTTCCAGGTGGCGAATGCCTCCGGGTAGTCGATGTAGCGGCGCGGCATGCCCTGACGGCCCAGGAAGTGCTGCGGGAAGAAGGTCAGGTTCACACCGATGAAGAACATCCAGAAGTGAATCTTACCAGCCAGTTCAGGGTACATGCGGCCCGACATCTTCGGCAGGTAGAAGTACATACCGGCAAAGATGGTGAACGCGGCACCCATCGACATGGTGTAGTGGAAGTGCGCCACGACGTAGTAGGTGTCGTGATAGGCACGGTCCACACCGGCCTGCGACAGAACAACGCCGGTCACGCCGCCGATGGTGAACAGCAGGACAAAGCCGATGGCAAACAGCATGGGGGTTTTGAACTCGATCGAGCCGCCCCACATGGTTGCAATCCAGCTAAAGATCTTCACCCCTGTGGGCACGGCGATCACCATGGTGGCCAGCATGAAGTAGGACTGCTGACGCAGCGACATGCCGACGGTGTACATGTGGTGCGCCCACACGACAAAGCCCAAGGCACCAATCGCGATGATCGCCCAGACCATCGGCAGGTAGCCGAACACAGGCTTGCGCGAGAAGGTCGCGATCACATGCGATGCGATACCAAAGCCGGGCACGATCACGATGTACACTTCCGGGTGGCCAAAGAACCACAGGATGTGCTGGTACAGGATCGGGTCACCGCCACCGGCCGGATCAAAGAACGTCGTGCCAAAGTTACGGTCGGTCAGCAGCATGGTGATGGCACCGGCCAGAACAGGCAGGGCCAGCAGGATCAGCCAGGAGGTGACAAAGATCGACCATGCAAACAGCGGCACCTTGAACAGGGTCATGCCGGGGGCACGCATGTTCAGGAAGGTGGTGATCATGTTGATCGCGCCCAGGATCGAGGAGGCACCGGATACGTGCACCGCAAAGATCGCGAGATCCATGGAGTAGCCGCCTTCACGCACGGACAGCGGCGGGTAAAGCACCCAGCCCACGCCCGAGCCAAGCTGGCCGTTGCCGCCCGGTGACAGAACCGAGGCCACCGCCAGCGCGGTACCTGCGAAGTACATCCAGAACGACAGGTTGTTCATGCGCGGGAACGCCATGTCGGGCGCGCCGATCTGCAGCGGCATGAAGTAGTTGCCGAAACCGCCGAACAGGGCCGGAATGACGACGAAGAACATCATCAGGATACCGTGGCCCGTGATCAGCACGTTCCACAGATGGCCGTTGGGGGTACAGTCCTCGATGGCGGCAGCGGTGAAACGTGCGCCTTCCATACACATGTACTGAACGCCCGGTTCCATCAGTTCCAGGCGCATATAAACGGTGAAGGTCACCGAGATCAGGCCGGCCAGCGCCGACACGATCAGATAAAGGATCCCGATATCCTTGTGGTTGGTCGACATGAACCACCGGGTAAAGAAGCCCCGGTTGTCTTCATGTTCGTGGCCGTGAATGGCGGCGTCTGCCATTGTCTGCCTCCTAAAATTTCAAGACGAGGACGCGAGGATAGAATCTAGCCGGGCGCCCGGTGATCGGTCCACGTTTTAGAAGGTGTCTGCCCGCGCGTCCATGCGTCGAATTGATCTGGATCAAACATTTTGTCGCACCTTGTGCGGGTTATGGTGCGAATTGGGGTGTTGTTTCGACAAGCGTCTTGTCGCTGTGCGATGTTGCCTGATCAAGGGTGCGCCTCGCTTGGTCAAACGGTCAGTCTACCGTGAATTGTATCACGTCAACGTGTCAGCCGGATAATCTGTATCCGGGAACAGTTTTTTCGCGCCCGCGTTCATACACCGTTAACGGATCAGGTCGCACCTTCGGGGCATGGGCAAAGGTCAGGGTTTCCCGACTGTCGCGCAACACCTCGCAAAGGTAACGCTGATCCTGTCGCTGCTCACCATCCCGAGGGGGGATCAAAATGGCTTATGTTGATCTGTTTTCTGCCCAGAACACCGGTTCCGCGCTGCGTCAAAGGCTGTCGCGCATTTTCGAGACGCCTTTTGACCGTCGCTATCGCCAGCGCAAGGAGGCGATTGCCGCGTTGCGGTCAAAATCCGATGCGGATCTCGCTGCTATGGGTCTGACGCGCGAGGATATTCTCTCCCACGTTTTCGCCAACCGCGCGACCCTGCGCTAGGGCGGGTCGTCAGGACGGATCTGGAAAGCGCGCCTCGAAGGATTGGCGCAGCGCCACGTCCAGATCGTCCATCCCGACGGGCAGCCCCATGTCGACCAGACTGGTGACGCCGAATTCGGTGATGCCGCAGGGAACGATGCCTTTAAAATGCGTCAAATCCGGCTCAACGTTGATCGAGATGCCGTGAAAACTGACCCATTTGCGCAGACGGATTCCGATTGCGGCGATCTTGTCCTCGGCGGTCGCGCCGGACGGTGTGCGCGGGCGATCAGGGCGTTCGATCCAGACACCGACGCGGCCACAGCGGATATGCCCCGTCAGGTTAAAGGTGGCGAGCGTGTCGATCACCCATCCCTCAAGTGTTTCAACGAACTTGCGGACATCCTTCCCGCGCTTGTTCAGGTCCAGCATAACATACACCACGCGTTGCCCCGGCCCGTGGTAGGTGTACTGGCCGCCGCGCTTGGTGTCATAAACCGGAAAGCGGTCGGGGTCTTTCAGGTCGGCCACATCGGCGGAGGTGCCGGCAGTGTACAGCGGTGGATGCTCTAGCAGCCAGACACATTCCTCCGCCTCGCCACGGGCGATGGCGTCGACGCGGGCTTCCATAAAGGCCAGCGCATCAGGGTAGGGGGTCAAACCGTCAGAAATCTTCCATTCCATCGTGCAATCCCTTGCCTGTATCGTTCGTGCGTGACGCCCCTGCGATGTAGTCGTTCGGGCCAGAATGCGCAACGCCAGCACGCGCGCGCACCCTGATCCGAAAAATCCGAAATGGGGGCGTTTTTTGGCTTCACATCTCTGGGGGGCTGATTTATACGCCGCTCTACCCAAGCTGGGACAGAGTGCGGTCGTGGCGGAATTGGTAGACGCGCAGCGTTGAGGTCGCTGTGGGGTAACTCCCGTGGAAGTTCGAGTCTTCTCGACCGCACCATACAAAAATCGCCCTTCGGGGCGATTTTTTGTTTTTCAGGAATGCCTTATCAGTCAGTGCGTCATGGACAGCATCACGCCGTTCAGCCGGTCCGCGTTGTACAGCACGGTGAACAAAGCCGTCACAACAAGCGCCTGACTGACAAGCCGAAAATCCATACCGCGCCCAAGCGTCAGAATGTACAACGCGATGGCCAAGGGCAGGTAGAGAATCCCGATCACCCCGGTCAGAAGATGCCCTGCGATGCTCATACGGCGCTTTTCAGGGGCTTCGGGCTCGTAGGTGATGCGGTATTTGGCCAGACGGTCGGTGACCTTGGGGCGATCTTCTTCGACCGGAGCGGCAGGTTCTTCCACATCGGGGTAGAGCGTTTCGGCCAGCGATGCGGTCAGGGCATCGTTTTCAAACAGCTGATCCTCAATCGCCGGATCAAGGTCGGGCATACGACGCGGGGAGACGTAGGAGCGCAGGCGGACAAAGTCCTCGCGATCCAGCAGCACATCGGGTGCATACCATTCGAGAATATCCGCGTCGCTGTGATCAAGACAGGCCAACACGACATCAGACAGAATCGTGGCCACGCGTTCATCCGTGGGGATAGACCCGTCGGTGTTCACGATTTCCAGCAGCATGCGCGGGCCGTAGTCGCTGTCTTCCTCAGGGATCGCGATGATCCCGAAGCGGCGGCCAAAGACCTTGCTTCCATGGGCGGGGCGATGCGGCACCGCCCCGGGAATATGGTCGAGGCGGTCCAAGACGGCTGCGGCGCTGTCCAGATAGGGGCCGGGGTCCAGCTGGCTGCTGTCCGGCAAAATCAGACCTGCGTAGGGGTACTCGACAATATTCATGACACGCTCCTGACCAGCGCATTCTGCGCCTTGCAGGATCTGGATGCCGGACGTTCATGTTCGGATTTGGGCAAAATCTGGTAAATTCGTGTACATTTGACCGAATTTGGAAACCGGATCTCGTAAAGGGAGATGGACCGGCGTGCCAAACACGCCGGTCTGGTAGATTAGTTTCCGACCTGCTGGGCGGCGTAGGCGATGGCGCGCTGGTAGTTGCCGCTGTCGTTCCATGCCGAAAGCGCACGGAAATTCGCCGTGCCCTCACCAAAGGCTTGTCCGGCCTTCCAGCCGTTCTGGCGCAAGAGGTTCGCCGCCGAGGCCAAAGCATCTGCCGCGTTGTAGGGATCGATACGTCCGTCGCCATTTGCGTCCACGCCGTAGCGCATCCAGTTGCCGGCGAGGAATTGCATATGGCCCAGCTCGCCGGACGGCCCCCCTTGGGTGTTGGCGGTGATCAGGCCACGGTCCACCAGCATCAGCGCCGCTTCGGCATGGGGTTCAAAACGTGGGTGGCGGCGGCAATAGGACGAGAGGGTGACGGCACCGTCGACGATTTTTGTTTTGCCGAGGTAGCCGCCCCAAGATGTCTCCAGCCCCCAGATGACGGACAAGACCGACCCGGGCACGCCGAAACGCTGCTCGATACTGTTAAAGAGATTCGCGTTCGCGTTTCGCTTGGACCGCGCGGCGTTCACAAATGCCTGCGCCGAACCTCCGGTCCGCTTTGCCAGGAAGGTCGCGGGATCGCCGTAGGAAACACCGGTCTGGGACGAGGGCTGTGATTCAAAGCGCCATGTGATGGAGGAGAGCTGCGCATTCTGCAACGCTTGCAGCCCGCGTTGGCCAACGCCCGCCTGTTGCGCCTGCTGCGCGAGGTTTGCCTTGTAGGACCCAAAGGCGCCTTTTTCGGTGATGCAGCTGGCGGCGAGGGCCGGAGCCGCGGACAGGAAGGACAGGCACAGGGACGCGGTGCCAAGAACAGAAGCGATACGACGCATGGGGTCTCCACGGGATACATTGCGGTACTGCGACAGTAGCGCGCATCCCCAATTGCGCAAGGCAAACGGGGGATTATCGCCGATCACAGGCTGCCGTCACGCCAGCGATCCTTTCGCAAGCGGGGCGACAAGCAGATGGGTGATCGCCACGCGAGCGCGCGCCAGTATCGGCAGAGATTGCGCACAGGCCGCCAGTTCATCTGAGCTGGCAGATCGGCACAGTGCGTGGCGCAGATGCGCCTCGAAGGCGGCGACATGGCTGTCGTAGCGTTTATCACTGTGTCGGATGCGTCGCGATGGGGGGCGGCGGTGGCGCAAGGCCAGTGCCGGTCTGCGCGGTGTGATCGGTTTGGCGGCCAGACAATCCTCCAGATCGCGCAGGAAAATGCTGCGCGGAATGGCCACAGAGGTGTCCAGCCAGATCACGGACAGCGCCTCGGTGGCTTGCAGCAATCCAAAGGTCAGCGCCGCGAGCCGTTTCGGGGCGGCGCGTCTATCCCTCAGTTTCAGGCTCAGGGTCACAGCGCTTTGATGCGGTTGCTCCGTACGGGACAAATTCAGCGTCAGCCCGTCCGTGACAAAGACCAGTCGCGCCTCGGTTTCCAATGTCACCTCGCCATGGACCGCATCGTCGGCACGCAGCATCCCCATGAGCAGATCAAGCACGCGGGGCAGGCGCGGGGCGTTGAATTCGGCGAATACAAATGTGGCGGTGGCATACATGGTGGGCGCGGTCCGAAGGTCAGGGATGCCCCTTTGTGACCGCCCATTTCACGCGCCGGAAGCCCCGCAATACGGCGCATTCTAACCATTCAAATCACGCGTATTTTTAATCGGGATGGGGGGCAAAGTGCATGCTTTGCCGTGTGATCAATATCACGGCAGCGGTGGCAAACAGGCGGGGGAGTGGACCTATGGAAGGGCAATGCCCCGATCATGCCAAACACCTTTAAGAAAGCAGCAAGCTCTGTCCGCACAAACTCCATAGAAGTCTTGGTATTTCCCTGCGCGCCCAACGCAAAAGGGCGCCCAAATAAGGGCGCCCTTCCGTTGATGTCGCTGTGATCCGTCGATCAGCAGGAGTAGTACATGCCGAACTCGACCGGGTGCGGCGTGTGTTCGTACAGCTCGATCTCTTCCATTTTCAGGCCGATGTAGCCATCGATCTGGTCTTTGGTGAAAACGTCGCCCGCCAGCAGGTAGTCGTGGTCCGCCTGCAGCTCTTCCATCGCTTCGCGCAAGCTGCCGCAAACGGTCGGGATGTCGGCCAGCTCTTCGGGCGGCAGGTCGTACAGGTTCTTGTCCATCGCGTCGCCGGGGTGGATCTTGTTCTTGATCCCGTCGAGGCCGGCCATCAGCAGGGCTGCGAAGCACAGGTAGGGGTTCGCGGACGGGTCGGGGAAACGTGCCTCAACGCGCTTTGCCTTGGGCGATTCGGTCCACGGAATACGCACACAGCCCGAACGGTTACGTGCGGAGTAGGCGCGCAGAACAGGTGCTTCGAAGCCCGGGATCAGACGCTTGTAGGAGTTGGTCGACGGGTTGGTGAAGGCGTTCAGCGATTTCGCGTGCTTCAGGATACCGCCGATGAAGAACAGCGCCTCGTCGGACAGGTCTGCGTATTTGTCACCTGCAAACAGCGGCTTGCCGTCTTTCCAGATGGACATGTTGCAGTGCATGCCGGTGCCGTTGTCGCCGTAGATCGGCTTGGGCATGAAGGTTGCCGACTTGCCGTAGGCCTGGGCCACGTTGTGGATGACGTACTTGTACTTCTGCAGTTCGTCGGCCTGGGCGGTCAGCGATCCGAAGATCAGGCCCAGTTCGTGCTGACAGGACGCCACTTCGTGGTGGTGCTTGTCAACTTTCATGCCCATGCGCTTCATGGTGGACAGCATTTCCGAACGGATGTCCTGGCCATCGTCGATGGGGTTGACCGGGAAGTAGCCGCCCTTGATGCCCGGACGGTGGCCGGTGTTGCCCATTTCGTACTCGGTGTCGGTGTTCCACGATGCGTCGATCGCGTCGACTTCGTAGGATACTTTGTTGATCGAGTTCGAGAAACGCACGTCGTCAAACAGGAAGAATTCCGCTTCGGGACCCCAGTAGGAGATGTCGCCGATGCCGGAGGACTTCAGGTAGGCTTCTGCCTTCTGCGCGGTGCCGCGCGGGTCGCGGTCGTAGGCTTCGCCGGTGTCGGGTTCAACAACCGAGCAATGGATGCAGATGGTTTTTTCAGCGTAGAACGGATCAACATAAACGGATGCGGGATCGGGCATCAGTTTCATGTCGGAGGCTTCGATGGATTTCCAGCCCGCGATGGAGGAGCCGTCGAACATGAAGCCTTCTTCAAGGAAGTCTTCGTCGACCTGGTCGGACATCACGGTCACGTGCTGCAGCTTGCCACGCGGGTCGGTGAAGCGGATGTCGACGTAGGCCGCGTCCTCGTCCTTGATCAGCTTCAGAACATCAGCGTTGGTGGTCATTCTATACAGTCCTTCTCTGTCAGAAATTCTTGGGTTGTGGGGTGCGTGGCGCGCGGCCCGCACCAACAAGGGTTACAGCGCGTCAGAGCCGGATTCGCCGGTCCGGATGCGGATGGCCTGTTCGATGGTGGAGACAAAGATCTTGCCATCGCCGATCTTGTCGGTTTTGGCCGCGCCAACGATGGCTTCGACAGCCGCGTCGACCTGATCATCGTCCAGAACGATCTCGATCTTCACCTTGGGCAGAAAGTCCACGACATATTCTGCGCCACGATACAGTTCCGTATGGCCCTTTTGACGGCCGAAACCCTTTACCTCGACAACGGAAAGGCCCTGGATGCCAGCATCCTGCAAGGCTTCTTTCACTTCATCCAGTTTGAATGGCTTGATGATCGCTTCGATCTTCTTCATGAGGTCTCCCCCCTTCACTACCCGTGTCGGACATCGGCAGATCATGCCTGATGGGCCGTCACAATCAGGTAGGGGGATGGCAGGGGGAGACGCAATGCTGAATCGATGTGCGCGTCCTGTTTTTTGATCAAGTTGCGCAAAAAGTAATCGAAATTGAATCGGTGGCGCGGCATGTCGTGCATGGCGCTTGATCGAGATGCCTTCGGACACAGTTTGCGGGCAAGGAAACCGCAACCTGTTGGATGATATTCAGGACGCGTCGGAAAATCGGGGGGCAATATGACCGAAACGCCAATAACACAGGACATTTTGCCGGATCTGTCCAAGCATGCGGATCAGCACAAGTATGATCATGGGCATGTTTTCGTGGTCGGCGGCCCGCCGGGGGCAGGGGGGGGCTGCCCGACTGGCGGCGCGTGGTGCGCTGCGTGTGGGGGCCGGGCTGGTCACGCTTGGATGCCCGCTGCGCGCGGTGACGGAGAATGCGGTGCAGCTCACGGCCATTATGATCAAGGGATTGGATGGGACCGCTGGCCTGGCCGAAGTGTTGGAGGACACCCGGATCAATGCGCTTTGTCTGGGGCCGGGCTTGGGCTTGGGACCAGCCACGGGCGAGTTGGTGAAAACGGCATTACAGGCGCAGCGCGCCACGGTGCTGGACGCGGATGCGTTGTCACGGTTTCAGCGAAAACCCGATTCGCTGTTCGATATGGTGCATGGCGCGGTTGTGCTGACGCCGCATGGGGGCGAGTTCGCCAAACTGTTTCCCGACTTGTCCAGCCAGCTTAGAGAAGGGAGGAGCAAAACAGATGTGGTGCGGCAGGCCGCAGTGCGCGCGGGGTGTACGGTGCTGCTGAAAGGGTCCGATACGGTGATTGCCGATTCGACGGGGCAGTGTTTCGTCCACAACGGTGACGGGCACCGCGATGCCCCGTGGTTGGCCACGGCGGGGGCGGGGGATGTGCTGTCGGGCATCATCTGCGGCCTGCTGGCGCGCGGACTGCCGCCACTTCAGGCGGCCTCAACCGCAGCGTGGCTGCATGCCGAGGCGGCCTTGCGTTTCGGGCCCGGACTGATTGCCGAGGATATACCAGAACAGCTTCCCGCTGTTCTGGCTACACTTTAATGCGCCTTATGCAGGTGCCCGTGCAATCGCGCCAGACGCCAGTTCCAGACCATCCGCATAGACAATTTGCGGATGCTCGAACACAAGTTCGAACAGTTTGAGTTCCTGCAAACCCAATGCGCGAACAAAGGTCCCGTCGATCAGTCGGGCGACAGGGACCAGTGCCTGCGAGGCGCCAAACAACGCGCTGGCACGCCAGTCCCGCACCAGAATTTCTTGAGCGGCGCAAAGCACGGCATCTTGTTCGGGTCGCTGATTGCCCAAGGTGCCCGCAGCTATTCCGACGGTGGCCGTGACGCGGCGAAACGGGCGCAGGCCGACCAACTTTGCCGCGCCAGATGTGCGCGTGATCACGCGGTCACCGGGGGTCAGGTATTCAACGGGAAGAACCCCGTCGAGCGTAAGTATGTTTGTCCCCAAAGGGAGTGCATTAAGGGCCTGATCCGGCGCAAGATGGCGCGCGGGAAGCCCGCCCGCAGGCTGCGGGGGCTTATCGTATTGCATAGGGTGGCGTCCTGCTCTGGTTGCCTTATGTTTTTTCGCCCAGTGTCCGATAAGGTCCGGTTAAAGTCACGGAATTTCTGTGAAACCTATCCTTATGAGTCCCTGCATTTTTCGCTCGCACATCCCGAAATGCTTTGCTAAGCAGCGCCGACATGCGGGTGTGGCGGAATTGGTAGACGCACCAGATTTAGGTTCTGGCGCCGCAAGGCGTGGGGGTTCAAGTCCCTCCACCCGCACCATGTTTTTCCCTAAAATGCGATAGAACCCCCTTACGGGGCCTTTGACACCGCGATTGCCGGTGAAAACCCGCCGTCTTCGGCGGCAAATCGTCTTGCACTGTAGGGGATCGGGCAATAGAAGGTGCCAAATTCAATTGCGCCCCCTCGCGGGGCGCGTCTTCATTCGAGGGAAGATAAAATGCAGGTCACCGAGACGCTGAACGAAGGCCTCAAGCGCGGCTACGCCATCACCGTGACGGCGGCCGAACTGGACGAGAAGGTCAACGCCAAACTGAAAGAAGCCCAGCCCGACATCGAGATGAAGGGTTTCCGCAAGGGCAAGGTTCCGATGGCGCTGCTGAAAAAGCAGTTCGGTCCCCGTGTCATGGGTGAAACCATGCAGGAAGCCATCGACGGCGCGATGAACGAACACTTTGAAAAAACCGGCGATCGTCCGGCGCTCCAGCCCGAGGTCAAAATGACCAACGAGGACTGGAAAGAAGGCGACGACGTCAACGTCGAAATGTCCTACGAGGCGCTGCCCGACGTGCCGGAAATCGACCTGTCCGGCGTCGAGCTGGAAAAGCTGGTTGTGAAAGCCGACGACGAATCCGTTGACGAAGCGTTGGCCAACCTCGCGTCCACCGCGCAGGATTTCGAAGCCAAAGACGGCGCCGCCGAAGACGGCGATCAGGTTGTTTTCGACTTCCTCGGCAAAGTTGACGGCGAAGCATTCGACGGCGGCGCAGCCGAAGATTACCCGCTGGTTCTGGGCTCCGGCTCTTTCATCCCCGGCTTCGAAGAGCAGCTGGTTGGTCTGAAAGCAGGTGACGAAAAGAACGTCGAAGTGACCTTCCCCGAGGAATACGGCGCAGAAAACCTGGCGGGCAAACCTGCTGTGTTTGAATGCAAGGTCAAAGAAGTCAAAGCGCCTAAAGCTGCCGAGATCGACGACGAGCTGGCGAAAAAGTTTGGCGCGGAAGATCTCGAAGGTCTGAAAGGCCAGATTCGTGAGCGTCTGGAAGCCGAATATGCCGGTGCTGCGCGTCAGGTGATGAAGCGTGGTCTTCTGGACAAGCTCGACGAGCTGGTCACCTTTGACCTGCCGCCGTCGCTGGTCGAAGCGGAAGCGGGTCAAATCGCGCACCAGCTGTGGCACGAAGAAAACCCCGAGGTTGAAGGCCACGATCACGAAAAGATCGAGCCCACCGAAGAGCACAACAAACTGGCAGAGCGCCGCGTGCGTCTGGGCCTGTTGCTCGCCGAAATCGGCCAGAAAGCCGAAGTCGAAGTGACCGATCAGGAAATGACCCAAGCGATCATGAACCAGGCACGCCAGTACCCGGGTCAGGAGCGCGCGTTCTTCGACTTCGTGCGCCAGAACCAGCAAATGCAGCAGCAGCTGCGCGCGCCGATCTTTGAAGACAAAGTCATCGATCACATCGCTGAGCAGGCGAAAGTGTCGGAGAAAGAGATCTCCAAAGACGAGCTGCAGAAAGCTGTCGAGGCGCTGGACGAGGAGTAATTCTTTCCCCGTCAACGATTTGAAAAGGCTGCCTTTGGGCAGCCTTTTTTCTTAGCCGCTGGCGCGCATGTCGTCGTGATACAGTTCCATCGCTGGCGCGGCTTCGGGGGTGATCGCAAAGTAGGACACTTCCCCGACAAGCGTGCCTGACGCCTGTTCCAGCTCTTTGCCTGAGCCGCTGATGTCATTCACCGTCGCTGCGTTTTCCTGCGTGACCGTGTCCAATTGCGCGACGCTGCTGTTGATCTCGCGCAGGACATCGGACTGCATTTGTAGGTTCGACGCGATATGTTCCACGTTGGATGAGATGCCTGTAATGCCTTCGAAGACGGCCTCAAACTCATGCGAGGCGCGATTTACAAGATCCGATCCGGCTTTGACGTTCTGCGAACTCGTTTGAATGAGGGATTTGATCTCACTCGCGGATTCAGAACTGCGTTGTGCAAGGCCGCGTACTTCGCTCGCGACCACGGCAAACCCGCGACCCGACTCACCGGCCCGGGCCGCTTCGACACCGGCGTTCAGGGCCAGCAGGTTGGTCTGGAAGGCGATCCCCTCAATCACAGAGATAATCTGGCCGATCTGGTCCGATGAGCTTTCGATCCGTTCCATCGCCTCTGTCAGGCTGGCGACCAGTTTGCGACCATTTTCAGCGGTTTGACTTGTGGAATTCGCCATCCCGCGCACCTCTGTCGCGTTCTCAGCGGCAGATTGTGCGTTGGAAGTCAGCTGTTCGATGGCAGCGGCGGTTTCCTCCAACGTGGCGGCCTGTGTTTCGGTTCGGCGCGACAGGTTCGTGGCGGTTGTGCTGATCCCCTGAGAGGAGGCGTAGACCGTCGTGGACACGTTTTTGACCTTCGACACCAGCGAGGCGAGCTGTTCGATGGCAGCGTTATACGACTGGGCCAGTATTTCGAGATCACGGTCCATTTCGCCGTGGATGCGTTGTGACAGGTCCCCGTGGCTCAGCGCGGTCAGCGCGCCGCTGATGCGGTCAATGACCATCTGACGCGCGGTGATGTCTGACGCGATCTTGATGACGCGGCGGATCACACCTGCATCGTCGCGGACGGGGCAGTAAGTCGCGTGGATATAGATCGGATCACCGTTTTTGGTGATTCGCTTATACTGGTTTGTAAACGGTTCGCCGCTGCCCAAGCGTTTCCAGAAATCGGCGTATTCCTCAGAGGCGCGATATTCGTCGTCGACGAACATGCTGTGGTGGCTGCCCTCAACCTCGCTGGCGGTATACCCCAAGGCGTCGAGGAAATTTTTGTTCGCAAACAGAATTTCCCCGTCCGGGCGGAAGTGGATCACGGCCTGTGTGGCGTCGATCATATCCAATAGGTCAGGGCGTTCGTAGCGGCGCTCAATCGGTTGATCGTACGTCGTCTTTCGGAAAAATGGCATGTGTGGCTATCTCCTCGGTGCGCGCCCCATGCATCAACCGGTAAAGCATAGACCTTTATCAATTCCCAAAGCCGACACGGACCAAACGAAAAAAGGCCGCCCCGAAGGACGGCCTTTTCAAAAGATTTTCGAGAAACTCAGTTCTCTTCGGAGGCTTCTTCAGCCGCCGGAGCGTCGCCTTCGTCATCGGACGCGGCAGAGCCCATGTCGTCGAACAGCTGGGACACTTCGAATTCTGCCTGTGCTTCTTCTTCAGCGGCCAGTTCCTGAATGGACTTGCCGGATTGCTGAAGCTCGGCTTCTTCGGGGGAACGCGCCACGTTCAGCGCGATGGTCACCATGACCTCGGGGTGCAGGTGCACCTCGACGTCGTGCAGACCCAGTTCCTTGATCGGCTGACGGATCAGAACCTGCTTGCGGTCGATCGAGAAGCCTTCGGCGGTTGCCACGTCAGCGGCGTCACGGGTGGTGACGGAGCCGTAGAGGTTGCCGCCGTCGGACGCCTGACGGATCACGACGAACTGCTGGCCGCCAAGACGCTCGGCCAATGCTTCGGCCTCTTTCTTGGTTTCCAGGTTGCGCGCTTCGAGCTGGGCTTTCTGGGCTTCGAAGGAGGCGATGTTCTCCTTGGAGGCGGTCAGCGCCTTGCCCTGCAGCAGCAGGTAGTTACGTGCGAAGCCGGGCTTAACGTCGACGACGTCGCCCATCTGGCCCAGTTTGGCCACGCGTTCGAGAAGGATAACTTGCATGTCAGTCGCTCCTTACTTCACGGCGTAGGGCAGCAGGGCGAGGAAACGGGCGCGCTTGATAGCACGGGCCAGCTCACGCTGCTTTTTCGCCGAAACGGCGGTGATACGGGACGGGACGATCTTGCCGCGCTCGGAAACGTAGCGCTGCAGGAGACGGGTGTCCTTGTAGTCGATCTTGGGTGCATTGTCGCCCGAGAAGGGGCAGACCTTGCGGCGGCGGAAAAACGGTTTTGCAGCCATTGTCTTTTACTCCTTCCTGGGATCAGTCGCGGTTGCGACGCTCACGACGACCGTCACGCTCGTCTTTTTTCTGCATCTGGACGGAGGGACCTTCCTCGTGCTCGTCGACCTTGATGGTCAGGACGCGCATCACGTCGTCGTGCAGACGCATCAGGCGTTCCATTTCCTGAACAGCCGTCGACGGTGCGTCGGTCTTCAGAAAGGCGTAGTGGCCCTTGCGGTTCTTGTTGATCTTGTAGGCCATGGTCTTCACGCCCCAGTATTCGGATTCGACGACTTTACCGCCGTTGTCCGAAAGAACGGTGCTGAAGTGTTCCACCAGGCCTTCGGCCTGCGCGTTGGACAAGTCCTGACGCGAGATAAAGACATGCTCGTACAGCGGCATGTTCGCTCCATTTTTGTCAAGGCGCGTTTCAAAGGGCGGGCTAACCTTCCGCGCCCGACCCACGAGAGACCGCGCGGTTCAACCGTGTTTGCGGAAGGAACGCCCCATATACACGGATTGCCCCGCGGTGCAAGCCCCTGTTCGGCACGCGGGGCAGGGCACGGGATCGCCCCGCCTGTGCCTTAGTTGCGGCCTATTCTCAAAGCAGCTTGTTCATATTCGAGCAAGAGGCGTTTGACATGACCATGACATCTGACAGCATCCACACTGCGCATCCCCTCGCACGGGATATGACACCTGCGGGAAATCTGATCTGGCGGCTGGTGCTGGTTTGCGTGGGGACGGCTTTGGCTGTCTCTGCCTTTGGGCTTTGGATCGTGGGGGGCGCAGTGGGCGGGGGTGTCGTCTTGCTGATGAAACTCGGGGCGTCTTTGTTCATGCTGCTGCTGGGGTTGGGAATGATCGTTTGCGGGCGGGACGCACCGTAAACTCGGCGCATTTTCGCACACTCTGGTGGTGTCATGTTCGTTTTGGAACAGGGTCTGTGTTGCAACGCCGGATTGCCTGAAACCCGTCCCGTCATAGATTGCGGCTCACAACAGCTCCAATCGGGATGACCCTTATGAAATCTGCATTCTTCGCGACCGTTCTGGCCTTGGCCCCCATCTCCGCACTGGCGGGCGAGGCGTATACGCTCGACCCCAGCCACAGCCAGATCCTGTTCACATATAACCACCTTGGCTATTCCACCGGCATGGGCATGTTCTCGGGCTTCGAGGGCACCATTGATTGGGACAAGGAAAATCCCGCGCAGTCCTCGGTCGAGGTCTCCTTTCCCGTGCGCTCCATGATGACGGGCTGGGAAGAGCGTTTCACACACTTCATGTCTGACGATTTCTTTGGCGCGGCAGAAGACGAGATGGTCAGCTTTACCTCGACCTCCATCGAAGTGACCGGCGAAGACACCGCCAACATCACCGGCGATCTGACGCTGAATGGCGTGACCAAAGAGGTCGTGCTGGACGCGAAGCTTAACCAGATGGGCGACCACCCGATGGCGAACAAGCCCTGGGCGGGCTTTGACGCAACCACCACGCTGATCCGGTCTGACTACAACGTCGGTGCATTCGCGCCCTACGTGTCCGACGAGGTCGAAGTCACGATTTCTGTGGAGGCCATGAAAGCCGACTGATCGTTTGGCGACATCCGCCAGCAAGGGTCCGCAGTTTTCTGCGGGCCTTTTTGTTTGCGTGCGGCGGCTTTGGGCATTCGTCTAAAACCCGCGACAGATCGCGGCGCGAGAGGGCCGAATTTTGCCTCATTGCGGTGGTGTCTTCGCCGGGCAGGAGGCTGAAGGCATGTTTGATATCGACCCGAGTGAGGATTGGAACGGTGGCGCCGGCTGGGATCTGGTGGAAACCGATCCGATAAAGGCAGAGGCGCCCTATACTTTTTTTACCCCATCGAAGGCAGAGCTGGCACTACTGCAACCCGGTGATCGGGTGCAGGTCGGATTCGCCCCTTCGGGGCAGCCGGGAATGGCTGCGGAACGTTTGTGGGTGGAACTGAGCGATCATTCAGACGGTCTGTGGCACTGTCACGCCGATGATGCGCGCCCCGCCGGTGTCCCCCAGACGTTCGACATACACGCGGGGCATATCTGGGCCGTGGGCAAATGTCGTGTCGACACGCTGGAGGAAGAGGCGCGGTATCTCGCCAATGCCTTCATCGATCCGGCGATTTTGACGGCAGGCGCACGGGTCAGCTGGCTGCAGCGCTGTCTGCCGCCGGTGCGCAGCGGCCCCTATGCGGAAACCGGCTGGTGCGCCTATGGCCCGATGGGGGAACGCCCCTTGGACCAGTTGTTCCACGGACCTATCGGCCTGCTGCTGAACAAGGATGACAGCATGATGGCACTGCTGCGCGCGCCCGTGGGCGCACGCATCACGAGGTGGAGCAATGGCTGGCGGGTCGAGACCGATTAGTCCCCCGCACGCTCTGCGGTCAGCGCCACATCAATGATGACTTCGAACCCCAGTTGCGCGGGATCTGTCATGCTGTCACCGATGCTAAAGTTGCGCCGATCCAGAACCGCCTGTCCCTCCATCTGCGCCACATCGCCTTCCAACGTCAGCGTGAAGGGGAGGGTGACCGGCACCTCATGGTCTTTCAACGCCAAGGTGCCTTCGGCGATATAGCCATCCTCTGTCCGTACAATAGGCGCGGTAAAGGTTGCGGTGGGGTGATCCTCAGCGCTGAGGAAGTCGGCTCCAAGCGCTTGATTGGTCACACTGCCCAAGGTCAGGGACCCGATGGCGATTTGCACTGTCACGCTTCCCTTGTCGCCGGTGTCCGTGCTGTCATCGAAATCGATGTCTGGGGTCCATTCGGCAAAGCTGCCCTCGACGGTCTTGCCGAACTGATCCACCGACAGGGAAAGCGTGCCCTCGCGCACCGACCAGTCGCTTTCGACCTGAGCCAGCTCTGCCGACGTGCCGCCGGTGTCATGGGCGAACCAGCCCAAGGACCACGCCCCGCCCAAAGTGGCCGCCCAGACAAATCCCGCCAACAGGGGCGCAGCCCAGCCGTGGCGCGCGTGATGCGGGCCTGAGGCCTCTGTCGTGCCGAACCACATCCGCCGCAGGGTGGCATCACCGTCGATCAGGTGGTGTTTCAGCGCGCCCGCCACATGCAGGACCAGAGCCCCCAGCAGAACCCACTGCAGGATGAAATGCAGCGTGGCAAAGGTCTCTGCCAATGCGGGGCTTTTGGGAACAAAGAACAGATCCTGCCCGAAGGGCCACCAGATCGGCGCGAACCCGTCCGTGGCCGCATGTTCGATCCATCCCGACAGCGGCACCAGCACCAGCGAGCCGTAAAGAAGCCAATGCACCACCTCGGCTGCGAATGTCTCGACCCGGCGGTCCGGGTGCAGCGGGGCGGGCTTCGTCTGTGTCACGGCCCACACAATCCGCGCCAGCGCCACAAGGAAGATCGTCACCCCCAGCGTCTTGTGCACCGAAAACAGCGTGGCCTTGCGCGCAAGCTGATCGGCTGTCTCATAGGGCAGCCGGTCCGCCAGCCAGCCCAGCGGAATCATTAGCAATATCCCCAGGGCGATCGTCCAGTGGAAAATCTTGGTGATCATGCCGTAGCGGCTGCGGGAATTGGTCAGGGGCATGGCGAGGCTCCGCTTTGAGATGCATGGGGTGACTTAGCGGAAACACTGCTTGCTGCAATCCGCGTGTTTGCACATGCGGCGTGCGCTACGCGTTGCGCCGCAAGGGCGGGACCGTTAAGGGCTAGTCCCTGACGACGATACGTAAAGGAGAGGGGCATGAGCCGCGCTTTCATCTTTCCCGGGCAGGGCGCCCAGACCATCGGCATGGGCCGGGATCTGGCAGAGGCCTATCCCGCAGCCAAGGCCGTCTTTGACGAGGTCGACGCCGCCTTGGGCGAAAACCTGTCCGGCCTGATCTGGGAGGGCGAGATCGAAACCCTCACGCTGACGGCCAATGCACAGCCTGCGCTGATGGCGACATCCATTGCCGCCCTTCGCGCGCTGGAGGCCGAAGGCGTCACCATTGATGCCGCGTCTTATGTCGCAGGCCATTCGCTGGGCGAATACACCGCGCTGACGGCGGCGGGATCGCTGAGCGTGGCGGATGCTGCCCGCCTGCTGCGCAAGCGGGGCGAGGCGATGCAGGCTGCCGTGCCCGTGGGGCAGGGGGCGATGGCCGCCGTATTGGGGCTGGATCTGGCCGGCGTCCGCGAGGTGGTGTCCGAGGCCGCCGAGGGTGACGTGCTGGCAGCAGCCAATGACAACGACCCGGCGCAGGTGGTGATCTCTGGCACAAAAGCGGCTGTAGAACGGGCGGTGGAGATCGCAAAGGCCAAAGGCGCCAAGCGCGCGCTCTTGCTGCCGGTCTCGGCACCGTTCCATTGTGACCTGATGCAGCCCGCAGCGGATGTGATGGCAGAGGCGCTGGACGACGTCGAAATCGCCGCACCCAAAGTCCCCTTGGTGGCCAATGTGCGCGCCTCGGCCGTCAGCGATGTCACGACGATCCGCGCCTTGTTGGTCGAACAGGTCTGCGGGTCCGTGCGCTGGCGCGAGTCGGTGGAGTACATGGTGGCCCAAGGCGTGAGCGAATTCTGGGAGATCGGCGCAGGTAAGGCGCTGTCGGGCATGGTGCGTCGCATCCACAAACCCGCAGCCGTGCGCAACATTGGCAGTGCTGCAGATGTGGCCACCGCTGTCGAAAGCCTGAAGGCATAAACCGCATAAGCGGAGAGGAGATGAGAATGTTTGATCTGACGGGTAAGACGGCCCTGATCACCGGTGCCTCTGGCGGCATCGGCGGCGAGATTGCGAAATCCCTGCACGCCGCGGGCGCGACCGTGGGCCTGTCGGGCACACGAGTTGAGCCGCTCGAAGCTTTGGCCGCGGAATTGGGCGAGCGTGCTCATGTGCTGCCCTGCAACCTGTCCGACGCAGAGGCCGTCAACGCGCTGCCCAAGCAGGCGGTCGAGGCGATGGGCGCGGTCGATATCCTGGTAAACAACGCAGGCATCACGCGTGACAACCTGTTCATGCGCATGTCCGAAGAGGAATGGGCGAGTGTGCTGGAGGTCAACCTGACCTCGACCTTCCGTCTGTGCAAAGGCGTGCTGCGCGGCATGATGAAATCCCGCTGGGGCCGTATCGTGAATATCTCGTCCGTGGTGGGCGCGACCGGCAACCCCGGACAGGGCAACTACGCCGCCGCCAAGGCGGGCATGATCGGCATGTCCAAATCGCTGGCCTACGAGGTCGCGTCGCGCGGCATCACTGTGAACGCCGTGGCGCCGGGCTTTATCGAGACGGCGATGACCGACAAGCTCAACGACGACCAGAAGGGCGCAATTCTGGGCCAGATCCCGGCGGGTCGCATGGGCACGCCTGAAGAGATCGCCGCAGCCGTTCTGTTTCTGGCCAGCGCAGAGGCGGGGTACTTGACGGGCACGACCTTGCACGTCAACGGTGGCATGGCCATGTTATAATCGCCTCTGAGGGGGTGTGGCCCGGCGGCGTGGGAAAGCATTTGCCATCCCCGTTGCCTGTGCTATAGGCCCCTCAGATTTCATGTCGGCTGGCGTTTTGCGCTGTCCGGCGCGGGGGAGTCCCCGGATGATCGAGCCGCCCCTTCGGGCAAAGTAACGTCCGCCCTGGGGTCGGGCAAATCTGGGCGCAAGCCCTTGACTTGTGAGGAAAGAATATGAGCGACATCGCAGATCGCGTGAAGAAAATCGTCGTCGAGCACCTGAGCGTCGAAGAAGACAAGGTTGTTGAATCGGCCTCCTTCATCGATGACCTTGGCGCAGACTCGCTGGACACCGTCGAGCTGGTCATGGCGTTCGAAGAAGAATTCGGCATCGAAATTCCCGACGACGCAGCCGAAACCATCCAGACCTTCGGCGACGCGGTCAAATTCATCTCCGAAGCCCAGTAAGCGGTTTCGTCGAGACAGACACAGCGGCGGTTCCCATGACGGGAGCCGCCGTTTTTTATGTCTGCTGTTGCGTTAAGCGGCGCCGCTGGAATAGGTATTTTGCCCAAGGAAAAGCGTGTAGCGGGGCGTTCTGGGCGCGGGCGGGCGCGCGACCGAGAGCATGCAAAAAGGGCGCCCGAAGGCGCCCTTTGGTCGTTCTGGGTGTGGCTTCGATCAGCCGTCGAAGTCGACTTCTTCGATCAGGCGCAGCGCGTCACCGCGCAGTCCGGCGAGGGTCATCAGGTTGACGTCGTCGGCGGTGTACTCGCCCCAGCCTTTGACCAGGTCAATCGCTTCGGTGCCCGGTGCGATTGGGTATTCGTAGTTGGCTTCGGCGTAGACTTCCTGTGCTGCAGGGGAGGACAGGAATTCCATCATCTTCAGCGCGTTTTCCTTGTTCGGGGCGGCGGCTGTCATGGCGACGCCGGAGATGTTCACGTGTGTGCCGGCCTCTTCGAAGGTGGGGAACAGGACGTTGACGGCGCTTGCCCATTCTTTCTGTTCGTCATCTTCGAGCATTTTGCCCATGTAGTAGGTGTTGCCCACGGAGATGTCGCATTCGCCGGCCCAGATCGCCTTGACCTGTGCGCGGTCGTTGCCTTGGGGTTTGCGGGCGAGGTTGGATTTCACGCCTTCAAGCCACTCTTTGGTGTATTCTTCACCGTGGTGGTGCAGCATCGCGGAGACCAGCGCCACGTTGTAGGCGTTGGTGCCGGAGCGGATGCAGATGCGGCCCTGCCATTTGGGGTCTGCGAGATCTTCGTAGGTTGTCACCTCGGACGGATCCACGCGGTCCTTGGAGGCGTAGACGATGCGTGCGCGGGTGGTCAGGCCCCACCAGTGACCTTCGGGGTCGTGGTAGGCGGCGGGGACGTTTTCGGTCAGCACGTCGGAGGTGACGGGCTGGGTCAGGCCGGCCTCGACCACAGCGTTCAGGCGCGAGATATCCACGGTGAAGACCAGATCGGCGGGAGAGCGTGCGCCCTCGGCCTGCAGGCGTTCCACCATACCTTTTTCAAGGAATGCGACGTTGACCTTGATGCCGGTTTCTTCGGTGAAAGCGTCTGTCAGCGGCGCCAGCAGCTCGGGCTGGCGGTAGGAATAGACGTTGACCTCTTGGGCGAGAGCCGGGGCGGCGATGGCCGCGAGGGTCAGAGCTGTGGTGGCGCGCAGAAACATGTCTGTTCTCCTGATATTTAGATTGGCGCCTGTAAACCTGACAAAAAGTGTTCGGTCAACAGTCGATTTTTTCAGTCAGGATTTTTCCGCCTGTTTCGCAGCGTCCCAAAGCCGGTCCATCTCTGTCAGGTCGCTGTCGTTCGGGCTGCGACCTTGAGCGGCGAGCGCGTCTTCGATGTATTTGAAACGGCGGGTGAATTTTGTGTTGGCGGCGCGCAGTGCGGCCTCGGGGTCGATGTCGAGATGACGGGCGAGATTGGCGACGACAAAGAGCATGTCGCCGAATTCTTCGAATTGTTCGTCTTTGTTGGTGGCCTGCCGGATCTCGTCGAGCTCTTCGTGCAGCTTGTCCATAACGTCGCCCGAATCCGGCCAGTCAAAGCCCACGCGCGCGGCGCGGTTTTGCAGCTTGACCGCCCGCAAAAGCGCCGGCAGCCCCATGGCCACCCCGTCTAGCACGCCTTTTTGCGCTTTGGCGGCGCGTTCGGCGGCCTTGATTTTTTCCCAATCGGCGGTCTGTTGGGCGGCGGATTTGTCGCGGGTTTCGTCGCCGAAGACATGCGGATGGCGGGCGACCATCTTGTCCGACATGGTGTCGGCCACCTCGTCAAAGGTGAATATGCCCTTTTCGCTGGCCATCTGCGCGTGGAACACTGACTGGAACAGCAGATCGCCCAGCTCTCCCTTCAGCTCGTCCCATGCCTCGCGTTCGATGGCGTCGGCGACCTCATAGGCCTCTTCAATGGTGTAGGGCGCGATGGAGGCGAAGTCCTGTTCCAGATCCCATGGGCAGCCGCCATCGGGGTCGCGTAGGCGGCGCATGATTTCAAGCAGGCGGGGCATGCCGCCTTTGGGATCGTGGATCAGATCGGTCATCGGGCTCTCCTGTCTGGCGTGGCACAGATGTGGGGGATTGGCGCGGGGGAGTCCAGCAGGGCGCTGCCGCCGATTTGCGCAATGCGCGATGCAACGGCGGGAAATGCATCCTTGGGGCTTTCGCGCAGGCTGTGTCAGGGGCATGGTGCGCGCAAAGACCACCGGGAGATTTCCATGCCTATCGTAAATTCCATCGCCGCCTCTGCCGAAGAGATGAAAACCTGGCGCCGCCATCTGCATCAGCATCCCGAACTGGGGCTGGATTGCTTTAAGACCGCGGCCTTTGTTGTTGAAAGGTTGAAGGAATTTGGCGTCACTGAAATCCACGAAGGCATCGCCCGCAGCGGGGTTGTGGCGATCATCGAAGGCCGCGCGCCGGGGCGGACCATTGGTTTGCGGGCGGACATGGATGCGCTGCCGATGGAGGATCTGTCGGGCACGGAGCATGCCTCTACCGTGCCGGGCATGGCGCACACCTGCGGGCATGACGGGCACACCACCATGCTGCTGGGTGCGGCCAAATATCTGGCGGAGACGCGCAATTTCGCAGGCCGTGTGGCGCTGCTGTTTCAACCGGCGGAGGAAAACGAGGGCGGTGGTCGCATCATGGTCGAGGAGGGTGTGATGGACCGGTTCGACATCGCCGAGGTCTACGGCATCCACAATATGCCCGGTGGCGAAGTGGGCTCATTGGTAACCAATCACGGGGCGCTGTTGGCGGGGGTCGATGAATTTACCGTGACGCTGACGGGCAAGGGGGGGCACGCCGCCGAGCCGCAGGAAACCGTCGATCCGGTGGTGGCAGCCGCCAGTCTGACGATGGCGTTGCAGACCATTCTGGGCCGCAATCTGGCCGCTCTGGACCGGGTGGTTGTGTCGGTGACCCAGATCCACACCGGCAGCGCCATGAACATCGTGCCCGAAACGGCGGTTCTGAATGGCACGGTGCGCTACTACGACAAGGACGCGCAGACCGTGGTCAAGGCGCGCATGGCCGAGCTGGCAGAGTTTCAGGCCCGCAGCTTTGGCTGTACCGCCGAGCTCGACTATGAAGAGGGCTACCCGCCCACGATCAATCACCCCGAGCAGGCCGCCTTTGCCGCCAGGGTCGCGCGCGAGGTCGTCGGCGCGGACAAGGTGGACGACGACACGCCGCCGATCATGCCGGGGGAGGATTTCTCCTACATGTTGCAAGCGCGGCCCGGGGCCTATCTGTTTCTGGGGCAGGGGGAGACCGCTGTGTGTCACCACCCCGAATATGATTTCAACGACGATATCGCGCCGGTGGGGGCATCGTTCTTTGCGCGTCTGATCGAAACAGCCTTGCCGGTCGACTGATCGGATCGGTGGGGCGGGCTTGACCATCACCGCCCCGTCGTGTGACGGCAGAGATAGATATCAGGGAGGGCTCGGGATGAGTCTCGAAGAAGCAAAACGCCAGATCGACCACGCTTTCACGCGCGAGGACCTCAAAGGTCCGTCGTTTGAAAACGTCTTTGCCGGGGCACCCTCGTTTTTGCGCCGCAAGTACACCAAGGACCTGCGCGGTGTGGATATTGCGGTGACGGGTCTGCCCTTTGATCAGGCGGTCACCAACCGCCCCGGCACCCGGCTTGGCCCGCGCGCGATCCGCGAGGCATCGCTGCTGCAGACAATGGACAAACCCTATGGCTGGGACTTTGACGTGATGAGCGCCTTTGCCATCGCGGATTACGGCGATATGGCCTTTGACTATGCCATGCCGTCCGAAGTACCCGCCCGCATCGAGGCGCATATCGAGGGGATTTTAGACCAAGGCGCGGCCTGCATTGCGCTGGGTGGCGACCATTCGGTGACGCTGGGGGCGTTGCGCGCCCATGCCAAACGGTACGGCCCGCTCAGCGTGATCCAGTTCGACGCGCATACCGACACTTGGGCCGATGATGACGCGGCGCGCGTGGATCACGGGACCTTTCTGTATACTGCCGCGAAAGAGGGGATTGTCGTGCCGGAACGGTCCGTCCAGATCGGCATCCGCACCGACAACCCCGACACATTGGGCTTCAACATCATCGACGCGCGCGAGGTGCAGGCGATCGGCTCCGAGGCGGTGGCGCAAAAGGCGCGTGACATCGTTGGGGCGCATCCCTGTTATCTGACCTTCGACATCGATTGTCTGGACCCGGCCTATGCGCCCGGCACCGGCACGCCGGTCTGGGGCGGGATGACCAGCCATCAGGCGGCGGTGGCGCTGCGTGCGCTGGCGGGCATCGATCTGAAAGGTGGCGATGTGGTCGAGGTCTCCCCCCCGTTTGACACGGCCGGCATCACGGCGGTCGCCGGGGCCCATGTGGCGACAGAACTGTTGAGCCTGTGGGGCTACACCCGGCTGTAAGGGGCAGATCGGCATAGTTCTGCCGCAATGCGGTGGCAGGGCTTCACAGTGGCGCGCGAACAGGGCAAACGCGGCGCTGCAAGAAGGAGCGGGGCATGCGCAAGATGTTTTATCTGTTGATCCTCATCATCGTGGGTGGGCTGGCATGGATCAGGCTGGCCCCGTCCAAGCCCGAAGTCTGGCACGTGGACCCGCAGGTCACCGCCGATCAGGATCTGACCGGCGGGGTGCGCCGCCGTGTCGCCGCAGAGAGCGGTGATTTCCAGCGTCTGCACGGGATCATCCTGTCCACCCCGCGCACCGAACTGGTGGCCGGTGGGGTCGAAGACGGCATGGCCACCTATGTCACCCGTTCGCAGCTGATGGGCTTTCCCGATTACACAACGGTCAAGCAGGGTGACGGCGTGTTGGAAATCCACGCCCGTCTGCGCTTTGGCGTGTCTGACACTGGCGTGAACCAGAAACGCGTCGATGGCTGGCTGGAGGAGCTGCGCGCAGGCGGTGCCTGAGCGTGGTATCTTGACCTGAGGGCCAGTCTGGGCGATGGGACGCCATGATCCCGACTGACCGACTGCAACAGATCAAGGCGCGTCTCGAATTTGTCGAGGCGCAGATGTCCACAGGCGAGGGCGACATTGTCGCCTTGGGCCGTGAACATGCGGAATTGTCGCCCGTTGTGCGGCAAATCACCGAATATGAACGGCTGGTCGCCGACATCGCCGAGGCAGAGGCCATGCTGGCCGACCCGGAGATGAAAGCACTGGCCGAGGAAGAACTGCCAGAGCTGCGCGCCGCCTTGCCAGAGGCCGAGCGCGCGGTGCAGTTGTCCTTGCTGCCGCGCGACGCGGCGGATGCCCGTCCGGCGATGTTGGAAATCCGGCCCGGCACCGGCGGAGACGAGGCCGCGCTGTTTGCCGGTGATCTGGCGCGGATGTACCAGCGTCACGCCGAGGCGCAGGGCTGGCGCTGGGAGGTCATCGAGGAACAGCTGTCCGAACTGGGCGGCATCCGCGAACTGGTGGTGCGCATCGCGGGCGAGGGGGTCTTTGCCCGTCTGAAATACGAATCCGGTGTGCACCGTGTTCAGCGCGTGCCTGAAACCGAATCCGGCGGGCGTATTCACACCTCGGCGGCCACCGTTGCGGTTCTGCCAGAGGCGGAAGAGGTCGACATTGCCATTGCCGCAAATGACATCCGGATCGACACCATGCGGTCGTCAGGCGCCGGTGGCCAGCACGTGAACACGACCGACTCGGCTGTGCGCATCACCCATATTCCCACGGGCCTTGTGGTCACCTCCTCCGAGAAATCCCAGCACCGCAACCGCGAGATTGCCATGCAGGTGCTGCGGGCGCGGCTGTTTGATCTTCAGCGGTCAAAGGCGGATGCGGAACGCTCGGCCGACCGTAAGGCGCAGGTGGGATCGGGCGACCGGTCGGAACGCATCCGGACCTATAACTTTCCCCAAGGGCGTATGACCGATCACCGCATCGGGCTGACGCTCTACCGGCTGGATGCCATCATGGGCGGCGATCTGGACGAGATCATCGACGCGCTGATTTCCGAACAGCAGGCAGCACAGCTTGCGGACATGCAATCATGAGAGCCTCCGAGGTTCTGGCGCAGGCCACCCGCCGCCTGACAGACGCAGGCGTGCCCGATGCCGGGCGGGATGCCCGCAGGCTTATGGCGCATGTGCTGGACGTGGCTGCGGGGCGGCTGACCCTGTTTCTGCCTGAACCGATGGATGCCGACCGTCAGGCGGCGTTTGAGGCGCTGATCGACCAGCGTGCAGACCGGATGCCGGTGTCGCATCTGGTGGGGCGGCGCGCGTTTTACGGGCGCGAATTTGTGGTCACGCCACAGGTGCTGGACCCGCGCCCCGAAACCGAAACCCTGATCGAGGTGGCGCTGTCGGCGCCATTCGGCACCGTGCTGGACCTTGGCACCGGATCGGGCTGTATCTTGCTGACGCTTCTGGCGGAACGTGTCGATGCGGTGGGCTACGGCTGCGACCTGAGCACAGAGGCTTTGCAGGTGGCGGAGCGCAACAGGGCCGCATTGGGGTTGGACGGGCACGCAGAACTGCGCGCAGGGCGCTGGTTCGACGCACTGGGCGGCGTGGATGATCGTTTCGACCTGATCGTCTCCAACCCGCCCTATATCGCCATTAACGAAATGCCGTTTCTGTCGCCCGAGGTACGCCATCACGAGCCGCGTCTGGCGCTGACGGACGAGGCGGACGGGCTGAGCGCCTATGCGGCCATCCTCGCAGGCTATGACCGTTGGTTGGCACGTTCCGGACGTTTGGTGGTCGAGATCGGCGCAAGTCAGGGGGGCGCCGTGTCGCGGATGTTTGAACAGGCGGGTTTGACCGGCGTGCGGGTGATTCCCGATCTGGACGGGCGGGACCGTGTCGTGGTGGGTACAAAACGCTCTGACGTGCGGTGATATCTGCTAATTTATGAACAAATGGCCATTTCCCCTTGTGCGGGGGCATTTCATATGTTTATTCGACCTCAGTTGGCTGTTGAGAGGCACCTGCCGCTCCCGCTGACGAATTGCCCAAATGCCGGTGACTGAATTCGTCTGGCGCAGATTGCGCCGTATCGTCACCAAGCCGTAAATCTCAGGCTGGAACAGAAAAACCTATGCGCTCTTCCAAATCCCGCTCGCGGAGCAAGAACAATCGCAACCGCAACAACAATTCGTTGGGCAATATCGTTAACCGGGTTTTCGATTCCAGTGGCCCCGAAGGCAAGGTGCGCGGCACCCCGCAGCAGATTATCGACAAGTACAACCAGCTTGCCCGCGATGCGAGCCTGTCGAATGACCGCGTGAACATGGAGAACTTTCAACAGCACGCAGAACATTACATGCGCATGCTGTCGGAAGCCCAGAAAGAACAGGACCTGCGCCGCGAACAGCAGGAGCGCGAGAACCGCGAACGCCAAGCCCAGCGTGACCGCGAGCGTGCCCAGCAGCGCGACAACAACAACGACAGTGGCGAACAGCCCTCTCATCAGGGGCATGACCACCAGAAATCGCAGCCGCGTCACGACAACAAGCCCCGCCACAACGAGGCAGAGCCGCAGGCTGACGACGCGGTCGCCAAGGCGCAGGACGAGGATTCCGGTCTGGTCGATACGCCCGAAAGCCGCGCGGAGCAGATGAGCCCGGCACAGCTTGCCCGCGAGGCAGAAGCCCGCGAAGAGGCGCCGCAGCCCGAACAGGCCGCCGAGACGCCCGAGGAAAAGCCGAAAAAGCCGCGCGCCCCGCGCAAACCGTCGACCAAATCCACAACGGCCAAGTCGACGACCGCGAAATCGACGACCTCCACACGCAAGAAAACCACGACCAAAAAGGCCGAAGCGCCCGCTGCCGAGAGCGCTGAAACCGACACGACACCGGACGCCGCTGAATAATCAGCCGACGCGATACAGATAAGAAAAGCCCCGCCAGATTGGCGGGGCATTTTTTATGTCTCGAAGGTGCGGGCGAGGGCGCAGAAGGCCTCTAGCCCGACTTGCTCGGCGCGCTCGGTCGGGGGGATGCCAACGGCGTTCAGCCGCTCCTCTATATCCGGGGCGAGCCCTTTGAGCGACGAGCGCAGCATCTTGCGCCGCTGGTTGAAGGCGGTCGCCACCACGCGTTCCAACAGTTTGTGCTGCGCGGGAAAGCGCGGTTCGGGCAGGGCGGTCAGATGCACCACGGCAGAGCTGACCTTGGGCGGCGGGGTAAAGGCGCCGGGCGGCAGGGTCAAAGCGATGCGGGCATCACAGCGCCACTGTGACAGGATCGCAAGCCGCCCGTAGGCCTTACTGCCCGGTTGGGCAACAATGCGTTCTGCGACTTCTTTCTGGAACATCAATGTCAGCGAGGACCAGAAGGGCGGCCAGTCCGATGGCGTCAGCCAACGGGTCAGCAATTCGGTGCCGACGTTGTAGGGCAGGTTGGCGCAGATCGCGATGGGCGGCGTCAGATGGGCCAGCGGGTCGATTTCCAGCGCGTCGCCTTCAATCACCTCCAGACGGCCGGGGCAGGCCTGTCCGATCTCGGCCAGCGCAGGCAGGCAGCGGCTGTCTTTTTCGATGGCCAGCACGCGGCGCGCGCCTTCGGACAAGAGCCCTCGGGTCAAACCGCCGGGTCCGGGGCCGACCTCCAGGACGTCCATCCCCGACAGATCGCCGGGGATGCGGGCGATCCGTGCGGTCAGGTTCAGATCAAGCAGGAAGTTCTGCCCCAGCGCCTTGCGCGCGGACAGTTGGTGTGTCGCGATCACATCGCGCAGGGGGGGCAGATCGTCAATTTGGCTCATGCCCTGCCTTCGCCCATCCCCCGCGTGTGGTCAAGAGCGCCCGAGGCGTGCGGCCATGCGCAACGCCGCCAGTGTAGAGGATGGATTGGCCAATCCCGCCCCCGCGATGTCGAACGCCGTGCCATGGTCGGGCGAGGTGCGCACAAAGGGCAGGCCCAGCGTCACATTCACACCTTCGTCGAAATCCAGCGTCTTGATCGGGATCAGCGCCTGATCATGGTACATGCACACAGCGGCGTCATAGCCCGCGCGGGCGCGGGCATGAAACATCGTGTCAGCGGGCAGGGGACCGGTCAGGTTCAGCCCCTCGTCGCGCAGCCGTTTGATCACCGGCGCGATCAGCGCGTGGTCTTCATGGCCCATGCGCCCGCCTTCGCCCGCGTGGGGGTTCAGACCCGACACCGCGATCACAGGATCAGAGATGCCGAACTGCGCGACCAGTGCGTCATGGGTGATGCGAATGCGCCGCTCCAGCAACTCGGCGGTCAGGGCCTGCGGCACCTCAGACAACGGGATGTGAATGGTGGCGGGCACGACCCGCAGCCGGTCAGAGGCCAGCATCATCACCACCTCGTCGACGCCGCCAAGATGGGCGAGGAATTCCGTATGACCGGGGTAGGCGAAATCCGCCCCCTCGGCCAAGGCCTGTTTGTGGATCGGCAGCGTACACAGGGCCGATGCCTGCCCCGATTGGGTGAGCGAGACGCCGACCTCGATGGCGCGGACAACGCCTGCGGCATGGGCGGGTTGCGGTGTGCCGGGCACCCGTGGCCCCGGCATCGGCAAAGACAGCACCGGCAGCGCACGGTGGCACAGCTCCAGCGCCTCTGCCGGATCGGTGATCAACGCGTGCGGCACGGTTTGCGGCAGATGCGACGGCTCGCCGATCCAGAACAGCGGCAGATCACCGCGAAGTTCCGCCCAAGCGGCTTCGATCAGCTCCGGGCCAATGCCCGCCGGTTCGCCACAACTGACCGCAATCGGGGCAGCCGAGGCCCCGTCGCGCGGTGCCTGCGCGATTTGGGGATCAAGCTGCGTCTGTGCGGTCGTATCGGTCATTTGCGGATGATCGTCGCGTCAGAGCGCAGCTGCGACAGATAGCTTTCGGCAAGGTTGGCGACCCGCTGCTGGCGCAGGTTATTCAGTACCTGCTCGCGGTTGGGCGCCTCGTCGCCAATGGCTTGGCTACGGCCACAAAGCATTAACAGCACAAGCGTTTCCCCGTTCGACCGCGTCAGGGCAGTCGAGGTCTCGCCGGGGTCGAGTTTGGACAGCTCATAGGCGATGTCGGTCGGGATTTCCGAGGGCGCAAGGCTGCCGCGTTCGAGAACCTCGGCGGGCTGTCCCTTGGCCACACCATACAGATCGTCGCAGCGGTCGAGACGGCTGGCGATGCTTTCGGCCTTGGCCAGCGTCTCCGGCGTGCGGCCCCCCGCCATGTAATAGGCGGCATACTCAATCGCTGCGGGCGGCGCCGCCTGATAGTCGGTCTCCTCAATCGCGCGCAGCTGGAACAGGGCCACGGCCCCTTGCAGCGGAATGGGGTCGGTCACCTCGCCGGGGCGCAGACCCAACAGGATGGGCTGCAACGCGGGCGGCAATTCCGACAGATTGCGCCATGGCAGCTGTCCGCCCGCACCACGCGATGCGGTGGCCGAATACTGACGCGCCTGCGCCGAGAAGGCCGAGACGCTGCTGAGTTCAGAGATCCGTTCCGCACGGGCCTGAACACTGGCCTCCTGTCCCGGCGGGGTGGGCATGATCAACTCCGAGATCAGCACACGCACGTTCGAGCCACCTGCCTGACCGGACAGCGCGCGGTCGACCTCGGCGTCGGTGACATTGGCCTGCGCGGCAAAGCGGGCGCGCACCAACATGCGCCAGCTCAGACCGGCGCGGACAAAATCGCGGAACGTCTGTTCATCCACGCCTTGTTGCGCCAGCGCGCCGATAAATTGTTCGCGGCTGAGCGAGGCGCGCGCGGCGAATTCTTCCATACCGTCCAGCACTTCTTGCTCCGACGGGCGGATGCCCGCGTCCTTGGAGGCCTGCAGGCGCAGCCGGTCGTCGATCAGCTGCTCGCGCGCCAGAGTGTCGAGATTGCCCGCCGAGCGCAGCACCTGAAGCATCTGTTTGCGCTGCGCCAGCTCGTAGCCGGTGATGACCTCGTCATTGACGATGATCGCCGGTGAAAACAGCCCCTGTGCTGTCGCGGGCAAAGGCATCAACGTGGCGCAACCGATGGCAGCGGCCATGGCCAAGGACGAAAGCGTTAGTTTCAGCGACATGTGCGACGGTACTCCTGTGCGCTGCCATCGATGCCAAAGCCTATCAGCTCGACGGTCAGTTCAAAATCGGTGGATGGTTCCAGATTGGTGGATGAGGCGAATTCTCGCGTCGCGTCCAGTTCCACCTGAATGCATTCGTTGCGGTATTGCAGCCCCAGCGCTACCTCGTCAAGGCGACGGTCGGCAAGGTCATAGCTGACCTCGGTCGAGGCCTTCCATTCCGGCAGGATCTGGTATTGCCCGTCAAAGGTCCATTCCGCGATGGTGTCGTCGCGGTATTCGTCCTCGTCCTCGACCAACAGCAGATAGGACGCGCCCAGATCCATGCGACTGTTGGACCAGCCGGCGCGGGCCTCTGCCTTGGAGAAACGTGCGTCCTCGTCCATTAGGCCACGGGCCGAGATGGTGATGCCAAGCGGGTTTGCAAAACGTGCGGCAATCAGCACATCGCTGAAACTGCTATCGAGACCGGAAGAGCGCGTGAAATCCTCGTCCGTATCGGCCTGCCACAACTGGCCAAGCGTCAATGCGCTGGACCAGCCTGCAGGGGCCTGATGGACCCAACGCACCCCTGCGGCCACCGACACGCCGCGTTCGCGGCGGTCTGCGGCGGTAAAGCGCGAGATCGACAAAAGGTTGGCCTCGTCGAATTCGACGCGCGTGCTTTCTTCGTTGGCGTTCTCGCCGCGTTCGCCGCCGGTCCAGCTGGCCTGCATGACCGGCTCGAACAGGGTGCGGCCGCCATTCGCGCCAATCCGTTGGAAGGGATAGCGTAGCTCGACCGCGGCGGCGGGGGTCACTTCGGTGATCTGATGCGGGACGGCGGCGTCCTCTTCGGTCACGTAATGGTCAAAGAACAGATAGGTTGACGCACCGGCGCGCAGCCCGCCGGGCAGGGTCCAGCGGTTCTGCCAGCTGCCTTCGATGTTAAAGCGCACGGTGTCGCGGCCATCGACCTCGTTGTCATCATCATCGCTGTCCACATCCAGCGTGGATTCCCGTTCCAGCCCGACCAACTCGCCACTCAGGCGGAATTCCCCTGGCACCCGGTCAAAGAAAAAGCGCCGGTCCGTGTAGACGCCGGCGGTCAGGCCCGGCTGGGTTGCATTGCTTTCATAAGAGCGCAGGGTCTCGTAGCTGATCAGGCTGAAGGACAGGCGGCGGTCGTCGCGTACCCGCTGAATAGACAGGTTGCTGGCAAGCCGTTCGGCGGATGAATAATCGTAATCGTTCAGATAGGCGTCATCGGAGACAGACCACAGCCCGAAGGACAGCGTGAAATCGCGCGGCAACGAGAAATTCCCCGAGGCATAGGCATAGCTGCGCAGGCCTTCCTCGCGGAAGTCGTTGCCTGACACGGCGCCCGTCACCGTGATGTTGCCGTTCCTAAAAGCGCGCCGGTAGGTCAATTCAAGCGTGCGCGACTCCGTGGTCAGATGCGGGGTCAGCGTCACGTCCTGACTGTCGCCAATCGGGATGAAGTAAGGCAGCCGCACGCCTGTCCCCCAAAGAGAAGAGCTGGTGATGGACGGAAACAGAAACCCGCGCGCGCGATCCAGCGTCGGGTCGGGCATGCGCATGCGAGGCATCCAGAACACGGGCACGTTCAGAACGCGGAATTGCGGGTTGTGGAAATACAGTTGCCGCTCTTCTTGGTCATGGATGACGCGGGTGGCGCGGATCTGCCACAGCGGGGTCTCGTCAGGGCCGCACACCTGACAGGAGGTCACGGCGGTGCGGCTCAGCTGCGTATAGCGACCGTCGACCCGGTTCGCCTCGACCGCGGCCAGTTGCAGGTGCTGGTCGATGACCATGCGCGCACCTTTCATCAACCCGTTGCGGAATCCTTCGTCAAGTTCGGCGGCGTCGGCAAGGATCAGGATGCCCTCATCGGGGTCAAGGATACGGATCGGCCCGTCGATGGTCAGCAGATTGCCCGCGCGGTCATAGACAATGCGCGAGGCGCTGAGCTTGTAGTTGCCTTGCAGCGCCTCGACGTTGCCTGTGGCGACCAGCCGCTCTTGTCCTTCAACAGTGACGTTGTCGGCGATCAGCAGGGCGGCATCTGTGCTGCTGGCGGCTTGGCTGTCTTGCGCACGCAGATCACCAATAGGCGCCGCACCCAGTATGGCAGCCAGTGCAAACGCGGCCAAAGGAAAGGGTTTGCGGGGCGATGCGCGCATCAGCCATCCTCCATATGCAGCACAAGCCCCAAGGCGAGCAAAACCGATGCCACAGGCGGCACCCATGCAGCGACAAGGGCGGGCAATTGTCCATTCTCGCCCATGATTTGAGCAAAGCTTCGCACGTAATACAGACCAAAGCCAAGAAGCACAGCCGACAAAACCGCAAGACCTGTGCGCGCCATGCGCGCAGGTTGCATGGTAAAGGCCGCGCCAACCAGCACCATGGCGGTCAGAAACAGCGGGCGCGCCAGTTCCATATGCATCCAGACCACATGTCTGCGCGCGGAAAAGCCCGCCTCGTCGAGCCCCGAAATAAAGCTAGGCAGCTGCCAGATCGGTACGGCGGAGGGGCGTCCGAAACGGTCGAGAATGCTGTCACGTGTCAGGTTCGAGGGCAGGCGGAAGCTGTCCAACCGGCGCACTCCCTGTTCGGGATTGATGCCGGGTGACAAGGGCCATGAGATCACATCGCTAAGCGCCCAAGCGCCATCGCTGAGCGTCGCGTTTGCGGCATGCATGCGTTGGAACGGGCCGCCATCCTCCGCAAAACGGATGATCGAGACGTCGAAAAGCTCGGTGCCATCAGGGTTTGCACGGCTCGCCCGGATGGCGGATTGTCCGGCCTCGCCACCTTGGCGCAGCCAAAGCCCCTCGGCCCCGATCGACAGCGCGGAGGTGTTGCCGGAATAGAAGGTCTCTCGTAGGTCGGCGTAGCGTTTCGAGGTGGCCGCCACGATGGGGTTCATGACGCCAACGATCATCAACCCCATCACGAAGGCCACCATCACCGGGGAGGACAGCGCGGACAGGCCCGAGCGGCCCGCGGCCCGCGTGGCCACCATTTCCGACGAGCGCGCCAGCCCGAGAAACATGGACACGGCGGCAAGGATCATCACCAGCGGCAGAACCTCGTACAGACCTTCGGGAAGCTTCAGCGCGACCAATGTCAGGACTTCTGTAAAGGTCAGCGCATCGCCAGCGCGCCGCATCTCGTCAATCAGATCGAGCAGCATCTGGAACAGACCAAAGACGGCTGTGATGCCCAGAAACAGCATCAGGAAGCGGCGGGCGAAATACAGATGCAGCTTCATGCGGACACCTCTGCCTGTGGGCCGCGTTTGGGGCGGAAAGGTCGTGCGGAGTGCCACAAAAGGCCGATCGCAAACAGCGCGCCCGTCGCTGTCGGCGCGTAGATCAGCGGCCAGAGTGCGCCATTGTCCTTGACCGCAGGGGCGGTGCCGCTTTCAACCATCTTGACGATGACCAACAGAAAAATCGCAAAGACGATCTGTTTCGTCACGCCGAAGCGGGAGAACCCGCCAACCATCAGCGCGGCGTATCCAATCAGCGCCGCCACGATACACAGCAGTGGTGCATGAAGGCGCGTGTGCGCCTCTTCAAGAACCTCGCCCCGCGTGTCGCCGTTGATCAACTTGATCGCCGCCGGATCAAGAAGCAGGTCCAGCGTGGGGATCGCATCGGATTTCTGGGCGCGCGGCCCGTCCGTGGCAATAATGTTGGTGAGATCATAGGTGAAATTGTCAAAAACCGTCGTCGACAGGCGCTGCTCCTGCAGGTCCATAATCTGGGCGAGGCCGGAGAGCATGACCATCTTTGCGCCGTCGTCCTCGCGCAACAGATAGGCGCGTTCTGCCGTATAGGTGGTTTCGCGGCCTTCCTGACGGCGGTCCGCCAGCAGGACGTCCCGCAGCTCGCCCTCGGGGGTGATTTCACGGATGTAGAAGGTCACGCCACGGGTGGGATGCAGAAACGTCCCCTCGCGCAACAAAGCCGCCGAGATCGAGCCGGAAAGCTCGGATTCGCGGTCGCGCAGCTTTTGCACCGCCTGCGGCACCAGCACATTGGTCAGAATGGCCATCATAACGGCGATGAAAATGCCGAAGATCAGATAGGGGCGGGCCAGCCGCCAGGGCGAATAGCCGGTGGCCTGCACCACTGTCAGCTCGGAATCGCCCGACAGGCGGTTCGTGACATAGACGGCGGCCGCAAAGACCGACATCGGCAGGACCAGCGCAATCACCGCAGGCAAGGAAAGCGCGGTGAATTCCAGCACCACCATTGCGGTATGGCCATCAGCAATCAGCCTGTCGAACAGGATAACCGCGCGATTGACCCAGTAGACCGACACCAGCACCAAGGCGAAGAAGCCGAACAACATCATAAGCTGCGACAGCACGTATCTGTCGAATCTCTGCAAGTCGGTCGTCCCCCCCGGGTCAGTGGTGCGCGCCAACATAGGACAATCCCACAGGAGGGGAAAGCGGCCTCTGGTAAAGATCCGGACAAGGGACTAGGTCATTGGGCAAGGAACTGCTTACCTTCTGACAGGAGACCCTGAATGACCGACTTGCGCGACATCACATTTGCCGAAACCGATCTGGAAACTGTGGCCGAGGCCACGGGTCAGGTGGCCCTCTTTGTGCCCGAACAAGGCACCATGGGGCCGGGCGCACGTCGTGTAAACAAATTGTCGCGCGGCGCCGTGGCGCGCATGCTGGAAACCGAAGCGTTTGAAAAGCTCGGGGTGGGCGAGGCGCTGACGCTGGGCTACCCCGCCAACATGAAGGTTTCCGCCGTGCATGTGGTGAAACTGTCGCGCCGCCCCTCGGTCAGCGAGGCACGCAAGGCCGGTGCCACGCTGGCCAAGGCTGTGGGCAGCAGCGAACTGGTGGTGCTGGCGGACGGGACGCGTCGCACGGCGCAGGTAGCGCTTGGGCTGGCGCTGCGCAGCTATGCCTTTACCGCGCGCAAGGCAGAGCCCGCCGAGACACCGGCGGCAGCGACATTCATGGTGAAGTCGGTCGAAGACGCCGAAGCCGCCTTCGCCAGCGCCAAGGCCGTGGCCGAGGGCGTTGTGTTCACCCGTGATCTGACCAACGAGCCGACAAACGTTCTGGGCACCGAGGAATTCGCCGCCCGTCTGGAGGCCATGCGGGATCTGGGGCTTGAGGTCGAGGTGCTCGAAGAGGATCGTCTGGCCGAACTGGGCATGCGTGCGCTGCTGGCGGTGGGGCAGGGCTCTGCCATGCCGTCCAAGGTGGTTGTCATGCGCTGGAAGGGGGGCGAGGCCGATGCGGCACCGCTGGCGCTGGTCGGCAAGGGCGTGGTCTTTGACACCGGCGGCATTTCCCTCAAACCGGCTGCGGGCATGGAAGACATGACCATGGACATGGGCGGCGCCGGTGTGGTGTCGGGCGTGATGAAGACCCTCGCCCTGCGCAAGGCACGCGCCAATGTGGTGGGCCTTGTGGGGTTGGTGGAAAACATGCCCTCTGACCGTGCGCAGCGTCCCGGTGACATCGTCAAATCCATGAAAGGCGATATGATCGAAGTGCTTAACACCGACGCCGAGGGGCGTTTGGTTCTGGCAGACGTCCTGTGGCACACCCAGCAGACCGAAAAACCGGCGGCCATCGTTGATCTGGCGACGCTGACCGGGGCCTGCATCATTGCGCTGGGTCATGAAAATGCAGCCGTCTTTGGCAATGATGACAAATTCGCCAACGATTTCCTGAAGGCCGCCGCCGCCGAGGGTGAAGGCGCATGGCGTCTGCCGCTGAGCAAAGCCTATGACGATCTTATTCAGGGCACCAAGGGAGATGTGAAAAACACCGGCGGGCGCGCGGCGGGGTCGATCACGGCGGCGCAGTTCCTGCAACGTTTCGTGGCCGATGATATGCCGTGGATTCACCTCGATATCGCGGGCGTGGCACAGGTGGCCAAAGAGACCGCGCTGGCGCCCAAAGGCGCGACCGGTTGGGGTGTCATGGCGCTGGATCGTCTTGTGCGCGACCGTTTCGAGGTGGTCGAGGCGGCTCCGGCAAGCGAAGCAACCGCATCGGAATAAGCGGATCGCGCGCGGGGCTATTGCGGTCTCGCGCGCGCAGTTCAACGAGGCTTGGCCATGGGCAATGCGCTGTTCTACCACCTGACTCGGCAACCGCTGGAGGTGACGCTGCCGATGCTTTTAGAAAAGTCGCTGGAACGCGGCTGGAAGGTGGCTGTGCGCGGGACCGATCAGGGGCGGCTTCAGCAGCTTGACCAGCAGCTGTGGCAAGGGCCGATCGACGGGTTCCTGCCCCATGGCATCGAAGGCGGCCCGCATGATGCGGAACAGCCGATCCTGCTGGTCAGCGGGACCGACGCCGCCAATGGCGCGGCCTGTCTGATGGCCGTGGACGGGGCCGAGGTCTCCCCCGCAGAGGTCGAGGCGCTGGACCGCGTCTGTATCCTGTTCAACGGCCACAACCCCGAGGCGGTGCAGGCCGCCCGCGTTCAATGGAAGACGCTGACCGGCGCAGGCTGCAAGGCGCAGTATTGGTCCGAAGAGGATGGGCGCTGGCAGAAGAAAGCCGAGGCCTAACGTTCCAGCCGCATCCGGCCTTCGGTGATCTCGATCCGGTCGTAGCGGTTCAGATAGGTCATGCCCAACAGCGAGCCGCGCATCTCTCCACCATTGACGTAAGCGCGGACGCGGCGGTCGGTGAACGGGCCAAGCGACAGGCTGTCCAGCGTCACCGGCGCCGTATCGACAAGGCCGTTTGCCGTGCGGGCGGTGTCGAAAAATTGCAGGTTTTCGTCGGACAGACCGGCGGCCTCGGCATCCTGACGGCTGAGCACGATGCTGCTGGCGCCGGTATCGACCACAAAGCGGACTGGCGTGCCGTTGACCTCTAGCAAGGCGTAATAATGCCCGTCAAACGAGCGGGGCAGGTCCACATGCCCCGTGCCGATGACCATGGCACGCTGGCTAAATCCGCCCTGAAGCTCCTGCCACAATCCAACGGCGGCCAGAACAGCGGTAAAGATCATCGCCCATGTCATCAGCGATTGCAGCACGCGGCCCAAGGCCCCGCGATGCCGGATGAACAACCAGATCAGAACAAAGCCCGCCAGCAAGGCTGCGTAGACGACGCGGTCGTTCTGGTCGAGCGGCATGGCAGTGTCCTTTGATCTGTCTCCTAAACGAATTTAGGGGCGGATCTGCCGTAGGCCAAGGTTCAACCGGCGCTGATGCCAAACCCGCGCAGCCCGTCCAGCACAAACTGCACCGAAAGCGCCGCCAGCAGCATGCCCAACAGACGCGTGGTGACGGTGATCCCGATGGGCCCAAGAGCGCGTTCGATCATCCCCGCTGCAAGAAACATCAAAAAGGCCAGCCCCAGAACAGAGGACATCACCGCCAGAATGGCCAGCATGTCCAGCGCACCCTCAGCTTCGCCCGCCAGCAGGATCATGGTGGCAATCGCGCCGGGGCCTGCAATCAGCGGAATGGCCAGCGGAAACACGGACGGGTCGGGGGGGTGGTCGCCTTCGGCCTGATCTTCGCGGCGTTTGGTGCGCCGTTCGAACAGCATATCCAAAGCGGTGATAAACAGCAAAATCCCGCCCGCGATCCGGAACGCCGGCATGGTAATTCCGATAAATCCCAGCACAGCCTCGCCGAAAAAGGTGAACAACATCAGCACGGCGATAGAAATCACCATCGCACGCACGGCGATGGCGCGTCTTTCCTGCGCGCCGATCCCTTGGGTCAGGGCGATAAAAATGGGCGTCAGGCCGATGGGATCGACGACCACAAACAGCGTCGCGAAGGCAGAGATCAGAAATGCGGTTTCCATGCCTATTGCCCTAGGGCACGTCAGCGCATCGGTAAAGAGAATGTTTGCGGGTGACGGCTCACGCTGCGCGTTCGACGCGCGGGCGGTGCGGGGCCGTGGTGGCCATGCGCGCGGTGTCAAACCCCTTCGCGGCAGAGCGCAGAGCGCGTGCTTGTTGCGGCGACAGCGGCGGTGTTTTTGGCACTTGGCGCTCGGATCGCGGGGCGGTCGGTCGTTTTGGGGGCGTGGACTGCGCGCGCTGGGTGGTTCGCACCTTGGTCTGGACCGGCTTTGGCTTGGTAGTGTCGGGTCGTGGTCCGCGCAGAGGCACGTGGTTGCGCAGATTGTCAAAGGCGGCGTTCTGCTCTGCCAGACGGGCGCTGCGCTGCGGTCGGTTGAACAGGGACGCGTCGGGGTGCGCCTCGCGCACCAGACGTTTGTAGGCGGCGCGGATCGTCGCATAATCGTCCCATGGGCTGACCCCGAGGATCTCGAAGGAAGAGGGCGATTTGCGCGACATAGCAGCCTCGGGTGATACCAAAAACGCCAGCGCGGTTTGCGCTGGCGAATAATGGCATAACTTAGGCAGTCGTTTCAAAGAAGCCTAAAGTTTTAGTCAAAGTTAACAGGCCATCAGGTCAGAGGTCGCGACCCTGCTCCAACGGCGGCTTGCCGTTTTTCAGGTGACGCGCCATCAGACGTTTCTGGCGCGGCCCTGTCGGGATCGGCTTGGCCGAGACACCATTGAGCAGCGTTTCACGCAGCTCGGGGAACAGGGTCAGCAGCTCTTCGAGGTGATCGGGGTTGATGGTCTTGAGCGCCTCGGGGCCGGTCAGCAGGCTTTCCGTGGGTGCACCCTCGGCGGTGATGACCTCGTGATGGTCGAGAAGGATGTGGAAATACTCCACCTCTGTCACGCTGCGGTCGATGTGGATGCCGGGCAGGGCGGTCAGCTTGATCGCGGGGATCAGGACGTCTTCGGTGCCAAACATCCGTCCCGCCACCCGTGACGAGACCAGCATGCGGTGTTGGCGCGACACCAGCATATCACGTTTCGGCAAACCACGACCAAGGCTGCCTGCGGTGATGCGCACGGGGTAAAGCTTGGGGTTGGCTTCAAGGTCTTCTGCGGAACATTTGCGTGTCCCGATCCAGCGGATTGGCACACGGCGGCCATCCTGCGTGTAGACCAGATCACCGGCCTGCAGGAATTCGACAGGTGCGTGGCTGTCGACCACATGGATTTTTGTGCCGCGGGTAAAGCACGCCACAAAATCAAAAGACTCACGACTGCCGGTCATCCCCGAGAACACATTGCCCGCCAGACTGTCGAGGCTGATGGACTGGATGACATCCGCCTCCAGCGCTGCCTGATCGGCGTTGGCGCTGAATTCCGGCGCAAGGTAGGTGTTGCCGTTGGTGTCCTGAAAGATCACAGCCGTGATCGTTGCCGTGGTCCCGTTCCCGTAGGTGATCGTCGCGTTATAGACCGAGGTACCATCGAAAAACTGGTTTGCCCCGCCGTCGATGGTGAATGCCTCGGGCGTCGAGTCATTCATGTCGTAATAGCTGTTGCGGTCGCTGTTGAAGGCGGGGGTTCCGGGCGCGAACTGCTGGATCTGGTCGACAAGCGGATTGTCCGCATCGCCAAATGACAGGCCGACAAGAGCCGAAGCATTCTCGGCGGTTGTGTTGCCCTCGACAGTGTCGATGTCGGCGAGATTCCCGAGGGAGATCACATTGAACGTGGTCGGCATGTCTTAACCCCAAAACGCGCACCGAAGTGCATTTCACACAGGGCACGCGCAGGCAGTGGGGGCAGATACTGGGAAACAAGAAGCGCACGGCACAACGGAAAACCGACGGGCGATAAGTAACGGCGCTGAACACGGCCAGCCCCCACTGCCTCGTGCCTGAGTTTTAGATAGTTAAACTTAGCTTAGAAATGGAGGGGAAATTTGATGACAAGTTAACTATTGACGTTAGGTCAGTCCTATCCGTCTGTTTCTTAATCATCCTTTCGAATAGGCCGCCTATTCCGAAGCGGCATCCAGCCGTTCCTGAGCTTGCATCCACAGGGTTTCGGCCCGTCGCAGGCCGTCCTCGACCTCGGCGAACTTGCGGTTCCATTTTTCCAGCTCGGATGCATTGGCCGCCTCGTACAGGCTGGGATCGGCCATCTTTTCAGACAGCTTGCCGTGCATCTCCTCGAGCTTGGCAATGCGGTCCTCGCATTTGCGCACCTCTGCGCGCAGTTCCAGAATGGCATCGCGGGAGGCGCGCTTGGGCTTGGCCTTCGGCTTCTCGGATTTGGGCGGCGTGTCTTTGGCGATCAGAAAGGCGCGGTAAGCATCCAGATCATCGTCATAGGGACGTACAGTGCCGTCAGACACCAGCCAAAGACGGTCTGCCACCATCGACAACAGGTGCATGTCGTGGCTCACAAGGATGACGGCCCCGCTGTAGGTGGTCAACGCCTCCATCAGGGCCTCGCGGCTTTCGATATCAAGGTGGTTTGTCGGCTCGTCGAGGATCAACAGATGCGGCGCGTCCAAGGTGGATAACAACAGCGACAATCGCGCCTTCTGGCCACCGGATAGGCGCGCCACTTCGGTATCGGCCTGCGCGGCTTGCAACCCGAAGCCGGCGAGCTTTGCGCGCAATTGCGCCGGCGGCGTGTCGGGGCGGGCGCGCTGCAAATGGTTCAGTGGTGTTTCATCCAGATGCAGCTCGTCGACCTGATGCTGTGCGAAATAGCCGATCCGCAGCTTGGAGGACCGGTTCATCTGCCCCGCCAGCAGCGGCAAGCGATCAGCCAGCATCTTTGACAGTGTGGATTTGCCCTGACCGTTCTTGCCCAGCAAGGCGATGCGATCATCCTGATCAATCCGCAGGTTAAGACGGTTCAACACCACCGTGTCCCCGTAGCCGGTTGCACCATCTTCGATGTTGATGATGGGCGGGCTCAAGGTGTCGGGCTGGGGGAAACTGAACACACGTTTGGCCGCCTCTTCGGGCGGTGTGACCATGTCCATACGTTCGATCATCTTCAGGCGGGCCTGCGCCTGCTTGGCCTTGGTGGCCTTAGCGCGGAAACGATCGACAAAAGACTGAAGATGCGCCCGTCGATCCTGCTGCTTCTTGGCAGTGGCCGCCAATTGCGCACGTTTTTCGGCCCGCAGCTTCACAAAGCCGTCGTAGGGCGTGCCATAATAGGTCAGCTTGCGGTCTTCGAGATGCAGAATGCTGCCCACGGCGCGGTTCAGCAGGCCGCGGTCGTGGGAAATCACGATGACCGTGTGTGGGTATTTGGCCAGATAGCTCTCCAGCCACAATGCGCCTTCAAGGTCGAGGTAGTTGGTTGGCTCGTCGAGAAGCAACAGATCGGGCTGCGCAAACAACACCCCCGCCAGCGCCACGCGCATCCGCCAGCCACCGGAATAGGCCGAACAGGGATTGCCGTGCTCTTCGGGATCAAACCCGAGACCGCGCAGAATAGACGCGGCCCGGGCCTCCGCGCTCCAGGCGTCAATATCTGCGAGCCGTGTCTGAACCTCGGCCATGCGTTCGCCGGTGGCGGTTTCAGCCTCGCGCATGAGCGCAGCCCGCTCGGTGTCGGCCTCCAGAACCGTATCAAGGATTGAAACCTCTGACGCGGGCACCTCTTGGCTGACGCCCCCGATCCGGGCCCGGGAGGGCAAGTCGATGCTGCCAGCGTCCAATGTCAATTCGTTGCGGATCAACCGGAACAGCGTGGTTTTCCCCGCGCCATTGGGCCCGACCAGACCAACTTTATGGCCTTCGGGAATTGTCGCCGTGGCCTCCTCGAACAAGGGGCGGCCATCAATGGAGAAGTTTATGGATTGAATGCGCAACATAGGCGCGCTTTAGCAGAGGCTTAACCAGTGCGAAAGACAACTTCGCCCCAGTCGCCGCCCAAACCGATGACGACGCATATGCTTTTTCTTGGGTAAAATACCTCGGGGGGGATGGGGGGCAGCGCCCCCCGCCGTTCAAGGATACAACGCGCTCTGTGCGACATGCCCGCCTATCAGGGGTTTTCATGTCGCAAGCTGCGTGCTACGCGCCTGCCCGAGATAACACGCCGTATGACGCGGCATGACAACGGAGAGAGACCATGGCTCTGGAACGTACCTTTTCCATCATCAAACCCGACGCCACCCGCCGCAACCTGACCGGCAAGATCAACGCCAAGTTCGAGGACGCGGGTCTGCGCATCGTCGCACAAAAGCGCATCCACCTGACCAAAGCGCAGGCGGGCGAGTTCTACAAGGTGCACGCCGAGCGTCCCTTCTACGACGAGCTGTGTGAATTCATGGCCTCCGCGCCGATCGTGGCACAGGTTCTCGAAGGTGAAGGCGCAATCGCCAAGAACCGCGAAGTCATGGGCGCAACCAACCCTGCCGACGCAGCACCGGGCACCATCCGCGCCGAGTTCGCCGAATCCGTCGGTGAAAACTCCGTGCACGGCTCTGACGCGCCGGAAACCGCAGCAGAAGAAATCGCGTATTTCTTCTCCGGTCTGGAGCTGGTGGGCTAAGCCTATCTGCGATTATTCGGAAAAGGGGGCCTCGTGCCCCCTTTTTTGTTTGGTGCCTCAGGCGTGGTCGACGACAGCGTTTTCTGGAGAAACTGTATCCACGTGGCGGCGCAGCAGCGCTGCATTGCGCAGGTTGGCCTTCCAGCCGATGTCAAAGATGTCACCGATCAGCGGCACCGTCCCGATCACCCAGTCGACACCGATGTTCATGCCCATCCGCGCCAGGGTGCGCTTGGGCACTGCGCAATCATGGGCGAGCTTTACGATATAAAGCGAGGGCGCCAGCGCCAGCGTATCGCCCACGCCGGGCACCAGACCCAGCAGACTATCGTAGCCGATGCGAATGCCCGTTCCGGGCACGCGCAGGGCAGCGTCCATCCGGCTTGCAATGCGTTCGGCGCGGTCTGCGTGCTGGCGATGGAACGGCTGGGTCATGATGGCTCCGCAATTTCATGGACGTATAGGCTGAACGTCCATGGCGCAAAGCGGTTCCGCAGTCGCGCTGTGATCAGCGTTTCATATCACGAGGGATCACCCCGATCTCTGACAGGCGATCGAACAGGCGTTGTTCGTCCGTCGACGGGGCGGTTTGCGCTTTCAGCGCATCAAAGCTTTCGCGAAGGCGGTCTTTTTCGGCCCCTTTGCAGTCGTTCCACGGGCGCCCCTGCAGGGCCATGTGCAAGACGTAGTAGCTGATGAAATGCGGGCGCTGCCCGTGATCGAGCAGCTTGCGATAGGCCGCGTCCGCCCCGAGGCTGCGCAGCGTCTCGGCATCGGGAATGCCCGCATCGTTCATGGATGCCTCCATGGCGGGGCCAAGGTTGCGAATGGTCGAGATGGGAGTGCCGCCGCCCATGATGGCCTACAGCGTCTTTTCGGCAATAAGCCGTGCCGCGAAACGGCACAGCCGGTCGAGCGCATCAAGCAACAGATCGTCGTCAGTGGTCAGTGCGATGCGCAGATGACCCGCAGCGGCGCTGCCAAAGCTTTCCCCCGGCATGACGGCGATCCTATGCTCTTCCAACAGGCGGTAGGCAAAGGCTTCGCCGCTCAGCCCGGTGGCCCTGATATCGATCATCAGATACATGGCGCCGCGCGAGGGGATGACCTGAACGGCGGTCTGGTTGTTCAGGACCTGTAGCGCCGCGTCACGGCGGCGGCGAAAGGGGGCTGCGACCTGCGCCTCCAGCTCGGGGCCTGCGGTCAGCGCAAACAGAGCGGCGTCCTGAATGTAGCCGGGCACCCCGTAGGTGGTGTTTGTCGCAAGATCGATCAGCCGTTCGATCACCTGTTCCGGCGCGGCGATCCAACCGATGCGCGACCCCGTCATCGCATGGCTTTTAGACATGGAGCCGATCACCAGTGTGCGTTCTGCCATATCCGGCAGGCTGCGCGGCGAGATATGCGCACCCTCCCAGATCTGGGTGTCGTAGACCTCGTCCGACATCAGCCACATGTCTTGATCGCGGCAGACCTTGGCGATCTCGTCCAGCGTGTCGCGGGGGTAGATCATGCCGGTGGGATTGTTCGGCGTGTTGATCAGCAGGCTTTTGGCGCCGTGTTGTAGGGCGGTTTTGCGGAGCATGTCCGCATCGGGTAGGAAGGCATCGCGCGCGCGGGTGGCCAAGCTGACAGGGATACCAGAGGCGGCGCGGATCGTCCCGGGATAGGTCGCATAGAACGGATCGATGTAAAGCGCGCTGTCACCCGGTTCCAAAACGGCCATATGCGCGGCAAAGAGCGCCGACTGCCCGCCGGGTGTGACAAGGATGTTGTCCGCCGTGGTCGGGGTGCCCGTGCGTTGGCTCAGCCGTTGTGCAATCTCGCGTCTAAGATCATCCGTGCCCGGCACCATTGCATAGCCTGTGTGGCCCGCATGCGCCGCGCGGTCCATAGCAGCCAGAATGGACGGGTCGGTGCCGATGTCATGTTCGCCAATGGTCAGTTCGATGATGTCATGGCCTTGGGCCTTTAGCTCTCGCGCGCGATAGAACACGCCCCAACCGTCGGATCCGTCACCATTCAAGGTTGATATACGCTGGCTGAGCTGTGGCATGGGGCGGTCTCCGGAATGCGATGCCAACACCTGCCAGAGACTGCGCCAATGGGCAAGGCTGGCCCGGGGATGCGTTAACGTGGCATGCAGAAGTGTAAACCAAATCAACGCCTTGCGTTCGCCCTCTCATTTGACCGGGCGCACGGTCCGCAGTAGGTTTTCAGACATGCTGGACGAGCTATGGCACTGGCCTGATCGGGGCGACCCGGTGGGGCTTTTGTCATGCCTGCCCGTTGGAGGGGCAACCATACAGGCAACAAAGGTGTCGAGCATATGAGCAGCGAAAAACAACAAGGCTGTGTTTTGGTGGTGCCGGTTTGTGAAACCGGGCGTCTGGAAGCGCAACGCGAAGAGATTGCGCAGACGTTGAGCGAGCTTGCGGGCGATGTCCGCGCGCTACAGGGAAAAATTCGATCCGGAGAGGCAAAGAAAGGGGACGTGGGCGCGGCGCTCGCGGACCTGCGTTATTGGCTGAAAGCTTTGCGAGAAACGGAGGCTGAACTAGATGCAATCAGACAAAGGGAAAGTGGTGTCATCGGCGGCTGGGGGCTTGACCTTGATGCCGCAGGGGATGAGGTCCGGTGCCGTCTGGCTCGCCTCGCAGAGTGCTGCGGTCAGGACTGAATTTCTGGATGGGCTATCGGAAGGGGGGCGCCTAGCGCTCCCCTTTTTGTTCGAATTCTGGGCCCATCCCCATCAATTGCCGCCCGAGGGGGATTGGCGATCCTGGGTCATTCTGGGCGGTCGCGGTGCTGGCAAAACGCGCGCCGGAGCCGAATGGGTGCGCGCGCAGGTCGAGGGGCCGCTGCCCCTGTCGCAGGGCCGGTGCAGGCGGGTGGCAATCATCGGCGAGACCTTTGATCAGGCGCGCGAGGTTATGGTGATGGGCGACAGCGGGATCATGGCCTGTTCGCCGCCCGACCGCCGCCCGGAATGGAAAGCCACCCGGCGGTGTCTGGTCTGGCCCAATGGTGCGGAGGCGATGGTCTATTCCGCGAGCGAGCCGGAAGCGCTGCGCGGGCCGCAATTCGATGCGGCTTGGGTGGACGAGTTGGCCAAGTGGAAAAAGGCGCGCGACACATGGGATATGTTGCAGTTCGGTTTGCGGCTGGGGGCGCATCCGCGCGTCTGTGTCACAACCACGCCGCGCAATGTGGAGGTGCTGAAGGATCTTTTGGAACTCCCGTCCACGGCTGTCACCCGTGCGCCGACAGACGCCAACGCGGCCTATCTGGCAGAGAGCTTTCTGGCGGAGGTGCGGGCGCGATATGCGGGCACGGCGCTGGGCCGTCAGGAACTGGACGGCGTGTTGCTGGAACAGGTGGACGGGGCACTGTGGACACGCGCTATGCTTGACGATTTGCGCGCAGGGGCGGTGGATGGGTTTGACCGCATTGTCGTTGCGGTTGATCCGCCTGCGGGGGATGGCAAGCGGTCTGATGCCTGCGGGATTATTGTGGCAGGGGTCAGACGCCAACCGGATGGAACACGATCCGCCGTGGTGCTGGAAGATGCGAGCGTTCGGGGGTTGTCGCCCCTTGGCTGGGCCGAGGTTGCGGTTGGAGCCGCGCGACGCTGGCAGGCGGACCGTGTTGTGGCCGAGGTCAATCAGGGCGGCGCGATGGTCGAGACGGTACTGCGGCAGGTTGATCCCTTGCTGCCGGTCAAACGGGTCCACGCGCGCGATGGCAAGGCGGTGCGCGCCGAGCCGGTTGCGGCCTTGTACGAACAAGGGCGGGTGCGCCACGCGCAGGGTTTGGACGAGCTGGAAGCGCAGATGTGTCTTATGACGCCCTTGGGCTTTGAAGGGGCGGGCAGTCCTGACCGTGTCGATGCGCTGGTCTGGGCCTTGGGCGAATTGATGGATGTGTCCGCGCCCGCGCCGATGCAGCCGCAGATGCGTTTGGTGTGAAGCCCCTGAAACGTATCGGAAAAAAAGCCGGTAGGGTGCAGCGTACGGTGGTCCTACCGGCAATTAACGAACGGTTCATAGGGTGTCATCGAAGCGCAGGTAAACACGGGGTCGTGTCCTGCGGCAAGACGGCGGCGATGGGGCCGGAGGGATAAGGAGCAACAGCATGGTTTTCGATTTTCTGCGGCGATCCGATGCGCGGGCTTCGGCGGTGCCGGAGGTGAAGGCCTCGGCCACGGGGCGTGTGGTTGCGCATATGTCCGGCGGACGTGTGGCGTGGAGCCCGCGGGACACGGTGTCATTGACCCGTCAGGCCTTTGCAGGAAATCCGGTGGGCTTTCGCGCGGTGAAACTGATTGCAGAGGCCGCGGCCGCCTTGCCGTTGATCTTGCAGGACCAGCAGGCACGCTACGCTGACCACCCCATTTTGAAGCTGGTCACCGCCCCCAATCCTGCGCAGGGCCGTGCCGAGCTGCTGGAGGCGCTTTACGGACAGCTGTTGCTGTCTGGTGACGGCTATGTCGAGGCCGTGGCAGGCGATCAGGGTGTCCCGTTCGAGCTGCATGTGTTGCGGTCCGACCGGATGAGCGTCGTGCCGGGGCCGGATGGCTGGCCGGTGGCCTATGTCTACGAGGTGGCGGGGCGCAAGCATCGGTTCAACGTGACAGGGCCGGTGTCGCCGGTGCTGCATATCAAGACCTTTCACCCGCAGGACGACCACTACGGATTGTCTCCGCTGCAAGCGGCGGCGCAGGCGGTCGACGTGCACAATTCGGCCTCGCGCTGGTCCAAGGGGTTGCTCGACAATGCTGCGCGACCGTCGGGGGCGATCGTGTGGAAAGGGGCCGAGGGGCAGGGGCATCTGACCCCTGAGCAATACGACCGGCTGACCGCCGAGATGGAGGCCCACCATCAGGGCGCGCGCAATGCGGGCCGTCCGATGCTGCTGGAAGGGGGCCTTGACTGGAAGCCGATGGGCTTCTCGCCCAGCGATATGGAGTTCCAGAAGACAAAGGAAGCGGCGGCGCGCGAGATCGCCGTGGCCTTTGGTGTGCCGCCGATGCTGCTGGGGATCCAGGGCGAGGCGACCTATTCCAACTATGCCGAGGCGCATCGGGCGTTCTACCGCCAGACAGTGCTGCCGCTGGCGTCCAAGGTCACCACCCAGATCGGGCGCTGGCTTTCGGAGTTTACCGGCGAGGACGTGGTGCTGTCGCCTGATCTTGATCAGGTGCCGGCCTTGGCGGCGGAGCGCGATGCGCAATGGAGCCGCGTGGCAGAGGCGGATTTCCTGACGGTCGCAGAGAAGCGGGCGATGCTGGGGCTGCCTGCGCAGGAGGTCGAGGGTGACTGAAATGCGCCGCCGGGTCGAGCCGTTTGCCTGTGCACCGGGGATGCGACTGGAGGCCCACGAGAAGGTGTCGAAGCTGCAGTTCGAGGCGCTCAACGACCGGTTTGCGCGGATGGAAGCGCTGTTGGAGCGATTGGAGCGGCGGCTGTGGCTGGCGGTCTACGGGGTGGCAGGGGCGATCCTTGCGCAAGCCTTTGAAGGGTTTCTGAGCGTGGCTCCCTGAGCGGCTCTGGATAGGAGAAAACAGATGGATCTGGAACATAAGTTCTGCCGGTTCGATGAACAGGCGGTCACGGTCGAAGGCATGAAGATCGAGGGCTACGCCTCGTTGTTCGGGGCATGCGATCAGGGCGGTGACGTGGTGGCCAAGGGGGCCTATGCGCGGTCGCTGAAGCGGCTGACAGGGGAAGGCCGTGCAGTGAAAATGCTGTGGCAGCATGATCCGGCCCAGCCCATCGGCATTTGGGACGAGGTCCGCGAAGACGAACGGGGCCTGTACGTCAAGGGCCGTCTTCTGGACAGTGTCGCAAAGGGCCGGGAGGCTGCGGCCTTGATCGAAGCCGGTGCCATAGACGGTCTGTCGATTGGCTATCGGACCGTGAAATCGACAAAGAATGACAAGGGCCAGCGGCTCTTGGCGGAACTGGAGCTTTGGGAGGTGTCGCTGGTGACCTTTCCGATGCTGCCCAGTGCGCGGGTGGCGGCCAAGGGGGATGACCCCGAGGGTGACGCGGCTTTGCGTGAGTTGGCACAGACCCTTGAAGGGCTGCGCCGGAACCTGGCGGGCGACTGACGCGCGCCACGCATCATCCCGCCTGAGACCGTGCGCGGCGCAGGGCGGCAACACAAGGATACCGCGATGAGCAAAACCGAGACCAAGTCTCGGACCGGGGAAGATGTGTCTCCGGTCGCCCGGGTGAGTGCCGCGATGGCGGGACTGATCGGGGACTACAAGGCCCTGACGGCCAATCTGGAAGAGAAGCTTGCAAAACAGGAAGAGCGACTGACCATGCTTGATCACAAGACCGCGCTGGCGAAACGCCCCGCACTTTCGACCCGCACCGAGGTCGAAGCCCCCCACCAGAAGGCGTTTGACGCCTATCTGCGCTCCGGTGACGACGATGGCCTGCGCGGCATCGAGCTGGAAGGCAAGGCAATGTCGACAGCGGTGAATGCCGATGGCGGCTATCTGGTCGATCCCGCAACCGCCGAGATCATCAAGTCGAAGCTGGAAAGCCTTGTGTCCATCCGTGCCATTTCCAACGTGGTCAATGTGGAGGCATCGGCTTTTGACGTGCTGATTGACCGCAACGATACCGGTGCGGGGTGGGCATCCGAGACTGCGACGGCTGCTGAAACCGCGACCCCGACGATCGAGCGTATCTCGATCCCGCTGTTCGAGTTAAACGCCATGCCGAAGGTGTCGCAGCGCCTGCTCGACGATTCCGCCTTTGATGTGGAAAGCTGGCTGGCTGGCCGGATTTCCGACAAGTTCATCCGTGCAGAGGCGCAGGCTTTTGTCAGCGGTGACGGTGTGGACAAGCCCACGGGTCTTTTGACCAATACCATCGTGGCAAATGCGAACTGGTCGTGGGGATCGCTTGGCTATGTGGCATCCGGGTCTGCCTCGGACATCGATGACGCGGATGCGCTGGTCGATCTGGTCTATGCATTGGACAGCCGCTACCGCCCCAACGGCACCTTCGTCATGAACTCCAAGACCGCCGGTGCCTTGCGCAAGCTGAAGGACAACGACGGCCGCCATTTGTGGGCGGACGGTCTGGCCGCAGCAGAGCCTGCCCGCCTGCTGGGCTACAAGGTGCTGATCGCAGAGGACATGCCCGACATCGGCGCCGACGAGCACCCCATCGCCTTTGGTGATTTCGGTGCCGGCTACACCATTGCCGAACGCCCCGACATCCGCGTACTGCGTGATCCCTTCTCGGCGAAACCGCATGTGCTGTTCTACGCGTCCAAGCGTGTGGGCGGTGGCGTCAGCGACTATGCGGCGATCAAGCTTCTGCGCTGCGCGACGTCGTAATCGCAGGTCCGGTCGGAGGGCGGCGTGTGCTGCCCTTCGAAGGGCGCGCGTCCTCGGGTTGTCCAGCTTCCCCTCCGCCCGAGCGGCTCGGGCGGCGCGCGCCCGGCGATCGCAGATGGGGTGCCTGCCGACAAAGCGGCGGCCGAGTATTTCGGAGAAGAAACATGATGTTGGTGGAAGAAACTCAGGTGGCGGAGGCCGCGCTTCCGGTGGATGCGTTAAAGACGCATCTGCGGCTCGGCAGTGGCTTTTCGGAAACCGATCTGCAAGACGCGGTGCTGGTGTCGTTTCTGCGGGCCGCATTGGCAGCGATTGAGGCGCGGACCTCGCGGGCACTGATCCAGCGCGATTTTGTCCTGACATTCGAGCACTGGCAGGATCCGGCAGTGCACAGGCTGCCCATCGCTCCGGTGCAATCGATTACCGATGTGACTGTGATCGACGGTTTTGGCGTTGCAGATACCGTAGCGCCCGAAAGCTACCGGTTGGTGAAGGACGGGTTTGCGCCGAAGCTGCGGGCCATGGCGCTGTTGCCGACGGTGCCGCAAAACGGGTCGGTAGAGATCCGGTTTCAGGCCGGATTTGGCCCGAGCTTTGACGATGTGCCCGACGATCTGAAACAGGCGGTTTTGCTGTTGGCGGCGCATTACTACGAATATCGCGATGAGACGGCGCTGGGACAGGGCTGTATGCCGTTTGGCGTCACGAGCCTGATTGCGCCCTACCGTCCGGTCCGTGTGGGACTGGGCGCATGAGCGGGTGGGTAAGCTCTCGGACCCGCAGGCTGGATCAGCGGCTGGTGCTGGAGACTGTGGAGCCCGTCCCGGATGGTGCGGGCGGCTGTGTCGAAACCTGGCAGGCGCTGGGCACGCTGTGGGCCGAGGTCTCGCCACGCACAGGGCGCCAGGCGTCTGGTGCGGCAGGGGCGGTTGCCCGCAACGGCTACTTCGTCTGGGTGCGTGGGGCAGCAGACGACAGCACCGCGCGCCCCCGCATAGGTCAGCGGTTTTTGTGGGCCGGGCGCCGGTTGTCCATCGAGGCGGTCAGCGATGAGCCCCCGCGCGGCATGTATCTGAAATGCGCCTGCACCGAGGAGGTGGCACCATGACCTATGCGGTTTCTGCGGCCTTGCAGACGGCGGTTTTCGGGCGCCTGCAATCTGATGCGACGCTGTCGGCGCTGATCGGCGATGCGGTTTATGACTGTCCGCCTCCGGGCACTTTGCCCCCGGTGTATGTCGCGCTTGGCCCCGAAAAGGTCAGCGATGCGGGTGACAGCACCGGCGATGGCGCGCGCCATGATTTCACAGTCTCGGTCATCGCCGACACCGCGGGTTTTCTACCTGCAAAAGAGGCCGCCGGCGCGATCACCGATGCGCTGCACGGCGAGGATTTTCCTTTGTCGCGCGGTGCTTTGGTCGGGCTTTGGTTCCGCAAAGCAGTGGCGCGGCATGATGCAGACGGGCGTCGGCGCATCGATTTGGTGTTCCGTGCGCGCACCGAGGACACGGTCGCGCCCTGAGCGGCGCGCCAAACTAACCTGAACAACTAGGACGGAGTGTAAACGATGGCTGCTCAGAACGGTAAGGACCTGCTGGTCAAGGTCGACATGACCGGCGACGGTGTCTTTGTGACGATGGCAGGGCTGCGCGCAACGCGTGTCAGTTTCAACGCTGAAAGCGTGGATGTGACTACCTTGGAGAGCCAAGGCGGATGGCGTGAACTGCTGGCCGGTGCCGGTGTCAAATCCGCCAACATCAGCGGGTCAGGTGTCTTTAAGGACGATGATACAGACGAACGTGCGCGGCAGATTTTCTTTGATGGAGAGACCCCTGATTTTCAGGTGATCATTCCCGATTTCGGTACGGTCGAGGGGGCGTTTCAGCTGACATCCATCGAATACGCGGGCGCCCACAACGGCGAGGCGACCTACGAGATCGCCATGGCATCGGCTGGCCGTCTGTCCTTTACCGCGCAGCCGGTGGCGTGATGGGCAATCCGTGGCGGGGGGATGTGACTTTGGTGATCGACGGTCGGCCGCACATCATGCGGCTGACGCTGGGGGCCTTGGCCGAGCTTGAGGCGGAGCTGGACAGCGGGTCTTTGGTGGCGCTGGTTTCACGGTTCGAGACCGGCAGTTTCAGCACCCGCGACGTGTTGAAGCTGATCGTGGCGGGGCTGCGGGGTGGCGGATGGACCGGCACCAGCGACGATTTGCTGGCCGCAGACATCAAGGGTGGTGCGGTGGCCGCAGCACAGGCGGCGGCGGCTCTGCTGGCGCGGGCCTTTGCCTTGCCGGAGATGGTCGATGAAAACGGGTGAGGGGCGTTTTGACTGGCCTGCGTTGATGCGGGCGGGCATGCGCGGACTGGGTCTGCGGCCGGCCGAGTTCTGGGCCATGACCCCGGCGGAATTCCAGATGATGCTGGGCGATGGCCAAGGCACGCGCCCCTTGGGCCGTCAGCGTCTTGGTGAACTGATGGCAGCCTTTCCCGACAGGAGTGACGAGACATGAGCGATATCGAGATCGAGACGCTGGGGGATGCGGCAGAGCATCTGGAGCGTTCGCTAAGTGGCGCATCGTCGATGGCGCAGGCCTTTGATGCGGAGATGCGGCGGATCAACACCACGTTCTCTGCCACGGGGCAAAGTGCGGCACGGTTGGAGACGTCAATGTCGCGCGGTGTGGCGCGTGCCATCGACGGGGTGGTGATGGACGGCGACAGGCTGTCGGACAGTTTGCGCAGTGTGGCGCAGTCAATGGTCGACACGGCGTGGAAAGCGGCGGTGAAGCCTGTGTCCAACCAGATCGGGGGCATGTTCGCCTCTGGTGTTGCGTCGGTGTTTGGCGATTTTGCGCCGTTCGCACAGGGTGCGAGCTTTGCCCAAGGGCGGGTGATGCCTTTTGCCAATGGCGGTGTGGTCAGCGGCCCTGTGAGCTTTCCGATGCGGGGGGGCACGGGGTTGATGGGCGAAGCAGGGCCGGAAGCGATCATGCCGCTTACCCGTGGGGCTGACGGAAAGCTGGGCGTGCGTGCCGCAGGCGGTGGGCAGGCGGTCAACATCGTGATGAACATCTCGACCCCTGATGCGCGGTCGTTTGAACGCTCACAAAGCCAGATCGCGGCCCGCATGAGCATGGCGTTGAGCCGCAGCGCTCGCAATCGCTGAATTCTACATCCAGGAGGGACCCATGGCATTTCATGAAGTCAGATTTCCGGCGGACCTGAGCTTTGGCTCCGTGGGCGGGCCGGAGCGGCGCACCGATATCGTGGCGCTGACCAGCGGTTTTGAGGAACGCAATACATCCTGGGCCCATTCACGACGCCGCTATGATGCGGGGCTGGGGCTGCGGTCGATGGATGATGTGTCCTCGCTTATTGCGTTTTTCGAAGCGCGGCGTGGCCAGCTTTATGCGTTTCGCTGGAAAGACTGGGCGGATTACAAGTCCTGCCCGCCCTCGCAGGAGGTGTCGCCGCAGGATCAGGTCATTGCACGCGGAGACGGGGTGACCCGCAGCTATCCGCTGATCAAATCCTACCGCTCCGGCGATGAAAGCTATGCCCGCCCGATCACCAAGCCGGTCTTGGGCACAGTCGTTGCCGCCGTCCAGAATGACGAGATGCGCGAGGGTGTGCATTTCGAGATCAATTTGACCACCGGGATTATCACTTTTGCCGAAGCACCGATGGCAGGTGTCGAGATCACCGCAGGTTTCGAATTCGACGTACCGGTGCGGTTCGACACCGATCGTATAAACGTCAGCGTTTCCAGCTTTCGCGCGGGCCAAGTGCCTGACGTTCCCGTGGTGGAGGTGCGGATCTGATGGCCGAGACAGAATTGTATGAGCACCTCGCCGGTGGTGTGACAACGGTGGCGCGGGCGTGGTCGGTGACCATGGCCGATGGGTCCACCCTTGGCTTTACTGATCACGACCAGACATTGGTGTTTGACGGGATCAGTTTTCAGGCACAAACCGGTTTGACCGCACGGGCCCTGACCCAAGCGACGGGGTTGTCTGTCGACAACACCGAAGCCATGGGCGCGTTGTCCGACACCGCCATCCGCGAAGAGGATATCGGCGCCGGTCGATATAACGGTGCCGAGGTGACATCTTGGTTGGTGAATTGGGCCAATGTCTCTGACCGCAAGATCTTGTTTCGCGGACACATCGGAGAGATCCGTCGCGGCGAAGGCGCATTTCATGCGGAGCTGCGCGGCTTGACCGAAGGGTTGAACCGGCCCGTGGCCCGCGTGTTCCAAAAGCCCTGCACGGCTGTTCTGGGGGATGCGGCCTGTCAATTCGATCTGTCGTCTGGTGGCTACAGGCATGAGGGGCCCTGTGTCAGCAGCGAGGACGGGCGGGTCTTTGGGTTTACCGATCTGTCGGCTTTTGAAGCGGGCTGGTTCCAGCGGGGCCGTCTTGAAGTGCGCAGCGGTGCTGCAACCGGTCTGGCGGGCATGATCAAACGGGATTTGCAGGAGGACGGCGGGCTGCGGCTGATCGAGCTGTGGGAGCCGCTTCGGGCGGAGATCCTGCCTGGCGATCAGATTCTGTTACATGCTGGTTGCGACAAACGTTTCGACACGTGTCGCATGAAGTTCAACAACCTGATAAATTTTCAAGGGTTCCCGGACATTCCTGAAGAGGACTGGATCACGGTTCAGCCGCAGAGCGCCGCGACCAAATCGGGGGGGAGCCGCCGATGAACCGGATTGTGACCGCAGCGCGTGGCTGGATTGGCACGCCTTATGTGCATCAATCCTCGGTCCGGGGGGCGGGCTGCGATTGTCTGGGCTTGCTGCGCGGCGTCTGGCGCGAGGTGATCGGCCCCGAGCCAGAGAAGATCCCGGCCTACACGATGGATTGGTCCGAACCGCAGGGGGAGGAACGGCTGTGGCGCGCCGGGCTTGAACATCTGGTGCCCAAAGCGCTGAACGATGCGGCATCGGGGGATGTGCTGTTGTTTCGTATGCGCGAGGCTTCGGTGGCGAAGCATCTGGGTTTTCAGGCCGAGGTGGGGGGGGAGCCTAGTTTTGTTCATGCCTATAGCGGGCATGGCGTCATCGAAAGCGCGCTGGGCGCGCCTTGGGCGCGCCGCATCGTCGCGCGCTTTGAATTTCCGACGGAGACAGAGTGATGGCGACGATAGTTCTTTCTGCGGCGGGGGCCGCCATTGGCGGCTCGATCGGGGGATCGGTTCTGGGTGTATCAGCCATGGCGGCGGGCCGTTTTGTCGGCGCAGCCGTTGGGCGTGGCATCGACGCAGGTCTGTCCAATCGCTTACTGAACCAGCGGGTGATGGGCCAAGGATCGGATGTGGTCGAAACCGGACGGATCGAACGGTTCCGCCTGAGCGGGGCCGGAGAAGGTCAAGCGCCAAGCCGCGTCTACGGGCGCACCCGGATCGGTGGGCATGTCATCTGGTCGACGGAATTCGAAGAGCACCGCCACGAGACGATAACCCGCACCAGCGTTGATAGCGGAGGTGGCGGTGGCAAGGGACGTTCGTCGTCGCGGAGCACGACAACGACCAGCAGCACCACGCAAGTCAGTTACAGCTACACAGTCAGTCTGGCGCTTGGTCTATGCGAGGGGGAGATCACAAGCGTCGGACGCATCTGGGCCGATGGTGTCGAGATCGCGCCGAGTGATCTGAACATGCGCGTCTACACCGGAACGCGTCACCAATTGCCCGATCCCAAGATCGAAGCGGTCGAAGGGACAGGGCTGGTGCCCGCCTATCGCGGCACGGCCTATGTGGTGATCGAGGATCTCGATCTTGCGCGTTTCGGCAACCGGGTGCCACAGTTCAGCTTTGAGGTCACGCGCCCGGATTTGAGCGCCGATGATGTGCCGTCGATGCTGCGGGCGGTTGCCATGATCCCGGGCACGGGCGAATACGCCTTGGCGACGGAGCCGGTCTATTGGACCTATGCGGCGGGCGAGAACGCTTTGTTTGGGGTGGGGCCGAACGGGCAGGCGCCGGCCAATATCAACACGCCGTCGGAAGAGCCTGACTTCAACACCTCGCTTCGGCACTTGGCCGAGGAAGCACCGGCTTGCGGCGCGGCCTCACTTATCGTCAGCTGGTTTGGCGATGACCTCCGGTGCGGGTCGTGTGAGATAAAACCAAAGGTCGAACAGACGATACATGACGCAAGGATGCCATGGGTCGTCAGCGGACTGACGCGTGCGGCTGCTGACGAGGTGCCCAAGGATGCGGGGCGCGCGGTCTATGGCGGTACGCCCTGTGATGCCTCGGTCATTCAGTCGATCCGGCGGATGTCCGATCAGGGGCTGAAAGTCATGTACTACCCGTTTATCCTGATGGACCAGATGGCGGGGAACGGTTTGCAGGACCCTTGGACGGGGGCTGCGGATCAGCCGGTTCTGCCGTGGCGCGGGCGGATCACGCTGGATCATGCGCCCGGCCAGCAAGGGTCAAACGATCAGCTTGCCGGTGCGGACGCAGAAGTGGCGGCCTTTTTCGGCACAGCGCAAGCGTCTGATTTTACTGTCGCGGGCGGGAGCGTGTCTTACACCGGGCCGTCTGAATGGCGCTATCGTCGGTTCATTCTGCATCAGGCGGCGCTATGTGCGGCGGCCGGTGGCGTCGACGCCTTTTGCATTGGCTCGGAGATGCGCGGCCTGACGCAGATCCGTGGCGCGAATGGCTTTCCCGCGGTCGATGCCTTGCGCAGTCTGGCGGCTGAGTGCCGTGCCATCCTCGGCCCGCAGGTCAAGATCGGCTACGCCGCCGATTGGACCGAATACTTCGGCTACCATCCGCAGGACGGCTCTGGCGACCTCTATTTCCATCTCGATCCCCTCTGGGCAGATGCGAACATCGATTTCATCGGGATCGACAACTATATGCCGCTGTCGGATTGGCGTGATGGCGAGGATCATGCGGATGCCGATTGGGAACACATCCACAACCTTGATTATCTGCGCGCAAATATCGAAGGCGGCGAGGGGTACGACTGGTTCTATCCCTCTCCCGAGGCGAGATCGGCGCAGCGCCGCGATGCGATCTCGGACGGGGCTTATGGCGAGCCTTGGGTTTTTCGTTACAAGGACATCCGCAACTGGTGGCTGAACCGGCACTACGAACGCCGTGCTGGGGTGCGTCAGCCCGTTCCCACGAATTGGGAGCCGCAAAGCAAACCGGTCTGGTTCACGGAACTGGGCTGTGCGGCGGTGGACAAGGGGACCAACCAGCCCAACAAGTTTCTCGACCCCAAATCCTCGGAATCGCAATTGCCGTATTTTTCTACCGGGGAACGCGATGAAACCATCCAGCGGCAATATTTACGCGCGATGATGGGCTATTGGTCAGAGGCGGAAAACAACCCGCTGTCCGAGATTTACGGCGCACCGATGCTGGATATGTCGCGCGCCTTTGTCTGGGCGTGGGATGCGCGACCCTATCCCTGGTTCCCGGGCAACGATACGCTTTGGTCGGATGGCCCCAACTATCGCGCTGGGCATTGGCTCAACGGGCGTGTCTCTGGCCGGTTGCTGTCTTCGGTGGTCGAAGAAATCTGCGCCAACGCAGGTGTGACATTGATCGACACCAGCGGGCTTGCGGGGTTTGTGCGGGGCTACGTGGCGCCGGGACTGGGCACGGCGCGCCATGCTTTGCAGCCTTTGATGCTGGCCTATGGGTTTGATGCCATCGAACGCGATGGCGTGCTGGTGTTCCGCATGCGCGACGGGCGCAATGCCATCGATCTGTCGACCGAGGATCTGGCCGTCAGTGACGAGCTGGACGGGGATCTGGTCGAAACCCGCGAAGGTGAGGCGGAAATCACCGGTCGCGTGCGGCTGGGGTTTGTTCTGGCCGATTCCGATCACGTGACCGCCGCGGAAGAGGCCATTCTGCCGGATGATAAAACGCATGCAGTTTCCGACAGCGAGGTCGCGCTGAGCCTGACTCGTGGCGAGGCGCGGCAGATCGCAGAACGCTGGCTGGCAGAGGCGCGTCTGGCCCGTGATACCATGCGGTTTGCATTGCCGCCCTCGCGTTCAGATGTCGGTGCGGGCGATATTGTCCGCCTTCCCAGCCCCTCGGGGGATGTGCTGGCGCGCGTGGACCGGATCGAGATGGCAGAGCATCAGATTGTGGATGCGGTGCGCATTCATCCGGATGTCTTCGAGCCGAGCCAGATTGACGAGGACGGTGCTTCGCTGCGCCCCTTCACTGCGGCGGCGCCAGTTGTTCCGTTCTTCATGGATCTGCCCTTGCTCAGCGGGGAAGAGGACCCTTCTGCGCCGCATCTGGCGGTGACAGCCTCTCCTTGGCCGGGGGCGGTTGCGGTCTATGACGGGGCCGAAGATGCGGATTATCGGCTGAATGCCCTGATCAACGGCCGTGCGGTGGTTGGGGTGACCGAAACGGCGCTGGGGGCCGCGCGTGCGGGCCTTGTGGATCAGGGCGCGCCGCTTCAGATCCGTTTGGCCAGCGGAACGCTCTCCTCGGTCAGTGACGCGGCCTTTTTATCGGGCGCGAACCTGATGGCGATTGGTGATGGATCACCGGACAATTGGGAGCTGTTCCAGTTCCGGGATGCCCAGTTGCTGTCCGAGGGGCGTTGGCTGGTGTCACACCGTTTGCGCGGGCAGGCGGGGACCGACGGCACAATGCCTGATGAATGGCCCGTCGGCTCTTACGTTGTCTTGATGGACGGCGCCCCGCGCCAAATCGACATTCCGTCAGCGTTGCGGCGGGTGGTGCGACACTACCGGATCGGCCCCGCGCGCCGGTCCTACGATGACCCGAGCTATACCCATCTGGTCGAAGCCTTCGCCGGAAACGGTTTGCGCCCCTACCGCCCCGCGCACCTGAACGCGACTCAAGGGTCAAGCGGATTGGATCTGTCGTGGGTCCGCCGGACGCGCATCGCGGGCGATCCATGGGACGGCTACGACGTGCCATTGGGCGAAGAAAGCGAAGCCTACCTCGTGCGCGTACTGCAAAACGACAGCGTTGTGCGTGAGGTGCAGGTCAGCCAGTCGCAGTGGAGCTATTCCTCTGCCCAGCAAATGCAGGATGGGGTCACAGGGTCATTCGATCTGGCGGTCGCACAGATTTCGGCCACCTATGGGCCGGGCCCCTTTGCCGTGGTGCGTGTCGCCGCATGAGGCCGGTCCTGCCCGGAGATATCTCGGCTGCGGTGCGGGCGTTGTTGTCCGTGCCGCCGCCGGATCGAGCCGCGCTGGCCCGCCGGTTGGTTGAACAGGCCGCGCTGGCTGACAGTCACCGTCGTCGCACGGGCTGCGCGCATCCGGATTTCGGGGATGGCACGCTGATGGCCGCCGCTTTGCCGCATGCGACCGCGCGGGAACGTGCCATGACCGACCCTGAATGTCTGGACTGCATGGCGCTGCTATTACACGAACTCTCCAGTCACGGGGGCGTGGGAAACAACGATTTGGCCGCGCCCATCACCACATCTGGTTGACCTTATCACGGATTTGCGTTTCGCCTTGGGCGGTCTATCTGCTAAGCAGATGACAACGACGGACGGGCACGCCGTAGCAGGCCCTGCATCCAAGGAGACGACCGCATGGCTGAGACACGTGCAAAACTGGCCGAAGTCGATCCGGTTTGGGGTCGCATCACACGCGAGGCTCGTGAAGCGGTGGCCGAGGAGCCGCTGCTGGGCGGCATGGTGCATTACTCGGTGCTCCACCACCCCAGTCTGGCCCGCGCGCTAAGCTATCGTATCTCGCTGAAACTGTCGAATGGCGAGATGTCGGAACAGATCGTGCGCGAGATCTGCGATCAGGCCTTTGAGGCCGCGCCGGACCTGGTGCATGCCGCTCGCGCTGACATTGTCGGCACGTTTGAACGCGATCCCGCCTGCCATCGGTATTTGCAGCCCTTGCTGTTCTTCAAAGGGTTTCAAGCGGTGCAGGCCTACCGGATCGCCAATTGGCTGTGGACCGAAGGGCGTCGTGATCTGGCCTATTTCTTCCAGATGCGCTCGTCCGAGGAATTCGGCGTGGATATCCATCCGGCAGCGCGTATCGGGCGCGGCATCATGATTGACCACGCCCATTCCATCGTCATCGGGGAAACGGCTGTTGTGGGGGACAACGTGTCGATGCTGCATTCCGTGACCCTTGGCGGGACCGGCAAGGAAGACAGCGACCGCCACCCCAAGATCCACGACAACGTGCTGATCGGGGCAGGGGCCAAGGTGCTGGGCAATATCGTGATCGGACATTGTTCGCGCATCGCGGCGGGGTCTGTGGTGCTGAAGGATGTGCCGCCTTGCACGACTGTTGCCGGTGTTCCGGCAAAGATCGTTGGTGAAGCGGGCTGTGACCAGCCTGCGATGGAAATGGACCAAGTGTTCAAGGGCGAAACCTTTGGCATGTGAAACCGGCCAAAGGGAATGATCAGAGAACCCCGCCATCGGCGGGGTTTTTCGTACCCTCAGACCAGCAGCCCGGCGGGGCATTCCAGATGCTGTTTGATCGCCGCCAGCAGGGCCGCCCCCTCGGCGCCGTCAATCACACGGTGATCGACGGATAAGGAGAGGGTCATAACGGTCGCTGTGCGCAGTGACCCGTCCTCGGCCACCACGGGGCGTTTGCTGCCAGCCCCGACAGCCAGCATGCCGCTGTGCGGCGGGTTGATGATCGCATCAAAGCTGTCGATGCCCATCGGGCCCAAGTTCGAGACGGTGAAGCTCCCGCCCTGATAGGCCTCGGGCGGCAATTGGTGCGCCCGGGCTTTTGCAACAAGATCGCTCAATTCGGCAGAGATGTCGGGCAGGGATTTGCGCTCCGCCTCCTCGATGACGGGCGTGTAGATACCGCCCTTCACGGCGACGGCCACAGCGATATCCGAATGTTGCAGATGTTTGATATGATCGCCCGCCCAAACCGCGTTGGTGGCGGGCACCTCCTGCAGGGCAAGCGCGCAGGCCTTTACCAGAAAGTCGGTCACAGACAGGGACACGCCCCGTGCGGCGATCTGTGCGCGGCTGGCCAATAACGGGTCCAGTGTTATATCCCGGCGCAGGTAGACATGCGGAACCGTTTGTTTTGCATCGCTCAAACGGCTGGCAATGGTCCGCCGCATGGCATCAAGCGGCTGGTCGCGGTGCGGGCGCGCGCTCAAGGCGCGCAGATCGGGTGCGGCGGGTATGGCGCGCGGCGGTGTCGCCTCGGCCACCGCAGGCCGTTCAACGGTCCGGCTGGACCCGGCCACAGCATCGATATCGGCCCGCACAATCCGCCCGTCGGGGCCGGAGCCCGTCACCTGTGACAGTGAAATCCCGCGTTCCTCGGCCAGTTTGCGCGCGACGGGAGAGACCTTAATTCGCTCCGGTTTTGTCGCGTCCTGCAACACCGCCAGAACGGTGCCGACGGCAACCGGATCTGCGCCTGCGGCAACTGTGATGTGCTCGACGATCCCGTCGGTTTCCGCCTCAAGATCCAGCGTCACGGTCCCGGCCTCGACCTCGGCGATCAGATCACCGCTGGTGACGGCATCGCCCGCCTGCACCAGCCATTTGGTGATCCGCGCCTCTGTCATCTCCCCGCCCAGATCGGGCAGCCGGATCTTTGAGGTCATGGATCAGTGCTCCGCTTCCAGAACCATCGCATCAAACGGGGCAGGGGGCTGTTCCCCTTTGACCAGTTTGCCGATGGCAAGCGCGATCTCGTGACGCTGCGCACTGGCCCAGGCGCTGGCGGCGTCCTCTGTCACGTCCGCCATTTCGCGTTCGAGCAAGGACATGGGGGCCAGCGCCGCATGCGGGCCATAGCCGATGCCCAGCCCTTTCGGGCCAAGCCCCAGAATTTCGATCTCTTGTGCCATGTCTGTGTCCTTTACCTGTATGCCACCTGTTTGACGGCGGCGATGACGTCCTCTGTGCTGACCAACGCGCTGCGTTCCAGATTGGCTGCATAGGGCATGGGAATATCCTGTCCGGTCAGACAGATCACCGGCGCGTCCAGATCGTCAAAGGCGGCCTGCATCAGACCGGAGGCAATGGTCGCGCCGATGCTGCCGGTGGCAAAGCCGTCCTCGACGGTCACGCAACGGTTCGTCTTGCGCACTGAGGCGATCACCGTGTCCAGATCCAGCGGGCGCAGGCTGCGCAAATCGATCACTTCCGCCGACAGCCCGTCATGGGCCAAGGTCTCGGCCGCATCCAACGCACGCACCATGCCACCCCCAAAGGACACGATGGTCACATCCGTGCCGGTGCGGGCCACGCGCGCCTTGCCCAATGGCACCGTAAAGTCGGGATCGACCGGCACCTCGAAGGCTTGCCCGTACAGCGTTTCATTCTCCAGAAAGATCACCGGATCAGGGTCGCGGATCGCAGATTTCAAAAGCCCCTTGGCGCAGGCGGCGCTGTAGGGCGCGCAGACCTTCAGGCCCGGAATATGCGCAAACCACGCGGCGAAATCCTGACTGTGCTGTGCGCCCACGCGCGGTGCGGTTCCATGGGGGCCGCGAAACACGATGGGGCAGTTCAGCGCGCCCCCGGACATATAGCGCGTCTTGGCAGCGGAGTTGATGATCGGGTCCATGGCCGACAGCGCAAAGTTGAAGGTCATGAATTCCACAACGGGGCGCAACCCAGCAAAGGCTGCGCCCACAGCCACACCGGCAAAGCCGTGCTCGGTCACAGGCGTGTCGACGACCCGTTTTCTGCCGAATTCCTCCAACAGCCCTTGGCTGATCTTGAAGGCGCCTTGGTAGTCGCCGACCTCCTCGCCCATCATGAACACATCGCTGTCGCGGCGCATCTCTTCGGCGATGGCGTCGCGCAGGGCCTCGCGCACGGTCTGCACGCGGGTGGCTGTTCCTGCGGGCCAGTCGGTCGGGGCCGCGGTCAAAGCGACAGGCGACGGGGCAGGCACGGCCTGCGCCGGAACCACGTCTGCGTTGGCGGCAAGGATCGCAATGGCAGATCCCACCGGCACATCCGCAGTTCCCTGCGCCACCAGCAATTGTTGCACGACACCGGCGGTCTCGGCCTCGAAATCCAGCGTGGCCTTGTCGGTTTCGATCTCGGCGATGACGTCGCCTGCGGCCACGGTGTCACCCACCTTGACCAGCCAGCGCGCCAGCGTGCCTTCCTCCATCGTGGGGGACAGGGCGGGCATCAGAACTTCGCTGGTCATATGGCGGCCTCCGGCGCGGTCACGTCCGTCCACAGGGCTGTGGCCTCTGGCTCGGCGCTGGCGCGAGCAAAATCGGCGGCCTCTGTGACGATGGCCTTGATGTCCTTGTCGATGGCTTTCAGATCGTCCTCGCTTGCATGTTTTCCGGACAGCAGCAGATCGCGCAGGTGGTCAATCGGGTCACGTTCGGTGCGCATGCGCTGCACCTCGCCCAGCGTACGATATTTGGCGGGATCGGACATGGAATGCCCGCGATAACGGTAGGTCTTGATCTCCAGCAGGTAGGGGCCTTTGCCCGCGCGACAGTGTTTCGCGGCCTTGAGCCCGGCGGCGCGGACCGCCAGAACATCCATTCCATCCACCTGTTGCGAAGGGATGCCAAAGCCCGCCCCACGGCTGTGCAGATCAGGCGGCTGGGCGCCGCGCGAGGTCACAGCCTCCATCCCGTGTTGGTTGTTCTCGATCACAAAAACCACCGGCAATTGCCAGCGCGCGGCCAGCACAAAGGCCTCTGCCACCTGTCCCTGATTGGCGGCCGCATCGCCGAAATAGGCAAATGTCACAGCATCGGTGCCGCGGTATCTGTCGGCAAAGGCCAGCCCCGCCCCGATGGGCACCTGCGCGCCCACGATGCCATGCCCGCCGTAGAACCCATTTTCAGGGCTAAACATGTGCATAGACCCGCCCTTGCCGCCGGAATAGCCATCGGCGCGCCCCAACAGTTCAGCCATGATGCGTTTGGGGTCCATCCCGCAGGTCAGCATATGCCCGTGGCTGCGATAGGAGGTGATGCGCTTATCCCCGTCGCGCGCCGCCGATTCCAGCCCGACCACAACGGCCTCTTGTCCGATGTAGAGATGACAAAACCCGCCAATCAGCCCCATGCCATAAAGCTGGCCTGCCTTTTCCTCGAACCGGCGGATCAGCAGCATATCGTGGTACCAGCCGGTCAGATCCTCGGCGCGGGCCTCGGGCGCGGGCGCAGATGTTCGCGGGGCCATCGCGGCTTCCTCCGGTATGGTTTAAGGGTAAACGATCCGGCCAGAGGCTAATGCCCCACGCGCGGCCCGTCCAGACCGCGCAAGATTATTTCGTGACGGATCGGGGGTCAGTTGACGACGATTTCATCACCGCGCACCAGCCCCAGCACATCGCGGGCCTGCTGGTCGAGCAGATCGAGATCAAGGAAATCATCCGACAGCCGCATGGTCAGGTTTTCCATGCGCGTGACCTCTGCCTGCAGGTCGGCCAACTCGTCTTCGAGCTTGCGCGATTCGACTGCGATCTCGGCACGGCGGAACAGGCCGAAATCCCCCTGCACAGCGGCAAAGGTGAAATAGGCCGATAGGCTGAGCGTGACCGCAAAGAAGATCGGAACGCCCAAGGACGGACGGGAGCGACGGGATGTCATCAATGTTTTACTGCCTGCGTTGCATCGTCTGCGGATGCGATTGCTCCCAATCTGTCACGTCCCGCGAATCAGGAAAAGCCGCCCCGTTCCAGCATGGCGAATCGTTGCCGAAGCGTTGCATTCCTGCCATGCCCAAGACAAAACTGACGTAAAGCACGCGGCGCGGCGCAACGGGGGCACCTAAATGCACAGAACCTTCATGGTCTTGGTCTGTCTGGTGCTCGCCGCCTGCGCCCCGCGCGGGTCTATGACGGTGATGCCGGAACTGGCAGGGCAGGAGCTGCAGGTCCAGCCGATCTTTGTCGCCTCGAACCGTTTGCCGCGCGATGTGGATCAGGATCTGTTCTTCCAGCAAAGCTTTGGCGATGTGCGTGATCCGACCCTGCGCTTTGGTCGGGTGGATCTGTCGGTCCCGCCAGCCCATCGCACAGGCCGGATCGAATGGCCGGGCGGCCAGACACCGGACCCGCGCCGGCATTTCATCGCCAGTGCAAACATCGGCTACAGCCAATTCGAATTCCGGCAGGCGGTGGCGCAGGCCGCAGGGCCACACGGGACGGTCGTGGTGTTTGTGCACGGCTATAACGTCAACAACGCCGAGGCGATCTACCGGCTTGGGCAGATCGCCGTGGACTACGAGGCGCGCGAACCCGTGGTGGCCTTTTCATGGCCGTCGGCGGGCAATCCGCGCGGCTACGTTTATGACCGCGACAGCGTGATGTTCTCGCGCGATGCGCTGGAGCAGTTGCTCTCCGCCTTGGCCACCGAGGATCTGGATATTTCGCTGGTGGCGCATTCCATGGGCAGCCAGTTGGTGATGGAGACCCTGCGCCAACTGTCGATCTCGGGCAACAACGACGTGCTGACGCATCTCGACGGCGTCGCCCTGATCAGCCCCGACATTGACGAGGACGTGTTCGTCCAGCAGGCCAAGCGCATTCACCCCTTCCCGCAGCCCTTCGCCCTGCTGGTGTCGCGCCGTGACCGCATTCTGGACCTGTCGGCCTTTCTGGTGGGCAAGCCCACGCGGCTGGGGTCGATTGACGACCCCGAACGGTTGGGCGACCTGCCGGTAGAGGTCATCGACCTCAGCGAGATGAGCACGCGGCAGGGCGCAGGGCATTCCACCGCCTTTACAGCACCCGGCGCGATTTCGCTGCTGCGGGATATGGACATCCGCCGCAGCCCATAAAAACAGCCCGCAGCGGATCGCTGCGAGCCGGTCATGTCTTCGCGGTCTGGCTGGATCAATCCTGATGCAGCGCCGCGACACCGGGTAGGGTCTTGCCTTCCATCCATTCGAGGAACGCACCACCCGCCGTTGAAATATATGAGAAATCATCCGCAGCGCCGGCCTTTTTCAACGCGGCAACGGTATCCCCACCGCCCGCCACAGACACAAGCTGGCCGTGGCTCGACCGTGTTGCGGCATGTTTGGCGGCGGCGTTGGTTGCGGCATCGAATGGCTCGATCTCGAAGGCGCCCAGCGGGCCGTTCCAGATCAGCGTTTTCGCGCTGTCGATGGCTTGGGCGACATGCGCGACGCTGTCGGGGCCTGCATCAAGGATCATCGCGTCGGCGGGGCAGTCCTCGACCATCACCACCTCGTTTGCGGCGCCCGCCTTGAACTCGCGCGCGACAACCACATCGCGCGGCAGCAACAGCGCGCATCCGGTCTGCACGGCCTTCTCGGCGATGGCGCGGGCGGTGTCGGCCATGTCGTGCTCGCACAGCGATTTGCCCACGTCGATGCCCTGCGCTGCAAGGAAGGTGTTGGCCATGCCACCACCGATCACCAGCATGTCGACCTTTTCCACAAGGTTGCCCAAAAGATCGAGCTTGGTCGACACTTTGGCGCCGCCTACGACCGCCAGAACCGGCCGCTCGGGCGAGCCGAGGGCGCTTTCAAGCGCCTGCAATTCGCCCTGCATCAGACGACCGGCGCAGGCCGGCAACAGACGCGCCAAGCCTTCGGTCGAGGCATGCGCACGGTGCGCCGCCGAGAAGGCATCGTTACAGTAGACATCCCCAAGCGCTGCCATCTGCTGCGCCAGTTCGGGGTCGTTCTTTTCCTCGCCCGCGTGAAAGCGGGTGTTTTCCAGCAGGGCGATCTGGTTCTCGCCAAGCCCGTCGATCACCGCCTTTGCGGCATCACCGATGCAATCCTCGGCAAAGATCACCTCTGCACCCATCACATCGCGCAGGGTGGGGACCAGCATCTTCAGGCTCATATCCTCGCGGCGCGTGCCTTTGGGGCGGCCGAAATGCGCCAGCAGGACCGGCTTGCCGCCGCGCGACAGGATATCCTGCACGGTGGCCGCGATCCGTTCGATGCGCGTGGCATCGGTTACCTTGCCGTCTTCGACAGGTACGTTGATGTCGACACGGGTCAGAACCCGCTTCCCGTCGAGATCCATGTCGTCGAGCGTCTTCCAGGCCATGCGTTCACTCCCGTTTCACAGCTGGCCCATGTGTTGCCTGCTCTGCACGCGAAGGTCAACGGCTGCTTGGCATTGCCGGTGTGGCGGGTTAGATATCTGACCAAAGTAGAAAAGGACTGGACCCCATGGCCGAGATCAAGGATCCCGAAAACACAATCCTGATGGAACTCAAAGGCGGCACCGTCACCATCGCACTGCTGCCCGACGTGGCTCCCAAGCACGTCGAGCGCATGAAAGAACTGGCCCGCGCCGGTGCCTATGACAACGTGGCCTTCCACCGAGTCATCGACGGTTTCATGGCGCAAACCGGCGACGTGGAACACGCCAACATGGAAAAGGACTACAACCCGCGCCGCGCAGGCACCGGCGGGTCCGATCTGCCCGACCTTCCGGCAGAGTTCTCCAAGATCCCGCATGCGCGCGGATCGCTGGGGGCGGCACGTTCGGCCAACCCGAACTCCGCGAACTCGCAGTTTTTCATCAACTTCAAGGACAATGACTTCCTCAACGGGCAGTACACCGTGTATGGTCAGGTTATCGAAGGTATGGAACACGTGGACGCGATCACGCGGGGCGAGCCGCCCGCGAACCCCGATCGCATGATCTCGGTAAAGGTAGCGGCAGATGTTGCGTAACCTCACACTGGCACTTGGTTTGCTGGCCAGCCCCGCGCTGGCCACGGGCCTGTCCATCGACGTGGCAGGCGAAGGCGGGGCCAAGGGCACCGTCACAATCGACCTGTTCGAAGATGTGGCCCCCAATCACGTGGCGCAAATCACCGCGCTTGCGTCCTCGGGGCAGTATGATGGCGTGGTCTTCCACCGCGTGATCGACGGCTTCATGGCGCAGACCGGCGACGTGCAATTCGGCGACATCAATGACGGGTTCAACATCCGTCTGGCTGGCACCGGCGGATCGGACCTTGGCAACATCAAGGCCGAGTTCTCGGACCTGTCGTTTGACCGTGGTGTCGTGGGCATGGCCCGCTCGCAATCGCCCGACAGCGCCAATTCGCAGTTCTTCATCATGTTTGAACCGGGTCCGTTCCTGAACGGCCAATACACCATCGTCGGCAAAGTCACCGACGGCATGGATGTGGTCGACGGTATCAAACGCGGGCATCCGCGCTCGGGTGCGGTGTCCGGCGAACCCGACCGCATGACCAAGGTCACCGTCACACCGTGATCTGCCTGTCGTGACCAGACATCGGCCCTCTCTGCCTGTGGTGGAGAGGGCTTTTTCATGCGCGTTTTATGGCGGGGGAGGGGCTATGCCAGAGGATCAGGAATTCAACGTCGACGGGCTGACCTATGCGGCGCGTGTCTGGGGGCCGCAGCACGGGCAGCCGGTGCTGGCCTTGCACGGATGGATGGACCATGCGGACAGCTTTGGCCGGCTTGCGCCGTTGTTGCCCGAATGCCGGATCGTTGCGCTGGACCTCAGCGGGCAGGGGCTGTCATCGCTGCGCGCGCCCCATGCCACTTACAACATCTGGGATGATCTGCCGCAGCTCGTCGCTGTGCTGGACCAGCTTGGGTGGGACAAGCCGGTTGTTCTAGGCCATTCCCGTGGCGCGATTATCGGGGCGCTGTTGGCCGCCGCCGTGCCAGATCGGGTCGGTGCATTGGTGGCGCTGGATGCGCTGGTGCCAGAGCCGCGCAGCACGTCGTTTGCGGACACCTTGGGGCAGTTCGTGACGCAGTCGCGCCAGCACATGGCGCGCGGGCCACGGGTTTTCGCCGATACGGCAGAATATGCGGCGCGACGCCATGCGCAGGGCGCGTCAGAGGAGACCGCGACAGCGCTTGCCCCCCGTGCGTTGCGCCAGACCGATGATGGATTTGTCCTGCGCGGGGACCGGCGGTTGTTTGCGTCCTCGGCGGTCAAGCTGACGCGCGAGGATGCCATGGACGTGCTGCGCGCCATCCGCTGCCCGGTGCTCAATGTCTGGGCGTCTGACGGGATCGCCGCGCACAGGTCTGCTGTGGCAGAGCTTGCCGATTGGGCGGCCAAGACCATGGCGGCCTATACCTCTGTCACGGTGCCGGGGGATCATCACGTACATCTCTCGGCCACCGGCGCGCCTTTGGTGGCAGCGCAGATCACACGGTTTCTGGCGCAGATGTGAGCCGCGCAGGCCCGTTCCGCGCCGGATCAAGGCTTCTAAATGGGCGGTTGACCAGTCACACTGGCGCCCGTGTGAATACGGGAGGGGATGATGCGCAAACTGATCGCGATTGCGGGCCTTCTGGGGCTGATCTGGGGCGGCACGGTTGCGGCGGACCCGGGCTTTTGGCGGCATGAATGGCCGGACACGGATTTCAGTCAAACCACGCTGGACAGCTGGGCCGAGGTGATCTCGGGCGGGCCGGGGAAGGACGGCATCCCCGCCATCGACGCCCCGCAATTCATCCGCGTGGATCAGGTGCAGGGGATCGCCGAGACTGAGCCGGTCATCACCGTAGACATCGAGGGCCAGACGCCGCGCGCTTATCCGATCCGCTACCTCACATGGCATGAAATCGTGAACGACCGCATTGGCAACGTGCCGGTGGCGGTGACCTTCTGCCCGCTGTGCAATTCCGCGCTGACCTTTGACCGCAGGGTGGCGGGGCGGGTGCTGTCGTTTGGCGTGTCGGGCAAGCTGCGCAATTCCGATATGATCATGTATGACCGCGAAACCCAAAGCTGGTGGCAGCAGGCCATAGGCCAAGGCGTCGTGGGCGAGATGACGGGGCAAATCCTGACACAGCTGCCATCGTGGATGGAGGGGTTCGCCGATTTTGCGCGAAGCCACCCCGACGGTCTGGTCATGGCAGAGCCGCCTTGGAACCGAGCCTACGGGCGCAATCCCTATCGGGGCTATGACAGCGCGCCCCGTCCGTTTCTCTATTCCGGCGATCCGCCGCCCCACGGGATCGCACCGCTGGCGCGGGTGGTGCGGGTCGGGGATCGGGCTTGGCCGTTGGAGCGTCTGGCGCAGGCCCAAGAGCTGCGCGAAGGCGGTCTGGTGCTGACGTGGCGCGCGGGACAGGCCTCGGCCCTCGATACGGACCGGATCGCGCAAGGCCGCGATGTCGGATCGGTCCGTGTGCGCGACGGGCAGGGGCGCGATCTGCCCCATGATGTGATGTTTGCCTTCGCCTTTCACGCCTTCTGGCCCGAGGGCGACTGGATGCTGGATTAACGCAACATCCGGTCCGGCAGCAGACGGGCGAGGGGGGCCAGACTGCCCAGATGCAGCCATGTGCCGCCCAGCTGATGGGCGCGGGCGCCGGTCCCCAGCTTGAACCGTGTCAGACCGGCGGCATCTTGTGCGTTCAGAATGCCAAGATCGATCTGTTCATGGCCGTCCGCTTGCAGCGCCTCCATCGCGTGCCAGAGGACAAGGTTCATGGCATTCAGCTTGCGCCCCTCGGGCGTGCTGTGTCCGATTTGCCAAGTGGCCATGCGCCCGTGACGCAGCATCAGCGCCGCCGCCACCGGCGTGCCGCGATGCCGCGCCTCGAACACTTGTGCCAATCCGGGGTTGGCTGCGGCAAAGGCCGTGGCAAATGCGGGCGGCATGCCGCGGTAGCGCCTTGCGCGGGCCTGTTCCGCCTCTGCCGTCAGCAGCCAGTCGTCGGCGGCCAGCGGGCGGCGGATGACCCGCAGATCCGCCCCCTCGGCCCGGTTCAGGCGGTTGCGCCATTTCTGCTGCATCGCTTGTCGCATGGTCGCGGGGGCGTCGAGATCGAGCAGCGCCAGCGTCGCCGGTGTCATCAGCGGCCAGAAGCCGTTGGCGCGCAGGATCTGTGGCGCGATCCCGTCCGCGTTCAAAACAAAGGGCCGCCCGTCATGCCAATGCCGCCAAGTCGCGGCCCATTCCATCAGATCCTCGGCATTGTCGGCGACGGGGCCACGCGACACCAGATCCACCCGCCCGAACAGGCGAAACCGCCGTGACTGCACCTGCCACAGCATGCGCACACGCCGCCGACATTCGCGTTTGCACAGCCGCAACGGACGGCCCATCGCCGCAAAGGTGCGGGCGAATTCGGCGCTTTGAGGCAGGGGCAGCAAGAGTTGCTCGGTCATGGCGGGTATTAACGGGATAAAAACTTATGAAGCGTTTAATGCGCCCATGACACACCGGATAAATCCAAAGCATTCGCAGCCTAGGGGAAGCATCAGCATCGCGCGGCCCCGTCCCACGGCGGCGGCGGCGCTTTTGCTGGCGTCGGTTCTGTCGCTGCCCTTTGCCCTGCTGGCGGTTGTGCAACTGCTGATCTGACACGAAAAAGGGCGACCCGAAGGCCGCCCTGTCACCGCTTTTGCGGAAGGATCAGTTTGCCAGTTTGACCAGCGCGTGACGTTTTTTGCCCGCCGACAGTTTGATCGGCTCGGCCAGTTTGGCGGCGTCGATCATCAGCCCGGCATCGCCCAAGGGCGCGTCATCCATGCGGGCGCCGTCCTCAGCGATCAGGCGCTTGGCCTCTTTGCCGGATTTGGCCAGACCGGATTTCACGATCAGCTGCACGATGGAAATGCCGTCGCCAATGTCGTCGGCGGACAGCTCCAGCGTGGGCAGATCGTCCCCCACGCCGCCCTTTTCAAACACTTCGCGGGCGGTGGCCTCGGCGGCTGCTGCGGCGTCTGCGCCGTGGCACAGGGTGGTCACCTCATTGGCAAGGATGATCTTGGCGTCGTTGATCTCGCGCCCGCCAAGGGCCGCCAGACGGTCACATTCCTCGACCGGCAGCTCTGTGTACAGCTTCAGGAAGCGGCCCACATCGGCATCTGTGGTGTTGCGCCAGAACTGCCAGAATTCATAAGGCGACAGCATGTCGGCGTTCAGCCACATGGCACCGCCCTGGCTTTTGCCCATCTTGCGACCGTCCGAGGTGGTCAGCAGCGGCGAGGTCAGCCCGTAGATCTCATGATCCAGCACGCGGCGCGTCAGATCGATCCCGTTGATGATATTGCCCCACTGGTCCGATCCGCCCATCTGCAACACACAGCCGTAGCGGCGGTTGAGCTCGAGGAAGTCATAGGCCTGCAGGATCATGTAGTTGAATTCGAGGAAGGACAGCGATTGTTCGCGATCCAGCCGCGATTTCACCGACTCGAAGGACAGCATCCGGTTGACCGAGAAATGCCGCCCGATGTCGCGCAGGAATTCCAGATAGTTCAGCCCGTCCAACCATTCCGCGTTGTTCAGCATCAGGGCTTCATTGCCCGCAGAGAGGTATTGGGCGTGATGGAATTGCGGATAATTTTGAGGATTTTCGATCGCTGCGGCTTTGTCCTCGCCATATGCGAGGTACTTCGCAAACACCTGCTTCATCCCGTCGATGTTGGCGTCGATCTGTTCGGGGCCAAGCAGCGGGCGTTCATCGGACCGGAAGGACGGATCGCCCACCTTGGTCGTGCCGCCGCCCATCAGGGTGATCGGTTTGTGGCCGGTCTTTTGCAGCCAGCGCAGCATCATGATGTTGAGCAGATGGCCCACGTGCAGCGACTGCGCCGTGGCGTCATAACCGATATAGGCGGTCACCACCCCGTTCGACAGTTTCTCGTCGAGTGCCTGATAATCGGTGCAATCGGCCAGATAGCCGCGTTCCATCATGACGCGCATGAAGTCCGATTTGGGATGGTAGGTCATGGGGGGCCTCTCGTATAAACGGTGACAGCCGTATAAGGGCCAAGACGGGCGAGGAAAAGGGCATGATGACAGCAGGGCCGATCTGGGCATTGGGTGCGATGTCGGGAACATCACTGGACGGGGTCGATACGGCCTGCGTTCTGACCGATGGCGTGACGATCCAGCAGTTTGGCGAAAGCGGCTACCGCGCCTATTCCGACACTGAGCAGGCGGTGCTGCGAGCGGCCTTGGGTCAGTGGCAGGATGGCGATCTGGCAGCGGCGTCCGAGGTTGTGCATCGCGCGCATCTGGAAGCGATGTCAGATTATGACGGCATTGCCTTGGCGGGGTTTCATGGCCAGACGCTCGCCCATGACCCGCGCGGGCGCGGCACGCATCAGCTTGGCTCTGGCGATGATCTGGCCGAGGCTTTGGGCTGTGACGTGGTCTGGGATTTCCGGTCTGCGGATGTGGCTTTGGGGGGAGAGGGCGCACCGCTTGCGCCGTTTTTCCATTGGGCCTGCGCGCGCTGGATCGGCGCGACCGAGCCTTTGTGCTTTCTCAACCTCGGCGGGGTGGGCAACCTGACATGGGTTGACCCGACCAAGGATCGCCCAGAGGCTGCTGGCGCGTTGTTGGCCTTTGACACGGGCCCTGCGAATGCGCCCATCAACGATCTGATGATGCAGCGGCGTGGTCTGACCTTTGACCGCGACGGGGCTTTGGCGCGTCAGGGGCGCGTCGAAGACGGCGCGCTGGAGCTGTTTCTGGACGAGCCGTTCTTTCGCCGGATGCCGCCGAAATCCCTCGATCGGGACGATTTCTCGCTCATGCTGGATCTGGTGCGCGAGCTGGGGGACGCGGATGCGGCGGCCACAATGACAGGCATGGCGGCGACGGCTGTGATGGTGGGGATGGAACATTGCCCCAAGCCGCCTGCGCGCTTGCTTGTCACGGGCGGCGGGCGGCACAATCCGGTCATGATGCAAATGCTCAAGGCGGGGTTGGATTGCCCAGTGGAGCCTGTCGAATCTGTCGGGCTGGACGGCGATATGCTGGAGGCGCAGGCCTTTGCCTATCTTGCGGTGCGGGTGGCGCGGGGCCTGCCTACGTCGGCGCCGGGCACCACCGGGGTCGCCGCACCCGTGGGTGGCGGGCAGATCAGCCGTGCCAAGCCGCGTGTCGCTGCAGTTGTGCAACAGCAGGGCGGAGAGGTCTGACGAGGGCCCCATGCTTTTGGTCGCGGGGGCGTTAACCTGAATGTCACGGGTTTGGCGGTAACTGGGTCGCGGACGGCGCGAAACCGATCAAATGCTGCGCGCTTGTGGAAAACCTGCGTCCGGCCCGGCCCGCGCGGTGTTTTGCCCATTGTCTTTTAGGGCCGCAGCACACTATGCTAGGGGTCAGGTTTTCTTGTCCGATGTGTTCCCCGAAGGACACAGTAGGGCAAGCCGCCACAGAGATTCGCTGCGACTGTGATGCCACAGGCATCCTGCGCAGACCGATTGGGCCCAAGGGGCGAATGAAAGGGAAGCCTTTCAGACCCTGAACGGCCGATGAACCAAGCCCGGACCGCCAAAAGCGACGGGCTTCATGAACGGGCGTTGGTTGCGGACTATGCGCAATACAATGTCGGAGAAGAACCGCGATGACGCGCGCGACGCAAGACAGGCACATGGGCAGGAGCGGAAACGCCCCCCAACAGCCATGCCGTCCGACGTCACCATTCGCACAGACAAGACACGCCCCTCGACTTCTTGCGCCTCCCGGCGCCGGGGGCTTGCGGCGTGCAATAAGGTTACATGGCAAAGAAGATGCTTATCGATGCCACACACGCGGAAGAAACGCGTGTCGTGGTCGTGGACGGGAACAAAGTTGAAGAATTCGACTTTGAGTCGGAGAACAAGCGCCAGCTGGCGGGCAATATCTACCTCGCAAAGGTCACGCGCGTAGAGCCGTCCTTGCAGGCGGCCTTTGTGGACTACGGTGGCAACCGCCACGGGTTCCTTGCGTTCTCGGAAATCCACCCCGATTACTACCAGATCCCCGTCGCCGACCGTAAGGCGCTGATGGAAGAAGAGGCCGCTTTGGCCGCCGCCGCCGAAGAGGAAGAGGACAAGCCCAAACGCTCGTCGTCTTCGCGTTCGCGGTCGCGCAAGAAGTCTACCAGCAGCAAATCCAAATCGACCACCACGTCGTCGGAGAAGGACACCGCTCAGGACAACACCCCGCGCGAGCCGTCGGGGATGGAGACCATCGATCTTGACGAGGGCGTGAATGACGCCGGCGCCGAGGGCGAGGGCCTGTCGCCCATGGAAACCGTCGCAGAAGCGCCCGTGGCCGAGCCTGTCGACGTGGCCGAGGCACAAGAGCCCGCCGCAGTGTCCGAGGCCGCAGCGCAGGACGCGGATGCAGCCCCCGACACCACGCTGGCCGAGGCGGACATGGACACCCCCGCAGCAGAGGCTGTGCCTGCCGCCGCAGAACCCGCCGCTCCGGTGGATGACGCCGTGGCCGTGGCGTCCGACAGCATCGAGACCGAGGCTGAACAGACCGCCGAGGCCGAAGAGACCACCGAAGACGCGCCCAAACGTCCCATCGCTGCGGCCTCCGACGACGACGCGGTTGTCGTGACCGGCGAGCCGGGCGAGACCCCCGCCGAAGACACCGCCGAGGCAGAGAAGACCGCTGACGCCGAAGAGACCTCCGGTGACGCAGAAGACGACGCCAAGGACGACGCGCCTGCACCGTCCAGCAAGTCCAAGACCTCCAAGAAGACAGAGGCCAAGGACCGCGACGAGACCATCGAATCGGTGGCCGATGACGACACCGAAGAAGACATCCGCCCCGTGCGCAAACCGCGCCCGCGCCGCTACAAGATCCAGGAAGTGATCAAGGTGCGCCAGATCATGCTGGTGCAGGTGGTCAAGGAAGAGCGCGGCAACAAGGGGGCTGCGCTGACCACATATCTGTCGCTGGCTGGCCGCTACTGCGTTTTGATGCCCAACACCGCGCGCGGTGGTGGCATCTCGCGCAAGATCACCAACGCCACGGACCGCTCGAAGCTCAAGGCGATTGCCAATGAGATCGACGTGCCCAAGGGCGCGGGTCTGATCATCCGCACCGCCGGAGCCAAGCGCACCAAAACCGAGATCAAACGCGACTACGAATACCTCCAGCGTCTGTGGGAACAGATCCGCGAACTGACGCTGAAATCCGTCGCACCCGCCAAGATCTACGAAGAGGGCGACCTGATCAAACGTTCGATCCGCGATCTGTACTCGCGTGAGATCGACGAGGTTCTGGTCGAGGGCGAGCGTGGCTATCGCGTGGCCAAGGACTTCATGAAAATGATCATGCCGTCCCACGCCAAGAACGTGAAACACTACAACGAATCGATGCCGCTGTTCGCGCGCTATCAGGTCGAAAGCTACCTCGGCGGGATGTTCAATCCGACCGTGCAGCTGAAATCCGGCGGCTACATCGTGATCGGCGTGACCGAGGCGCTGGTGGCCATCGACGTGAACTCTGGCCGCGCGACGAAGGAAGGCTCCATCGAGGAGACCGCCGTCAAGACCAACCTGGAGGCCGCCGAGGAGGTGGCGCGCCAGCTGCGTCTGCGCGACCTCGCCGGTCTGATCGTCATCGACTTCATCGATATGGACGAGCGCAAGAACAACGCCGCCGTCGAGAAGCGTCTGAAAGACAAGCTGAAAACCGACCGCGCGCGCATCCAGGTGGGCCGCATTTCGGGCTTTGGCCTGTTGGAAATGTCGCGCCAGCGTCTGCGCCCCGGCATGATCGAGGCCACGACCCAGCCCTGCGCGGCCTGCCACGGCACGGGCCTGATCCGCTCCGACGACAACATGGCGCTGCAGATCCTGCGCCAGATCGAGGAAGAGGGCGTGCGCCGTCGCTCGCGTGAGGTTCTGGTCAAATGCCCCGTGGGCATCGCCAACTACCTGATGAACGCAAAGCGTGAACATATCGCGATGATCGAATCGCGCTACGGAATGGCTGTGCGCATCGAAGGGGATCCGCATCTGATCGCGCCTGATTTCTCGATGGAGAAGTTCAAGACCGCGACCCGTGCTGTTCCGGACGCCACCGCGCCGGTGGTATCGGTCGACACGTCCATCATGGATGCCATCGACGAGGCCGCAGACGAGGCCGAGGTCGAAGAGGCCCAGACCACTGAGACAGAGACATCGACCTCGGAAGAAGGCGACGAGAAGCCCAAGAAAAAGCGCCGCCGTCGCCGCCGCAAGCCCAAGTCGAAGGACAGCAGCGACAGCGATACGGGGGCGGAGACGACCTCTGTCGAGGGCGACACCGAGGTGAAACCCGAGACGACCGAGGCGCCTGCGGAGGGTGACGCACCCACCGAGGAGCCCGCAGAGGTCAAAGCCGCGGAGGATACGACTGAGGCCAAGCCGAAATCGACCTCCAGCCGCTCGCGGTCGCGTTCGCGCAGCAGCAGTAAGTCGAAGGCCAAGGAGACTGCGACCGAGGCAACAGATAGCCCCGAAGCGGAGGCCTCCTCTGCCGCGCCGACCACGCCGGAGCCGGCAGCCGCTGAGGCAAAGCCCGAAGCACCAGCCGTCGAGGCCCCGGTTGAGGCCGGAAGCGAAGAGGCTCCGCGCCCCGCCCGCACACGCGTCAAGGCGTCGGATATCATCGCGCAGATGGGCATGGGGGCCGCGGCTGAATCCGCACCCGAGCCCGAGCCTGCCCAGGCCGAGGAAGCAGCCGCACCCGTGGTCGAGACCGCAGAGCCGGTGTCTGATGCGACAGAAGCGGCACCTAAGGCCGAGGAGGCCGAGCCCGCCAAGAAACGGCGCGGCTGGTGGTCGCTGGGCCGATAAACCGGCGCAGTCGCTGACAAACAACAAAGCCCGCGTTCGATGAACGCGGGCTTTTTGTTGCCGTGGCGTGGGATGGGGCGGCGCTACCCTTTGCGGATTGTCCACAGGATGGCCGCGCCATCCTCGCGGTGGTCCACCAGCGTGTGACCGGCTTCGGCGCAAAAATGCGGCATGTCCACCACGGCGGCGGGATCATCGGTGGCAACGGTCAGAACGTCGCCGGAGGCCAGCCCTGACAAACGCTTGCGCGCCTTCAGGACGGGGAGGGGGCATAGCAGCCCCAAAGCGTCGAGATGCTGTGTCATGCCAACCGTTTAGCGCTTGTGTGTCAATGCGTCCACGGGGATGTGAGCGCGCGCGACGTGACGGGGCGCGGGAATTGCCCTAAGCACAATCCCATGTTCGGATTCGATATCTTTGATGCCTCGTTGCTGCCCGCCATGTTCATCGCCCTGACGGCGGGTCTTGTGTCTTTTATCAGCCCCTGTGTGCTGCCGGTGGTGCCGCCGTATCTGGCGTTCATGTCCGGCGTCAGCCTTGGCGACATGCAGGCCGGGCGGGGCCGGGCCAAGGTCATGCTGGCCGCGCTGTTTTTCGTGCTGGGGCTGTCGACGGTCTTTATCTTCCTTGGCTTCACCGCAAGCTGGCTGGGACAGTTCTTTTTGCAAAATCAGGTGCTTCTGGGGCGTGTCGCCGGTGTGGTGGTGATCGTCTTCGGTCTGCACTTTTTGGGCGTTTTCCGGATCGGCTTTCTGAACCGCGAGGCGCGACTGGACGCGGGCGATGCGGGCGGGTCGGCCTTCGGGGCCTATATCCTCGGGCTGGCCTTTGCCTTTGGCTGGACGCCCTGCATGGGACCGATCCTTGGGGCAATCATCGGCATGGCCATGACAGAGGCCTCCGTGACGCGCGGCACCCTGCTTTTGGCGGTCTACGCGGCGGGCTTGGGCATTCCCTTCTTGCTGGCGGCGCTGTTCCTCAGCCGCGCGGTGGGGGTGATGAACCGCCTGAAGCGCTGGATGGGCGTGATCGAAAAAGCGATGGGGGTTTTGCTGATCTGTGTGGGTCTGGCGCTGCTGACCGGTGCGTTCTCTGCCTTCAGCTTTTGGTTGCTGGAAACCTTCCCTGCCCTGACACGGGTTGGCTGACGGGTCTTACTCTTGCCGCAAAGCCGCGATAGGCTGCGCCAAAAGGTGAGGGATACGAGTGGACCACGCAGCGGAGAAAACCGCACAGACCGGCGCGCCCGAGGGCGGCGTGCGCAGGCGGCGTGTGTTCTACATCCCCGGCTATGACCCGATCCACCCCCGACGCTACCGCGAACTTTACCGTAAAGAAGGCGCGGAACAGGCGCGCATCTCCGGCTACACGCTGAACCTGTCGCCGAAACGTGGCGGCGGGGCCTATGGCTGGCATGTGGATGCCACCATTGACGGCGAGGATGTCGCCGTAGATGTCGATGTGCTGGTCTGGTCCGATATCGTGCGCGACAGCATGTCGAACACGATCCCCGCGACCTATGCCCAGCTTGCGCGCACCGCATGGGAATATATCGCCACCGGCGCGCTTTGGCGGCTGATGAAGCTGCGCAAAGGACCGGTGATCGCGGCGCTTTACCCGGTAGGGGCGCTGATCCTGCAGCTTTTGGTGGCGCTGGGTCTGGGCTGGGGGCTGTTTGCGCTGATCCGTGGCGGCTTGTCCGACATGATCGGGGGATGGGCTGCGGGTCTGGGGGGGGCGCTGGGACTGGTTTTGTTCGTGGGCACGCTGCGCTGGTTCAAATCCAAGGACGCCAAGACATTTGTCTACTACCTCATGCATGACTACGCCTATTCGGCACGCTACCGTGGGGCCAATCCGCCGGATCTGGAACGCCGCATGGCCGCGTTCGCAGACACCATTGCGCAGGCCTTGCGCGACGATGTGGACGAGGTGCTGGTCGTGGGCCATTCCTCCGGCGCGCATCTGGCGGTGTCCATTCTGGCCGATCTGATCCGCGCGGGTCGGGTGCCCGATAGGGGCCCGAAACTGGGGTTTCTCAGCCTCGGCCAAGTCGTGCCCATGGTGTCTTTTCTACGCGATGCCAAACGCTTGCGCGGCGATCTTCAATATCTGTCGGCGCGAAACGAGCTGGCATGGGTCGATGTCACGGCACCGGGCGACGGCTGTGCCTTTGCCCTATGCGATCCGGTCAGCGTCTCTGGTGTTGCACCCGCAGACAAACGCTGGCCCTTGGTGTTTTCGGCGCAGTTCACCAAATCGCTCAGCCCCGCGCGGTGGAAGACGCTGCGCTGGCGGTTTTTCCGCCTGCATTTCCAATATCTCTGCGCCTTTGATCGCCCCTTGGATTACGATTACTTCCAGATCACGGCGGGGCCAATGAATCTGAGGCAGCGCTACGACGGGCGTCCGCCCTCGGCCAGCCGCATCGATCACGCGGTGTCCAAATTCACGGATATCGCATGACCCAACCGCCCAAGCCCGCAGCCCGCCCCGACCGCGTGTCGCTGTGGCGCTATGCCAAACTGTTCCGGCAGGACATCCTGTCGGCTCAACCCGCTCGGCTGTACCGCGCCTGGATGGCCGAATTCCGCACCCCCTTCTTTCGGTCGTATCTGGTGAACCAACCGGATCTGGTGGCAGAGATCCTGAAGGCGCGGCCGATGGATTTCCCGAAATCGGACCGGATCGGTGCGGGGCTGCGCCCGCTTTTGGGCGAGTCCGTCTTTGTCACCAACGGCGCCACGTGGCAGCGGCAGCGACGCATCATCGACCCCGCCTTTGAGGGAGGGCGCCTGCGCGAGACCTTTCCCGCGATGCAGGCTGCGGCCGAAGCAATGGCCGCGCGTCTGACCGATCAGGCGGGCACCACCGTCGAAATTGAAGAGGCCGCCAGCCATGTCGCCGCCGATGTGATCTTTCGCACCCTGTTCAGCCTGCCGATCGAGGACGCGCTGGCCACCAAGGTGTTTCACGAATTCCGCGCCTATCAGCGCACCCAGCCGATCCTGAACCTCGCCGCTTTTGTCAAAGGTCCGCGTTGGATGCCGCGTCTGTTCCGACGCGACACCAAACGTGCGGCACGGCGGATTCGCGCGCTGATCACGCAGTTGACCGAACGGCGCGCCGCCGAGATCGCCGCAGGCACCGCCCCCGACGATCTGGCGACAAAGATCATGACCACCCGCGACCCCGAGACCGGCGAGACATTCACCCCCGCCGAGATGGTCGACCAAGTGGCGATCTTCTTTCTTGCGGGGCACGAGACTTCGGCCTCGGCGCTGGGGTGGGCGCTCTATCTCATGGCGCTTTACCCCGACTGGCAGGACAAACTGGCCGCAGAGGCGCGCAGCACCCTGACCGGGGGCAGCTTTGCCGAGGTGGCCCAGCTGCGCCTGTCGCGCGATGTGTTCCGCGAGACCCTGCGCCTGTATCCGCCCGTGCCGATGATGGTGCGCGAGGCGACCTGCCCCGAACGGTTCCGCGACCGCGATATTGCGGTGGGCGCGCAGATGGTGCTGAGCCCTTGGCACCTGCACCGGCACACGCGCATCTGGGACCGGCCGGACGATTTCGACCCCGCGCGCTGGCAAACCGATGCGGGGCGGCACTGCGCGCGCGAGGCCTACATGCCGTTTTCCGCCGGTGCGCGGGTCTGTCCTGGTGCAGGTTTCGCCATGATCGAGGGGGTGCTTTTGCTGTCCACAGTGCTGCGCGATCTGCGCGTGGCCCCGGTCGCGGGCAAAACCCCGGTGCCAGAGGCACATCTGACCGTGCGCGCCCGTGACGGAATCTGGCTGCATGTGACGCGCCGCTGACCGCGCAACCGGACCTTGCGCTGCCTTTTTGGCACGGTTTGGATCCAAGATGCATAAGCTTTGCTTCGGTTAGCGATAACATCCTGATCTTGCTCTAGGTTTACGGGAAATAACGGGTTAACTCGAAGCCAGAGTTAACACGGGAGAGAGTTCCATGGCGTTCGACGCATTCAAGGATATGAAATCACAGATGGCCGCTGCGACGGGGTTCATCGCCGCGTTGGACCAGTCGGGCGGATCGACCCCGAAGGCGCTTGGCCTGTACGGCGTGACCGAGGATATGTACGACGGCGAGGCCGCCATGTTCGACGAGATCCACGCCATGCGCACGCGCATCATCCTCGCGCCGGAGTTCACCTCGGACAAGGTGATCGGCGCGATCCTGTTTGACCGCACCATGCGCGGCACCATCGACGGCACCCCGGTGGCACAGGTTCTTTGGGAAAAGCGCGGCATCGTCCCCTTTCTGAAGATCGACAAAGGGCTGGAGGCCGAGGCCAATGGCGTCCAGTTGATGAAACCGATCCCGGGTCTCGAAGAGACGCTGAAAGAGGCCGCCGGTTACGGCATCTTCGGAACCAAGGAACGCTCGGTGGTGCACAGCGCCGATGCGGCGGGCATTGCGGCGGTTGTCGCCCAGCAGTTCGATGTGGCGCGCACTGTGCTGTCTTGCGGGCTGGTGCCGATTCTCGAACCGGAGGTGAACATCACATCCACCACCAAGGCCGAGGCCGAGGATATGGTCAAAGCCGAGATCGCCAAGCACCTCGACACGCTGGACGAGGGGCAGGACGTCATGCTCAAGCTGTCGATCCCGACGGTTGCGGGCCTCTACGACAGCCTTGCCGATCACCCGCGCGTTCTGCGCGTGGTGGCCTTGTCGGGCGGCTATTCCACGGACGAGGCCTGTAGCCTGCTGGCCAAACAGCCGAAGATGATCGCCTCCTTCAGCCGTGCGCTGACCGAGGGGCTGTCGAAACAGCAATCTGACGCGGATTTCAACGCGGCCCTTGGTGCCAATATCACCAAGATCTATCAGGCCTCCGCCTGAGGCGAGACCTAGCGTAGGGCGGGGCTGTGCCCCGCCTTTTGCCCCGCGCTCAGCCACGGGCGCGCCAGTCTGACAGGGTGCGCCCGGCCTCATCCACAAACAGCGAGGGCAGCGCCTTGAGCGCCGTGATCCGGTCCACCCGAAAGGACAGGAAATCGCCGGTGGTTTCCGACCACCCCACACAGGTCCAGACCCGGCCGAAATAATCCAGCGTCAGCGGGCGCAGGTCATGATCCAGCCCCCCCACGGCGACCCTCAGCTTCTGTCGCGCGCGGATCGCCGCGCGGATCGCGGGCATATGCACAAACCCCTGCGCCGCATCGGCAAAGGCATCGGTGGCGAAGCCAAACGGGGCGGGGGCGGGGCCTGATTCTTCTGGCAGAACGGCCTCGATCTTGGCGGCCAGATCACGTGCCGCGGCGGCATGGTCGACCATCTCGGAATTGCCCAGCACCGCGAGCGCCAGATGCAGCGCTTCCAGCTCGGCCTCTGTCAGGTTCAACGGGGGCAGGGTGATCGCCGCCTGAACGGTGTAGCCATAGCCCCGCGTGCCCTCCACCGGCACGCCGGAGGCCGCCAAGACCTCCATATCGCGGTAGATCGTGCGCACGGAGACGCCCAGATCCTGCGCCAGCGCCTCGGCGGTGTGCAACTGCCCGTCACGCAGCGCCTGCGTCAGGGCATATAGCCGGTCTTTTCGGTTCATGATCTGCCCTGTCCCCACGCGATATGCGCAAAAAGTTGCGCCTATACTGACATAAACCTGACAACTGACAACCTCATGACATTTTCAACCCCGTGCGGCGTCGCTTTGCCGCTTTTACGGGGGCGCATCCTGACGTATGGAACAGAACGGGATTTACATGCGGGGGGCAGACGCCCCCCCAAGACAACGGAGACAAGACCATGGGAATCGGGAACATCGGCCTGCCGGGCCTTCTGCTGATCGCTGTCGTTGTGCTGGTGCTGTTCGGCCGCGGCAAGATTTCGTCGCTGATGGGCGAAGTGGGCAAGGGCATCACCGCTTTCAAACAGGGCGTCAGCGAAGGCGGCAAAGAGCTTGAAGAGCAAAACGCCCAAGAGGCCAAAGACGTCACCCCCGCCGAAGACAAGGACAAGGTGTAATTCACCATGCCCATGGTTTTCGATTTCGGCTTTGGTGAGCTTCTGGTCATCGGCATTGTGGCGTTGATCGTTGTCGGGCCAAAGGATCTTCCGGTGCTGTTTCGCAACGTGGGCCGCTTTATGGGCAAGGCGCGCGGCATGGCCCGTGAGTTTTCCCGCGCCATGAATGATGCCGCCGACGAGGCGGGCGTGAAGGACATCCAGAAAACCATCAAATCGGCCACCAACCCGGTGGGCAGCGCGATGGACGGGGTCCGCGACGCGGCGAAATCGATGACCGATGTCACAGCGCCGGCTGGCAATGACACGCTGTCCGCAGAGCGTGAGGACGCCCGCCGCAAGATCGAGGCCAACGCCGCCCGCGCCGCAGCCGACCGCAAGGCGCGCGAGGCCGAAGAGGCCGCCAAGAAAGCCGCAGCTCTTGAGAACGATCTCGCATCGGACGCGGGGCAGGCAGGTGATGAGGGGACCAAGGCATGAGCCAGACCCATGACGAAATGGACGACAGTGCCGCGCCGCTGATCGAACATCTGGCAGAATTGCGCACGCGGCTGATCCGGTCTATCTTTGCGCTGTTTGTCGGCATCTGCATCATGTTCATCCCCATTCAGGGGGATTTTCTGGCCGAACATGTGCTGCGTTTCATGCTTGGCCCGATCGAGGCGACCCTGCGCGCGATGGGCGATCCCTCGCCCACGTTGCAATACACCAGCCCGCAGGAATACCTGTTCGTGCTGTTCCGCATCTCGATGGTCTTTGGCTTTGCCATGGCTTTTCCGGTCATTGCCTTCCAGCTGTGGCGCTTTGTGGCGCCGGGGCTGTATAAATCCGAAAAGGGCGCCTTTCTGCCGTTTCTGATCGCCTCGCCGGTGATGTTCCTGCTGGGCGCGGCTTTCGCCCATTTCGTGGTCACGCCACTGGCGATGACCTTCTTTCTGGGCTTCACCGATGCGCCGTCGATCTTCGCCAATATGCTGTCCGGCGCGGTGGATGCACCGGCCACGGCAGTGGTGCCGGAGACATCCAGCGGGCTGAAAATCACCTTCTTCGGGAAGGTGAACGAAAGCCTGCAGACCTCGCTGGTGTTTATCATGGCCTTCGGGCTGTGCTTTCAGCTGCCGGTTCTGCTGACGCTGATGGGCAAGGCGGGTCTGGTGTCAGCCGAGGGGCTGGGCAGCGTGCGTAAATACGCCATGGTTGCCATTCTGGTGCTGGCCGCTGTGGTGACGCCGCCGGATGTGGTCACCCAGATGATCCTGTTTACCGTGGTCTACGGTCTTTACGAGGTGTCGATCCTGCTGGTTCGCCGCGTCGAGAAAAAGCGCGAAAAGGAACTGCGTGCCGAAGGGCTGTGGTTCGAGGACGAGGCCGAAGATCTGGCCGACACAGACGCGGACAGGCCATGATCACCGATCCGATGGAACGCATCGCCGCGGCGCTGGAGCGCATGTCGCCCCCGCCGCTTGGCGCGCCCGATTTCGGGGCAGAGGCCTTTGTCTGGCAGACCGATCCGGACCGCCTGATGGCTGTGACACAGGTGTCTCGGGTCGATCTGGACCTGCTGATCGGGGTCGATCGCGCCCGTGACACGTTGCTGGCCAACACCCTCCAGTTTGCGCGCGGCCTGCCTGCAAACAATGCGCTGCTTTGGGGCGCGCGCGGCATGGGCAAATCGTCCATTGTCAAGGCGGTGCACGCCGCTGTGCGCGCCGAGGGGCTGGACCTCAAACTGGTGGAACTTCAGCGAGAGGATCTGCCCACGGTGGGGCGGCTTCTAGACTTGCTGCGCCACGCGCCTTACCGCTTTGTGCTGTTTTGCGATGACCTGTCCTTTGGCCATGACGACGCGCATTACAAAAGCCTCAAGGCGGTGCTGGATGGCGGCGTGGCGGGGCGTCCCGACAATGTGGTGCTGTATGCGACGTCGAACCGGCGGCACCTGATGCCCCGCGATATGATCGAGAACGAACGTTCCTCGGCGATCAACCCCTCCGAGGCGGTCGAAGAGAAAGTGTCCCTGTCCGACCGTTTTGGCCTGTGGCTGGGCTTTCATCCCTGTTCGCAGGACGAATACCTCGGGATGATCCGTGGCTATTGCGACCACTACGGGGTCGAGATCGACGCAGGCACGCTACAGGCCGAAGCCATCGAATGGCAGGCCACACGCGGCGCGCGCTCGGGTCGGGTGGCTTGGCAGTATTTTGTCGATCTGGCCGGGCGCAAGGGCGTGTCGCTGACCGCCTAACCCGCGCTATAGACAGGGCAAACAAAAGGGGCCAAGCGGCCCCTTTTTTCGTCATTCCAGTGGCTTACTGGACGTAGCTGATCGGGTCCACCGCATCCAGCCCCTTACGCACCTCGAAGTGCAAGAAGGCCGGAGAGCCCGCTCCCACACGCGCAATGGTCTGGCCACGGCTGACGCTGTCGCCGGATTTCACGCTGGCGTCGGCAATGTTCATGTAGACAGAGCTGAGCTCACCACTGTGGCGCACGATCATGAACAGGGTGCCGTCGGTCTTTTCGCTGATATGCACGACCTTGCCCGCGTCGGCGGCCACAACGGGCTGCCCTGCCGAGGCGCTGATATCGATGCCGGGGTTCACGCCTGCCTTGAACTCGCGGATGATCGAGCCGGACACCGGCATTGCCATTTTGGCACTTGCGCTGCTTGCGGCGGCGGTCTGGCCGATGTCTGCCACGGGCTCTGCGGGTTTGGGGGCGGCGGTCGGGGCAGGGGCCGCCGTGGTGGTCACCTGCGGTGTGGCGATGGGTTCTGGCGTCTCGGCGGGCAGCGGTGTCGCCGCAGACGGTGGGATCGGCGTGGCCGATACGGTGCCGGGCTGCGAGACCGTGTCCGTAGTCGCGGCAGAGGCGATTTCGCGCCCCGTCGGGATCAACAGGAACTGACCTTCGCGGACGGAGAAGTCCTGATCCAGACCGTTCCATTCCGACAGGCTGCGCGGGCTGACGTTGTACAGCCGCGCGATGGTGAATGCGGTCTCGCCTCGGGCCACTTGGTGACGGATCGGCTCGACCCCGCCGGTGTTGGCCGTGGCCGCAGGGGTGGTCGAGGGCGCGCGGTCGATGGCATTGCCCGCCAGTGTCGCCACATCCACCGCCGCCGGCGACTGCAGCCCGCCGGTGGTGCCTGCAGGTTCCGCCACGCGGTTGGGCAGGGCCACCAGCTCGCCCCGGCGCAGCGGGTCATCGGCCTTCAATCCGTTGTAGCGGGCCAGCTCGGTGGCATCGACGCCCAGACGTTGCGCCAGTTGCGCCACGGTGTCGTTGCGGCGGGCCACAGCGACCTGATAGCTGGGATAGGAGATGACGCCACGATCATCGGGGGCAGGGCGGTTGGCCGTGGCCTTCAGCGCCGCATCCGAGGTGTCCACGGGGCCGCCAATGCGGCCGCGCATGTCCAGATCAAGCCCGTCGCTACAGGCCCCCAGCGCGGCAACCAGCGCCAGCATCGACAGCGGGCGCGCCCGGTAAATGGAAGGGGTGGTCATCTCGATGTCCTCGTCTCATGCGTCCCTTGTCACCGGGGCGTCACGTCTCTGTTTCAGCTGGGGATCAGTCCTTCCCCAGCCCCTCTACCAATGGAACGAACCGCACGGGGCGCAGCTCGTCATACTCAAAACCGGTTTCCGTCCGCGTCACACGGATCAGATGTTGCACCGCGTCCGATTGGCCCACGGGCACGACCATAATACCGCCAATCTTCAATTGCGCCAAGAGCGGTCCGGGGGGGTCTTCGGCGGCTGCCGTCACGAGAATGCGATCAAACGGCGCCTGATCGGGCAGACCAAAGCTGCCGTCCGCCGTAAAGGCGGTGATATTGGTCAGCTCCAGCGTGTCAAACACCTTGCGCGCGGCGGCCACCAGCCGCTTGTGCCGGTCCACGGTGTAGACCCTGCGCGCCAACTGGCTGAGTATGGCGGCCTGATAGCCAGAGCCTGTGCCCACCTCCAACACCTTGTCGCGCGGACCGATCTGCAGCGACTGTGTCATCAGCCCCACAACAGAGGGCTGCGAAATCGTCTGTCCGCAGGCGATGGGCAGCGGCATGTCCTCATAGGCGCGTTCGGCGAAATAGCCCTGAATGAACAGGCCGCGATCGATGCGTTCCATCGCGCTGAGCACCGTGTTGTCCGTCACCCCCTTGGAGCGCAGCGCAAACACGAACTGCATCTTGGCATCCGCGTCAAACCCCATCAGAGCGCGGCCTCCAGCGCGGAGAGGCTGTCGTGGCATGTCAGATCGGCCCGCATGGGCGTGACAGAGATATAGCCGTCCATGTTCTCGGAGGCATCGGTGCCTTTGGCCACGGGGGCGCGCTGGTCGCCGCCTTTGGCCCACAGGAACCGCCGCCCCGAAGGCGACTGCTGTGATTGCACCGCAAAGCGGGTGTTTTCCCGTTTGCCCTGCGGCGTGGCCTTGACGCCCTTGACACCGGCGGCGGGAACGGGCGGGAAATTCACATTGTAGAACAGCCGATAGCCATCCTGCGCTCCGGGATCAAAGCCCAGAATTTTGCGCACCACATCGGCGCCATAGCGCGCGGCGCCCTCGAACGGGTTGTCGATCTTGTAGTTCTCGGGGCCGAGGTATTGCGACAGGGCGATGGCGGGCAGATCCTGCAATGCCCCCTCCAAAGCGCCGCCCAATGTGCCCGAATACAGCGCATTCTCGGCCGAGTTGTTGCCGCGGTTCACGCCCGACAACACCAGATCGATGGTTTGTCCCTTGAGCACCTCATGCACCCCGGCCAGCACGCAATCGGCAGGGCTGCCTTCGATGGCAAAGCGGCGCGCTGCAAGTTCCGAGATCATCGTGGGATGGGCATAAGAGATGCAATGCGCCACGCCCGATTGTTCAAACGCGGGCGCCACGACCCAGACCTCGCCATCGGGACCGGCCAGATCAGCGGCGATCTGTTCCAGAACCGCCAGCCCGGGTGCGTTGATACCGTCGTCGTTTGTAATGAGAATACGCATAAAGCCCGCCCGAAGTCCGTTTGGTTTTCTCTACGGGACAGGGGCTTTTACTACAAGCCGTGCAAGGCGGGCAGGCCCAAAACAGTGGTGCAAAGTGCGCGATTGCGGTCGCGCACCCGCTAATCCATGGGCAATTCAGCCGATCTGTGCGCGCAGGCGTGCAGCCTCGGCGTCGATCGGGGTCAGGGCATTGCGATCCTCGCCGGGGAAGAAACGCGCGCGATGTGCGGTGGCCACGGCGGCGGGCTCAAGGATCTGGACCTGCGGGCCGGTGGCGGCGGTTTCCGCCTGCCAGCTGCGCACCAGCGCCATTTGCGCGGCCTTCGTCGCACCGTAATGGCCGTAGAATTTCTCGCCCCCGCGCGGATCGTCCAGAAACACCGCGCGCCCTTCGGTGCCCAAAAGCGGGGCGACATAGGGGATCAGGTGACCCATGGCGGTGACATTGGTGTTCACCGATTTGGCCCAGTCCTTCTGGTCAAGCTGCCAGGCAGGGGTCAGCGGCGCGGTGTGCACCGCCGTATGGACCCAAAGCGACACGCCGCCCCAACGGTCGTAGACAGACCGGCACAGGTGGGCCATCGCATCCGCGTTGGTGATGTCCATGGGCGCAAGGGTGGCATCGCCGCCCTTTGCCTTGATCGCGTCGTCAAGATCTTCGAGCCCGCCCACGGTGCGGGCAACGGCAAGAATGTGGTACTCGGGCGCGAGTTCCAGCGCGAGGGCATAGCCAAGACCGCGCGAGGCGCCAGTGATAAGGGCAAGCTTTGTCATGGGCGCGGTTTGACGCTGAATTTGCGGGGCGTCAAGCGCGCTGTGCGAGAGGGTCAGTTCACCGGCTGGCGCAGCCATTGCATCGCCCCGCCCTTGGCATAGGCCAGACGGCCGTCTTCGATGGCGACGATGGGGTTGCGCCCGATGCGGTCGCCGATCTTGAGCGTGACGGTCTCGCCCTTGGAGGTGCGCACCATGGCGCGGGGGGCTGCGTTGCTGCCGAAGGTGCCAAGCAGGATCAATCCGTCGAGGGTGGCATTCGATTGGGTCGTTGCGGTCTTTGCGACCTGTGCGGGCGTCTGTTCCTGAGCCATCGCGCGTCTCCTGTGGTGGATCGAGCGCGGCATCTAGACGGGACGGGGCGCCGTGAAAAGCGGGCGTGTCGGACCTGTGCGAACTGTTGCCAGCGCTGGATCTTTGGCGGGCAACAAGCTGCCGATGTCGGCGGATGGCACTGTTTCGGCCGCGCCGAAAGGCGCCCACCCGCCGACCCGTCAGGCAGACAGATGCGGGCGGATGTCGCGGCCTGATGCGGCGTAGATATCGAGAAGGTCGTCAAAGGAGATGCCGTCACGCTGCGCCTCGGCCAGCGGGCCATCTTGTGCCGAGGCTATCGGGCGGCTGCCGTCTTTGTCTGCATGCAGGGCGACGGGCACGGGGCCATCGTCGAAACCGGGCAGGTCATTTGCGGTCAGCCCTTCTGCTGTGAAACCGGACGTCTCGGCGATGCTGTCGAGATAGTGGTCGAACGCGGCACGCGTGATCTCGACCCAGAGGACAAAATGGAACGTCTCTTGCGCGCCACGCAGGCCCAGCGGAAGCAGGGCGCGCAAGAAATAGCGCCCGCCGATCCGGCACAGATCCGGCGTCAGCCTGTCGTCGCCCACAACCATATCGTCGGAGCTGCGCGCGCCGTGCAGCCAATCCTGTGGCTCCTCGAACCCGATGTCGAAGACACCGGCAAAGCCCGCGCCAGAGGTCGGGTCGATCCGGTCGGGATCGTTGAACCGCTTCCAGCGGGTATCGAGATCAAGCAGGTTCATAAACGGTCTGTCCTAAACAAAAGGGGCGGCCCCGCAGGGCCACCCCATGATCTAGGTCACCCCAGTGGGCGGGGCAATCGCCTATTCAGCGGCCTTCATCTCGAACCCCTGTTCGACCATGTCGGCCGGGGTCACGGGATATTCGCCAGAGAAACAGGCATCGCAGTATTGCGGGCAGTTGGGGTTGCGTCCCTCGACCTCGCCCACGGCGCGATACAGCCCGTCGAGCGAGATGAACTTCAGGCTGTCCACGCCAAGGTGTTCGCACATCTCGTCCTCGGACATCTGTGCGGCCAGCAATTTGTCCCGGTTGGGCGTGTCGACGCCGTAGAAACAGGGCCATTGCGTGGGGGGGCTGGCGATGCGGAAGTGCACCTCGGACGCGCCGGCATCCAGCAGCATATCCTTGATCTTGCGCGATGTTGTGCCACGCACCACCGAGTCGTCGACCAGAATGATCCGTTTGCCCTTGATCAGGGCGCGGTTCACGTTGAGCTTCAGGCGCACGCCCATGTTGCGGATCTGTTCGGTCGGCTCGATAAAGGTGCGGCCCACATATTGGTTGCGGGTGATGCCCATGCCGTAGGGAATGCCCGATTCCTGACTGTAGCCGATGGCCGCAGGGGTGCCGCCATCGGGCACGGGGCAGACCAGATCGGCCTCGACCGGCGCCTCGCGGGCCAGTTCCTTGCCGATGGAGGAGCGTGTCTCGTAGACCGAGCGCCCGCCATACTGGCTGTCGGGGCGCGAGAAATAGACATGTTCAAAGATGCAGAACCGTGGCTCGGCGGGGCGGAAGGGGTGCGAGGAGTCGACCCCCTTGTCGGTGATCACCACCATCTCGCCCGGTTCGATTTCGCGCACAAACTCCGCACCGATAATATCCAGCGCGCAGGTTTCCGACGACAGACACCAGCCGTCGCCCACTTTGCCCAGAACCAGCGGGCGCACGCCCAGCGGATCGCGGACCCCGATCAATTTGGTGCGGGTCATGGCAACGACGGAAAAGGCGCCCTCGACCCGGCGCAGCGCGTCTTCCATCCGGCTGGGTATGTCGCGTTGCAGTGAACGGGCCATCAGGTGGATGATACATTCGGAATCGGACGAGGACTGAAAGATCGACCCGCGTTCGATCAGCTCGCGCCGCAAAGAGTTCGCATTGGTGATGTTGCCGTTGTGGGCAATCGCCGCGCCGCCCATGGAAAATTCGCCAAAGAAGGGCTGCACATCGCGGATGGCCGCGGCCTTGGACCCGGCAGTGGAGTAGCGCACATGCCCGATGGCCAGCGGCCCGGGCAGGGTTTCCATCAGCGAGGCGCGGGTAAAGTTGTCGCGGACATAGCCAAAGCGGCGGGCCGAGTTGAACCCCAGCTCGGGGTCGTGGGCGACGATGCCGCCGGCCTCCTGTCCGCGATGTTGAAGGGCATGCAGCCCGAGAGCTACGAAATTGGCCGCATCCGTTACGCCAACGACACCGAAAACACCGCACTCTTCGTGCAGTTTGTCGTCATCATCGGTGTCAAACGGGTTGGTGGACAGGGCTTCACGTTGAGGTTCGGACAAGGGGCACGTCTCCGATTCCGGGGGGTGTGGGCCTGACATAAAACGTTAATCCGTCTATGTCACGGAAGGATCACAAAAGGGCGGCTCGGCGGGCTCTTTCGCCACAAGAATGACCTCTCCCGCGCCGGTGCGCCCAGCGGCCCAGCCACCATAGGTCAGCCGGGCAAAGGGGGCATAGACATCGGGCGCATTGGGCGGGGCCACCAGCGGCCACATCAACCAGTGCGCGATGTGATAGTCATTCGCGTGGCGGTAAAAGATCTCTGTCAGGAATTCCAGCGCCGCGAGATGGGCGGGGGATTTGGCCTCGGCCATGTCCCACAGCGCATCATCAAGGTCGAGCGTCACCGCATCACAGCCCATCAGATCCTCGGGGAACCGATTGGCCACCGTGATGGGGGGATGTGCGTCGCCCATGCCAAAGGCATGCTGCGCCCCCAGCGCCATGCGCAACATGGCATGCGCTGCGGCCTGCGGCAGTTCTGCTGCGACATCGTGCATGCCTTCCTCGACCCTGCGGGCAATGGCCACCCCTTCGGGCAGCTGCGTCAGGGCCGCGCGTCGGGTTTCCGGCGCGGCATCCCACAGGCCGAAATGCAGGCGGGTGTCTTCGCTGATGGGGGGGAGGGCTGCGGGGCGCTGTTCGGCGACATAAGCATCGGCATCGAACAGATCATGCCAGAGGCGCTGCCATTGGAGTATCAGCGCCTCTGTGCTCATGGCTCAGGCCGGTGCGTCGCAGGTGCCGACGAGCTGTTCGTACTGGGCGGTGATCCAGCCCAACGCGCGCTCGGGGTTTTGCTCTTCGATCTTGCCGGTGAACTGGCTGAACACCGCAGCAGAGCGCGAATCGTCGATCATCTCGATGTCCTGCGCGGTGATGACGGTCTGGTAGACAAAGAACCCGATCGCCACCAGCAGCACGCCACGCGCCACCCCGAACAAAAAGCCCAAGGCCTGATCGAAGGCGCCAAGTGCCGATTTCTGGATCATCGAGGAAAACAGAGGCGTGAACAGCGACACCAGCAGCAGCGCGACCGTAAACACGGCGGCAAATGCGGCAATCACCGACAATTCACAGCTGTCGGACAGGAATTGCCCGATCACCGGGGCCTCCTTGACCAGCGGCTGTACCTGCGCGGCGAACATGAATGCCAGAATGGCCGCAGCAATCCAGCCAAGGATCGCCATGGCCTCGCGCACCAGACCGCGCGAATAGGCCAGCAACGCCGACAATACGATAATCACTGCGACGATCCCGTCGACGATTGTGAAACCTTCCATAAGTCGCTGCCTTCCCGCCTTGACCTGTCTTATCCTGCATCCGCCACGGGGTCAGCCCGCGCCAAACACCTCGCCTACAAAGCCTGCCAGATCGCTCATCTGGGTCAGCTTCATGGCCTTGCCACCGCGCGCTTTGCCGCCCCGTGGCACAATCGCCGTGGAAAAACCAAGTTTGGCCGCTTCCTTCAAGCGGTTTTCGGTCTGGCCCACGGGTCTCAGGGCACCTGATAGGCTGATTTCTCCGAAAACGACAGTCTCGGGCGGCAGGGCCGCGTCTTCGCGCGCGGAAAGTAGCGCAGCCGCCACAGCCAGATCGGCCGCAGGTTCGGCCACGCGCATGCCACCGGCTACGTTCAGGTACACATCAAGCCCCGCAAAGGGGATGCCGCAACGCGATTCGAGCACCGCAAGAATCATCGCCAGCCGCGATCCATCCCATCCGACGACAGACCGACGTGGTTGTGAATGCGGCGAAGGGGCGACCAGCGCCTGAAACTCAACCAACACCGGGCGGGTGCCTTCGATGCCGGAAAACACCACGGATCCCGGCGCAGGCGTGCCCCGTTCCGCCAGAAACAGGGCCGAGGGGTTCGACACTTCCGCCAGACCGCCCCCCGTCATCTCGAAAACACCGATTTCGTCGGCGGGGCCAAAGCGGTTTTTGACCGATCGCAGAATGCGGAACTGATGACCGCGCTCGCCCTCGAAATACAACACCGTGTCGACCATATGCTCGACCACGCGCGGCCCCGCCAGATTGCCCTCTTTGGTCACATGCCCCACCAGCACAACCGCGCAGCCGCGCCGCTTGGCAAAACTGGTCAGCTCATGGGCGGCTGCGCGCACCTGCGACACCGAGCCGGGTGTCGAATCCACATTGTCCGCCCACATGGTCTGGATCGAATCGATAATCGCCAGATCCGGCTTCTCTTCGTCCAGCGTCGTCAGAATATCGCGCAGGTTGGTCTCGGTCGCCAGTTTCACCGGCGCATCCTGCAGCCCAAGCCGCTGCGCCCGCAGACGCACCTGCGCCGAGGCCTCCTCGCCCGAAATATACACCACCTTCAGACCGACCCGCGCAAAAGCCGCGGCAGCCTGCAGCAACAGCGTCGATTTCCCGATGCCGGGATCGCCCCCGACTAGGACAGCGGACGACGGCACCAGCCCCCCGCCCAGCACCCGGTCGAGCTCGTCGATCTTGCAGGCGGTGCGCGGCGGCGGCGCCTCTTTGGTCGACAGATCCGTCAACGGCAGCTTGCGCCCGCGCGATTGCCCCAGCGACTTGCCCGCAGGCCCCTGCGCCAGCGGCGTCTCCTCGACGATGCTGTTCCACTCACCGCAGCCATCACAGCGCCCGGCCCATTTATTGGTCACAGCACCGCATTTCTGACAGACAAATCTGGCGGCAGCCTTGGCCATGGAACACTCCCCGCTTGGACAATGCCCCTGTTTGGCACCGTGCGCGGGCAAATACCACCCCCGCCTAAGGCGCGGGGCGCCGCCCTGGTTTTTCCTTGGTCAAAATACCTTGGCACAGCGGTTGCCACGGGCAAGGCGGTCACGATATGCGGACAGGCAGAACTCAGACGGCATGGCCTAGGCCGGACAGGCAATGATCGCCGGTCAGGACGTCCACCACCACAGACCGATCAGGGCCAGCATCATGGCGCCATGCAGCCAATCCAGAATGCGCCAGCGTGCGCGGGGCGTGACCGAGCAGATCAAAAACACCACCGACGGCACCAACAGCGCCGCCATACCGCCGTTTCCAGCCATGTACTGCGCCGCCAGCCCGTAAAGCCTGCCCTCGTTCAGCCCCAACGCAGGGGCAAAGATCGTCAGCACGCCGCCCCCCGCCAAAAGCAGGGTCACCAATGCAGGCCAGCGGGCGATGCCGCGCCCGACGATCACCCGCACCAGCGCCAATACCGTCAGGATCTCGAGGTAGAGAAATTTTTTGACGAACAGAAAGGCCAGAACCTCGGGCGGGGGCTGGAACAACGGGGTCATGCTATGGCTCTCCTATCGGTGCCTAAAACGGCCAGGCCCAAACGCCATCAGCCTCGACACGCCCCATTCAGCCACCGGTGTAGCTGCGGGCGTAGCGCGCACCGAGCGAGGTCAGAATCTCGTACCCGATGGTGCCTGCCCAATCCGCCAGTTGGTCGACGCCTTGATCTTGCGACAGCAGGGACACTTCGGTCACGGGGCCATCGACCTCTGTGACATCGATGCCGATCAGGTCCATGGAGATACGGCCCAGCACCTTGCAGCGCTGCTCGCCAACCCGGACATAGGCTTCCGCCCCCATGGCGCGCAGGATGCCGTCGGCATACCCGCCTGCAATGGTGGCCACGCGGGTGGGCTGCTGTGCGATCCATGTGTTGCCGTAGCCCACGCTTTCGCCGGGCTGCACGTCACGGGTCTGAATGACCGGCACATGCAGGCCGACCACAGGGCGCGCATCCTCAAAAGGCTGGCCGCCATAGACGCCGATCCCGGGGCGCGTCATGTCGAAATGATAGTCCGACCCCAACAGAATACCGCCCGTCGCGGACAAGGATCGTGGCGCGTCAATGCCGTCGGTCATGGCGACAAAGGCATTCAACTGCTGACGGTTCATCGCGTGATCGGGCTCGTCCGCGCAGGCCAGATGGCTCATCACCAGCCGCGGGTTCTGCGCCAGCGCGATGTCGCGCAATGCCGACCATTCCGCAGGCTCCATCCCCAGACGGTTCATCCCGCTGTCAAGCTGGATACCAAAAGGGTGGCCGGGCAGGCTTTCCACATGCAGCAGCATCTGGTCGATCGAATTGATCATCGGCACCAGTTTCGCGTCGCGGATCAGCGCGACATCTCCGGCCATGTGACCGGAAAAGACGTTGATCTCCACATCGGGGCCAAGGATACGGCGCAAGGCGGCCCCTTCCTCTGCGACGGCCACGAAAAAGCTCCGCGCGCCGGCCTTGGCCAATGCGGGGGCCACGCGGTCCATGCCCAGCCCGTAGGCATTGGCCTTGACCACCGCGCCGGTGTCCGTCTGCGAAAGGGCGTTAAGGCTCTGCCAGTTAGAACAGAGCGCGTCGAGATCGATTGTCAGTCTTGCCTGTGCCATGGGCCTGTGTTTCGCAGGAAACCTGCCACGGTCAAGAGGAAAGGCATCCCTGCGATCTGGTTATCGCGCAGCGTCGCGGCGATAATGGGCAAAACCTTGTGGAGCCGATATGCCACTCAAAGACAAGCTGTTGCTGGAATGGGAATTGCTGCGCCGTGCGGGGGCGGCGGCCAGTTGGTTGCCCGTGGGCCACGGGCTTCTGCCCTCGGATGATCTGCAGATCCGCGCGCGGCGTTATCTGGCGCTGGCACAGGGGATCATCGGGCTGGCGGGGGCTGTGGTGCTTTGGGCGGCGGGACAGATCTGGGCACAGCCGGTGGCGGCGGTTCTGGCGGTGGCGACCATCGTGTTGCTGAGCGGCGCGCGCAATTGGCAAGGCTTTGCCGCCACGCTGGACGGGCTAAGCCCCGCACCCGGCGACAGCGGCATGCTGCACCGTTTGCAAACCGACCGGCTTGGCGTGTCCGGCGTGATGGGTGTTGCTTTGGGGCTGGCGCTGATCGTGGCGATCCTTGCCACTGTCCCGCTGCGCCAAGGGAGCGCGCTGCTGGTGGCGGGACTGATGCTGGGGGGCATGGCGCAGGTCCATATCAAGGCCACCACGTTGCCGGTGCGCCGCGAAGGCATGCAGGCCAAGCTGTTCGAGATCACCGATGACGGCTACCGCGTGGCGCTGGCAACCACCACGCTTGCGCTGGCGCTGTGCCTGCCGGTGCTGGACACGGGCGGAGCCGTGTCTGCCTGTGCCGGCGCTATTCTTGGCGGGCAGATCATGCGCTGGCTCAGCGTGCGTGAAATGGGCGGCTACACCCGCGAAACGCTGGGCGCGGTGCAGGTGATGGCCATGCTGGGCGCGATGGCAGGTGCCGCCATTTAAGCGCCACCGCCCTCCTGCCACGGCTTCACAAGGTTGCCAAAGCGGGTGAATTGCGATTCGAACGACAGCTCGACCGTGCCAATCGGGCCGTGACGCTGCTTGCCGATGATGACTTCGGCTTTGGCGTGCAGGCGGGACATGCGTTCCTGCCATTCCACCATCTTGTCCAGCTCGTGCTCGCCCGGCTTTTCCCGTTCGACGTAGTATTCCTCGCGGAACACGAACATGACCACGTCGGCGTCCTGTTCGATCGATCCCGATTCCCGCAGGTCGGACAGCTGCGGGCGTTTGTCCTCGCGGCTTTCCACCTGACGCGACAGCTGCGACAGGGCGATCACCGGAATGTTCAATTCCTTCGCGATGGCCTTGAGACCCATGGAGATTTCCGCGATTTCCTGCACACGGTTGTCGGCGGTGCCGCGCAGCAGCTGCAGATAGTCGACGATGATCAGGTCCAGCCCGTGCGTCCGCTTCAGACGGCGCGACCGTGCGGCCACCTGCGAAATCGGCAGGGCAGGCGTGTCGTCGATATACAGCGGGCAGGCTTCGAGATCCTTGGCCGCCTGCACGAACCGGCGGAACTCTTCCTCTTCCATGTCACCTTGGCGGATCTTGTGTGACGAAATCTCCGACGCTTCGGCAAGGATACGACCGGCGAGCTGTTCCGCACTCATCTCGAGGCTGAAAAAGCCCACAACCCCACCTTCGAGCGCACCGCTGGAGCCGTCGGGCTTTTGCCCCTTTTTATAGGCTTTTGCTACGTTGAAGGCGATGTTGGTCGCAAGCGAGGTTTTCCCCATCGACGGACGGCCCGCGAGGATCAAAAGGTCGGACGGATGCAGACCGCCGAGCTTTTTGTCCATGTCGATCAGCCCTGTGGAAATCCCGGCCAGACCACCCTCGCGCTGGTAGGCGGCATTGGCCACGTTCACCGCCTCGGTGACCGCGCGCAGGAACGACTGGAACCCGCTTTCGGCCTGACCCTGTTCGGCCAGCTTATACAGCTTTTGTTCGGCCGAGACGATCTGTTCACGCGGCTCCGAGGCCACATCCACCTTGGCCGCCTGATCGGCGATGTCGCGGCCCAGACGGATCAGGTCGCGGCGGATCGATAGGTCATAAATCATCTGCGCGTAGTCACGCACGGCAAAGGTCGAGACGGCAGAGGCCGCCAGACGCGCCAGATAGGCCGCGCCGCCCAGCTCCTCCAGCCCTTCGTCATCGGCCATGAACGCCTTGAGCGTGACCGGCGAGGCGAGGTTGTTCTTCGCGATGCGCGCGGCGGCAATTTCAAAGATGCGGGCGTGCACGGGATCATAGAAATGCTCCGCGCGGATCAGCGTGGCCACGCGGTCAAAGATCTCGTTATCGGTGAGGATCGCGCCCAGAAGCTGTTGTTCCGCTTCGATGGAATGCGGCATGGTGTCGGCTGCGTCGACTTGCACGCCAGTTGGATTGATCGCCGCGATCTCGTTCATGACTACCCTCGATGCTCACCTGTTCGTCAGACGGCTCACCTAGCAGATGGAGCCGGACGGGTGCAAAATGTATATCTCTGGGGATAACCTGTGGGCGGATGCCACCCCACAGGATCTGGTCCCGACCACACCCGCAGCCCCAAAATATGCCGGGGCTGTGGGATCTGACAACGGCAATGTTGCGCCGGTCGAGATTTGGGCGGGCGCCTGCCGTAACGTTAGGCGCATTGTATAGGCCGGACCCAGCAGGGCGCGGGTCATGCCCCGCGTTCACAGGTCTGGCGCGGACAAGCTTAGCTGCGGGCGGCGCGCCACGCGTGTGGATCATTGAGGAAGGATTCGACCTCGCCCAGCACCGCCTGATGTTTGGCGGGCGCCTCGGCGAGCACCTCCCACCATGTGCACAGGTGGTGCAGTTCGACCCCGTGGTCGCCCAGCGTTTTGATCGTCTCGGGGAAGATGCCGTAGTAAAAGATCACCGCCGTATGCGCACAGGTCGCACCGGTGTCGCGGATCGCATCCACAAAGGACAGCTTCGATCCGCCATCGGTGGTCAGGTCTTCCACCAGCAGCACCCGTTGGCCTTCGGTCATCACGCCTTCGATGCGGGCGTTGCGGCCATAGCCTTTGGGCTTTTTGCGCACATAGGTCATGGGCAGCCCCATGCGTTCGGCCACCAGCGCGGAAAACGGAATGCCTGCGGTTTCACCCCCGGCGATGTTGTCGAACGCCTCGAACCCTGCGTTGCGCATGACCGTGACGGTCAGAAAATCCATTAAGGTGGCGCGGATCCGCGGGTAGGAGATCAGCTTGCGGCAGTCGATATAGACCGGCGACAGCGCGCCCGAGGCCAGCTTGAACGGCTCATCCTGCATAAAGTTGACCGCCTCGATCTCCCACAGCATGCGCGCGGTGAGACGGGCCATTTCTTCGGCGGTGGGATAGGTCGAGGGGATCATGGGCGGCACTCCTTTGCTTGGCGCGGGGTTAGCGGGTTTTGTGCCGTGACGGAAGCCTCATGACCTTGTCTTGGGCCTTTGCGGCGATATTTTCGCGCTTCAGGAGGCAAAGATGCACCCAAAACCCCAGCCCTTGCACAGCTACCGTGCCGATCCAGCGGTGCCGACATTCGATGATGGTGGCGTGGTTGTGGTGCTCGACGGGGCCTGTGCTTTGTGTTCCGGCTTCGCGCGCTGGCTGGCGCATCGTGATCCGGGGCGGAGCGTGCGCTTTGTTCCGGTGGCGACGCCTTTGGGGCAGGCTTTGCTGCGCCACTATGGGCTGGACCCGGAGGATCCGCAAAGCTGGCTGGTCCTGCGGGGTGGACGGGCCTTTGGCGCGCTGGATGCGGTGGTCGAGGTCACCCGCGCCTTGCATGTGGCGCGCGCCCTGCGGCTGTTGGGGGTGCTGCCGCCTGCCTGTCGGGACTGGATTTACGCCCGCGTTGCGCGCAACCGCTATGTGTTCGGGCAGGGGGATATTTGCGGTCTACCGGACCCGCAGGTCCGGCAGCGGCTGATCGATGCGGATCAGCAATCGGTATAAAGCGTCTTCCAGATGGTGCGGTCTTTCATCGGGTCGGGCAGGCCAAGATCCGCAAGATAGGCCGCGCCCACCTGATAGGCCTCTGCCTCGCCACGACCGACGCAGGTCCATGTGTCACCGCCAGCGTGTTTCTGGGCGTGGTGGACCATCTCGTGCAGCAGCACCTCGCGCCACAGCGGATTGTCCTGCGGGTTCTCGAAGTAACTGGCCCCGGCGAATTGGTCCGCAGGCACGATAAAGATAATGTCAGCGGAATCGTTGCGCCCCTCGACATACAGGGCGTTCAAACGTTCCTCGACCCCGGTGGCGGGCATCATGTGCGCGCGCCCGTCATAGAACCGGTCGGTCATGAAACCGCGCCCCACCTCGACGACCACGGGCGGGTCCAGCCGTGTGGTGTCGTAATCCGTGTGCTCGGCCACAAGGTCGAGCATGAGATCTATCAAAGCCTCCATCGTCGGCTCCTGTTGGTATGCGGCTGTTGTGTTGATTGTTGTTTTGGTCAGCCTAGTTTGAGAGGTTTAGTAATTCATGCCTAGCGCATGATCACACGACCTCGCAACCGCGTGAGCACAATGTGCCGCAGCGATGCGCAGCTTTTGGCGCGCAAAGTGGCAAAGATTCGCGATCAAGGGGAGGGGGTGCAACGTAACCCTGCGGTGACAGGCCCGCGCGAGGCGGACCTGTCAGGCAGATTTACACGACGCGCCAGTGCAGGGGCATCATCGGATCGAACACGGTGACGGGGCCGTCTTCGGTGTCGATCTTGTCGGGGTAGGCCACCGGCGCGCCCCGTTCCAGCGTGACGGTCTGCGCGCTGACCGGCAGCCCGTAGAACCTTGGGCCGTTCTCGGAGGCGAAGGCCGCAAGCTTATCCAGCGCGTTTTCCTGTTCAAACACTTCCGCAAGGATCGACAGCGTGTTGGTGGCGGTGAAGCAGCCCGCGCAGCCACAGGCGCTTTCCTTCAGCGGATCAATGTGCGGCGCGCTGTCGGTGCCCAGGAAATAGGAGGGATCGCCAGAGGTCGCGGCGCGGCGCAGGGCAAGCCGGTGCTCCTCGCGCTTGGCGACGGGCAGGCAGTAGTAATGCGGCTTGATCCCGCCCACCAGGATGGCGTTGCGGTTGATCACAAGGTGATGCGTGGTGACCGTCGCACCCAGGGTGTCGCCGCCCTCACGCGCGTAATCGGCACCCTGCGAGGTGGTGATATGCTCCATGATCACGCGCAGGCCGGGCGTGGCACGGCGCAGCGGATCAAGGATGCGGTCGATGAACACCGCCTCGCGGTCAAAGATGTCGATGTCGCTGTCCACGACCTCGCCATGAACACACAGCGGCACACCGTTTTCGGCCATCGCCTCCAGCACCGGGCGGACCTTGTCGAAATCGCGCACGCCCGAGGCAGAGTTGGTCGTGGCCCCCGCCGGATACAGCTTCACGGCGGTGATAATGCCATCGCGATGCGCGGCCACCAGATCCGCGGGATCTGTTTCCTCTGTCAGGTAAAGCGTCATCAGCGGGGTGAAATCGGCCCCCTCGGGCAGGGCCGCGCGGATGCGGTCACGGTAGGCGCTGGCCTGCGCGCCGGTGACGACAGGCGGGACAAGGTTGGGCATGATGATCGCACGACCAAAATGGCGCGCGGTCTCCGGGGCTACGGCACGCAGCATTGCGCCATCGCGCAGGTGCAGGTGCCAATCGTCGGGGCGGGGAAGCGTGATCTGGGTCATGGGATTTCGCTAGCACGCTCTGCGGGGCTTCACCAGAGCGGGCAGGCGGGTTAGCCTGATCGGACGAGTATGAGGCAGACCAAAAGGACGCCCGCGATGATCCTGACCCTGTTGTTCGGCGCGCTCGCCGGATGGGCCGCCCGCCAGTACGAGCCGCAGATCACCGACCAACTGTCGCGCTGGCTGGGGAGGCGTTACGTGATCGCCGAACAAGACCGCAGCGTGGCGGCCTTGCTGGTCTGTCTGGTTGCGGGCGCGTCCCTGCTCAGTCTTTTGGGCGAAGGGGGGCGGGTGTTTGTCTATGTTCTGTGCGCGGCCTTGGGGTATTTTCTGGCCGAGCTGCGCGGCACGCGGGGCTAGCCCTTTTGCTGCTGCGGCGGGGGGCTGTCCTCGGGCAGATCGTCGTCTGCCATGTTGTCCAGCTGACCCAACCTGCGCCGGAAGCGTGGCGCATGCATGCGGCCCACCACATTGCGGCACAGCCAGATGGCCAATGTCTCGCGCTCGTTTTGGTCGACCTGAGCCAACAGGCGTCGCAGATAGGGCGGGTAGTCGCGCCGCGCCCGAAACATCTGGGCAAACTCTGCCACGGTCAGGCTGCCCTCGGCGGTGCTGGTCAGCAGGCGCGGTAACAGATCCATCATGCGCAGGTCTGTCTGCAGCGCACTGCCAAAGAACGGCAGACGATGGGTGAGCACGTTGGGGCGGGTGAACAGCGCCGCATGCATCGCGTCAAGCCGCTGGCGCGGGTCGACCAGCAGATACACCTGATCCGCCGCATCGATCATGTCCGGCCCGTAGCCGTAGCGCGAGGTGAAATCGCTGCGCCGCATCTCGGTAAACCGGTCGTCCCAATCGGCCACACGCGGGTCCAGCGTGGCCTGCGGCTGCAACAGCAACAAACGCGCGCCGGGTGCGGCAACTGAATAGGCCGCCGCCGCATAGCCGCAAGGGCCCGCGCCGTAAAACACCACGCGGTCGAATTCGTCAAAGAACCCGTCGTCCAGCAACTGGTCAAAGAACTCCACCACCTCCGGGTCGCGGAACCACGTGTCCCCGTGACTGAGCAGCGACAGCGACGACCAGCCGTGATCGCGCACCATGTCAAAGCCCAGCGGTGTGTGGGTTTCCGACAGGGTTTCAATCCCTGCCATGGTCTCAAAGGACACAAGCAGTGTATCGCCATCCTCGACAAACACGCCGGCGTGGCGCTTGCCCAGAGGTTCGGCAAAGCCGTGTTCTTCCCCAATTGTTTTAATCGCCGCCAGCCATTCGCCGCGGCCCAAATCGCTCAAATCCGGAGCAAAGCCGTTCTCTGCTGTCATGCCAAATCCTTTGGCTGTCTGCTGTGGCCATACCAGTGGCCGATCCCGTTACACGCCACATATAGGGCGAAGCTTCGGAAACAATGCCAGCGATCTGCGGCAAGACTATGGCCGCGCTATGAAGATTTAATGCGCCGGCCTTAGGCGTCGTCTGCGGCCTGTCGCGCCAATGTGGCGTGATGGGCCAGAAAGCGCGCGGCCTCCGGCGCGACGGGGCGGGCGGGCGGTGTCATCAAAAGGCGTGCAAACAGGGCGCGCATCGGCTCTTGCGACAGCAGTGTCTCGAACCGTGCGTGGCGCCAGCGCACCGCCTGCGCGTGCAGCTCTGCCAGCACGGGATCGCGGCGAAGGTCGGCGCGGCGCTCTGCCACGCCTGCTAGGCCGAGGACACTGCTGTCGTCCTCGCTGCACCAGTTGCGTTCCACCCAGTAATCCATCCCGAGACTGTGGTCCGAATGCACGGCGCGGCCCCGATCGGCCTTGAGCAGATAGCTTTCCATCGCGCCCAGCGGATAGTGGTTCAACTGCGCCAGCCCGTACATCGGCTGCCCGTAGTTGCTAAAGATCCGCCGGTTGCGGAATTGCGCATCCAGCGCGCGCCCTTGGGCGTCAAACCAGCGGGCATTGTCGACCCGATCCGGATCGGGGTTGCGCGGGCGGTGCACCCCCAGTTTGCGATAGGTGCCATCGTTGCGGTAGAGCGTTTTGAACATCGCAGCCCGCCACGGCCATTGCATGATTTCGGGTGCTGCGCGGGTGAACTGTTCGGTGACGGGGCGGTCGGCATAGCGCACCACACCCGCATTGCCAAACAGCCGCCATGTCAGGGTGATGGCGTCTGCGTCGGGCAGCGCCGCGAGCAGGGCAGGCAACCGCCGGTCGCCCACATGCACGTTGACGTATTCGTCGATATCCAGCGGCAGCAGCCATTCCGCGCGGCGCACTGCGTCGCATTTGTCCGCCAGTTTCAGGCCGGTGAACTGGATGCCGCCCTTGTCATAGGGGCCATCGTTGCGCAGATGTGTGACCAGCCCCATCTCTGCCAGCCGGTCCAGCATCGCATCGGTGCCATCGTCGCAGTCATTGCTCAGCGCCACCACGTGATCAATGCCGCAGGTCAGGTGATGCGCCATCCAGTCCAGCACAAAGGCGGCCTCGTTGCGCAGGCAAAGAACAGCGGTGATGGTCATTGCACGGCCATGGCTGCAGCGCTTACCAGCCGCGCCGGAAGGTCACGACCTTCTGTTCGGAGGCCTTCGGGAAATAGGTCAGGCCCGCGCGATGCATCGCATCGAACACGGCCTGCACGCCGGATTGGCCGATCCACTGCGGGTGCAATTCGATGATCGCCGCGCGTAGGCAGGACCAGTCACCTGCGGCCAGTACCTCGGCCTCGGCGCCCTCGATATCGCAAACCAGAACGTCCGGTTTCACCTCCGCCAGGACCGGGGCAATCGCGTGCTGCGGGATCATCGCCGTATCAATAATGCCCTGTTGTTCGACATTGCCGTCCATGGAGGAGGCGAGAAAGTTCTTGCGGATGTAGAAGGGCACGGGATCGCCGCCCTCGGAGTTCAGCAAAGCGTTGCGTACCTCCGTGCGATGGGACACGTCGTTGGCTGCATGGACAGAGGCAATATAGTCGATCAGCGTCGGGTTCGCCTCGTAGGACACCACCTTTTGCGCCTTGGCCTGTGAGACCAGAAGGGTGGACATGTAGCCGATGCCTGCCCCCAGCTCCAGCACGGTGTCGCCCTCGTGCACCATGCGCATGACGGCGTCACATTCCTTTCGCTCATAGGTGTCTTTGCGTAATGCCCCGCGCACCATTCCCGTGGTCAATTCCGGGTGTTTGGGGATCTTCATCCCACGCGACATGATAAACGGTTTGCGGTTTGCGGGTGGGGGCATGCCATCCATGTCAGTTCTCCAGATCAAGCGACAGCGCGTAGGCGACCCGTTCGGTTTCCGTCAGCTTGAGCGTCAGCGCCTGCTGATACAGGTCCTCGAATTCCGGCATGCCGTGCAGTTCATCCGCCTTGGCACGGTGCCAGTTAAAGGCGCGTTGATGCCAGTCCGACAACACCGGGTCGGCGTGCAGCCGGTCGAGTTCCGCCCGCAGGCGCGGCAGGTTGCGTTTGATCGTGACATCGCGGTGCACCGACCAATCCATGCGGATCCAGTAGTTGATGCCGATGTTGCGGTCCACGTGCAGGGCGCGCCCGCGCTGGCGTTTGACCAGATAGCTTTCCGCAGACCGCAGCGCATAGTGGTTCAACTGGATCACGTCGTAGCCGATGGATTTCTTGGACGACCGCCAGCCGTTCTTGATCGCCTCGCCGGTCATGTCCTGACCGGACCCGTTCACCCATTTGACCTTATCCTCCATCCCGTCGGTCAGCTTGTTGGGCCGGTGGCACGAGATCTTGGCATAGGCGCCGATGTTGCGGAACATCGTCTTGAACCCCCAGACCGTATGGGGCTTGGGGCAGAATTTCGGCGCGCAGGTGTCGAACTGTTCGATCACCGGACGGTCTACCAGCGTGGTCACATCATTGTGGCCAAACAGCCGCCAGGTCATAGCAATATTGGTCGCATCCGGCACAGCGGCAAAGGCATCGTCCAGCGTGCCATTGCCCACGCGAATGTTGACGAATTCATCCACGTCGATATGGGCGATCCACTCGGCGTTTTTGATCACCGGCTCGTCCAGCGCATTGTCCAGCGCATATTGCTGCGGGGAATTGCCGGACCAGTTGTCGTTGTTGCGATGCTGCAAGATGCCAAGCTCTTGCAAGCGGTCGAGGATCTCGCTCGTCCCGTCAGAGCAGTCATTGGTGTAGATCAGGAAATTGTCAAAGCCCACGGCGCGGTGATAGGCGACCCATTCCAGAATATAGGGGCCTTCGTTTTTCATGCAGCCGACGATCACGCGGCCCGAGTTGCCATCAGGCAAATCGCGCGGTGTGATTTCGGTGAAATCGGGGCCTTGGATCTCTTCGTTGACGCGGCCCAGACGGTTGTGCGGCGCAAAGGGCGAGGTCTGCAGTTTCACAAAGTTCTGCTTGGCCAGGTCGGGCATCAGCGCGCGGGCCGTGGGCGTCAGCAGGGCGTCCACATCCGTGGGCGCGGTGGGGGGCGCATCCTCCATTGCGGCGCGCAACGTGGCGTTCACCGGCGCGGGGGCTTCTGCTCCGGCCATGGCTGGAACGGGGGCGGGCGTCGCCGCAAGTTGCGCGAGATCGGCGGCCTTGTTGGCAAGCTCTTCCTTGGTGGCCTGATTGATCCGCCAGCGGAAGGCCATCAGATATTGCGTGGCGCGGAAACCCCGTGTGGGGTCTGCCTCGACCCATGTGTCTTGTGCGGCGTCCGGGGCCATCAGATGTTCTGGCAGGTCATGTTCGACGCACAACAGTTTGATATCTTTGGCGAACCGTTCTGACAGCGCATGCAGGCTGCCCGGGGCGATCGCGGGGCCTTGCACCTTGATCTCGCCTAGAAACTTTCGCCACAACTGGCGCGGCAGGATCACCTGTTTCGTGGCCAACAGCCGCAGAACTGCGTCGTTGAACAGCCGGCAACGGGTCAACCACGCCGCCGAAGGCTCGGTCGGTGGGACCCAGTCTTCGGTCTTGCCGATGGTATCGGAAATGCCAAAGGCCGCGCGACATTCCTCGGTCGCGTTGTCTGAACGTAATAGATCCATGTCCGTCGCGCGGAAGGTCATCGAACCGGGGCCGAAAACACCCTCCCACTCGTATTGCATGCGTTTGAAATCGAGCCAGAAATGCGCGCCCTGTACCTCGCCGAATTGCCCCGCCTGCGGGTCTGGCGCGGGGCGGGTGGCAAGGGCGGCCTCCCAAAAGGACGGCGCATCACAACAGGCCAGCTCCGCCTCCAGCGAAGTACTGCGCCCCTCCAGCAGTTGCGCAGCATAGCGCCGGATCGCCAACCGCGCCGGATCGTCAAGATGCGCAACGATGCGGATATCGGTCGAGATCGGCGCCAGCAGCGCCTTCAGCCGTTCCAGCTCGCTGCGGCTGACAAGGGATGACCCCAGCTGATGCGCCGAAAGGATCAGCGTCTGACAGCCGGAACGCACCACCTCGTCCCGCAAGGACCGCGCCACATCGTCATGCAGAACCTTCTGCTTGTCCGGCGCGATATAGCCACGGTTGAACCGCAGGCTGTCCACATTGTCGGGATCGGTGACCGCCATGAACAGCCGCGTGTGGTTCTTGGCCCCGGGAGAGCGCGCATACAGCACGCCTTTGGTGATCAACTGATCGCGCTTTGCGTCCAGAATGCGTTGCAGCCGGTCGGCGGTTGTCCCGTCAGGACCGATATGCAGATAAATGCGCATCAGGCCGCGCCCTCCAAATCCGTGTTCACGTTCTTGCGGCCCCACCACGGCAGGTCCAGCCCCAGATGCGCGGCCAATTGGTCCTGTGCGCGCGCGTCGCCCACCGACAGTTCCAGATACCGCGGGTCATCGCCGAAAATATCGCGCAGCATGGCGTAATGCCCCTCGATCCACTGTACGCGTTCCTTGTCTGTCGCGCCAAAGCCGCCGGGCAGGCCGGGGATATGGCCTGCAGGCAGGCGATCCGTGCCAAGGTTGTTCCAGCGCCGCATGCTGTCAGACACATCCTGTGCGGGCCGCCAAGTGGCCACGAACAGCATGTCGGACCGCGCCATGCGCATCGCCTTGAGCATGGCGTAGTCACATTGCGGCCAAAGCGAGACATCCCCGTTCAGGGCGCTGATCTCGGTCAGGGCATCGTAATAGGGGTCCAGATGCACAAAGGGATCGCCGCACTCGAAATACCCGTTGTACATCTGCCGCCCGACAAAGGTGCCGCCCAGTCCGGTTTCGCGCGTGTGGATGCGCCGCACCTTGTGGTCGGCGGCGGTCCAACCCGCCTGCGCCAGCGCATAGGCCAGCGTGGTTGTGCCCGTCTTCGGCAGCCCGAGGTTCACCAGTTTGATCATGCCAGACCCAGTTCCTGCATCAGCTCATACTCTCCGGGAGGGTACGTCGGCAGGGATTTCAGATGTGCAAACATCTCGGCATAGGCAGGTTGGGCCATCAGCGCGTCGCGCTTGGCGCGATGGGCTGTGACGGCGGCCTCATGCAGCGCGCCGATCTGCGCATCCGCTTTCAGCGCGGCCAGCGCCGCCTCGAGTTTCGGCAGATAACGCAGGATAGACCGGTCCTGCCACGCGGGGTCGTTGCGCTCGCGCCAGTAGGTGTCGTCAAAGGCGCGGTTCTCGCGGTTCACGTCGCCACGGTCGTTCTTGACCAGATAACTGTCGAGCGAGCGCAGCGCATAATGGTTCAGCGTGGCATGGGCGCGCGCGCCTGCGGCGGGAAACTTGCGAATGCGGCGGGGGTTGGCGGCGACCAGAAACTTGTGCTGCACCGGGCGGCCGGACCCGTCGGTCCAGACAGGGCGATCCCCTGCGGCCGTATCCTTTTTGAAAAACGGCCGGTGCGCCCCGTAATACTGCAAGGGAAAGTCCTTGCGGATCAGGGATTTGACCTCGATTGCGCTTTCACCGCACCACAGATCGGGATTGTGTGAGCGATCGAACTGCGCGATCACTGGCCGGTCCTCGAACCCCTCGACCCCGCCATTGGCAAAGAACTGGAAGGTCACGGAAATCGCTTGCGGATCGCCGCAGGCCGTAATCAGCGCAGGGATGGTATGGTCGCCCACATGGATGTTCAGGAACTCGTCCACATCCGCGACCCAGACCCAATCCGCCTGCTTGACCACGCTTTGACGCGCCGCATCCTTCAGCGCCTCCATCTGGTAATTGCGCCCTTGGGCGGGGTTGGACAAATGCACGATGCGCCCCAGCAGATCCCCAAGATCCTCCCGCTGCGCCAAGGCGTCCAGCAAGGTATCGGTGCCATCGCTGCAATCGTTGGAATAAAACAGATGATCGGTCACGCCCAGTAGGCGATTAAAGGCAATCCATTCCAAAAGGAACGGGCCTTCGTTTTTAACGCATGTCACGGCGGTGATGCGCATGGGCGCTCCGCTTCCTTGTCCTGAGGCTGCTCGGCCTGTTGCTATCACCCGACTTGGCGCGGGTCTTGGTTTTTAACACTTTCGCATTCCCCCCGCGACAGGTCAACGACCTGTTGGGACAAGCGCGCAGCTATGCGACCTTGGCGCTATTGACCCATCGCGGGGCAAAAGGGACGCTCAGCGGCGGAGGAGACCAAAGATGACCCTGCCCAATTCCATCGACGCCGTGCAATCTGAGCTGTCTGAAACCGGCTATGTCTGCGGGCGCCCCCTCGCGACGGTGGTGTTCTTGTCGCTGAAACTTGGCCGCCCGCTGTTTCTCGAAGGGGCGCCCGGCACCGGCAAGACCGAGATCGCCAAAGCGCTGGCACAAAGCCTGAACCGCAAGCTGATCCGCCTGCAATGCTATGAAGGGCTCGATGCGGCCAGCGCGGTCTACGAATGGAACTTTGCCGCCCAGATGATCGCCATCCGCACCGCCGAGGCCACGCAACACGGCGACCGCGCGGCCTTACAAGCCGAACTTTTCGGGCCGGACTTCCTGATCGAACGCCCGCTGCTTCAAGCCATGCGACCGGACGAACAGGGCGCGCCGGTTTTGCTGATTGATGAAATCGACCGCGCCGACGAACCGTTCGAGGCTTTTCTGCTCGAGGCGCTCTCGGACTTCCAACTCACCATCCCCGAAATCGGCACGCTCACAGCCCCCGAACCTCCCATCGTGATCCTGACCTCCAACCGCACGCGCGAGGTCCACGATGCTCTCAAACGCCGCTGCCTCTATCATTGGGTGGACTACCCCGACATGGATCGCGAGATCGCCATCCTGAACACCCGCGCCCCGGGGCTGCCCGAACAGCTCTCCCGCGAAATCATCGCCTTCGTCCACCGGCTGCGCACCGAAGACATCTTCAAAAAGCCCGGTGTCGCCGAAACCATCGACTGGGCCAAATGCCTGCTCGCGCTCGACGTGATCGACCTCAGCCCCGAAGTCATCTCGGACACGCTTGGCGCCATTCTGAAATACCAAGATGACATCGCCCGCATCGCCGGATCTGACGCCGCCCGCCTTCTCGATGAGGCGCGCCAATCCCTGCAAACTGCCTGAACGCCATGCTTTTCCTTGGTCAAATACCTCGGGGTCCGGGGCAGCGCCCCGGTCCGACCTCAACATTGGACAGCCCGTGGCCGAACACACACCCATAGACCTGCCACAAAATCCCCGCCTTGCCCGCAACATCGTGCATTTTGCCCGCGCGCTGCGCCGGGCCGGGGTGCCTGTGGGCACGGGGCGGGTGGTCGACGCGATCCGCGCGGTGCAGGCGGCGGGGTTCACCGACCGGATGGACTTTTACTGGACGCTGCACGCCTGTTTCGTCGCGCGCCCCGAACATCGGGTGATCTTTGCGCAGATCTTCCGGCTGTTCTGGCGCGATCCGCAGTTTCTCGAACATATGATGTCGATGATGCTGCCCGCTGTGCGCGGCGTGGCAGAGGAGCGCACAGCGCAGGCGGCGGAAAAACGCGCGGCCCAGGCGCTTTTGGGGGACCAGCTCCCCGCGCTGCCGGAAACCGACGACCAGCCGCCAGCCGAACAAATAGAAATCGACGCCACGCTGACGCTCTCGGCCGAGGAAAAGCTCAAGACGCTGGATTTTGAACAGATGTCGGTGGATGAGATCGCAACCGCCAAGCGCATGATCGCCCGGCTCTCACTGCCGGTCAAACCGCTGCAAAGCCGCTGTCTGACCCCGGCGACCACTGGCGCGCGGCTGGACCGTCGGGCGGTGCTGCGCACGGCGATGCGGCGCGGCGGGGATCTGCACAGCCTGCCCAAGGCAAAGCCGCGCCTGCGCTGGCCCAATCTGGTGGTGCTGTGCGATATCTCCGGCTCCATGAGCCAGTACAGCCGCATGGTGCTGCACTTCCTGCATGCGGTCGCCAATGAAAAGGGCCGCGACTGGGCACGGGTGCATGCGTTTACCTTTGGCACGCGGCTGACCAACATCACCCGCCATCTTGACACCCGTGATGTGGATGCAGCGCTGGCCGCTGCGGGGGCTCAGGCGCAGGACTGGGAAGGCGGCACCCGCATCGCCGATTGCCTGCACGCCTTCAACCACGACTGGTCGCGGCGGGTCATGGGGCAGGGGGCGGTGGTGTTGCTGATCACCGATGGTCTGGACCGCGCCACCGATCATGACCTCGGCCATGAAATGCAGCGCCTGCATCTGTCGGCGCGGCGGCTGATCTGGTTAAATCCGTTGCTGCGCTGGCAGGGCTTTGCGCCAAAGGCTGCGGGCATCCGACAGATGCTGCCGCATGTGGACAGCTTTCGGGCGGGGCATTCGATCCAATCGCTCGAAGATCTGGCGGCCGTGATCTCGTCTCGCGATGACAGCGGCGACAAGGCCCGGCTGATGGCGCTGCTCTAGGACGGGCTGCACGGGCGGAAAGGCGCCTGTGCGATCCGGCACTTGCAACCCGGGGGCTTGTGGCGGCGTTCTCCTTCACCACATGCAGATCTGCCCGCCTGACGGGTGTGAGAGGAGAACACAATGGTTGCACGCAACCTATTCACGGCGTCCACCGCCGCCATTGCCCTGACCGTGGGCAGCATTTCCCAAGCCCAGCAAACCGGAGCAGAGGCAGAGCGCGCGCGGATCGACGCGCTTGTCGCCGGTCTGGCGGAGCAATGCGCGGGCGGTGCTGAAACCGCCGCCGGTGTGGACTGTGCCATGATCACAGCGGCGCAGGACGCACCGGATTTGCGGGCCGAGGTGGCGGAACTGGCAGGTGCGTCTGCAGCGGCTGAGGCCGATGTGGCATCCTCGCCGGATGTGGCGTCGGGCGATGCCGCCCCCGCTGATGTGGCCGAGGATGTGGTGCCCACGCCGCCTGCGCCCGAGATTGTCGAAGCGCCGGAAGCCGCGACGGCGGCACCGGAAGAGCCAGCACAGGACGCTCCAGCAGCGGCCGCCCCGAACGGGGAGGCCTCCGCAGGGGATGCCGCCCCGGACAGTGCAACCGATGACACAACTGCTGAGGCTGAGGTGTCGCCCGCACCAACTGACGGTGTCGCGGAAACGCCCGCAGACGAGGGCGCCTTGCCTGAGGCCGCCGATACCCAGCCCGCAGCGAATAACACCGCGATAGGCGAGGTGCCGGATGCGGCCGCGTTGGAGGAGGCCCTGCAAGCGCAGCAAGATGCTGAAGAGCCTGCATCTGCGGGCGCAATCGATAACACCGCCGAGACTCCGACCGAACCCCAGCCTGAAGCACCACGAGCGGACGCGGCAGACAGCCAGACGCCCGCGTCTGGCCCTGAAGCGCCTGCCGACGCCGCCCCGCAGGACGAGGTCGATGCGCAAGCGCTTGAAGACGCTCTGCGCGCAGAGCAGCAAGCCGCAGAGCCGGAAAGCAACGCAGAACCCGTGACAGAGGACGCGGCCCCCGCGCCGGAGCCACAGGCCAGCATGTCCGAGGCTCAGCCCGAGGAAGCCGCCGAGGCGCAAGCGCAGGCAGAGGCGGACGCCGCCGCCGAGTTGGAAACCCAAGCGCCCGCAGCCGCCGCCGCCAGTGGCGACCAGGCCGAAGCAGAGGTGACCGAGGACACCGTGGCCGAGGGCGAGGTGCGCCGCTCGGACGAGGATTTCTCGACCTCGGTGACGGCCACCACCCCGCCCGCTGCCGCCAACACAAACACCGCTAAGGCCGAGGATGACGACGACGATGATGATCGCCGCATCGATCCGGTGATCGCTGGGGCCTTGGTGGGCTTTGGCGCGCTGGCGCTGAACGAGATCCTCAAGGGCGACGAACAGGTGGTCACCAACAGCGGTGACCGCGTGGTGGTCGAGGACAACAATGGCCGCTACCGCATCCTGCGCGACGATGACGTGCTTCTGCGCCGTCCGGGCTCGGACGTGACGACTTATCGTTACGACGACGGGTCGACACGCAATGTGGTGGTCTATGACAACGGCACCACCGTGGAAACGATCCGCGCCAATGACGGGCGGGTGCTGCGCCGTGTCCGTACCCTCGCCGATGGGCAAGAGGTGGTCCTGTTTGACGACACCCAGCAGGCACAGGCCGTGGTCGTTAATGACTTGCCGCAAGTGTCGAACACGCGGCCCCGGACAAACCTGCGCGACACCACCGATGCGGACAGTCTGGCCCGTGCGCTGGCTGCGACCCAAGCCGAGGGGGTGACCCGCAGTTTCTCGTTGACGCAGATCCGCAACATCAAGGCGGTCCGCCAGTTGGTGCCCGAGATCACGGTGGATACGATCAACTTTGAAACCAACAGCGCAGCCATCCGCCCTGACGAGGCCCGCGACCTTGCCGCCCTCGGCAACGCCATGCGTCAGGCGATTGCGCAAAACCCGTCAGAGGTGTTCCTGATCGAAGGGCATACGGATGCTGTCGGGCGGGCGCCCTATAACCTTGCGCTGTCGGACCGTCGCGCGGAATCCGTGGCCTTGGCCCTGACCGAATACTTTGACGTGCCGCCAGAGAACATGGTGCTGCAAGGCTATGGCGAGGGCGATCTGTTGATCCGCACCGAAGAGGCCGCGCGCGAAAACCGTCGCGCCGCCGTGCGCCGCATCACGCCGCTGCTGCAAGGCAGCAATTGATCATCAATACAGTCAATCAGGGGGCCGCAGCGATGTGGCCCCTTTTTCTGTGCGTGCCCGTCGGCGTCTAGTTGTTCGCGACCAATCGCGCTTCCGTCAGGAACACCGCGCGATAGGTCTCAGGGCTTTCATCGAAATGAAGCTGCCCTTGCACGGTGATCTTTGTGGCTTCCGGCACATCGTTCATCGGTGCAGCCAGATGCACCTCTAACGTCGGGCCATAGCCGTTGGAGCCGCAAAAGGGGCAATCCTCGGGGTCGGGGACGATCAGGAACTGGCTCACTTTTGCCTGTGCTTCGACGGGGACGTAGAAGCCGGTGATGGTGAACCCATCCGCTTGGGCGCGCAGGGCCTCGGGGATCTTTTTGTCGACCCGCCATGAGGTTTCTGTTTCCGTCTCGTCATATTCGATATCGACGATTAGCTCCCACGGGTTGGCAAGACCGGGGGTGGCCGCGATCAGAAGGCCAAGAAGAAGGGGCAGGGGGCGCATGGTGTCTCCGGATGTTGCACGGGGAAGCATAGCCCGCCACGGATCGGGGCGAAACCGGCCACCGATCCGGTAGAGAAAACCCGCCGACCGAGGTGGGCCGACGGGAGTGATGTTATACCATCATTTCCTTGATCGCGGAGAGGGTGACATCGGGATAATCCCGTTCGATCCGGTCGATGTCCCACTGCAGGCGCGTCAGATACACCACGTCGCCGTCGTGGTCATAGCTGATGTGCTGCTTGTTGGCGTTGATGAATTTCTCCACCGCGTCCTTTTCCCCGTGAACCCAACGGGCCGAGGTGAACTGCGACTGGTCAAAACGCACCGGCAGCCCGTATTCCAGCTCGATCCGGCTGCCCAGAACCTCGAACTGCAGCGCGCCCACGACGCCCACGATAAAGCCGGAGCCGATCATGGGTTTGAAGACCTTGGCGGCGCCTTCCTCGGCGAATTGCATCAGCGCCTTTTCAAGGTGCTTGGCTTTCATCGGGTCGCCCGCGCGCACGCCTTGCAGCAGTTCCGGCGCGAAGGAGGGGATGCCCGTGACCTTGATGGCCTCGCCCTCGGTCAGCGTGTCGCCGATGCGCAGCTGGCCGTGGTTGGGAATGCCGATGATGTCACCGGCCCAGGCTTCCTCGGCCAGTTCGCGGTCGGCGGCAAGGAACAGCACGGGGTTGGAGATCGCCATGGGCTTTTTGGTACGCACATGGGTCAGCTTCATACCGCGCTGGAAGTGGCCGGAGGCAAGCCGGACAAAGGCCACGCGGTCGCGGTGCTTGGGGTCCATATTGGCCTGAACCTTGAAGACGAAACCGGCGACCTTCTTTTCCTCGGGCGCGATTTCGCGCGGGCTGGCCGATTGGATCTGCGGTTCCGGCCCATAGGTGCTGATGCCGTCCATCAGTTCCTTGACGCCAAACGAGTTGATCGCCGAGCCGAACCAGATCGGGGTCATGTGCCCCTCCAGCACCGACTGGGGGTCGAGCGCAGGCAGCAATTCGCGGGCCATCTCGACCTCTTCGCGCAGCTTTTCAAGCAGGTCGGCGGGGATGTGGTCCTCCATCCGCGGGTCGTCGAGCCCGTCGAGGCGAATGGATTCCGCGACCTTGTTGCGGTCGGCGCGGTCCATCAGCTCAAGACGGTCATTGAGCATGTCGTAGCAGCCCAGAAAATCGCGGCCCATTCCGATGGGCCACGCCGCAGGCGTCACATCAATGGCAAGGTTTTCCTGAATCTCGTCGATGATCTCGAAGGTGTCACGCGCCTCGCGGTCCATCTTGTTGCAGAAGGTCAGGATCGGCAGGTCGCGCAGGCGGCAGACCTCGAACAGTTTCTGGGTCTGGCTTTCCACGCCTTTCGCGCCGTCAATCACCATCACAGCGGCGTCCACGGCGGTCAGCGTGCGGTAGGTGTCCTCGGAGAAGTCGCTGTGACCGGGGGTGTCGACAAGGTTGAAACGGAAGTCGCGGTCGCCGGTGGCGTAGTCGAACGACATGGCCGATGCGGAGACCGAGATGCCCCGATCCTTTTCCATCTGCATAAAGTCAGAGCGCGTACGCCGTGCCTCGCCCTTGGCGCGCACCTGACCGGCCATCTGGATGGCGCCCCCGTAGAGGAGGAATTTTTCGGTCAGCGTCGTCTTGCCCGCGTCAGGGTGCGAAATGATCGCAAAGGTGCGGCGGCGGGCGATTTCGGGCGGAAGGGAGGGGCGATTGTCCAGCATGGCGCAGCCATTAGCGTGATTTCAGCCGGTCGTCCATCGGGGATGTTGCGCGCGCGGGCCAGTGGGACAGAGGTATTTGGACCAAGGAAAAACCAATGGGTCGCTTTCAGGGCGGGGGCTGTGCGCGCGGGGAACCGGCGGCGGCGCCCGCGGGTTTGCAGTGAGCTGACAGAGGGAGACGGATATGACCAAAGATCACGGATCGTCGATCAAGGATGACAAACTGTATGAGGACCTGCGCGACGAGGGCATGTCCAAGCAAAAGGCGGCGCGGATCGCGAATGCCAAGGCGAATGACGACATGCATCCGTCCCGGAAAGGCGGCAAGGCTCGGGCCTATGAGGACTGGACAAAGGAAGAGTTATACGCGCGGGCGCAGGAGATCGGGATCGACGGGCGGTCGACGATGGATAAGAGTGCGTTGATCGACGCGCTGCGCAACTATTGACGTCACCCCGATGAGGAGCGGCGCAGCATCTCGACAAGGTCGGGGTGGTCGCGCAGCGCCTCGCCGATTTCGAGATCGGAAATGTCGCTGCGCTTGTGGCCGGGCAGCAGCGTGGTCAGCCGGTCTGTTAGGGCGTCGGGCAGGGCGGCCTTTGTCTGGCTGTTGACCAACATCGATTCGGCGGCGATGCCCTCGGCGTAGATGATCTGATGCGTGTCGAAGAGCATCTGGTAGTAATCGACAAAGCCGCCGGGCGCGGGACGGACCGTGGTTCCGTTGATCAGATGGCGGGCACGGATCAGTAGCTCGGACCGTCCGGCGCCGATTTCATCGCGGCGCTGGTAGATGAACAGCCGGTGGTCTGGCGAGACATAGAGATCGCGCGCATTATTGAGGGTGCCGGCCTCGATCACGATGGGGGCGAAATTGCCGGTGGCGCGCGCGGTGTGATGGCCGATCCAGCGGATGGGTTGCGGGCCGTCGTCACGGGTGAGGACGCGGTCGCCCGCCGTCAGTTCCTCTACCGGTTTTTGGGCGCCGCTCGACAGGGTGATCATGGTGCCCGCTGTGAAAGATGTGCAGACGCTTTGGGCATAGCGTTGGGTCGCGGTCTCCGTCGAGATGCCGACGAGGACGTAGTCGGTCTTTGGCAGCATTTCCGCCAGCGGCATGGCGTAGACACCGGCCGCGCCGCCATCTGCATCGGTTTCCACGAGCACCAGACATTCGGTGATTTCGCCCGCGCCGGACATGAAGGTCACGCAGCAGTCCAGATGCACCTCGTGCCCCGGCTCGCCAAGATCGGATCCGCGCGCGATGCGGAATGGCAGGGCGCTGCCGCTTGCAACCGCGATGTCCTGAGGTCGTGCGGCGGGGGACAGGCGGTAGATATCATCGGGCACCAGATCATCCGCCCAGGACAAAGCATCCCCCAGATTTGCGCCGTTTGATACGCGCAGCGCCGCAGCTGGATAGACGGAAAGGCGGATACTGGGCATGAACGTCCCTGAACAAGTGAAATCAAGATCGTGACAACCGCCACTCTATGACAAATAAATGTGGCATCAAAAAGGTGAGTTGTGTCGATTGGCAAGCTGACCGAGGACAAAACGGGATAAATTTCATGGATCTTGGGATTGCAGGGAAACGCGCATTGGTCTGTGCGTCGAGCAAGGGCTTGGGCCTTGGCTGCGCTGAAGCATTGGCTGAGGCGGGGGTTGAACTGGTGATGAATGCGCGCGGGGCGGAGGCGCTTGAGGCCGCAGCACAGGATATCCGGGACCGTTTCGGGGTGGCTGTGACAACGGTTGCGGCGGATATCGTGTCCGAGGACGGGCGGGCCAAGGTGCTGGAGGCTGCCGGTGCCGTCGATATTCTGGTTACAAATGCCGGTGGGCCGCCTCCGGGCATGTGGTCGGACTGGTCACGCGAGGATTTTCTTGGCGCGCTGGATTCGAATATGCTGACCCCGATCGCGTTGATGTCGGAGCTGATGCCCAAGATGATCGAGGCGGGCTGGGGCCGTGTGGTCAACATCACCTCGCAATCGGTGAAGGCGCCGATTCCGGTGTTGGGCCTGTCGAACGCGGCGCGCACCGGGCTGACCGGCTATGTCGCAGGCACGGCGCGTCAGGTGGCGGAACACGGTGTGATCGTGAACAACCTGTTGCCGGGCATTCATGATACGGATCGGGCGCTGTCGCTGGACACCGGTGTGAGCAAGGCGCAAGGCATCCCGATGGCGCAGGCCCGTGCCAACCGCGAGGCCAGCATTCCCGCGCGGCGCTATGGCACGCGGCAGGAGTTCGGGCAGATGTGTGCTTTTATGTGTTCGCAGCACGCGGGCTTTATGGTCGGCCAGAACATCCTGCTGGATGGCGGCGCCACCGTGGCGACGATCTGACGATGGCGCGGGGGCCGGATGGCGCAGGGGGCGGCGCGGGGTTTTCGCTGGCCGATCAGCTGTTCAATCCGGCCTCTGTGGCCGATCTGGCAGAGGATTTCAGTCGCCTGCCGGGATTTGATGCTGATCGGTTTTGCGCCGAGGTCGTGCCCGGTCTGGCGGGGCGCGGCCTTTTGGAGCGTCTGGACTGGATGGCGGACTGTCTGGAGCCGCAACTGCCGCGCGACTTTTCCGCGATGGCAGAGGCGCTTGAGACCGCGTTGCCGCCGCCGCTGGATCCGAGCTTGCGCGACGATGACTTTGGCCGGTTTATCCACGCGGTCTTTGGCGTGCTGGTGGTGCGCCATGGCATGGAGGATCCGCAGCGGGCGCTGGACGTGCTGCATGCGGCGACGCAGCGCTTTTCGATGGAATTCTACATTCGGCCCTTTCTGAACCGCTGGCCGGAGGAGACGCTGCGCCGTCTTGATCGGTGGGTCGAAGATGACAATTACCACGTGCGTCGTTTGGTGAGCGAGGGCACGCGACCGCGCCTGCCGTGGGCGAAAAACCTGAGCTTGGACCCTGCGCTGCCGATCCGGTTTCTGGATGCGCTGCATGGCGATCCCACGCGGTTTGTCACCCGTTCGGTGGCCAATCACATGAATGATCTGTCCAAGGTGATGCCGGATCGGGTGATTGACCGGCTGGGCGCGTGGCAGGCCGAAGGGCGGCAGGCCTCGCGCGAGTTGGACTGGATGACCCGCCACGCCCTGCGCACGGCGGTCAAGCGGGGGGAGCCAGCGGCGCTGGGTCTGTTGGGCTACCGGCCGGGCGGTGTGCGAGCGGCAATTGCGGTCGAGACGGCGCGGCTGCGGATCGGGGAGACCCTGCGATTTTCCGTCACGCTGGAGGCCGTGCAGGACAGGCCGGTGATGGTCGACTACCGGCTGCGCTTTGCCCGCCCGAAGGGGGAGGCCGAAAAGGTGTTCAAGCTGAAGGCGGCGCAGGTGACGGGCGGCCTGCCTCTGCGACTGGAAAAGCGTCACAGGCTGAAGGGGGATGCCACAACCTACCGTCTGCATCCGGGCGTGCATGGCATTATCGTTCAGGTCAACGGCGAGGATGTGGCGGAGGCAACATTCGATTTGCTGCCGGCATCCGTGTCGGGGTGAAACCCCGACCTACGTAAATGTCAGACCTTGGCCCAGCGGGCCTCCATGGCTTCGATGGCGGCGATGCGTTCGGATGTTTTGGGATGGGACAACAGCCATGCCGGTGCGCCGCTACGCGATTGGGTCAACGCCTCGAGCTTGCGGAACAGATCCTTTTGCGGGGCGGTGCCGATGCCGGATTTGTGCAACAGCGCGCTGGCGTAGGCGTCTGCCTCGTATTCGTCGCCGCGCGACAGGCGCGCCATCAGCAATGTCATCGCGAAATTGGCCACATAGGCCCCAAAGCCGAAGGGCAAGAACCGCCCCAGCACCATCATCATCGCTGTGCGGATCGCGTTCTGGCCGGAAAAATCAATCATGCGGCGGCGCGAATGCCCCAGCGCCACATGACCGAGTTCGTGCGCGATGACGGAGGCCATCTCCGCCGCGCTGACCTCGCCCGACTGATACTTGCGATAGAACCCGCGGGTGATGAAAATCCGGCCATCGGGGGCGGCCAAGCCGTTGACCGGATCGATCTCGTAGATGTTTACCTTGATCTGCGGCAGGTCCAAAGCCTGCGCCATCTGGTCGGTCAGCCGTTTGAGCACCGGGTCCACCAGCGGAGAGGATTTCTGGTCCAGTTCGCGCCGCGTGCGCCCGGCAGAGATCTGGTACATCGCGAGGCCATAGAGAATGGCAAGCAGGATCGGCAGGAATTTCAACATGTGGTGAATATGGGTCCTGCGGCGCGGCGGGGAAAGCCCCTGCCTGCGCGAAACCCTGCGGCAAAATGCAAAACAGCCGCCCGTGGATGGGGCGGCTGTTCCAAAGCTGTGTAAGTGACGCGCTTAGCCGAAGGCGGTGGGGAAGGTCGCCTTGGAGACCTCGACCAGCTCGGCCAGCGGGGTCTCGGAGCTGCCCATGCGGACGCTGTCGCCGGTGAATTTGCCCACGGTGGTCAGCGTCAGACCGGCCTGACCGGCGGCCAGCATCAGCGCCTCTGCCTGATCGAAGTTGCAGGCGATCAGGTAACGGCCCTGATCCTCGCCAAACAGCTCTTGGGTGTCGGCGCTGTCGAGTTGCACGCCGACCTCGCCCGCGGCAGCCATTTCAAAGGCCGCCATCGCCAAGCCGCCGTCGCTGAGGTCGGTGCAGGATTTGATCCACTCACGGTTGGCGCGGATGAAATCGCCATGCGCCTTTTCCACGGCCAGATCCACATGCGGGGCATCGCCGTCTTCGCGGTTGAACACTTCCGCCAGCAGGGCGGATTGGCCAAGGTGGGTGCCTGCGGCCCCCAGCAGCAGCGCCACATGGCCCTCACGCGGGGTGTCGAGGATCGGCTCCTCGTCGGCCTTGATCAGGCCCACGGCACCGATGGTCGGCGTGGGCAGGATGCCCTGACCGTCGGTTTCGTTATACAGCGACACGTTGCCCGACACGATGGGCATGTCCAGCGCGGCCACCGCCTGACCGATCCCGTCCAGCGCACCGACGAACTGGCCCATGATCTCGGGCTTCTCGGGGTTGCCGAAGTTGAGGTTGTCGGTCGTGGCAAGCGGCAGCGCGCCCACGGCGGTCAGGTTGCGGTAGGCCTCTGCCACCGCCTGTTTGCCGCCCTCGACCGGGTTGGCTTTGACGTAGCGGGGCGTTACGTCCGAGGTGAAGGCCAGCTTTTTGTCTGTGCCATGTACGCGGATCACGCCGGCGCCAAAGCCGGGCGTGCGCATGGTGTCGGCCATGACCTGACTGTCATACTGGTCGTACACCCATGATTTGGAGGCATAGTTTGGCGTGCCGAGCAGCGCGCGCAGCCCGTCGATGGGATCGATCTGCGGGATGTCGCTGTCGTCCAGCGGCTCTGCCTGCGGGGTCGGCACATGTGGGCGGTCGTATTGCGGCGCGCTTGACGACAGTTTCGACAGGGGCACATCGGCCATGACCGTGCCGTTGTGCATGATCAAAAAGCGATCTTCGGCGATGGTTTCCCCAACGATAGCAAAATCGAGATCCCATTTGTCGAAAACGGCCTTGGCCTCGGCCTCTTTGGCGGGATCGAGAACCATCAGCATGCGTTCTTGCGATTCCGACAGCATCATCTCGTAGGCGGTCATGCCGGTTTCGCGCTGCGGCACGTTCTCGAGATCCAGTCGCACGCCAAGGCCGCCCTTGTCGCCCATTTCCACCGCCGAGCAGGTCAGACCCGCCGCGCCCATATCCTGAATGGAGATCACCGCGCCGGTCTGCATCAGCTCCAGCGTGGCTTCCATCAGGCGTTTTTCGGTGAAGGGGTCGCCGACCTGAACGGTGGGGCGCTTTTCCTCGATGGTTTCGTCGAATTCTGCGCTGGCCATGGTGGCCCCGCCGACGCCGTCACGGCCCGTTTTGGCGCCCAGATAGACCACCGGACGGCCCACACCGGAGGCGGCGGAATAAAAGATCTTGTCCGCATCGGCCAAACCGGCGGCAAAGGCATTCACAAGGCAGTTGCCGTTATAGGCGGGGTGGAACCGGACCTCGCCGCCCACGGTGGGCACACCAAAGGCATTGCCGTAACCGCCGACGCCTTCGACCACACCATGCACAAGCTGGCGCGTCTTGGGGTGGTCCTTTTCCCCGAAGGACAGCGAGTTCATCGCCGCGATGGGACGCGCGCCCATGGTGAACACGTCGCGCAGGATGCCGCCCACGCCGGTCGCAGCCCCCTGATAGGGTTCGATGTAGGAGGGGTGGTTGTGGCTTTCCATCTTGAAGACCACGGCCTGACCGTCGCCGATGTCCACCACGCCCGCGTTCTCGCCGGGTCCGCAGATGACCTGCGGGCCGGTGGTGGGCAGCTTTTTCAGGTGGATCTTGGAGGATTTGTAGGAGCAGTGCTCGTTCCACATGGCCGAGAAGATGCCCAGTTCGGTGAACGTGGGTTCCCGGTTCAGGATGCGCAGGATTTCGGCGTATTCATCAGGCTTGATGCCGTGGGATTCGATAAGCTCTTCGGTGATGGCCGGTTCCTGCATGGTCTTTCCCCTAAGATGGCATTTGCCGCGCTCTTTAAGCTATGGCCGTCAAGGAAGAAAGAGGGAAGGCGGTCAGGATCGCAGGCTTTGCGCGGCAGTGCGTTCTTCGCGCGTCAGAATGCGCGCTTCGCGGATCGGTTGGCCGTCTGCGTCAAAGAACGGGTTGTCCCGCGCGCCACGACACAGGGCGCCCAGACCGCGCAGCATCAGCTTGGCCCCCGCCGCGGCAAACCCGTGCTCGCGCACCGCGCCATGTGTCTGTGCGGTCTGGACGTGGCCCGCCGCGCGGCCAAAGGCGGGGGCGGGCGCGGGTGCCAGAATGCCGATAAAGGGCAGCCGGTTCTGCGGCAGTGTATTGGCGATAGGTGTGTTGCAGCAGCCCGCGTACCAGCGCAGCAATCCACGCGGCGAGAGGCGTTGCGCAGCCAGATGTTCGGCCCCTTTTGTCAGGCGAAAGGCGTCGGGCAGGGTTTGCCAGATATGCGCCCCGCCGTGGGCGTCCAGCATGGCACCGTGCCCCAGATGACGCGCGTGGCTGGCGCAATCGCGACAATAGCACACGACATGGGTCCCGCTTCGTCCCAGATCGACCTGCCATGCCATCGACTGGCAGGCGCATTCAAAGCTGTGGATATTGGGCATGGGCGTGATCCTTGGCGGGTTAGAGCCAGCCCAATAGGGATCATGCGTCGGGGCGTGTCCAGACGTAAGTGCCAGCACCCGCAAAACAGGCCGCCTGAATGGCCAGCACATGCGCGGGCAGGCCCAGTATCAGCCCCAAGGCAAAGGTCACGCCCATCATGCCTAGTGCCATACGCTTGTGTCGCCGCGCGATGGCGCCGCGTGTTTCCCAATCCAGCACGGGCGGGCCCAATCGCGGATGGGTTTCCAGCCAGCGGCGCAGGCGGGGGGAGCCTTTGCCAAAGCAGATCCCTGCCAGCAATAAAAACGGTGTGGTGGGCAGGATAGGTAGGGCGATGCCGATCACTCCCAGCACCACGCAAACGGCCCCCGCTGTGGCCCAAAGCGGGCGGGCCATCGGGTGCGCCTTTTTGTGGCGTGGGGTGGGCTGTGGGGGCGGGGGCGGCACGCGGTCAGATCCTATCGGTCACATGATGGCAAAGCTTAGGGCGAAGGGCGAATGTGGAAAGCCTTTGGTAAGACATTGAGGCCCACAATCAGCGTGTGATTCCCTTTGGCCAAAAAAAAGGCCGAGCACAAAGCTCGGCCGAAGTCCAACAGGGAGGTTGAAGATGCTACGCAGAAGCCTGCGTCGCACCGTCGAGTGCCGATTAAATCATCGAAGTTGAGTCGATCAAGAGAAACCGTGCCGCAAGTGCAGCATTGCTGCCATGCGTGGCGCGCATAACACAGGAATTTTGTAAACTCTGGGTTGTTAGGTGTCGCTGACAATCGCCTTTAACTGACGGCGATGGGCTATGATTTCCTCCTGAACGAAGTCGCGGAAGGCCGATACCCTCTTGGATTGGCGCAACTCTTCTGGATATGCCAAAAAAACAGGCACTTCGATGCTTTCTACATCAGGTAGGACGCGGACCATCGTCGGGAAGTCCTCGATAATATAATCGGGAAGCACGCCAATTCCCAAATTGGCGACCACAGCCTGCAAAACCCCGAAGTAGTTGTTCACGGTCAGCGCGGTTTGCGCGTCATGCGCCAGCAGCGAATCCACCAGTTGTTCACCTGCCATGACCTGCGGCGCGCCGGGTTTCTGACAGATCAGCCTGTGATCGCGCATGTCCTCCATGGACTTCGGCTCGCCGTGGGCTGCGAGATAATCGGGCGAGGCATACATGCGCATGCGAATGGTCATCAGGCGTTTGCGGATCAGATCGGCCTGACTGGGTTCCTTCATGCGGATGGCCACATCGGCCTCGCGCATGGGCAGGTCCAGCACGCGTTCCTCGAGCATCAGGTCGATCTTGAGCTCGGGGTATTTCTCGTAGAGCTTCGCGAGACGCGGGGCCAGCCACATGGCGCCAAAGCCATGGGTGGTGGTGACGCGCAGTTGGCCGAACACCTCTTCCTCGGAATCGCGGATGCGGGCGGTGGCGCTGTCGATGCGCTTGTTCATCGACGACGTGGCATCGAACAAAAGCTCGCCCTGTTCGGTGAGAATCAGCCCGCGCGCATGCCGGTGGAACAGGGTGGTGTTCAACGCCTCTTCGAGCGCGCGCACCTGTCGGGACACCGCCGATTGCGACAAATGCAGCGCCTCACCCGCATGGGTCAGGCTGCCCGCATCAGCCACCGCATGAAATATTCGAAGCTTATCCCAGTCCATACCGTCCACTTTCCGCCTTTGGGCACCACATACTAGCACGAATGGAACAAAGGAACATTATGTTGACGTAACATCCAGCGCTCTCGAAAAAAAATTACGTTAAGGTCAGTAGTAATGACCTAATTCTGGTGTACACTGCTTGTAATTTCAGCGTTGGGAGGCGCGAGATGAACAAGCAGAACATCACTCTGGAGGACCGTTTCGATCTGGGACGGGGTAGGGTATTGTTGAACGGCACGCAGGCGCTGGTGCGGCTGTTGCTGACGCAAAAGGCCCGCGATCGCGCGGCAGGGTTACACACCGCCGGATTTTGCACCGGATATCGCGGCTCGCCCTTGGGCGCGGTTGATTTGCAGATGCGCCGGGCCGAGAAACATCTGGTGCAGTCCGACATTCTTTTCCAAGAGGGGCTGAACGAGGATCTCGCCGCCACGGCCCTATGGGGCGCCCAACAGGCAGAGCTGCGTGGCGAAGGCAAATACGACGGTGTCTTTGGCCTGTGGTATGGCAAGGGGCCGGGGGTGGACCGGTCCGGCGATGCCATGCGCCACGCCAATATGGCCGGCACATCGCAGTTTGGCGGTGTGATCATGGCGATGGGCGATGACCACACGGGCGAATCCTCCACCGTGCTGCATCAATCGGAATGGGCCTTGGTCGATGCCTATATGCCGGTGGTCTCGCCCGCCGGTGTGCAGGAGATCCTTGATTACGGGATCTACGCCTATGCGCTCAGCCGGTTTTCCGGACTTTGGGTCGGGCTGAAGACGATGAAGGACACGGTCGAGGCCACCGCCGTGGTCGATGGGCGGGTGGACCGCATGCAACTGGTCACGCCCGACTTCCCCATGCCCGAAGGGGGTTTGAACATCCGGTTGGGCGACACGCCCCATGCGCAGGAAACGCGCATGATCGACCATAAACGCTTTGCCGCCGAGGCGTTCTCGCGCGCCAATGGCATGGACAAGCGGATGTGGGGCAAACCGGGGGCCAAGATCGGTTTTGTCTCTGCGGGCAAGAACTGGCTGGATCTGCAGCACGCGCTGGCGCTTTTGGGCATCGACGAGGCCGAGGCCGAGCGGCTGGGCATCACCACCTACAAGGTGGGCCAGCCCTTTCCGCTGGATATGCAGGGCTTTCACGACTGGGCCGAGGGGCTGGAACTGATCGTCATCGTCGAGGAAAAGCGCAAGCTGATCGAAGTGCAGGTCAAAGAGGCGATCTTTGACGACCGGCGCGGGCGGCGGGTCTATGGCTGGTACAAGGGCGGCGCAGGCAACATGCACCGCGAAGAGCTGTTTCCCACCAAAGGGGCGCTTGATCCCGTATGGATCGCGCAAAAGCTCGGCGAGATCCTGATCGAAGAGGGGCGCGACACCGACCGCATCAAGGCCGGTCTGACCCAAATTGCCGAGGCCAACCGCGCCGACAATGCCGAAGAGATTGCCACGCGCACCCCGTGGTTCTGTGCGGGCTGTCCGCATAATTCCTCGACCAAGGTGCCTGATGGATCGCGCGCCTATGCGGGCATCGGCTGTCATTACATGGTGCAATGGATGGACCGCGAGACCGAGGGCTTTACCCATATGGGGGCCGAAGGGGTCAACTGGGTCGGCGAGGCGCCGTTTTCCAAGCGCGGCCATGTCTTCCAGAACCTTGGCGATGGCACCTACAACCACAGCGGCTCGCTTGCGATCCGCGCGGCTTTGGCCGCGAATGTGAACATCACCTACAAGATCCTGTACAATGACGCGGTGGCGATGACCGGCGGGCAAGCGAACGAGGGCGGGCTTAGCCCGCAGCGCATCGCCGCCGAGGTGCGCGCCATGGGCGTGGAACGGCTCGCCGTCGTCTATGACGACAAGGAGGATCTGGGCCCGGGCTTTCCTGACGGGATCACCCTGCACGAGCGCGACGAGTTGGACGCGGTCCAGCGCGATCTGGCCGGTTTCGAGGGGGTGTCAGTGCTGCTGTACATCCAGACCTGTGCGGCCGAGAAACGCCGCCGCCGCAAGCGTGGCACCTTTCCCGACCTCGACACGCGGGTGTTCATCAACACCGATGTCTGCGAGGGTTGCGGCGATTGCGGGGTGCAGTCCAACTGCGTGGCCATCGTCCCGCAAGAGACCGAGTTGGGTCGCAAGCGCGCCATTGACCAAAGCGCCTGCAACAAGGATCTGTCCTGCCTCAAGGGGTTCTGCCCGTCCTTTGTGACCCTGAAAGGGGCTAAGGTGAAAAAGGCCCAGACCCGCGAACTGGACCTGCCGGATCTGCCGCAACCGGTGCTGCCCGCGATTGACGGCACATGGAATGTGGTGGTTACCGGCGTGGGTGGCACGGGCGTTGTCACCATCGGCGCGGTTCTGGCGCAGGCGGCGCAGATCGACGGCAAGGGCGCTGCCATGATGGAGATGGCCGGTCTGGCGCAAAAGGGCGGCGCGGTGCACATCCATCTGCGGCTGGCCAACGCCCCCGAGGACATCAGCGCCGTGCGTGTGGCCACAGGCGAGGCCGACGCGCTGATCGGCGGCGATCTGGTGGTGTCGGCCGGGGCCAAGACGCTGGGCCTGACCCGCACAGAGCGCACAGGCGCGGTGGTCAACAGCCACGAGATCGTCACCGGCGCCTTTACCCGCGACACGGAATTCACCCTGCCCACGGACCGCTTGCAGATGGCGCTTCAGGCGCGTCTGAAAGACCGTGTGCGCTTTTTCGATGCCTCGGAACTGGCGCGGGCCACCATGGGGGATTCGATCTTTTCCAACGTCATGATCCTTGGGGCGGCGTGGCAGCAGGGGCTGGTGCCGCTGTCTTTGTCCGCGATCCAGCAGGCAATTGAGCTCAATGGCGCGGCGGTGGCGGGCAACCTGCGCGCCTTCGACATCGGGCGCTGGGCGGTGCTGCACCCTGAGCAGGCGGCGGCGGTGATGGCCCCTGTGGTGGTGGACAAACCAAAGACGCTGGACGAACGCATCGCCTTTCGTGCGCGCCATCTGACCGCCTATCAGAACGAGGCGCTCGCCGCGCGCTACCGTGATATGCTGCGCCCGATTGATGACCCGCGCCTGAAAGAAGCTGTGGCATTGGGATACCACAAGCTGCTGGCCTACAAGGACGAATACGAAGTCGCGCGCCTGCATCTGGAGACCGAAGCCAAGGCCCGCGCCGCCTTTGACGGGGATTTCGAGATGCAGTTCCATCTCGCCCCGCCGATCCTGAGCGAGGAGGGCAGCGACGGTCGTCCGCGCAAGAAAGCCTTTGGCCCGCGCATGCTGACCGGCTTTCGCTGGCTGGCGCGGATGAAGGGGCTGCGCGGCACAGCCCTTGACCCCTTTGGCCGCACTGAAGAGCGCCGCATGGAACGCGCCCTGATCGCACAATACGAGGCGGATATGGCCGAATGGCTGCCGCGCGCGGCGCCAAAGATCATGGAGCCGCTGATCGCCCTTGCGGAACTCCCGCTGACGATCCGTGGCTTTGGTCCGGTGAAACAGGCGAACGCCGCCCGTGCCGAAAAACGCCGCGAAGAGCTGCTGGCCAGTTTGCGCGATGGCGGGAAAGGCTTGGCCAAGGCCGCAGAATAGGCAAAGCTGGTGTCGCGGTTGCTGGATGTGTCATGAAACTGTCATGAAGCTGTTACATGACATGTCCAGAACGCATGAACCGCGACACTCGGCCCCTTGGCCGCCTATGAGATATTGACGATGCAGAACCACCGCGATGTCACCCGTGACATTTCCTATGCCCACTCCGCGCAGTCCCGTGGCGGGCGGGCCATGATCCGCCTGATGGAAAATGCCACAGGGCGGCTGGGGCTGATCAAACGCGCAGCCGGCTACGATCAGGAAGTGGCACAGGGCCGCGATTTCTGGGAGGTCATGGTCAACCGCTACGGTCTGCAGCTGGAGGTGATTGGCGGCAGCCTTGCCAATCTGCCAAAAGACGGGCCACTGGTGGTCATCGCAAACCACCCCTACGGCATTCTCGACGGGCTGATGCTGGGCCATATCATGTCCGTGGCACGGGGCGATTTCCGCATTCTGGCCCATAAGGTGTTTCGCAAGGCCGCTGAACTGGATCGCATCATCCTGCCGATCTCCTTTGACGAGACCCGCGAGGCGGTGGCCCAAAACATCGAGACGCGCCGCAACTGCCTGAACTATCTGGGGCAGGGCGGCTGTATCGGCATCTTTCCCGGCGGCACGGTGGCCACTGCGGAAAAACCCTTTGGTCAACCGATGGACCCGGGCTGGCGCACCTTTACCGCCAAGATGATCGCGAAATCAGGTGCGACGGTGGTGCCGATCTACTTCGACGGCCATACCTCGCGCCTGTTCCAGCTGGCTTCGCACATGCATTACACGCTGCGCATGGGGCTGCTGATCAAGGAATTCCGCAAGCGCGTCGACAGTCCGGTGCGGGTGGCCATCGGCGAACCCATCGCACAGGATGACATCACGTCGCGCGCCAAAGATCCGCGCGCCATGATGGATTTCCTCCGCAAGAGCACCTATGAGTTGTCGCCGACTCCCTTGCCGAGCTTTGACTACGGCTTCGAGTTCGAGGAAAGACACAGATCGCGGCATTAGATCCGCGCATAAAAAGGGCAGGCAGATGGCAGTTGGTGTGTTCGATTCGGGTCTGGGCGGCTTGACGGTTCTGGATGCGGTGCAGCGGCGCCTGCCGGATGTGCCCTTTGTCTATTTCGCCGACAGCGCTCATGCGCCTTACGGGGTGCGCGATGCCGATGACATCTACGACCTGACGACCCGCGCGGTGGAACGTCTGTGGGACGAAGGCTGCGATCTGGTGGTGCTGGCCTGCAACACCGCCAGCGCTGCGGCGCTGCGCCGGATGCAGGAAAGCTGGATCCCGTCGGACAAGCGCGTGCTGGGGGTTTTCGTTCCGCTGATCGAGGCGCTCACCGAACGCCAATGGGGCGACAACTCCCCCCCGCGCGAGGTGGCCGTGCAACATGTGGCGCTGTTTGCAACGCCCGCGACCGTCAGCAGCCGGGCCTTTCAGCGGGAACTGGCCTTCCGCGCCATCGGCGTCGATGTGGAGGCGCAGGCCTGCGGCGGTCTGGTGGATGCCATCGAAGAAGGCGACATGATCCTGGCAGAGGCGCTTGTGCGCAGTCATGTGGACGCGCTGAAACGCAAGATGCCAAAGCCGCAGGCGGCGATTTTGGGCTGCACCCATTACCCGTTGATGTTCGACATCTTCCAGGATGCGCTGGGCGCCGATGTGCAACTGCTCAGCCAGGCGGATCTGGTGCCCGACAGTCTGGCGGACTATCTCGGCCGCCATCCCAATATGCTGGGGCAGGGACAAAGCACACGGTTCCTGACCACGGGCACGCCGGAGAAGGTGTCGCGCCACGCCACCAGCTTTCTCAAGCGTCAGATTACGTTCGAATCCGTCTAAGGGGGCAGGTGTCGCGACCCAAGGCTGGGCGCCGACTTGCTTGTGCATTGATTCCCGCTGTCGTTTTGGCTAAGCGGTGAGACAAGGAGACACAGCATGTATGGCGCAACCGCCCCCCTTGGCCGACGATAACGCCCCCCGCGCGCCTTTGCGCGCCGCTGCTGCCTGTCCTGTTCTTTCGAAAATCCGAGGTGTCCCATGACCCATTCCATCGCCATCATCGGTGCGTCCGGCTACACTGGGGCCGAGCTGATCCGCCTGATTGCCACACACCCCTCTTTTGAGATCGCGGCACTGGCGGCGAATTCCAAGGCCGGGCAAAGCGTCGGCGCCGTGTTCCCGCATCTGCGCCATCTCACCCTGCCGGATCTGGTCACATGGGAACAGATCGATTTCTCCGAAATCGACCTGTGCTTTTGCGCCTTGCCTCATAAGACCTCGCAAGAGGTGATCGCCAAGCTGCCCAAAACAGTAAAGATCGTGGATCTGTCGGCGGATTTCCGGCTGCGCGACCCGGAAGATTACAAGACATGGTACGGCAATACCCATGCCGCGCCGGACCTGCAAAAAGAAGCGGTCTACGGGCTGACCGAATTCTACCGCGAGGACATCAAATCCGCGCGGCTGGTCGCAGGTACAGGCTGCAATGCCGCGACCGGCCAGTACATTCTCCGCCCTTTGATACAGGCTGGCGTGATCGACCTCGACGAGATCATTCTGGACCTGCAATGCGGCGTGTCCGGGGCGGGGCGGTCACTCAAGGAGAATCTACTGCATGCCGAACTGTCCGAGGGCACCAACGCCTATGCCGTAGGGGGCACCCACCGCCACTTGGGCGAATTCGATCAGGAGTTCAGCGCGCTTGCCGGGCGCCCGGTGCACATTCAGTTCACCCCGCACCTCGGCCCGTTCAATCGCGGTATTCTGGCCACCGCCTACCTGCGCGGCGCGGCGGACGCAGTCTTTGAAACGCTCTCGGCGGCCTACGCTGACGAGCCGTTTGTCCAAGTGCTGCCTATGGGAGAAACGCCTTCGACCCACCATGTCAGAGGGTCCAACTTTGTCCATATCGGCGTGGTTCCCGACCGGCGCGCAGGGCGCGTGATCGTGGTCGCGGCACTCGACAACCTGTGCAAGGGCTCGTCCGGTCAGGCGTTGCAGAATGCCAACTTGATGCTCGGTGTCGATGAGCTTTCGGGCCTCATGCTCGCGCCCTGCTTCCCCTAGGCTGTAAACCGGCGCTGCCCCCTGTTTTTCCTTGGTTAAAATACCTAATTCCGCAGAGTGCGACTGGGAAATACGCTGATGTGACGCAGACCATGACCCGCGATTTGTTGCGCGGATCAAGGTGCATAGGTATTTGGCCCAAGGAAAAGCCAGACCTTGGGGCAGAATGTCACCTTCCGTTTGGGGGCGCGGGCGGTGCAGAAGGGACGTGATTTGTGATGGTGTGGAGACTGGCATGGCGTTGAGGTCATTGAAGAAGCAGCGGCGCATTCAGGTGATCGCCCTCGCGGCTGTGGCATTGATCGTGTCGACCGTGTTGATCGGCTATGCGATGCGCGATGGGATCAATTTCTTTCGCTCGCCGTCACAAGTTGTAGAGGCGCCGCCTTCGCCGTCCGAGACTTTCCGGATCGGGGGTCTGGTCGAGGCGGGGACATTGGTGCGCGACGCTGGCGAGACCGTACGGTTTTCGGTGACCGATGGCGGGGCCACTGTGCCAGTGACCTATACCGGTGTTTTGCCCGATTTGTTCGAGGAAAATCAGGGCATGGTCGGGACGGGGCGCTATGTGGACGGGGTCTTTGTCGCCTCTGAGATCCTCGCCAAGCACGATGAGACCTATATGCCCAAGGAAGTGATGGATGCGCTCAAGGAGCAGGGGGTCTATCAGGCGCCTGATACCTGAAGCGGCGCTTTTGGGTGCGCAAAAAAGCCACGGTTCATGTGAACCGTGGCTTTTGTTTTGGCGATAGCTGTTTGATCAGCGCAGGATTGAACGGCCCGCGTAGATGGCGGTGTCGTCGAGCATTTCCTCGATGCGGATCAGTTGGTTGTATTTGGCAAGCCGGTCAGAGCGCGCAAGCGAGCCGGTTTTGATCTGGCCGCAGTTGGTGGCCACGGCGAGATCGGCGATTGTCGCGTCCTCGGTCTCGCCCGAGCGGTGCGACATCACATTGGTCATGCGCGCGCGGTGCGCCATTTCGACGGCCTGCAGCGTTTCGGTCAGCGTGCCGATCTGGTTGACCTTGACCAGCATGGAGTTCGCCGACCCGCGTTCGATGCCCATGGACAAGCGCGCGGGGTTGGTGACGAACAGGTCGTCGCCCACCAGCTGGCAGCGGTCGCCGATGGTGTCATTGAGCAGTTTCCAGCCGTCCCAGTCGTCCTCGGCGCAGCCGTCTTCGATAGAGATGATCGGGTAGTCGTTCACCAGTGCTTCGAGGTAGGCGACGTTTTCAGCGGCGGTCAGCGATTTGCCTTCGCCCTTCATCTCGTATTTGCCGCCCTTGAAGTATTCGGTCGCAGCACAGTCCAGTGCGAGGTAGATGTCCTCGCCCGGTTTGTAGCCGGCCTTTTCGATCGATTTGAGGATGAAATCCAGCGCGTCGCGGGTCGATTTCAGTTCCGGCGCAAAGCCGCCTTCGTCGCCAAGGCCGGTGGACATGCCAGCGGCGGAGAGCTCTTTTTTCAGGGTGTGGAACACCTCGGAGCCCATCTGCACCGCTTCGCGGATATTCGATGCCGACACCGGCATGATCATGAATTCCTGAATGTCGATGGGGTTGTCCGCGTGTTCGCCGCCGTTGATGATGTTCATCATCGGAACCGGCAGGGTGCGGGCGGAGGTGCCGCCCACATAGCGGAACAGCGGCTGGCCGGAGAAATCGGCAGCGGCTTTGGCGCAGGCCAGCGACACACCCAGAATGGCGTTCGCGCCGAGGCGACCCTTGTTGTCGGTGCCGTCGAGTTCGATCATGGCCATATCGATGGCAACCTGCTCGGTCGCGTCAAAGCCAACCAGCGCCTCGGCGATTTCGCCGTTGACGGCGGCAACCGCCTCGAGGACGCCTTTGCCCATGTAGCGCGACTTGTCGCCATCACGCTTTTCGACGGCTTCGTGCACGCCGGTGGATGCGCCCGAGGGCACAGCGGCGCGGCCCAGCGTGCCGTCTTCGAGGGTGACGTCGACTTCGACGGTGGGGTTGCCCCGGCTGTCGAGGATTTCGCGGGCGTGGATGTCGATGATTGTGCTCATGGCTCTCTCCCAAAGCGGCATTTGCGCGAAGGTTTATCAGGCGCGGTGGGAAAGTAAACGGTCGCGTTACCGCTAACGCATCTTTGGCGGGGTCATGGTGGCCCCAATGGGTGTGGAACGTGCACTGCGGGCCAGCACGTGTTCGCGGAAGAATGTATAAAGTCCTGCAACAAGGATGATCGCCGCGCCGAGGTACGTCATGGCATCGGGCCGGTCGCCGAAGAACAGCATGCCCAGTGAGGTGGTGAACACCAGCCTTGCATAGCGGAAGGGGGCGACCACAGAGGCTGGTGCCATGCGCATGGCCGTTGTGATCGCGAGATACCCCAGCGCCGTGACCACCACGGCGCCGCCAATCGCCCAGAGCGCCCCGGTGGACCAATCAGACGGGGCGTCGCTGGCCCACCACAGGGCAAGGCCGGCGGGCAAGGGCACTGCAAACCCCCATGTGGATATTGCCAGCGCCGGAATATGCGGCGGCGACAATCGGGTGACCAGATCACGGCAGGACAGGGCGGTGACCCCGATCACGGCAAACAGCTCCCACCCTGTGAAGGCGGAGGACCACGGACGGATCACCAGCAGCATGCCAAGGATCCCTGCGGCCACTGCGGCCCACCGGCGCGGGCCGATATGTTCCTTTAGAAACAAGGCCGCGCCAATGGTGACCACCAAGGGGCCGGTTTGCATGATGGCGGCGAAGACAGGCAGCGACACATTGGCGATGCCTGTCACCAGACCAATGGCGGCGATCATCTCGAAGCCGTTGCGCAGCAGCATCATCGGGTGCAGCGCGTCGCGGGTGATCAGCGTGACGCCGCGGGCACGGCTCAGCGCAATAAACAGCAACGTTCCGCCCAGCGACACAAGCGCCATGGCCTGACCGACGGGGGCCGTGCTGGTCGCGAGTTTAAAGAATGCATCAGATCCCGACAGCAGTGCCATCGACAGGATCATAAGAAGAATGGCGCGCAGGATCATGCACAGGTTGTGATGAAAATTCCCGCGCCCCGCAAGGCGGAACCGCCGCACAGGGGCTGTGCGGCGAAAGGGCTGGTCACGTGGCGGTTTGCAGCTCGGCCAAGTGTGCGGCACAGCCCCGCAAGGCGGCGTAGTCGTCCTGGACGAGATGAACGGGGAATTGCTCCATAAACGGTTTGAACCGTCCCTTGTCCAGAAACGCCTCGGCAAAGCCCAGATCCATCAGGTGTGGGCCGATATGGCCTGCGACGCCGCCCACAAGGAACACGCCCCCAAAGGGCAGGTTGGTGAGGGCGAGGTCCCCTGCATAGCGTCCCAGATAGCGCGCGAACAGGCGCGCGGCGCGCAGGGCCTGCGGCGCGCCTGCCAGAAACGCATCCTTAACGGCGGCGGCGTCCAGCGGGTCGCCCGTGCCCTCGTCATGGCAGACAAAGGCGTGCAGATGTTCCAGCCCGCGGCCGGACAGCACCTCTTCGACCCCGCAGGAGGGCAGGCGGGCCTCCAGCCAGTTGAGCAGGCGCAGCTCCTCGGCGTTGCGGGCCTGCAGCGTGATGTGACCGGCCTCGGCGGCGGGCACCAGTGTGAGCGCGCCTTCGCTGTGGACGGGCACGGCGTTGAGCCCGGTGCCCACATTGACCACCAGCCGCACGTCTGACGGGCCTTGTTGCCCGTCAATCAGCGTCAGCAGGCTGTCGCGATCCAGATGCGGCACCGCATGGCCCTGCGCCTGCAGATCGTTCAACACCACGACGCGCGCCCCGCCGGTGCGCACGGACAAGGCGGCGGCGTCGATGGTCCAGTCCAGATTGGTCAACGTGCCGATGCCGTTCTTAACCGGCCCTGCCATGTCGATGCAGATGGCGCCGACCAGCGGATAATCGGCAAGGTAGATGTCGAGGATCGGCTCCAGCGCCGGATACTCCGCGTTGCGGAACCGCCGCACCGTATCGCCCAGCACGTCCCCGTCCTGACACAGGGCAACACGGGTGTTCGTGCCGCCGATATCGACGGTGACGGAGACGGGCATTTGCATGGGTCAGTCCTTTAGCGCTTTGGTTAACGCGTGATAGGAAGATTTCGGCGTCCGCTCAAGCGTGTCGAAATCCACATGCACCAGACCAAAGCGTTTTTCGTACCCCAGCGCCCATTCGTAATTGTCCAGCAGCGACCATATGAAATAGCCCTGCACCGGGGCGCCTTCGGCAATGGCGCGTTGAACGGCGGTCAGGTGATTGTCGATATAGGCGATGCGCCCCTCGTCCGGGACCGACCCGTCTTGTAGTACATCGGGGGCGGCCATGCCGTTTTCGGTCACAAACAGCGGAAGGTCGCCGGTGTATTCCCGCGCCGTCCGGGTGAGGAATTTATACAGCCCCTCGGGATAGATTTCCCAGTCCATAAAGGTCTTCGGCAGCGGGCCTTCGACCTCTTTCAGTGAGGGCCAAGGCGTGTCGTCATGCGCCAGCAGCTTGCGGGTGTAGTAGTTCACGCCACACCAGTCCAGCGGGGCCTGAATGGTCGTGAAGTCATCCTGCCAGCCCTTGGGCAGATGCGGCTCCAACCCGTCCAGCGCGGCCTGCGGGTATTCCCCTTTGAACAGGCCGGACAGGAACCAGTGGTTGTAGATCGCGTCATAGCGTGTGGCGGCAAGCGCGGATTCGGGGCTGTCGTCGGCAGGGGTGGCCCATTCCATATTCACCACCGCGCCAAGGTTGGACATGCCCAGATCGCGCATGGTTTCAATGGCGCGGCCATGCGCCTTGAGCACATGGTGCATGGCACGGGCGGCGGCGCGGATGTCGCGCACGCCCGGTGCGTGGTGGCCCATGAAATGCGACAGCCACGCCACGCACCACGGCTCGTTGATCGGGGCGACCGACCACATGCGATCCCCGATACGGTCCATGATGACGCGGGTGTAATCGGCAAACCATTCCCCGATGTCGCCATTGCGCCAGCCGCCCATGTCCTGCAAGGCAGAGGGCAGCTCCCAATGGTACAGCGTGGCCGCCGGTTTCAGCCCGCGTTCCAGCAGCGCGTCGGTCACGCGGTCGTAATAATCCAGCCCTTCGGCATTGGGGGTCCCGCGACCCTCAGGCAGGACGCGCGCCCAAGACAGCGAAAAGCGGTAGACGTCAAAGCCCCCGTCGCGGATCAGGTCAAAATCCTGCGGATAGCGCGTGTAGTGGTCGCAGGCGCGGGCGCCGTCCTCTGCACGTACGACGTTGCCGGGGGTGTTGGCAAAATCGTCCCAGATGGTGCGGCCAGCGCCGCCCTGTCCGTGGCCTTCGATCTGGTAGGACGATGTGGCGGTGCCGAAGAGAAAACCTTCGGGAAAGTCAGAGCGTTTGTGTCGCATGATATGTCCTAAATGGCAGGTCCGGTGGAGGCCCCGATGATCAGATCGGCCTCCAGCAATTGGGATTGAGGCGGCAGGGTGGGGTCACTGATCAGGTCCAGCAACATGGCCGCGGCCCCTTCGCCAGCGGTGCGCACCGACGACCGTGTAGCGGTAAAGATCGGCACGGAATGCCCGTTCTTGAGATAGCCCAGATCGTCGTCATGGGTGATGACCGACACGTCGCGCCCCATCACCAACCCGGCTTCGTGGATGGCGCGGCGCACCCCGATGGCGGTGATCATGGACGAGGCCAGAAAAGCGCTCGGTGGTTGGTCCAGCGCCAGCATCTCGCGCGCGGAGCGGTAGCCGGAGACCTCTGTCATTTCCTCGCCGCGCATCAGGGCGGGGTCCGGTGTCAGGCCGCGACTGGTCATGGCGGTGGTAAAGCCGGACCGGCGGCGATAGGCGAAGTCCATGAACTCCAGCCCGTTGAGCAGCGCAATCCGCCGGTGGCCCAGATCAATCAGAAACTCGGTGGCGCGTTGAAAGGCGCGCTGGTTGTTGATGTCGATCCATGAATATGCGCCGGTCTCGTGCGAGGCGCGGCCATGCACCACAAAGGGCAGGCCCAATTCGCGCAAAAGTGGAATACGCGTGTCGCCCATGCGGGGCCCGTGGACGATGATTCCGTCCACCGATCCACGCGCATGCAGGCTGCGATAGGCCTCCGCCTCGTCGCTGTCTTTGACCAGACTGATGACGATTTCATAGCCGTTTTGCGAATAGACCGAACCCGCACCGGCGATGAAGTCACCGAAAACGGGGTTCACCATCTCGTGGCTGTCTGAGATCGGCAGAACGTGACCGATGGCATGGGTGCGCCCGGTCGCAAGGCTTTTGGCGCGGGTGTTCGGGCTGTAGTTGAGATCCCGCGCGGCCTGCTGAACCCGAAGACGGGTGCGTTCAGACACCTCGGGGTAGCCGTTCAGCGCGCGGCTGACGGTGGTCTGGGACAGGTTGAGGTGCTCTGCAAGCTCTTTGAGGTTCATGTGGCCTATGTCGGCCAAAGCGCTTTGGATAGTCAAGCATCAAACCCGATGAATCTGCGCCGCGGTGCAGAAGGCAGTTCTGCGGTGCGGCGTTGAAATTCGGCAACAAACAGCGCAGCCGGTTGACTTGGGGCATGGCTTGCCGCAGGTTGCAGGAATTCAAAGCGCTTTGGTTTTTGGAATCACCATCGTGCCAAGATAGGACATCGGCCCGCATAACGTCGGGCATGTGGGAGGAGACAACATGAAACAATCGCTATACGCCGGTGTGGCGCTGTCGGTCATCACAGCAGGCGCGGCGCAGGCCGAAAAGATCACCGTGGCGGGCCCTTGGCTGAACCCCGAGGATCAGATCATTCAGGAAATTCTCGACGTCTTTGCCGAACAATCGGGCCACGACGTGACCTATGTCGGCTCTGACAGCTTCGAGCAGCAGATCATCGTCGATGCGGAGGCGGGGTCTGCCCCGAATGTCTCCGTGTTCCCGCAGCCCGGTCTGGCCTCTGATATGGCGCGCCGCGGCTTCCTTGCGCCGCTCAAGGATGGCACCGCCGAATGGATCAAGGACAACTATGCCGCTGGGCAATCCTGGGTTGATCTTGCGACCTTCGAGGGCGCGGATGGCAACGAAGACCTGTATGGCATGTTCTTCCGTGTCGATCTGAAATCGCTGGTCTGGTACTCGCCCGAGAACTTCGAGGATGCGGGCTACGAGATCCCCGAGACCATGGAAGACCTCAAGGCGCTGACCGAACAGATGGTGGCCGATGGCGAGACGCCTTGGTGCATCGGTCTGGGATCGGGGGCCGCGACCGGCTGGCCCGCCACCGACTGGGTCGAGGATCTGATGCTGCGCACCCAATCGCCCGAGGATTACGACGCATGGGTCAGCAACGACATGCCCTTTGACGACCCCAAGGTCGTGGGCGCGATTGAGGAATTCGGCTGGTTCATCGAAGACGGCAAAGTGGCAGGCGGGCAGGGGGCTGTGGCCTCGACCGACTTCCGCGACAGCCCCAAAGGTCTGTTTGCCTCGCCGCCGCAGTGCTACATGCACCGTCAGGCGTCCTTTATCCCGGCCTTCTTCCCCGAGGGCACAGAAGTCGGTCTGGACGCGGATTTCTTCTACTTCCCGTCTTATGCCGAAAAGGATCTGGGCAATCCGGTTCTGGGCGCAGGCACGCTGTTTGCGATCACCAACGAAAGCGACGGCGCGCATGAGTTGATCGAATTCCTGCGTGATCCCATCGCTCACGAGATGTGGATGGAAAAGGGCGGTTTCCTGACGCCGCACACCGGCGTGGATGCAGACAAGTTCGCGGACGACACCGGCCGTGCCATGAACGAAATCCTGCTGGGCGCGACGACCTTCCGCTTTGACGGCTCTGACCTGATGCCCGGCGGCATCGGCGCGGGCACCTTCTGGACCGGCATGGTCGATTACGCGGGCGGCAAGGATGCCTCTGAAGTGGCCAGCGAAATCCAGTCCAGCTGGGACGCGTTGAAGTAAGTCAAAAGGCAAAGGCTTGGGGGCATCCTGCGCGCGGGGTGCCCCCGTTCCTTAAGGAAGGGCGTAGAATGCATCCGGCAATTCAGGGTTTGTTGACCATCGTGATCGGGGTAGGGGCGTGTCTTGCCTATTTCTACCTGTCGAACCAGCTGCTTGACCGGGTGCTGTTTCCCGCGCGTGGGGCCAATGCGGGCCGCAATATCAACCGCGCCAATATGATCCGCCCGTGGCTGTTTCTCTTTCCCGCGCTGTTCGCGCTGACACTGTATCTGGCCTATCCCGTGGTCGAGACGCTGCGCCTGTCGCTGACCGACCGCGATCAGGGCGGGGCGTTTGTGGGCCTTGCCAACTATAACCAGATGTTTTCAGAGCCGAAGTTCTGGGAGGCCATGCGCAACAATATGCTGTGGCTGATCGTGGTGCCTGCTCTGTCGACGGTCTTTGGCCTGATCGTGGCGCAGCTGACCGACCGGCTGTCCTGGGGCAATATCGCGAAGTCGTTGATCTTTATGCCGATGGCGATCTCCTTTGTGGGGGCATCGGTGATCTGGAAGCTGGTCTATGACGCGCGGCCCGAAGGGGCGGAGCAGATCGGCGTGTTGAACGCGGTCTATGTCTGGGCGACCGGCAACGCACCGGAGCAATGGCTGACCTTGCCGTTCTGGAACAACTTTTTCCTGATGGCGGTGCTGATCTGGATCCAGACGGGCTTTGCCATGGTGATCCTGTCTGCCGCGCTGCGGGGCATTCCCGAAGAAACGGTCGAGGCCGCCATCGTCGACGGGGCGGGGCCGTTCCAGATCTTCTTCAAGATCAAGGTGCCGCAGATCTATCCCACCATCATGGTGGTCTGGACGACGATCACGCTGGTGGTGCTGAAAATCTTTGACATCGTCTTTGCCATGACCAACGGCCAATGGGGCACGCAGGTTCTGGCCAACTACATGTACGACAAGCTGTTTCGCGCCTCGGACTGGGGTGTGGGATCGGCGTCGGCCATCGTCATCATGGTGCTCGTGACCCCGATCCTTGTGTGGAACGTGGTGCAGGCACGCCGGGAGATGCGCTGACAGGCGCGACATCGCACAGGCTGCGAGAAGGAAGACCAATGGACAATATTGCGGGCTCGAAATCCTCGCTGACTTGGGCGGTGAATATCTCGGTCGTGTTGATCGTGGCGCTGTGGCTGTTCCCGACGGTGGGGCTGTTTGTGTCGTCCTTTCGGACCGCAGACCAGATTGCCACGACCGGATGGTGGAAGGCGCCCTTTGCCGCCGAGCAGAACCTGACGCTGCGCACGGCGGCCCCGTCGGCGCAGGTGCGCGAGGGGGACCAATGGGTGATCGCGGGCAATCTGTTCGACGAAGAGGGCATGCCCGCCGCGCCGATCTCTGCTTGGGGGATCTCCTCGCGCGATGTCGGCGCCTTTGATGTCGGAGAGACCGCAGAAACCCGTGGCGGCGAGCGGATCACGCTGCAGGAAAACGGTGATTACCGCATGGAGGCCGACAGCGAGATAAAGGGGCGGCGCGGGCAGCGGATCTTTGTGACCGCTGTGGTGCCACCGGAATTCACGCTGGACAACTACGAACAGGTTCTGGGTGGCGGCAACGCGTCCGAAAGCATGGCGACAGCGTTTTTCAGCACCATGACCGTGACAATCCCCGCAACAATCATCCCCATCGTCGTTGCGGCCTTTGCTGCCTATGCGCTGGCGTGGATGGATTTCCCGGGCCGCGCGTTGTTGGTGGCCTTTGTGGTGGGGCTGTTGGTGGTGCCGCTGCAGCTGGCGTTGATCCCCTTGCTCAAACTGCACCTAAGCATCGGTATCGGCAAAGGATACCTTGGCGTCTGGCTGGCGCATACGGGGTTCGGGCTGCCGCTGGCGATCTATCTGTTGCGCAACTACATGGCCGGTCTGCCCCGTGACATCATCGAAAACGCCCGTGTGGACGGCGCGACAGAGTTCCAGATATTCACCAAGATCATCCTGCCGCTGAGCTTTCCGGCGCTGGCCAGCTTTGCGATCTTCCAGTTCCTGTGGACATGGAACGACCTGCTGGTGGCCAAGGTTTTCCTGATCGATGCCACGGGCCAGACGACGGTGATGACCAACCGCATCGTCGAGCTTTTGGGATCGCGCGGTGGCAACTGGGAGATCCTCGCCACTGCGGCTTTTGTATCAATCGCTGTGCCGCTGGCCGTGTTCTTTGCCATGCAACGCTACCTCGTCCGCGGCCTGCTTGCGGGGTCTGTAAAGTGAGACTGCTGCCCGTTTTCCTCCTCGCGGCCACGCCCCTCTGGGCTGCCGGAACCGCGCAGGAACAAGACGCCCGTGCTATTGAGGCCCTGTCGCGGAGCGAAGTGCCTGGCATGAGTGATGGCCGGTGGCCGTGGTCTCCCAAGAAGCCGACAGGGTGGTCCACCGTCACCCTGTTCGAGCTCGACGGCTGCTTGGTGACGCAGCGCCGGATGACCAAAGGCCCGCCGTTCCCGATCGACTTGGACAGCGCATTGACCTTTGATCTGGCGCGCACCACCATTCCCGACCCAGCGGGCCCGGAGAACGGTCTTTATCCGCCGCTGCCGCATCTGGAGGTCGGCGCAGAGATCATCCTCACCTTGGCCGAAGGCTTCGAGGCCACGCCAACGGGCGGCGGCGCGCATCTCCTCGGTCAACCCCAGCCACAGGGCTTCGTGATTCACGAGATCCTCGATGCGAAAGACATCACACCCGTCCTTGCGTTGGCGCAGGCGCTGATCGACTACAAGGCAAAATGGTGCAGCCCTTCAAGTTGAACCACGACCCGGAGCGGCGGGTTAACGAACCTTAAGAAATGCTGAGCAAAATGACTAAGCTTCTGAAAATCCACAGGTTGCGGCTGAAAGCTATTCAAACGACCTACGCTATTGCGGGTCAAGACGAAACACTCACCACGCTCTCCTCCGCGTGAAGACAATGGAAGACGATACAATGAATGAGCAGACAGTAGACAAGGACTGGTGGCGCGGTGCGGTGATCTACCAGATCTACCCGCGCTCCTATCAGGACAGCAACGGCGACGGCATTGGCGACCTGAACGGCATCACGGGCCGTATACCGCATATTGCCTCGCTCGGGGTGGATGCGATCTGGATTTCGCCGTTCTTCACCTCTCCGATGAAGGATTTCGGCTACGACGTCAGCGATTACTGCGATGTCGATCCTATGTTCGGCACGCTGAGCGATTTCGACGTTCTGGTGGAGACCGCGCACAGCTACGGCATCAAGGTCATGATCGATCTGGTGCTGTCGCATACCTCGAAGGATCATCCGTGGTTCATCGAATCCAAGTCGTCCAAGGACAACCCCAAGGCCGATTGGTATGTCTGGGCCGATCCCAAGCCCGATGGCACGCCGCCCACCAACTGGCTGTCGATCTTTGGCGGGCCGGGCTGGCAATGGCATGCGGGCCGCGAACAATATTACCAGCACAACTTTCTGGTCGAACAGCCCGACCTGAACCTGCACAATCCGCAGGTGCAGGATGCGTTGCTGGATGTGGTGCGCTTCTGGCTGGACCGGGGGGTGGATGGCTTCCGTCTGGATACGATCAACTTCTACTTCCACGACTTGGAATTGCGTGACAACCCGCCCTTGCCACCGGAGGAGCGCAACGACAGCACCGCGCCAAAGGTGAACCCCTACAATCACCAGCTGCACCTGTACGACAAGAACCGGCCAGAGAACCTTGCCTTTCTGGAACGGTTCCGCGCCTTGCTGGATGAATACCCCGCAGCCACCGCCGTGGGCGAGGTTGGTGACAGCCAGATGGGGCTGGAGATCATGGGCGAGTACACAAAGGGCGATAACCGCGTCCACATGTGCTATTCCTTTGAATTCCTTGCCAGCGACAAACCCACCGCCGCACGCGTTGTGCAGGTGATGGAGGACGTGGACGAAAAGGCCCCCGAAGGCTGGGCCTGCTGGGCCTATTCCAACCATGACGTGGTGCGCCATCCGACACGTTGGGATCTGGGGCCTGCAGCAGCACGGGCGATGACCACGCTGATGATGTGCCTGCGCGGGTCGGTCTGCATCTATCAGGGTGAAGAGCTGGGCCTGCCAGAGGCGGATGTCCCCTTCGAGGATCTGCAAGACCCCTACGGCATCCAGTTCTGGCCCGAGTTCAAAGGCCGCGACGGGTGCCGGACGCCGATGCCGTGGGACAATTCGAACCAGAACGGCGGCTTTACCGCGGCCAGCCCGTGGCTGCCGGTTTCGCATATGCATCTGCCCAATGCGGTGTCCGAACAGGAACGCGACCCCGGCGCGTTGCTGCATCACTACCGGCGGGCCATCGGCTTTCGTCATGCGCACAAGGCGTTGACCAAGGGCGCGCATTCCAAGGTCACCCATGAGGGCGATGTGGTCACCTTTACGCGCAGCCATGGGGACGAGGTGATCTTTGTCGCGGTCAACCTGTCGGGTGATCCCGCAACCATCGACGCACCCGCAGGCCAGTGGCACCAGATCGGCCAAGAGCTGGGCAGCGTCGCGCCGGGGCCGGATGGCAAACTGCATCTGGGGCCGTGGCAGCCTGCGCTGGCGCTCAAAGTCTAAGGGGGAACACCGATGGCCGGATTGAAACTGACGCATGTCGACAAGCTCTACGGGGGCGCGGTCAGCGTCCTTGAAGACATCAACCTTGAAATCGAGGCAGGGGAGCTGATCGTCTTCGTCGGCCCCTCCGGCTGCGGGAAATCGACCCTGTTGCGGATGATTGCGGGGCTGGAAAAGATCTCGGGCGGGACGCTGGAGATTGACGGGCAGGTGGTCAATGATGTGCCGCCCGCGCAGCGCGGCATCGCCATGGTGTTCCAGTCCTATGCGCTGTACCCGCATATGACCGTGCGCGAGAACATGGCCTTTGCGTTGAAGCTGGCCAAGAAAACCCCCGACGAGATCGACGCGGCGGTGACGCGGGCGGCCAAGATGCTGCAGCTTGATCCCTATCTTGACCGTCTGCCAAAGGCGCTGTCGGGCGGGCAACGGCAGCGGGTGGCCATCGGGCGGTCCATCGTGCGCGATCCCAAGGTGTTCTTGTTCGACGAGCCGCTGTCGAACCTTGACGCGGCGCTGCGCGTGGCGACACGGATCGAGATCGCGCAGCTCAAGGAGACGATGCCGGATCGCACGATGATCTATGTCACCCACGATCAGGTAGAGGCGATGACACTTGCCAGCCGGATCGTGGTTCTGGCCAACAAGGGCATCGCGCAGGTGGGCGCGCCTCTTGAGCTGTATGAGCGTCCGCGCAATGAGTTTGTGGCGCAGTTTATCGGCTCGCCGTCGATGAACCTGCTGGCGGGCGAGGTGACAGAAACCGGCCCGCAGACCCGTATCCGACTGGCCGGTGGGGGCGAGGTGGTGTCCGATGTGCCCACAGCCGCGTCCGATATCGGGCTGGCCGTCAACGTGGGCATCCGGCCTGAGGATTTTGTCGAAACCTCCGATACAGCAGCCTTTACCGGCAGGGTCGACATCACCGAAGCCTTGGGCGAGGTCACTTTGCTGTACTTTGCCGCACAGGACGGGGCGGCCCCCGTGGTCGCCAAACTGCCCGGCATCCACGAGGGGATGCGCGGCAAGACCGTCAGCCTTGGTGCAGAGCCTGCCAAGGTGCATATCTTCGCCAACGGGCAATCGCTTTTGTATCGCGACGCCTGATCGGCGGGCGGGCCGGTGGAATTTCTGCCGGCCCGATGGTTATGTTCGTTAAATGTTCCTTGCGCCCCATTGGCCTGCGTTAGCAACTGCCCTATGTAAGGGCGGTCGAGACTGCCGAGGACTGCCATGCCTGAGCTCAAGAATATCGAAGTGCGCGGCGCGCGCGAACACAACCTCAAAAACATCGACGTGGATATTCCGCGCGATCAGCTGGTTGTGATCACCGGCCTGTCGGGGTCGGGCAAGTCGTCGCTGGCCTTCGACACGATCTATGCCGAAGGGCAGCGCCGCTACGTGGAATCGCTGTCGGCCTATGCGCGCCAGTTCCTCGACATGATGGAAAAGCCCGATGTGGACCACATCAGCGGGTTGTCTCCGGCGATTTCCATCGAACAGAAAACCACGTCAAAGAACCCCCGGTCCACCGTCGGCACGGTGACCGAGATCTACGACTACATGCGTCTGCTCTTTGCCCGCGTTGGCACGCCCTACAGCCCCGCCACCGGCCTGCCCATCGAGGCGCAGCAGGTGCAGGATATGGTGGACCGCGTCATGGCGATGGAGGAGGGCACCCGCGCCTATCTGCTGGCCCCCATCGTGCGCGACCGCAAAGGCGAATACCGCAAGGAATTTCTGGAGCTGCGCAAGCAGGGCTTCCAGCGGGTGAAGGTCGACGGCACCTTCTACGAGCTCGACGAGCCGCCCACGCTGGACAAGAAATTCCGCCACGACATCGACGTGGTGGTCGACCGTGTGGTGGTGCGCGATGGCATGCAGACCCGTCTGGCGGACAGCTTCCGCACCGCGCTGGATCTCGCCCAGGGCATCGCCATTCTGGAAACCGCACCCAAGGAGGGCGAGCCGGAGCGTCACACGTTCTCGGAAAACTTTGCCTGTCCGGTGTCCGGTTTCACCATCCCCGAAATCGAGCCGCGCCTGTTTTCATTCAACGCGCCGTTCGGGGCCTGCCCGGAGTGTGACGGTCTCGGGGTCGAGCTGTTCTTTGACGAGCGGCTGGTGGTCCCCGACCAGACACTAAAGATCAAGGACGGGGCGCTGGCGCCGTGGCGCAAGGGCAAGTCGCCCTATTTCATCCAGACCATCGACAGCCTCGCCAAACACTACGAGTTCGACAAGAACGCCCGTTGGAAGGATCTGCCCGCCCATGTCCAGCAGGTGTTCCTGCATGGCTCCGGCGACGAGGAAATTGACTTCCGCTATGACGAAGGCGGTCGCATCTACAACGTCACCCGCGTGTTCGAAGGCGTCATTCCCAATATGGAGCGGCGCTACCGCGAGACGGATTCCAACTGGATCCGCGAAGAGTTCGAACGCTACCAGAACAACCGCCCCTGCGGCACCTGCGACGGCTACCGCCTGCGCGAAGAGGCGTTGGCGGTCAAGATCGGCACCGAAGGTGACCTGCGCCACGTGGGTCAGGTGGTCGAGATGTCGATCAAACAGGCCTTTGACTGGTGCGAAACGGTTCCCGCCGCGCTGACCAACCAGAAGAACGAAATCGCCCGCGCCATTCTGAAGGAAATCCGCGAGCGTCTGGGGTTCCTGAACAATGTGGGTCTCGAATACCTGACGCTGTCGCGCAACGCGGGCACCCTGTCGGGCGGCGAAAGCCAGCGCATCCGTCTGGCCAGCCAGATCGGGTCGGGGCTGACGGGTGTGCTTTACGTGCTGGACGAGCCGTCCATCGGCCTGCACCAGCGCGACAACACCCGCCTGTTGGACACGCTGAAAAACCTGCGTGATCAGGGCAATACGGTGATTGTGGTTGAACACGACGAAGAGGCCATCCGCGAGGCCGATTACCTGTTCGACATTGGTCCCGGCGCCGGTGTGCATGGCGGGCAGGTGGTGTCCCATGGCACGCCTGCGCAGGTTCAGGCGGATCCGGCTTCGGTCACGGGGCAGTACCTTGCCGGCACGCGCGAGATCGCCGTGCCCGCCAAGCGGCGCAAGGGCAACCGCAAAAAGATCAAGGTGGTGAAAGCCTCGGGCAACAACCTCAAAGACGTCACCGCCGAATTCCCCTTGGGCAAATTTGTCTGCGTGACCGGCGTGTCGGGGGGCGGTAAGTCCACGCTGACCATCGAGACCTTGTTCAAGACCGCCTCCATGGCGCTGAACGGTGCGCGGCAGACGCCTGCGCCGTGCGAGACGATCAAGGGGTTGGAACATCTCGACAAGGTGATCGACATCGACCAGCGGCCCATCGGGCGCACGCCACGATCAAACCCGGCCACCTACACCGGGGCCTTTACGCCGATCCGTGACTGGTTCGCCGGTCTGCCAGAGGCAAAGGCGCGCGGCTACAAGGCCGGTCGGTTCAGTTTCAACGTCAAGGGCGGCCGCTGCGAGGCATGTCAGGGCGATGGTGTCATCAAGATCGAGATGCACTTTTTGCCGGATGTCTACGTCACCTGCGAGACCTGCAAGGGCAAGAGATACAACCGCGAAACGCTGGAAATTCTGTTTAAAGGCAAGAGTATCGCCGACGTTCTTGATATGACGGTTGAAGACGCGCAGGAGTTCTTTCAGGCGGTGCCGTCGATCCGCGACAAGATGGATGCGCTGATGCGTGTGGGCCTTGGCTATATCAAGGTGGGCCAACAGGCGACGACCCTGTCGGGGGGCGAGGCGCAGCGGGTCAAACTGTCCAAGGAGCTGGCCAAGCGGTCCACCGGGCGGACGCTGTACATCCTCGACGAGCCCACCACGGGCCTGCATTTCGAGGACGTTCGCAAGCTGCTGGAGGTGCTGCACGAGCTGGTGGAGCAGGGCAATTCGGTGGTTGTGATCGAACACAACCTCGACGTGGTGAAGACCGCCGACTGGATTATCGACATCGGTCCCGAAGGTGGCGACGGCGGTGGAGAGATCGTTGCCGCAGGCACGCCGGAACAAGTGGCCGAGGTCGCGCGTTCCCATACCGGACAATATCTGAAACCGATGTTGCAGGCCGGGAAGGTCGCTGCCGAGTAACGCTTCCCCGCCTGCCTGTGAAAGGGGTGGCTGGTGAGCAAACTGGGTCTGGCGCTGGGTGCCGGTGGGGCAAGAGGGTGGTGCCACATCGGCGCGCTCAAAGCGATGCGCGACATGGGCGTCGAACCGGACGTGGTCGCAGGCTGTTCCATCGGTGCGCTGGTCGGCGCGGCCTGGGCCGGTGGCAAGCTCGACGCGCTGGAGGAATGGAGCCGCGGGCTGACCCAGGCGAAGTTCCTGCAATACCTTGATCTGCGCATGGCGGGCGGTGGCTTTGTCGAGGGCAAGGCCGTTGCGCAACTGCTGAGCGACATCGGCTTGCCCGAACGGATCGAGGATCTGGACAAACCTTACCTTGCGGTCGCCTGCGACATGGCCACGGGGCGCGAGGTCTGGTTGCATGAGGGCAATCTGGCCGACGCGGTGCGGGCCTCTGTGTCCATCCCCGGTATCTTCACCCCGACCAAAGTGCGCGGACGCTGGCTGCTGGATGGCGGGCTGATCAACCCGGTGCCCAGCTCTGCGGTGCGCGCGCTGGGGGCGGATTGCTGCATTGCCATCAACCCTGATGCCCCACCAGAGGATGGCGTCCTGTGGGAGCCGCAGGATCGCCCCGGTCTGTGGGACAAAATGGGTGTGTCCAGCCTGCGCAATGCTTTGCCCGCGCAACTGGCCGGTGTCCTGCCCGAAGGCGGGCGGCGCGAGCCGACCCCCGCCTATGGCGAGGTTTTGTCCGTCTCGATCGGTATCATGATGGAATTCATGCGCAAAGCGCGCGAGGCCGCAGACCCGCCCGATCTGACGATCAAAGGCGAGCTGGTGCATATATCGATACTCGAACTCTACCGTGCGGCGGAGGCGATTGATATCGGGGCCGCCATGACCCGCGAACGGGCGGACCGGATCATCGCCTTGGCCCAGCGCAGTTGCGGTGTGTTAGAGGACCCGGCGCAGCCCTTTACCGCCCCGCCAGAAAGCATTGCCGCCGAATGACGCTCAGCGGGTTTTGCAGGTGTTGATGCCCAAAAGCGTGTAGGGCGGGCAGTGGCTTGCCGCCGCTGTGCCGAAAAGGACCGCGCCGATAATCCCGACAACCCATGCCAACCCGCCACCAAGTGCGGTAAGCGCTGCAATCAGCAATACTGCGCCCGCGATGGCGCGGATGATGCGATCTGTCTTGCCTACGTTCTTTTTCATCTCGTACTCCCCTGAATGTATGGTCTGGGGGTAGTATGTATTCAGAATTCTTTATGTGAATTGATTTCTGTCAAACGGGGCCGCATCCCGCGCAAATGTGAACAGCGCGAGACACGTGGGTTAATCTGTCGATCAGTCCGCCAGCGCGGCAATTGCGCCAATCACGGCCAGCACTTTGCGCGTGTCCTTGTCCACCTGATAGACCTGATCGCCATTGCGGTAGTAGGTGCGGTCACGGCGCAGCCCGTAGCGTTCGGGGTTCTGAATGATCACGTAAGTGTCTGGCAGACGGTCGCCCCGGCTGTAATCGCGGCGGTCATAGTCGCGGCGGTCGTCCTGCTTTTTGGCCTGACCCGGGGCCTGACAGCCATTGTGCTTTTTCGCCAGTCCCGGCGGGCAGCCATTGTTTGCGGCGCTGGCCTGCATGGGCAGCATGAGGGTCGAGGCGGCCACAGCGGCGGCGGTGAGGATGCGAAACATTCTGCTCTCCTGTTTTGCGTTCAGGGACTTAACGCAGGAACCGAAGGGTTTGGTCGCATTTTTTTTGGCCGCTGTGGCCTGAGCGCGAAAATCCGCTTGATATCAATCTTGTTTCGGGCGGCTTCGTGCCGCCAAGCGTGGCAGCATGGCGGAAAAGTCGCGACCACGGCCGTCCTCATCCTCGACGAAGGCGCGGTACAGCTCTGTTGCGGTTTGGCCCATGGGGGTGTCAGCCTGCGCGGCCTCGGCAGCCTGTTGGCTCAGCCGCAGGTCTTTGAGCATCAGTTCCGCCGCAAACCCCGGGGTATACTCATTGTCTGCGGGCGAGGTCGGCCCCACGCCGGGGGCGGGGCAATAGGCATTCATTGACCATGAATAACCCGAAGAGGTCGAGACAACATCGAACATGGCCTCGCGCGACAGGCCCAGCTTATCGGCCAGCGAAAACGCCTCGCAGGTGGCGATCATTGTCACCCCGAGGATCATGTTGTTGCAGATCTTGGCCGCCTGCCCATTGCCAGAGGCGCCGCAATGCACGGCCTTCTGGCCCATAATGTCGAACAGCGGCTTGGCCTTGGCAAAATCCGCCTCTGCGCCGCCGACCATAAAGGTCAGCGTGCCCGCAGCCGCCCCGCCGATCCCGCCAGAGACCGGCGCATCCAGCGACCCCATGCCCGCCTGTTCGCACAAGTTGGCAACTGCCCGCGCAGACCCCACGTCAACGGTTGAACAGTCCAGCAGCACCGCGCCGGCCGTCATATGGGTGATGATGTCGGCGGCCACGCTGCGCAGGATATCCCCGTTGGGCAGCATGGTGATGACCACATCTGCGGCGGCCACGGCCTGCGCTGCGCTGTCGGCGGGGATTACGCCCTCGGCGGTGACGCCCGCCACGTCAAAGCCGGTCACCTCATGGCCAGCCGCGGCAAGGTTGCGCGCCATCGGCGCCCCCATGTTGCCCAGTCCGATAAAGCCGATCTTCATGTCTGTCCCTCCGTGAATGTCCACTCATCATTGCCCAAGGGGGCCATGATCTGCGCGACCTCGTCAGGTGGCACTTGCCCATGGGCGTGCTGCCACTTTGGTGATTTGTCCTTGTCGATAATGGCGGCGCGGATCCCTTCAAGGAAATCGCCCCGCTCCATGATGCGGTGGCTGATGCGATATTCCGCCTGCAAGGCGCGCGGCATGGTCATATCCGGCCCGCGCAGCTCTCGGACCAGACGCAGGGTCATCTCAAGCGACAGGGGCGACATGCGCTGCAGCGTCTCGCGCGTGGTGTTGTCCCAGTCGCTGTCACCAAGCTGCGACAGGATCTGCGCGATATCGGCGGCGCCAAACACCGCATCAATCCGCTCTTGTTGCGCGGCCAGTGCAGAGACGGGCGGCGTTTGCTGCGCATTCTGTAGGGGGGCAATGTCGCCAGTCTCGGCCAAGCGGTCCTTGACGCTCGGCCATTGGTCCTCGGGGATGTAGTGATCGGCGAACCCGGCATGGATGGCATCCGCTGCTGTCATGCGATGCGCCGTCAGCCCTAGGTATTCCCCCAGATGACCGGGGGCGCGGGCCAGCAGATAGGTGCCGCCCACATCGGGGATAAAGCCGATAGACACCTCCGGCATGGCGATCTTGGCGGTTTCGCCAACGACGCGGTGGCTAACATGACCACCAAGACCAACCCCGCCGCCCATGGTGAACCCTTGCATGAAGGAGACGACCGGTTTGGGATAGGCCGCCAGTTTGGCATTCAGCCGGTATTCATCGCGCCAGAACCTGCGGGCATAGTCGTATTCGCCCGCACGCCCCGTGTGGTACATCTGGGCAATATCGCCACCGGCGCAAAAGGCGCGCGGGCCTGCGGCGTCCAGAATGACCAGCGCCACGGACGTGTCATCGCGCCAGCGGTCCAGTGCGGCCTCGATGGCCAGACACATATCATAAGACAGCGCGTTCAGCGCCGCCTCGCGGGTCAGGGTGATGCGGCCTGCGCGGCCTTCGGTGCGGATCGACAGATCGGACATATCGCGGCCTTCTGGTTTAGCGGGCAAGCATGTGGCGGGCGGTGATCATGCGCATGATTTCATTGGTGCCTTCAAGGATCTGGTGCACCCGCAGATCGCGGACCAGCTTTTCGATGCCATAGTCTGCGAGATAGCCATAGCCGCCGTGCAACTGCAGACATTGATCCACAATGCGCGATCCGGCTTCGGTGACGAATTTCTTGGCCATGGCGCAATGCTGTGTGGCGTCCGCCGCGCCGGTGTCGAGCTTCCACGCGGCCTGCCGCAGGAACACCCGCGCGGCCCGAAGCTCGATCTCCATATCGGCAAGGCGGAACTGCAGCGCCTGAAACTGGTCGATGGATTGACCAAAGGCGCGGCGCTCAGACATATAGGCCAGCGTCATATCCAGCGCCGATTGCGCGGCCCCCAGCGAACAGGCCGCGATGTTCAGCCGCCCCCCGTCGAGCCCCGCCATGGCATAGCTGAACCCGCGTCCCTCTTCGCCGATCAGATTGGCGGCAGGCACGGTGCAGTCGTCGAACTGGACCTGACGGGTGGGCTGGCTTTTCCAGCCCATCTTGTCCTCCAGCCCGCCAAAGGACAGACCATCGGTGCCGTCCTCGACCAGTAGGGTGGAAATCCCCTTGGGGCCGTCCGCGCCGGTGCGCACCATCACCACATAGGCGTCGCTATACCCCCCGCCGGAGATAAACGCCTTGGTCCCGTTCAACGTATAGCCATCCGCGCCAAGGGTCGCGCGGGTTTTCAGCGCCGCTGCGTCGGAACCCGACCCCGGCTCGGTCAGACAGTAGCTTAGAACCGTCTTCATGCTCAGCACATCGGGCAGCACAAGGGCGCGCAGGTCGTCGCCGGCAAAGCTGTCGATCATCTTGGCGCACATATTGTGGATCGACAAAAACGCCGCGACAGAGGGGCAGGCCATCGACAATGCCTCGAACACCAGCGTCGCATCCAGACGGCTAAGGCCAGAGCCGCCGCTGTCCTCTGACACATACAGGCCGCCAAACCCCAGCGCGGCCAGTTCCGGCCAGAGCGTTTTGGGAATGGTGCCCTCGGCCTCCCACGCGCGGGCATGCGGGGCGATGTGCTCTTGCCCGAAGGCATGCGCCATGTCGAAAATGGCGGTTTGTTCGTCGCTGAGTGCAAAATCCATTTCCGGCCCTCCCAAGCCTGCGCGCGGACAAGCCTCCTCCGCGCGGTGTAAATGAACATTTGTTCAGATTACGCCCCAAGCTGGCCTGAAATGCAAGCGGCGTGGGCGCAATCCGGTCTTGCGGCTTTGCAGGGGCGGGGCGTCAGGCGAAGAGCTCCACCGCGACGGCAGACGAATAGATCGCGATCAGCATAACAGATTCGATGCCGATGCGGGCGGGGCCTTCGCGTTGGCGCAGAACCAGACCGCCCAGCAGCACCGCCGTCATCAACAGGCCCGTGGCCAGCCAGTACAGATCCGTCAGCCCGACCGCGTGGTAAATTGATCCCTTTGTGTAGGCCACATCGGAGAACACCAGAAACAGCGTGTCAAAGGTGTTGCCGCCAATGATCCCGCCCACCGCCAGTTGCAGCGCACCTTTGCGCACCGCGACCACGGTGGTCACCAGTTCCGGCAGCGATGTCACCACCGCTGTTAGCAAGGCCCCCACCAGCGACGACGACAGCCCGAACCGAGTGATAAACGTGCCGCCCACCTGCGAGATCACCCAGCCGCACAGCCCCATGATCACGACCAGAACAACAAAGACCATGGCCGGGCCACGGGCCGATTTGTCGGCTTCGTCTTCGGTATCCGGCACGTCCTCGCGGGTGTCACGGGTGCGCACAGGCTCCCACATCGGGTCGTTTGAGACCGCAGCGGACAGATGCAAACCGTAGAGATAGGAGAGAAACAGAATGACGCTGACAGGATGCACCGACAGGATCGCAACATCGGGACCAGAGGCGGCAAGCACGGGAAAGGCCAGCAGCACGATCAGCATCACCGCTTGAAACAGGTTGGCAGGCTCGGCGGCGGCATGTTCCAGATTGGTCCCCCGCCACAGCATATCGGCCAGGGCGAGAAACAGGGTCTGCACCGCAATGCCGCCCACCGCGTTCGACATGGCAAAGCTCGCGTCCCCGCCGCTTGCCGCGGTGACAGAAACCACGACACCGGACAGCGAGGTTGCGGCCCCAAGGATCACACCGCCTGCCAGTGCCTCGCCCATGCGGGTGCGGTCTGCGATGGTATCGGCAAGATGCATGGCCCGGATGGAGGCGGCGATCACCGCCGCTGCGGCGACGGCAAAGACGATCAGCAACAGGGGCAGGGGCAGGTCGGCGAACATGGGACCTCGAATGCGGAAGGCTCAATACGCAAGACGCGCCGGGGGAGGACCGGCGCGTCTGTTGTCTAAGTCACGGAAAAGGGGCGTGATCAGGCGCGTCCCCGCACGGCGCGGGCCACCCAGATCAGCAGCGAGGCACCGATAAAGCCGATGATCAGCTGACCGATCCAGCCGCCCAGCGTGCTGCCCACCACGGCCATCAGGATCGCGTTCAGCACGACCGCGCCCACGATGCCGAGGATGATGTTCATGATGATGCCCATGTTCGAATGCATGAACTTTTCTGCCAGCCAGCCAGCGATGCCGCCGACGATGATGGCTGCAAACCAACCAAGTCCGGTCATGTTGTATCCCTTCGAGATGATCCATATCGCCGGACATATCCGGCCTTCTGGGGGACCAACGAAGGATGCGACAATTCGTTCCGATGGGACGGCGGTTTAGGCGATGGCCTGCCGCAGCACACGTTCCACCCGTGCAAGACCGTCGTCATTGTCGAACTTTGTCTCGGCGGTGCGCCGGGCGGCCTGCGCCATGGCGGTGCGGTCCGGCATGTCCAGAATCTCGGTGATCTGTATGGCAAAGCCTTCGGCGTCCCATTCATCGACCAGCAGTCCGTTGACGCCGTGCTCCACCGCCTCGGGGATGCCTGCGTGGCGGGTCGACAGAGTAATACAGCCAGAGGCCAGCGCCTCCTGGATGGCGGTGGGCAGACCTTCGGTGTTGCCGTCCTTGGCCGTAATCGAATGCTGCAGGAAGACTTCGGTGCGGTGCAGGTGGGCGCGCACCTCGTCATGGGGCAGGGCGCCGGTAAAGGTGATCTGATCGGCCACGCCCAGCTCCGCTGCCAGCGATTTGCACCGCGCGAGCAAGGGGCCATCGCCGATAAAGGTCAGATGCGCCGCGCGTCCACGCGCAGCCTCGGCAAAAGCGCGCAAGGTGATCTCGGGCGCTTTCTTTTCGACCATCCGCCCCACAGCCAGAAAGCTGCCGGGCTGTTTGTCACCGGGGGTGAAGCGGCGGATATCGACACCCGACGGCACCACATGGGCGTTGTCATGGGTGATGCCATGCGCTGCGAGATTGTCGAGCAGGAACTGGCTGACTGAAAACATCCCCGCCAGTCGCGGCATCATCAGCCGGTAGGAGCGCACGCGCTGTTTGACGCGCAGCATCTTGGAGGCGTCGGTGCCCCGCCAATAGGTAAAGATCGGAATACCCATATCATTGGCCAGCGGTGCCAGCACGATGGCCTGCGTGCCGAATTCCGACAGGATGACATCGACTTTCTGCTCGTGCAGAAACTGTTCCAGCGCGCGGCGGTTGTCGCCAAATGGCACGCGGGACGTGGCGTGTCGAGCAGCCCCCGCTGCCATGGCAAAGGGCACGCGCAGCTTGTCCGCAACCGACAGGCGGGCGCGCCGTTCGAACACGGGTTTGTCCAGCGGGTTCTGTCCGTTGTGCCGCCCGCAGACCACACAGGTGCGGCCCGCGAACATATGGGCGATGTGACGGTTGATGAAGGTCTCGCCCTGAACGAAATAGTCAGAGGTGGCGATGGCAACTTTCATGGGCGGCCCCTTGGTGGCTTTGCGCCGTGCCTAGCCTTTGGCGGGCAGGGCGGCAAGGGGCAGGGTCACGCGGCGCGCGCCAAGGTGCCAAGCGCCGCTTCCAGCGCGTCAAAGCTGGCCTCGGTCTGGCCCGCTTGTCGCAGGGCTTTTTCCTCTGTCCGGTGGATCGAAAACCGGAACGGGCTGATCGGTTCGGCCACTTGCTGCAACATGCGCGCTGATCCATAGGCCACATCAGACGGCGCGTGAACGATCGACTGGACATCTGTAGAGTAGCGACCGAACAGGGGCACCAGACGTTGCACGGCTGCCATGATGCCCAGAAAACTGGTGTTGATGGTGTGCAATTGGCGCGTGTCGGTCAGCATCACCAGATCGGGGCGAAAGGCGGGATGTTCCAGCAAAACGGCATAGGCTTTGGCCGCAGCCTGTGTGTCCACCGTGCCGGACATTCGGAAATAGGCAAGGCCGCGGTCGGCGGCAACGGTGATGTCTATGGCCATTGGCTTTGTCGCTATCGACGCGGCAGAGGGGCGCGCCATGATACAATTCAGGGTGAGTGGGCAGGCATGTGGTGCTGCCATTTTGTGATACTGCCTGCGACGGGCCGGACCAAGGCTTTTGCCGGCGGTCGTCTCGTATTCGCGGAAATATCACGAATTAAAGGGCGGATGGGATATAATTACAACTATTGAGTGATTTAAGTTATGACTCATTCCAATAGGCTGTGCTTCCATATGGGGTGAGCCAAGCCCGCGCCATCTGGTGACGCGGGCTTGGGACTGTATCAATCCATGGCTTTGAAGTTGAATTCGCCGCCTTCCTTGATGCCGGAGAACCAGCGCGCGGTCACCGTTTTGGTCTTGGTGTAGAAGCGGAAGGCGTCGGGGCCGTATTGGTTCAAATCGCCAAATGCCGATTTCTTCCAGCCGCCAAAGGTATGGTAGGACAGCGGCACCGGAATGGGGAAGTTGATGCCGACCATGCCCACGTTCACGCGGTGCGCAAAGTCGCGCGCCGTGTCGCCATCGGCGGTGTAGATCGCGGTGCCGTTGCCATAATCATTGTCGATGATCAGGTTGAGCGCATCCTCATAGGTGTCCATGCGGACGGTGGACAGCACGGGGCCAAAGATCTCTTGCTGGTAGATGTCCATGTCCGGCGTCACATTGTCGAACAGCGACGGCCCGCAAAAGAATCCGTCCTCATAGCCCTGAAGCTGGAAGCCGCGACCGTCGATCACCAGATCGGCGCCTTGTTCCACACCGGAGGCGATCAGCCCTTCGATGCGTTGTTTGGCCTGCGCTGTGATGACGGGGCCATAATCGACCTCGCTGTCGGAGGCGTAGGGGCCGACTTTGAGCTTTTCGACACGCGGGACCAGCTTTTCGATCAGCTTGTCCGCCGTCTCCTTGCCGACGGGGACCGCCACGGAAATCGCCATGCAGCGTTCGCCCGCAGCACCGTAGCCCGCGCCCACCAGCGCGTCCGCTGCCTTGTCGAGGTCCGCATCGGGCATGATGATCATGTGGTTTTTCGCGCCGCCAAAGCACTGCGCGCGCTTGCCGTTGTTGGCGGCACGGCCATAGATGTACTGCGCAATGGGGGTCGAGCCGACAAAGCCCACGGCGGCGATGTCCTCGTTATCAAGGATTGCGTCTACGACGGTTTTGTCCCCGTTGACCACCTGCAGCACGCCATCGGGCAGGCCGGCCTCTTGCAGCAGTTCCGCGAGGCGCAGCGAGGTCGAGGGCACACGCTCGGACGGCTTCAGGATCATCGCGTTGCCAGAGGCCAGCGCGGGGGCCATCTTCCACAGCGGGATCATGGCGGGGAAGTTGAAGGGCGTGATGCCCGCGACCACGCCCAGCGGCTGGCGCATGGAATACAGATCAATGCCCGGGCCGCCGTTGTCGGTGTACTCACCCTTGAGCATATGCGGCGCGCCCATGCAGACCTCGACCACTTCAAGGCCGCGCTGCACGTCGCCCTTGGCATCGGGGATGGTCTTGCCGTGTTCACGGGCGACCAGCTCGGCCAGCTCGTCCATGTGTTTGTTGATCAGCGCGCCAAAGGCCATCATCACGCGGGCGCGGCGCTGCGGATTGGTTGCGCCCCATGCCTTTTGCGCTGTCTTGGCGCGGGCCACGGCGTCGTTGAGTTCCTCGACCGTGGACAGGGGCGTTTTGGCCTGCACTTCTCCGGTGGCGGGGTTGTAGACGTCGGTGAATTGGCCCGAGGTCGATTTGACCAGTGCGCCGTCGATCCAGTTGCTCAGTTCCATGGGGGCTCCTGTTGGGGTCTGCCAAAGTGGCTTTGTGCTGACCATACTCTTGCAATTTTGCCCGCAACAGGGGCAGATTGGCAAACGGGCTTTGCGATAACGCAAAGGGGGCAGAGGGGCGCTGCGATGGATTGGGATGATTTGCGGGTGTTTCTGGGCGTGGCGCGCGGCGAAAGCCTGTCGGCGGCGGGCAAGGTGCTGCGGATGGACCCGGCCACGGTGGGCAGACGCGTCGCGCGGCTGGAACAAAAACTCGGCACGCCCTTGTTTGCGAAATCCCCACAAGGCTACGCGCTGACAGAGGCGGGCGGGCGTCTGGTGGATCATGCGCAGGCAGCAGAGCAGGCCGCCCTGATGGCGGAGGAAGCCGTGCGCGGCCGATCCGACGGGCTGTCGGGACAGATCCGTATCGGTGCGCCGGACGGCTGCGCCAACTTTCTGCTGCCGCAGGTCTGCGCCCGCATCGCCCGCGACAATCCGGATCTTGAGGTCCAGATCGTTGCCTTGCCACGTCTGGTCAACCTGTCCCGACGCGAGGCGGACATGGCGATTACGGTCTCGCGTCCCACCGCCGGTCGCCTGATGGTGCAGAAAATCGCAGACTACCGGCTGCATCTGGCCGCATCCGATGCCTATCTCGACCAGCACCCGCCGATCCGGACAAAGGCCGACCTGCAGGGCCATCGCATGGTGGGCTACATTCAGGACATGATCTTTGACAAAGAGCTCGACTACCTTGCCGAGTTGGGGCTGTCACAGGTGCCGCTGGCGTCCAATTCCGTGGCGGTGCAGTTCCATTGGCTGCGTCAGGGGGCGGGCTTGGGCGTGGTGCATGATTTCAGCCTGCCACTGGCGCCGGGGCTGCGGCGCATCCTGACCGACGAGGTGTCGCTGACGCGGGCCTTTCACCTTGTGCGCCATGAGGACGACCGCCGTCTGGAACGCATGAACCGCTTTGCCGAGGCGCTGGTCGACGGCATGCGCCTTGAATTGCAGCAATTGGAATCGCAACTGGATCGCGTTCAGTAACCCTACGTTAAGGCCTGACTTGACAGGATTTCCACCGTGCCACAGGCTGATCGTTATAGCGGAGGAGGAACGCGATGCAGGTCCAACAGATCTTGAAGAGCAAAGGGGTGGATACGGTTTTTACGGTCGCGCCCGGCACCAAAGTCGCCGATGCGGTGGCCATTCTGGCCGAAAAACGTATCGGTACAGTCGTGGTGTCGACCGATGGCACCAAGGCCGAGGGCATCCTGTCAGAGCGCGACGTGGTGCGGGTTCTGTCCTCTGAGGGGGCTGTGTGCATGGACCGGCCCGTGGACGATTTCATGACCAGCAAGCTGGTGACCTGTGGCCTGTCCGATCAGGCGGACGCGGTGCTGTCACAGATGACAGAGGGGCGGTTTCGCCACATGCCGGTGATCGAAAACGGCCAGATGGTCGGGCTGATCACGCTGGGCGACGTCGTGAAGGCGCGCCTGTCGGAACTCGCGATGGAGAACTCCGCGCTCGAAGGGATGATCATGGGCCATTGACGGCGCGACACGGGGTTGCAGTTTTGCCGCCCCGTGATTTGTTTTGCGCCTTGCATTCACCTGCGCAATATTGTTGCGTTGCGGCGCAACTTTCGACAAAGGCAGGGGAGCCTTTTCATGCGTATCGGCCTGTATCCCGGCACATTCGACCCGATCACCTTGGGTCACCTTGATATCATCCGCCGTGGTGCGACCTTGGTCGACCGCCTTGTGATTGGCGTGGCGATCAACCGCGACAAGGGCCCCTTGTTCACTCTCGAAGAGCGTGTCGCCATGGTCGAGGCGGAATGCGCCTCTATCACAGCCGACACCGGCACAGAGATCGTTGTGCACCCGTTCGAGAACCTGCTGATCGATTGCGCCCGCGATGTGGGCGCTCAGGTGATTGTGCGCGGCCTGCGCGCCGTGGCCGATTTCGAGTATGAATTCCAGATGGTTGGCATGAACCGCGCCTTGGACAAATCGGTCGAGACCGTGTTCCTGATGGCCGAGGCACAGCATCAGGCGATTGCCTCCAAACTGGTGAAGGAAATCGCGCGTCTCGGGGGGGATGTGTCGAAATTCGTCACCCCAACGGTCGAGGCTGCGTTGAAAGAGCGGCTCGGGTAAAGCGGCTCTTGTCCAACCCATCTTCAGGTTGCGCTGCGATGCAGCATTAACGGATGACTAGGCGGGCTATGCGATTTTTGCATGGCGACTAGAAAGATCTGTCAATTGTGCTGCGGCGCAGCATCCCCCATGTTAGCGGCAACAGAAACGATACCCGCTCACATGAGGATGATGAAAATGACCATGATGACTTCGCTCCGCGCCCGTCTTGAAAAACGCGCCAAGTACCGCCGCACTGTAAATGAACTGTCCGCCCTATCCGAAGCTGACATGCGCGACCTGAACATCGCCCGTGCTGACGTACCGCGCATTGCATATCAGGCTGTCTACGGCTGATCGCTCTGACAACTTTGTCATTGAAAAAGGCGCTGTCCCCACGGGGGCGGCGCCTTTTGCGTTTCCCGGCTGCGACATCGCGTGCCACGCCCGCTGATTGTCCCCTCTGCCACGGGAGCTATCTTTGCCCCAACAACGGAGGCGCAGCATATGTTACAGGACAAACGCAACGATCTGGACGCGGAGCGGCAGAAACGGCTGCTGCAGCGCATGGTGGCCGAGCTCAGCGGCGCGCATCCTGACATTTATTACACCGCGACGACCGATATTGCTGCCATGCTGCAACAGGACATCGCCGAGGGGCGGGGCCTTAATCAGGACGAGCGCGCCTTGATGCAACGGCTGACCCGCCGCGACATCGAAGTCATGTTGAGCCTGCATTAGATGTCCGAGATGCCCAAGACCCCAGCCACCCCCGAAGATGCGCCTGTGACCGTCTATTACGACGGCTCTTGCCCGTTGTGTTCGGTCGAGATTGGTCATTACGAAAAATGCGCGCGCGCGGGGCAGCTTGCTTTTGTGGACGTCTCGCAAGAGGGCGCGTCTTTGGGTGCGGACCTTGACGCTGATACGGCGATGCGGCGCTTTCACGTGCGGCAGGCGGATGGCGCGCTGGCCTCGGGGGCGGCAGGGTTTGTGGCGCTCTGGGCGCAACTGCCCCGCTGGCGCTGGCTGGCCAAACTTGCGCGGCTCCCCGGTGTCACGCCGGTTCTGGAAGGCCTCTATCGCGGCTTTCTGCCCTTACGTCCGCGTCTGTCACGGATCGCCACGCGGCTGGGGGCAACCCCGCGCAATCCATCACAGTGACACGAACGCAAAACGGGGCCACGCGGGCCCCGTTTTCTGTAACTCGGTCCAGATCTTGGATCAGATCAGCTTGCCCATGGCCACGGCGGTGTCCGCCATGCGGTTGGAGAAGCCCCATTCGTTGTCGTACCATGTCAGGATGCGGCACATGGTGCCTTCCATGACTTTGGTCTGGTCGCAGTGGAAGATCGACGAATGCGGGTCGTGGTTGAAATCAACCGAGACCAGCTGTTTGTCGGTGTAGCCCAGCACGCCTTTCAGAGGGCCGTCGGCGGCCTTGCGGATCGCTGCGTTGATTTCCTCGACCGATGTTTCGCGCGCCGCCTCGAAGGTGAGGTCGACAACCGACACGTTCGGCGTGGGCACGCGGATCGCGACACCGTCCAGCTTGCCGTTGAGTTCGGGCAGAACCAGACCAACGGCCTTGGCCGCGCCGGTGGAGGTGGGGATCATGGACAGGGCCGCCGCACGCGCGCGGTAGAGATCCTTGTGCATGGTGTCCAGCGTCGGCTGGTCGCCGGTGTAGCTGTGGATCGTGGTCATGAAGCCCTTCACGATGCCGATCTCGTCGTTCAGCACCTTGGCCACGGGGGACAGGCAGTTGGTGGTGCAGGAGGCGTTGGACACCACGGTGTCTTCGGCGGTCAGAACGCTGTCGTTCACGCCGTAAACGATGGTCTTGTCCGCGCCTGCGCCGGGGGCAGAGATCAGCACACGCTTGGAGCCGTTTTCAAGGTGCATCGCGGCCTTTTCGCGGGCGGTGAAGATGCCGGTGCATTCCAGCGCGATGTCCACGTTGTCCCAGGGCAGATCCTTGGGGTCGCGGATCGCGGTCACCTTGATCGGGCCACGGCCCACATCGATGGTGTCGTCGGTGTGCTTGACCTCGACCGGGAAACGGCCGTGCACGCTGTCATATTGCAGCAGGTGGGCGTTGGTTTCCACCGGGCCCAGATCGTTGATCGCGACCACTTCGATGTCGGTGCGGCCGGATTCTACGATGCCCCGCAGGACGTTACGGCCGATGCGGCCAAACCCGTTGATTGCGACGGTGACAGTCATGGGAAAGCTCCCCCTTAGCTGGTCAGAAATGGCGCGCCGCAGCCGTTGCGGCGCTGCCGAGAATTTAGCGCTAACATGCACCCGCAGACGCAGAAGTCAACCCAAGGGAAGCCTGTCAGCCGATCAACGCCAGAAGGCGACGTAGTCGATCAGCCAGTACAGCTTGCGCGCCAGAAACAGGGTGGCATCGCCGTCAAAGGCCAGAAAATCCACGCCCAGAAACAGTGCGATCATCAGGCCAAGGACAATGGCAAGCGAATTGGTCATGAAAAGGCTCCGGTCTTTGGGTCATTCATGACAGGTGGCGCGGGCTCTGTCACGCCTTGGCGGTCAGGTCGGGCGGCGGGCGGCGAGGATAAAGAGGGTTGCAATCACCAAGGACGCCAGCACGTTGTAGTTGGCCATGCTCAACCCGAACAGCTGCCACGGGATGTCGTCACAGCGGATCAACGGGGCCGACATGATCTGGTTCATCAGCTCATCCGCAGACAGCGCGCCGATATCGCTGCCCGAACAGGAGGCGGGACCCTCCCACCATTTGCGTTCGACGCCGGTGTGATACAGGCCCGCACCGGCAGAGGCTGCGGCCCCGGCGGCGGCCAGCCACAAAAGCCAGCGCTGCGGCACAAACAACGCGAGAGCGCCAAAGGCGATGGCCGCCCAATGGCCGTAACGTTGCCAGTAGCACAGCTTGCACGGTGCCATGCCGCCAAGATGCTGGAACGCCAGCGCGCCAAGGATCAGCACAACCGAGCCAAGCGTGCCTAGGGCTGTCAGAAAGCGGCGGTTCAGGGTCATCTTGGTCTCCTGCTCTTTGGGCAAGGGGTCGCGCAGCGCGCAAAGGGATGCAAGTCACAAAGCCGTTCAGATGCCGATCCATGCGCGCAAAACGCTGACCAATGTGGCCCCTGCAAAGATCAGCGTGGCGATCCACGCGGTGCCAAGGATCGCGCCGAGGATCACCAAAAGCCCGTCGCGTTGCAGCAGACCCATCGCCACCACAACAACGGCAAAGCCCGGAACCGTATTGGTGCCCGGCAGCGGCACAAGGATCGAGGCGCTGAACAGCACCAGCGCCAGCCCGACCAGTCGGTCCGCAGGCGCACGCGTCAGGGCGGCCAGACGGGGGCGGCTGATGGCCTCGATCCGGCGCAACCACGGACCCGCGCGCAGCGACAGACCCTCCAGCCCGCTGACGGCCACGGTGCGCTCTGCCAGACGGCGCGGCAGCCACGGGGTCCGCCGTCCCGCAAGAATCTGCGCGGAGACAAACATCAGCGGCAGGGCCACCACTTGGGGGATGCCGTAGAGAAAGGGAATGCAGCAGGGCAGGGCGAGGATCAGCAAAAACAGACCAAAGGCGCGTTCATGCAGCTGCGCCAGCACCCATTCCAGGGACACGGCGGGCTGTGCGCTTTCGCCTGCGGCGGCGCGCGCCTCGCCCACAAGGCTATCCAGCCGGTCCGAGATCGCCGTGCTGTCGCCGGTGCCCGCCACGGGGGCTGTGTGATGTGCGGTCATGGCGCTCTCCTGCCTATGGGGACCTCCCCCTTACGCAGGGCAAAGACCACGCAGACCCGCAACCGTCAAGCATTTGCGAAATGCCTCTTTACGCCGCCTTCCACGCAGGCTAAACGCAGGTCCGGGCCCAAGTGGCGGAATGGTAGACGCAGGGGATTCAAAATCCCCCGCCCTTGCGGGCGTGCCGGTTCGAGTCCGGCCTTGGGTACCAAAATCAGGGGCATTTCCGCCAGCCCCTGTCCCGATCTTCAGACAGCTTTGACAGATCTCAGGTGTGCCACACACCGACCGCACCTGATGTGTCAGGTGGGCCGGTGCGGGCGGGGCTTTAGTGTTTGTCTGACAGCGAAGCGGCGCGCCAGTCCTCGGCCTCTTGTTCGGGGTTTGGGGCGAAACCTGCGGCTTTGATCGCGTGGATGGCGCAGTATTCGTCACGCTCTGACGCGTCGCCCGACACGCCCACGGCCCCGATGGTCATGCCTTTGGCGTCTTCGATCAGCACGCCGCCGGGCACGGGAATGAATCGCCCGTCAGAGGCCGCGGCGATCGCGTTCTGAAAGGTCGGGCGGCCGGACAGGTAATCCCGAATCGTGCGGCTGGAAAACCCCATGCCCAACGACCCCCACGCCTTGCCAAAGGCGATGTCAAAGCGCAGCAGCCCGCAGCCATCGGACATTTTCATGCAGACCATGCGCCCGCCGCTGTCCATGACCACGCAGGTCAGCGGCTTCATACCTTCGCGCAGGCCGATGGCCAGCACCTCGTCGACGATCTTCTCGGCGGTGGCGAGCGATAGTGATGATGCAAGTTTCATGTGTTTTCCTTTTTATCGCATAAGGTCGGGCAGCCATGTGACGATCTCGGGGAAGGCCAGCAGGGCGATGATGGTGATCACATCGGCGACAAAGAACCATGTGATCCCCTTGAACACATCCGGTAGGGAGATGTCCGGTCGCACGGCGGCCACCACAAAACAGTTCAGCCCGATGGGTGGCGTGACAAGGCAGATCTCGGCCATCTTGACCACGATGATGCCGAACCAGATGGAATCAAAGCCCAAGGCCATGACCGCCGGATAGACCACCGGCAGCGTCAGCAGCAGCATGCCGATGGCATCCATGAACATGCCCAGCACCGCATAGGCCAGCAGGATGCAGATCATGATCACCATCGGCGGGGCGTCGATGCCGACGACAAGGCCGGTGAAGGCCTCGGCCAGACCCGAGAAGCCCAGAAAGCGGACAAAGATCGTCACCCCCCAGATCAGCGAGAAGATCATCACCGTCAGCTTGGCGGTTTCCATCAGGCTTTCGGTGATGGGTTTAAGCCCCGTGCCGCGCGCCACCGCCACCAGAAAGATGATGCCCGCGCCCAAGGCGCCTGCCTCGGTGGGCGTGGCCCAGCCTTGGTAGATGGCCGAGATGATGACGAACACCACCGCCATGATTGGCAACAGCGGCGGCAGCGCGCGGATACGCTCTGGCCAGTCGGGGCGTTCGGCACGCGGTGTGGCGGGGGCGTGGTCGGGACGGACCAACGCCCAGACGATGATAATCGCGGCATAGACGATGGCCGACACCAGACCGGGCAGGAAGCCCGCCAACAGCAGACGGCCCACGGATTCCTCGACGATGATGGCGTAGATCACCAGAATGGCCGAGGGCGGGATCAGCGTGGCCAGCGTGCCGCCCGCAGCCACGACACCTGCCGACAGGCGCTTGTCATAGCCGTGGCGCAGCATCTCGGGGATGGCGACGCGGGCGAAGACGGCGGAAGTGGCGGTGGAGGCGCCGGACACAGCGGCAAAGCCCGCCGTGGCAAAGACCGTGGCCACCGCCAGCCCGCCGGGCATCCAGCCCAGCCATTTGCGCGCCGCATCAAACAGCTGTGATGTCATGCCCGCGTGGAAGGCGACAAAGCCGATAAAGACAAACATGGGCAGCACCGACAGCGCATAGGTCGTGGCCTTGGCATGCGGGACGATGCCCACGATGCCCGCAGCCGGTCCCCAGCCGATCAGCTCGACCAGTCCCAACAGCCCGATGGTGGCAGCGGCAAAGACCACGCGCACCCCGATGGCCACCAGCACGATCAGCAGCCCGACACCGATCAAACCCACGGTCAGCGGGTGTTCAAATCCTAGTCCGATCAGCATCTCAGCGCTCCTCTTGGGCGGCATCCGCCTCTTCCTTGGCGGTCTGGGCCGCGTCCTTCATCAAGGTGACGCCTTGCGGGTCGCGCGCAGGGTCAATGAACAGCCGCACGGCACCGGCCAACTGGATCGCAAGCCGCAGAAACCACAGGGAAAAGGCGACAGGCACCACCAGTTTCGATGGCCAGACGGGGTATTCCGCATCCATCGTGGTGTCGCCAAGCTCGTAAGACCGCCAGAAATGCCCGGCGCTGTACCAGATCAGCACGCCGATCACGGCCATCCCGATCAGCGCGCCAAGGATCTCTGCCGCCCAAAGCTTGCGCCCCGAAAGCTGACCCAAGGCAAGCTCCATACGGATATGGGCCCCCATGCGCTGCGTGTAGGCCGCGCCGAGAAAGGCCATGCCGGCCATCGACAGTTCGACCAGATCGACGTAGCCGGTCAGAGGCGTGTCAAACAGGGTGCGCATGACCACCTGCGCAATGCCCAGACACATCAGGGCAAAAACAAACAAGGCGGCAATCAGGTTGGTGGCGTCTTCGACAGGGGACAATAGCCTGTCTGCACGGGCGACGGGGCCGCGCGTCGGGGGCGGGGCGTGTCTCATTTGAGGTAAATCCGTTCGAATTAGGGAAGGGGGTGGGCGGTGGCCTGCATCGGGCCACCGCCAAAGCGCTTATTGCGTGCTTGCCTCAGAGGCGTAGCCAAGGAAGGCATCCAGAACGCCCTGGGCGTCAAAATCTGGGTTGTCGGCCACCCATTTGTCCCAGATCGGCTGACCGGCGGTGGCGCGGAACTGCTCCAGCGCGTCGGCGTCATATTCGATCTTGGTCAGGGTTTCCTCGAACATGGCGATGTTCTTTTCATCCTGCGCCGCATAGGCCGCCAGCTCGGTGTCCAGAACCAGATCGCGGCTGTCCCAGATCAGTTTCTGGTACTGCTCGGGGAGCGCCTCGAAGGCTGTCTTGTTCAACACCCAGCCACATTCCGACGATCCCGGCGACATGTTGGCGGTGTACCAATCCGCCTCTTCGTTGATCTTGAACGCCACATGGGCATAGGTGAAGGGAAAGGCCGCCACATCGATGGTGCCGTTCTGGAAGGCGGTCAGCGTTTCGGCTGCCGACAGGGTCTGCTTGGTCGCGCCCAGCATCTCCATCGCGTCGCCCAAACCGCCGCCCGCGCGCACCTGCAAGCCCGCCCAATCGTCGAGCGTTTGCGGCGGCGTGCCTTTGCCCATCATCTCGTATTGCGGCAGCAGGCCGGAGGCGTAGGGGATCGCGTTCCACTTGGCCATATCCGCCACGATTGCCGGGTGTTCGAACATCCGCTTGCGCACGTAGCGGTCCACCGCAGGGCTTTCGATGGGCAGGAAAGGCAGCGAGAACACCATCCATGCGGGGTTCTTGCCCGGGTGGTAGAAGTTGCAGATGCCCGCGCCTTCGAAGGCGTTGAGCTTCAGCCCGTCGAGGTTTTCACGCGCCGGGCCAAGCTGGTCTGCGTAAAAGATCTTGATGCGGAATTTGCCATCGGTCTCGGCGGCCACATGTTCGGCCATCGCCTCCATCCCCGATGTCAGCGCGCGCGGGTTGCCGTACATGGAAATCTTCCAGAACACGGACGGGCCGTCCACATTGGCGGCGGGGGCGGCCCCCGCAAGGGTGCTGGCCGCCAGCGCGGCCAGTGTCAGGGTCTTCAGGGTCATCGTTTTCTCCTCCCGATGATATGTGATCCGGTCTCCTCAGGCCGGGGTGGTGGCAAAAGCCTCGCGCAGCACGTTCTTTTGCACCTTGCCCATGGTGTTGCGGGGCAGGGCGTCGACGATGCGAATGGCGCGCGGGTGTTTGAAGCGGGCAAGCTGCGGGCGCAGCGCCTCCAAAAGGGCGTCAGGGTCGGGGCTGGTGTTCGGCGCAGGCACCACGACGGCCAGCACCGCCTCGCCGAAATCCGCATGCGGCAGGCCGATGACAGCGCTTTCCAGCACCTCCGGCATCTCGTCCAGCACGACCTCGATTTCCTTGGGATAGATGTTGTAGCCGCCGGAAATGATCAGATCCTTCTGGCGTCCTACGATCGAGACGTAGCCGTCCTCGTCGACGCGCCCCAGATCGCCGGTGATGAAGAACCCGTTGCCGCGCAGCTCCTCGGCGGTCTTCTCGGGCATGCGCCAGTAGCCTTTGAATACGTTGGGGCCACGCACCTCGATCATGCCGATCTCGCCGTCGGGCAGGGGATCGCCGCTGGTGGGATCGGTGATGCGCAGATCGACCCCGGTCAGGGGAAAGCCAACAGTGCCCGCGCGCCGCTCGCCCTCATAGGGATTGGAGACGTTCATGTTCGTTTCCGTCATCCCGTAGCGTTCCAGAATGCGGTGGCCGGTGCGGGCTTCGAACTGCTCGTGGGTTTCCGCCAGCAGGGGGGCAGAGCCGGACACGAACAGCCGCATATGTGCCGTGGCATCGCGGGTGAAGCGCGCGTCGGACAACAGCCGTGTGTAGAAGGTGGGCACCCCCATCAGCGTGTTGGCCTGCGGCAGATCCGCCAGCATGGCGTCCAGATCAAAGCCGGGGTGGAACAGCATCGACGCCCCCGCCATGGCGCAGACATTCACTGCCACAAACAGCCCGTGGGTGTGAAAGATCGGCAGCGCATGCAGCAAGACGTCATCCGCCGTAAAGCGCCACAGCTCCGCCAGCGTGCGCGCATTCGACAGCAGGTTGTCATGGGTCAGCATCGCGCCTTTGGACCGTCCCGTCGTCCCCGAGGTGTACAGGATCGCCGCCAGATCATCGGGGCCACAGGGCAAGGGCGCGTGGTCGGCGGGGGCCTTGTCCGCCGCCTCCATCAGCGTGCCCGCGCCGGTGGCGTCCAACGTCAAAAGCGTCGCGCCCTCGGGCAGGATCGGCTGCAGGCCATCGGCCTTGGCGGGGTCGCAGACCACCAGCCCCGGTTCCGCATCGCCAAGGAAGTATTCCAGCTCGGCGACCGTGTAGGCGGTGTTCAGCGGCAGCAGCACCAGACCGCTGCGCAGGCAGGCGGCGTAGATCGCAAGCGCAGGCACCGATTTGCCCACCTGCACCGCGACGCGGTCGCCCTTCTTCAGGCCAAGCCCGTCAAAGACGTGCGCCATGCGCGCTGACAGGTCGAGAAACGCCGCATAGCTCAGCGGCGCGCCACCCTTGGGCGTGACAAAGGGGGCAGTGCTGCCAGCGTGGCGGCCAAATAGCGGATCAAAGAGGTGATTGGTCATGGTGGTGTCTCAGGTCTTGGCCGGAACGGCGTTGGATTTCAGCAAGGGCGCCAGAGCGCGCGCATGGGCGACGGTCCCTTGAGAGGAATGTTTTTCGATGTTGAGGTCGATCTGGTCGAGATCATAGAGGTAATTGACCATCGCCCCGCAGGACTGGCGCAGGCCGTTGTCCGAACGGTCCGCACCGATGTGGATGTCATGGACCAGCGCGCCATTGCCCAGATGAAAGCGGGCCACAGGGTCCAGCGGCCCGCCGCGGCGGTGGCGTTCAAGGATCAGGTAGCGCGCGACATAGCTGCGCAGGGCGTAGGCCCCGGCCTCGCCGGTCTCGGCGCTGCGGATGGCCTCGGCCAGCGGGGCGGCCTCGGGGGCGGGCAGGGCGGACATCTGCCCCTCGGCCCATGCGCGAAAGCCGGGGATGGGCGACAGGGTGACGAATGTTTTCAACCCCGGCAGCGCGCCATGCAGATCCTCGACCACCTGTTTGATCAGCGAATTGCCAAAGGAGATGCCGCGCAGCCCTTTTTGGCAGTTGGAGATCGAATAGAACACGGCCGTGTCGATGTCCTCGGGGTCAAGCGCTGCGCGATCTTCGGCCAGCACGGCCTGGACATTGTTTGCGACACCGTGGGTCAGCGCGACCTCGACAAAGATCAGCGGCTCGTCAGGCATGGCGGGATGGAAATAGGCGTAACAGCGCCGGTCCTCGGGCAGCAGCCTGCGGCGCAGATCGTCCCAGCTGTCGATGGCATGCACCGCCTCATAGGCGATGATCTTTTCCAGAATGCTCGCAGGCGTGTCCCAGCTGATGCGCCGCAGCACCAGAAAGCCCTGATTGAACCATGACCGGAACAGATGCAGGAAATCCAGATCAATGGCCTTGAGCGCGGGGTCGTCCTTGATCCGTGCCAGCAGATCGCAGCGCATGGCCACCAGATCGGCGGTCGCCCCGGCCACACGGTTCAGTCGCCGCAGCAATTCCTGACGGCGCGGCTCGGCGCAATCGGTCAGCTCTGCCAGCGTATCGGGTGTGGGGGTGTCGGCATAACGGGCTGCAAGATCCTTGAGCCGGTCGCGGTCAATGTCGAAATCGCGCGCCAGCATCTGGAAAAAGGCGGATTTCTCATCTCCGGTCATGTCGCGGTATTGCGCCAGCAAAGCGCGCGACACCTTGGACGAGGACACATCCCCCAGATCGGTCAGCAAAAGCTCTGCCAGTTCCTGCGGGCTGCGCGCATCTGTGGCACGCGGTGACGTGCGATTGCGCAGCGTGATCGTGGACAACAGATCCACCAGATAGGTCGACTGGATCAACTGCATGGGGCCGCTCCTTTGTGATTGGCGAGACTGCAAAGAAATGTCGAGGAATTGCGAAGCCGTCAGGACAGGGCCACCTGACCGGTCGATAGGCCCAGACCCAGCGTCAGCGATCCCTCGTTCACCATCCAGCGGCGCAGGGTGTAGCTGCGTGCGCCACGGGCGTGCATCGGGTCGCCATCGGCCAATGCCCGCGCGGCCTCGAGCGAGGGCGCGCGATAGATCACCAGCCCTGCGCCCTCGATCTGGGTGCCGGTTTCATCCGACAGCGGCCCCGCCAGAAACAGCTGCCCCGCCTGTTCCAATTTGCGCTGATAGGCGAGGTGATCGGGCAGCACGTCCGGAATGGCCGGGCCGTCTGCCTCAGGCGTGGTGATGGTCACATAGAGTTCCAGCGCAAGCGCCCCGCGGCCCCGCGCCGTTTCGAGATAGCTGCTCCATTCAGGCATTTTTCCCTCCCAATAATATCGATATTTATTGACCTACACATTTTTTATCGGCAAAAGAAAGGGAAATCTGAGAGGAGACGACATGAAAATTCTTGTGGGGACAGTGGCAGGCCAGCGCGGGGTGTTCCGTGTGGACGGGGATGTGGCCACCAATCTGACCGAGGCATTGCCGCAGGTCGGGACCGATTTGCAGGCACTGATCGAATCGGATGCGTTGATGGCGCAAGCTGCCGATGTAACCGGCGAGACAGTGCCGGTGTCCGAAGTGACGCCCGCGCTGCCGGTCGAGGCACCGGGCAAGATCATGTGCCTTGGCCTGAACTACATCGAACACATCAAGGAAGGCGGCTATGACATTCCCGACTATCCGGCGATGTTCATGCGTACGCGTCAGTCCATCATGGCCGCGGGCGAGGCGCTGGTGCGCCCCAACTGTTCGGAAAAGCTCGACTACGAGGCAGAGCTGATGCTGATCGTCGGCAAAGGCGGGCGTCATATCTCGGAGGCGGACGCGCTCGACCATGTGTTTGGCTACACGGTGTTCAACGACGGTTCGGTGCGCGACTACCAGCGCAAGACGCATCAGTGGACACCGGGCAAGAACTTTGACCAGACCGGCGCGATTGGCCCCTTTGTGGTGACCGAAGGCGATCTGCCCGACGGGGCGAAGGGGTTGAAGATCGAAAGCCGCGTGGGCGACGAGATCCTGCAAAGCTCGAACACCTCGAACATGATCTGGGGCGTGGCGCAGACCATTGCGATCATGTCCGAATTCACCACGTTGGAACCGGGCGACCTGATCGCGCTGGGCACGCCTCCGGGTGTGGGTCACGCCAAGAAGCCGGGGCCGCGCTGGCTGAAACCCGGTGAGGTCATCGAGATCGAGATCGAAGGCATCGGCATCTGCGCCTCGCCCATCGTGGACGAATCCGATTTGGCGCAGGCGGCAGAATGAACGTGACACTGGACCCACGCGAAACCGCGCAGGCGGCGGTGCGCGACCTGCGCCAGCGGATCACGCGGCTTGATGATGCGTCCATTGATCTGATCCTGCGCGATGCGCGGTCGCATTACGCTTGGACGGATCGGCCCGTGTCCGACGAGATGCTGCATGCCCTGCATGAGATCACGGTCGCAGGCCCCACATCGATGAACACGTTGCCTGCGCGCTATGTGCATGTGCGCAGCGAAGAAGCCAAGGATCGGCTGGCCAAGGCACTGAAGGACAAGAACATCGACAAGATGCGTCAGGCGCCGGTGACGACGATCATCGCCTATGACCCGAACTTCTGGACCCGTCTGCCGGAGACCTTTCCGCATGAGGACCGCCGTCCTCTGTTCCGCGACAAGCCCGAGCACTGCGAGATTACGGCCTTGCGCAATTCGTCATTGCAAGGCGCGTACTTCATGATCGCGGCGCGGGCGCTTGGGCTGGATGTGGGGGCGATGTCGGGCTTTTCAAATGACATCGTCGATGCAGAGTTCTTTGCCGACACCGGCTGGAAGTCGAACTTTTTGTGTAACATTGGCTACGCTGATGAGCGTGCCCTTTTCGGCAAGTTGCCGCGCTTCGGCTTTGACGATGTGAACACGATTGTCTGAGGGGCAGGCGCGGAAGAGGAGCCGCGCCCGACCCAACGACGCCGCAGACCCGACAATCGGGCGTGGCATTTCGCGCCGAAAGGCGCACCATAGGGAGGAGGAAACCCATGCGTTTCATGACTGTTACAGCGGCGCTGTTGGCGGGGGCTGCGGCCTTGCCCGCGATGGCGCAAGAGACGATCACCATCAATATGATCGACGGCTATCCCGCCCGCGCCATGTGGGTGCAGGAGCTGACCAACCATTTCATCCCCGAAGTGGACAAACGTCTGGCCGAGACGGGCAACTACCAGATCGACTGGCGTGAAAGCTATGGTGGCACGGTGGTCAAACCCAAGGGCGTGCTCGAAGGGCTGCAACTGGGTCTTGGCGACATCGGCATTGTCACCACCATTTTCCACAGCTCGAAACTGCCCAGTCAGGCGATTGCCGCGGTGACGCCTTTTGTGTCCTCGGACGCGCGGGTGGTGGCGCGTGCGGTCGATGAGATCGCGCAGGAATTCCCCACCATGGCCGAGGAATTCGATGCCCAGAACCAAGTCTACCTGACGACCGGCGTCGTGTTGGACACCTACCAGCTGTTTTCATCCGAAAAGGTCGAAACCGTTGCGGATCTGGAAGGTGCGAAGATCGCGGGGGCGGGTATGAACCTGCGCTATGTGGAAGGCATCGAAGGCGCCGCCGGTGTGCGCGGCGGTCTGACCGATTTCTACAACATGCTTCAGACCGGTCTGGTGGAACATGCCATGCTCTGGCCGGAGGCTGCGGCGACCTTCAAGATCTCCGAGGTGGGGCCGTTCATGCTGGACGCCGATCTGGGGGCTGTGAACTCCAAGACGTTGACCGCGAACAAGGATTTCTTCAACGGGCTGCCCGAAGAGGTCCAGACCGCCATACGCGAGGCGGCGACATCCTACCGTGATCATGTGGCAGAGGTAGCCATGGACCGCGCGGCAGAGGCCGAGGCCGCCTATACCGAAGCGGGCGGCGAGATCGTCCCCATGAGCGCCGAGCAGCGCGCCGCATGGGCCGCGAGCCTGCCTGATATCGCTGCCGAATGGGCTGCGGATCTGGATGCCAAGGGCAAGCCCGGATCGCAGATGCTGGCCGCCTATCTGGCAAAGGTCAGCGGCGATGATGCGCCCTTGCGGGACTGGACCGCAGGTCTGACCCAGTGAGCAGGCCAAACGGCCAAAGCAGTGCGCCGGTAGCATCAGGCTACCGGCGGCTGCACGGTGCTGCGGCGTGGCTGGCGCGCGCTGTGGCGCTGGGGGCCAATGCTTCTGGCACGCTGATGGTTCTGGCGCTGGTTGTGGTGGTCAACTACGACATGCTGGCGCGCACGCTGGCCAATGCGCCGCTGCGTGGCACCGTCGAGCTGGTGCAATTCGCCATGGTGCTGATCGTGTTCCTGCAATTGCCGGATGTGATCCGTGCGGGGCGGCTGACGCGCTCTGACGGGTTTCTGGGCCTGCTGGAGACACGCGCCCCCCGTCTGGCGGGGCTGTTGCGCCGCGCCGTGGACCTGTTGTCCTTTGCCGTCATGGCGATGATTGCCGTGGCGTCCTATCCGATCTTCGTCGAGATGTGGCACTCGCAGGATTATTTCGGCACGCCCGGTGTGTTCACCGCACCCTACTGGCCGATCAAACTGTGCATTCTGGCCAGCGCCATCCTGTGCGCGATCATCTTTGCCCTCAAAGTCCTGCGACCCGGAAGGGAAACCGACCTGTGACTCCCATAGACATTGGCGCTGTTTCGGTCTTGGCCATCGTGGCCCTGATCTATCTTGGCGTCTACATTCCCATCGCGCTGACGGCCGTCTCCTTTGTGTCGATCTGGCTGATGCGCGACAACTTCACCCTTGCGTTGAACCTGCTGAAAATCACCATCAGCGAAAGCGCGATGGAATATCCCTTTGCCACGATACCGCTGTTCAGCTTCATGGGGCTGGTGGTGTCAAAGGCGGGGCTTGGCTCTGACATCTATGCGGTCATGAGCGCGGCCTTCCGGCGGGTGCTGGGCGGCATCGGCATGGCCACGGTGGGGGCGAACGCAGCCTTTGCCGCTGTCACCGGAAGCTCCATCGCCTCGGCGTCGGTGTTCTCCAAGGTGGCTGTGCCCGAGATGTTGAAATACGACTACAACCCGCGCTTTGCCGTGGGGGTGGTGGCCGGATCGTCGGTGCTGGGCATGATCATTCCGCCCTCGGCCATGCTGATCATCTATTCCTTTGTGGCGGAACAATCCGTGGGCGAGATGTTCATTGCAGGCGTCATCCCCGGCTTGATGCTGGCAGGGGCCTATATCGGGGCGATCTGGCTGATGGGCCGCTTTACGCCGAAATTCGTAGGCGGCCGTCCGGCGGAGGATTACGAACCGATGAGCTGGGCCGAGGTTGCGCGCCGCACCCTGCCTATGATCATCCTGATCGTAACCGTCATCGGCGGCATCTATCTGGGCATCATGACCCCGGTAGAGGCGGGGGCCGCTGGCGCCGCGCTTGGCCTTCTGATCGCTGCCGTGCGCCGCACCATGACGTGGCGCGGGCTGTGGGACACATTGATCGAAACAGGCCACATCACGGCAGCCATCCTGTTCTTGATCACTGCCGCCTCGATCTACAGCCGGATGCTTGGTCTGGCGGGCCTCCCAAGGGAGCTTGAGGCGATCCTTGCGGCCAGCGATCTGAGCTTTGCGCTGATCATGGTGGCCTATGTTATCCTGATGTTGTTCCTTGGCACGATCCTCGACACTTCGTCGATCATCCTGATCGTGGTGCCGCTGTTTCTGCCGCTGATCGAACCCATGGGGCTGAGCCTTGTGTGGTTTGGCATCATCACCGTCATCGGGGCCGAAATCGGCCTGCTGACCCCGCCGCTGGGCATCTCCTGTTTTGTCATCAAGGCGACGCTGGACGATCCGCGCATCACGCTGAAGGACGTGTTCATGGGGGCCTTGCCCTTTGCCGCCGTCATGCTGGTGGTGCTCGTCCTGCTGATCGCCTTTCCCTCTCTCTCCCTTGCCCTTTTGTGAGGACACGACCACATGCGTAACGTAACACCCGACAATATCTCTGACGTCTTTGCCGGCTACTTTGGCCCGGACACCGATCCGCGGTTCAAGGAAATCATGTCCTCGCTGGCAAAGCATCTGCACGCCTTTACGCGCGAGGTGGGGCTGACCCATGACGAATGGCGCGCAGGGCTGAAGGCCGTGGAATGGGCCGGCCAGATCACCACGCCCGAACGCAACGAATTTGTCCTGCTCTCCGACGTGCTGGGCCTGTCGTCGCTGGTGGATATGATCAACTCCCACCCGGACGCGACCTCGTCGAGCGTGCTTGGCCCGTTCCATGTCTCTGACGCGCCGCCGATGGAGATCGGGGCCGACCTGAAAGAGGATTTCGAGGGCGAGGTTCTGCTGGTTCAGGGCTATGTCCGCGACCTTAACGGCGCGCCGATCCCGCATGCGCAGCTCGATATCTGGCAGACCGCGCCGAACGGTCTGTATTCCAGTCAGGACCCGGACATGGACATCATGTCGTTTCACGGGCTGATGACGGCGGATGAGGACGGCTACTACGCCTTCACCACTGTGCGGCCCGTGGAATATACCGTGCCGACTGATGGTCCGGTGGGGCAGATCCTGAATGCGGCGGGACGGCATCCGTGGCGTCCGTCGCATCTGCATTTCATCATCAAGGCCGATGGCTACCGCGATCTGGTCACAGAGGTCTTCCCCGAGGATGATCCCTATCTCGATCAGGATACGGTGTTCGGCGTGCGCGAGGATCTGGTGATGCACTACGCCCCGCAACCGGCAGGCAGCTTCCCCGAGGGGTTCGCCCTGTCCGGTCAGGTGCCCGATGCGTGGTCGCGGGTGGATTTCGATTTCAAACTGGTGGCCAAGGGGGAGTGACCCAAGGCGGGCAGGGGGCCCCACGCCCGCTGCCCGCGCGGATCACCCACCGCGGACACCCCAGCGCACATAAACAAACGGGCAAAGGACGACCTTTGCCCGTTTTCGTTTGATACTGATGACCTCAGTCCTGATCTTGGGGCACGTCCGGCGTTTCGCGCAGGAAAGAGCCGGTTTGCTGGTAGTGGCTCAGCAGTCGCTGCGATGCCAGATCCACCTCGCGGGCAACGGCTGCGTCCAGAATGTCACGGTGTTCCGCGCGCACGTCACGCTTGCCATAGTTGCGTGACCGGCCCGCAAGGTAGCGGTAGCGCACGTTGAGATCATAAAGCTGGCTGCAATAGCCCAACAGGATCGGCGAGTTACAGCGCGCCAGCAGCGCCATATGGAACGCTTTGTGATGCTCCTCGAAGGTGGCGACATCCGCAGCCCCCACACGCACCATCCGGTGATGCGACAGCACCAGCTGTTCCTCCCACGTGTCATCCGCCGCTGCGATGCTTTCGCGCAGGGCCATGTCTTCCAGCGCGCAACGCAGGCGCAGGATTTCGGCAAAGTTTTCCTGACTTACTGGCGCTGCGCGAAAGCCGCGCTGGTCGATCCGCTCCACCAGCTTGTCGGCGACCAACAAGGTCAGCGCCTCGCGGATGGGCGAGGCGCCGGTCTGGATGCGATCTTTCAGCCGCTCGATCTTGAGCTTTTCACCGGGGGCAAGTTCGCCAGTGATGATCATCTGGCGGATCGCCTGATAGGTCGTCTGGGTGGCCGAAATGACCTGTGACGGCTCGGGCACGGCCGGGTTCTCAACAATACTCATACCTGACGTTTAGCCTTACTGTAGGAAAAGACAAAGCCCGTTGCGCAGGCCGCGATCATGCGGGCGCGCGGGCGGGAATGCCGGTGCGGGCCGCGCCACTGGCCTCCCGCGTTGTCACCCCGTCATTGAGCACAAACATGATGATGCAGGTCTCTGTGCCCTTGTTGGACCACGCGTGGTTGGTGCCGCGCTGGATGACCACATCGCCCGCTTTCAGATGCACGTCGTCCTCTTCGTCGTCCATCAGCATCCAGATCTCGCCGGTCAGAACCAGCGCGTAATCCACGCTGTCGGTGCGGTGCATGAACGGGTGGCGCGCGCCTTGGACGATGTTGGCACCGGCCCCCATCTCGGCAAAGGCCGCAGGGCCGTCGAGCGTGGCCATGACCTCGGGGTCTTCGGGCTGGAATTCCACGACGCGGAACACGCTGCCGTTCTTGGGCGGGTGCAGGGTGAAATCGCCGACGCAGGTTTCTGTCGCCCCGTCATATTCCGCAGGGGTGCCGTCAGAGATCCAGAAGTTGGTCAGCCGCACACCGGGCCGGTTTGGCCGTTCCAGAAACTGGCTGGCGGTCTGGTCGCTTTCAATGATGGCTTTGCCGGTGGCGTCATGGCCTGTGACCACACGGCGGAATTCAGTCATTTTCATTGGGTTTGGTCCTTCTTGGATCAGATGGTCTGCCCTTTGCGGGCGCGCAATTCGGTCAGGGTGTACAGCGCCACCAACAGGGCGGTTCCAAGCACGGCGCTGGTGAGGTCCTGAAACAGCAGCAGAACCCCCGCCAGCGCCGCGACGACCCGACCGGGGAGCGATAGCGGTCGGGTCAGTACGCCGATCACCGCAATGGCAATGGCACTTACGCCAAGCGCGCCGGTGACGACGGCGGCGATGTTTTCAGCCCACCCGCCCTGCAGCAGCAGACCGGGGCCAAAGCAAAAGGCAAAGGGCAGCAGAAAGCTGGGCGCGGCATAGGCGGCAGCGGTCCAGCCGGATTTGTTGATATCGGCTCCGGCGATCCCGCCCGCCACATAGGCGGCTAGGGCCACAGGCGGCGTGATCGTCGAGATGCAGCCGAAATAGAAGACAAAGAAATGCGCGGTCAGCATGGGCACGCCCATCTTGACCAGTCCCGGTGCCACAACCGTGGCAAGGATCAGATAGGCGGCGGTGGTGGGCAGTCCCATACCAAGGATGATCGACACCAGCATGGTCAGCACCAGCGCAATCATCAGGCTGCCGCCCGATCCCATATCGATCAGCACCGCGATCTTTGACCCCAATCCGGACAGGCCCAGCACGCCGGCGATGATCCCGGCAGCGGCACAGGCGGCGGAAATGATGACGACATTATTGGCCCCCTCGGTCACCGCGCCAAGGATCTTGGTCAGCAGGTCACGGTCCAGACGGCGCTGCCAGATCACGGTGCCAAGGATCATGACGCCCATGGCCCAGAGCGAAGCCTTGAACGGGGAGTAGCCCATCAGCATCAGACCCAGAAGCGCGGCAAAGGCCGCGATGAACGGCATCCCGTCCCAAAGCACACGCGCGGTGCTGCGCTCATCGGTTGACGGCGTGGTGACCGGCGCGATGTCGCTGCGCACGGCGCGCAGATGCACCACCACAAAGGCTGTGCCAAAGAACAAAAGCGCCGGCAGTAGGCCGGTTTTCATGATCTCGGTGTAGGACACACCCACCACCTCGGCCATGATAAAGGCAGCGGCCCCCATGACCGGCGGCATGATCTGCCCCCCGGTGGAGGCCACGGCCTCGATCCCGGCGGCCTGATGCGGTTTGTAGCCCTCGCGCGTCATCAGCGGAATGGTCAGTGTGCCGGTCACCGCGACGTTGCCCGCCGCAGACCCCGACACCATCCCGATCAGCGAGGAGAACAGCACAGCCGATTTCGCCGACGCCGCGCGCATCCCCCGTGTCAGACGGAAAGAGATCTCGAAAAAGAAATCTCCCGCGCCCAGACGGGACAGCAGCGCGCCAAAGATCGTGAAGGTGATGATATAGGTGGCGGCCACGCCGATGGGGATGCCGTAGATCCCTTGGGTGTCGGTGGTCAGAAAGGTCACCACCCGTTCCAGACCATAGCCGCGACCGCCCAGAATGCCGGGCAGCCACGGGCTGGCAAAGGGATAGAGGAAGAACACCGCCGTGATCAGCGCCAGGATCAGGCCGATGCCGCGTCGCGCCGCCTCGAACACCAGCGCGATGATGACAAGCCCCGCCCAGTAATCCTGTTCGATGGTCATCCCGCCGCTAAAGGCGATGGGCTTCCAACGGGACAACAGCCACAGGCTTGCCACGATGCCTGCCACGATCAGCACCGCATCCAGCGCGCGGGCCAGTGCGTTGCCTTCCATCCCCTTTGCCACGGGCTTGCGCGCAAACAGTAGCGTCAGCGCCAGCATCAGATGGGTCAGGCGCATCTCCATCGTGGACATGGAGATCACACCCGACACGATCAGCAGGTGATAGGCGCCAAAGGCAAAGGCCACCACAGCCAAAAGCCGCGACGGGGTCAGGGTTTCACGCAAGCCGGTCATGGCGCGTCCTTTTGTTGATGGTCAGACAGGGAAAAGGGGCCGCGACCGGCCCCTTTGGGTGCGGCCCAGCTTATTTGCTGAAATAGGCCTGCGCGCCGTCATGTAGGTCGATGGACAGGCTGGCGGCCCGTGCCGGATCAATCTGGCGGGCGTTGGCATTTTCAGCCGCGAACTCGTCAAGGTGATCATAGACCGAGGCTGCGATCTTTTCCGCCATCTCGGCAGCCATATCCGTGGGCACGATCAGCATATTGGTCACCCCCAACACCGTGGCATCCGACGGCATGTCATAGACGTCCGCCGCGATGTCAAAGGTGGAATAGGCCGGATTGTCCGTCAGGATCTGCTGCAGCTTGTCGTCTTCCATCGTGATCATGCGCAGAGGGCCAGAGGCCGCCGCCTGCATCACTGCGGCTGCAGGGTAGCCGGACAGCGCAAGGGCTGCATCCACGTTGCCATCGGACAGCTGGCTGAAGCCGTCGCCATAGCTCAGAAAGCTGGGCGTGATATCATCCAGTGTCAGACCGTAGACCGGCAGGATGTTGTTGAGAAAACCCATGGTGCCGCCACCTGCCGGACCCACGGCCACACGTTTGCCCGCCAGATCGGCAAAGCTCTGGATGTCGGACCCATCCGCCACGACCATATGCAGCACGCTGGGGTGCAGGGGGCCAAGCGCTTTGATATCGATGGCATTGCCGTTGTAGGCCCCGCGCCCCGCGACCGCATCGGCGGCAAGGTTGGCGTTGGTGATGCCGATCTCGACCTCGCCCTGCGCCACAAGGCGGGGGTTTTGCACCGACCCTTGGGTGACGATGGGCACCATGGTGATGTCGCCGCCACCGTATTTGTTCACAAGATTGGAAATCCCCTGTCCGATGGGAAAGAATGCGCCGCCGACGCTGGCGGTGCCGATGCGGTATTCCTCGGCCATGGCGGCGGGTGCAAAGATGGATGCGCTGGCGGCAAGCGTCAGCGCGCAAAGCATATGTGTTTTCATGATCGTCCTCCCTGTGTGGGAGGTTAAAGACGATAAAAACGCATTTCAAGAAAAATATCGATATTATTTGAGGCGCATGTTGCAAGCCGTCGCGCGTCCGGTTCCTCGACAATGGCCAAGGGCTGCAGCATGGCGTGCCGCAGCCCTGTTGCCAATGGGGTTTGTTGTATCTCAGGCGACGCGTGCGCCACGGCTCCAGACGCCACGCAGCAGCGGGGTGTCGCCATTGGCGCGGATGCGCAGGACGTCGCCGCGCAGGCCTTCGTCCAGACGGCCCCGATCCGTCAGACCCGCCGCACGGGCCGGCGCGTCGGTCACGCAGGCGATGGCGCGGGGCAGGTCATCCCAGATCTCTGCCAGCCGGAAAGCCGACAGCAGCAGTGCCGAGGGCACGTAGTCCGAGGAGACGATATCCAGCAGGTCACGCTCTGCCAGATCGCGCGCGGCCACATTGCCCGAATGCGACCCGCCCCGGATCAGGTTGGGCGCGCCCATCATCACCGCAATCCCCGACGCGCGGCAGGCCTCGGCGGCCTCGACAGTGGTGGGGAATTCGGCAAAACCCACACCGTTGCGCGCCGACACCGCCACCTGATCGGCGGTGGTGTCGTCGTGGCTGGCAATCACCGCACCGTAGCGGTTGGCCTCGGCCACGGCGCCCTGTTCATGGGCCGCCCCCAGCCGCGCCTGCAACCCCTTGAGGTTGGCCACATGCTCGAGGAATTCTTCCTCTGTCAGGTTGCGCTTTTTCGTCAGGTAGACCCGCAGCGCGCCCAGATCGCGGAATTGCCGCTGGCCGGGGGTGTGATCCATCAACGACACGATGCCAACGCGGTCCTCGACGCCGAACTGGGCCATCTCGTCGAGCAGGGTTTCCGAACAGATCTCCGCGCGCAGATGAATGAAATGGCTGATCTTGAACGCCCCCTCGGCGCGCGCCTGCAGCAGCTCGTTGGCCACATTGCGGGCATAGGCGCTGTAGCGGGCCTTGCCTCCGGCGATCGAGCCCACCCGCAGCGCGTCAAACACGGTGGTGATCCCGACAGAGGCGAGCTCTGCGTCATGGGCGATCAGCGCAGGCAGATGCGGCCAGTCGACCTCGGGGCGGGGTTCCATATGCCGTTCGAGATTGTCGGTGTGCAGTTCCACCAGACCGGGGGTGACAAAATCCCCCTGACAGTCGATGGCCCCGTCTGGGATATGCGCGCCCTCGGTTACGTCGGTGATGGTGCCATCGGTGATGGTCACACAGCCGGTGGTCACGCGGTCGCGCAGCACAAGGCGGGCATTGGCAAGCGTGACAGAGCCTGACATGGAAGCGTCATGCGTTTCCGGCATAGCGGCAGGAGAGAAGGGAGAATTCATGTCATACACTCGCTTTGCGGTCTATTGGATGCCCGAGGGGGCATTGGCAGAGTTCGGCGCGCGCTGGCTGGGCTGGGATGCACTCAGCGGTCAACCGGCGGATCAGTTTGCTGTGCCCGGTCTTGATGACGCCACGATGACACCGCGCAAATACGGCTTTCACGGAACGCTGAAACCGCCGTTCCGTCTGGCGGACGGGGTTACGCAGGCGGATGTGCAGGCAGGCGTGGCAAAGATGGCCGCCAGTCTGGCACCCGCTGCGGCAGAGGGGCTGTCGCTGACGCCGCTGGGCAGGTTTCTGGCGCTGACGCCCGATGGGGACAACAGCGGCATCGCCCGTGTGGCCGCCACCTGTGTCAAGGCGCTGGATGCCTTTCGCGCGCCGCTCAGCGACGCCGATCTGGAACGGCGCCGCAAGGCGGGCCTGTCCGAGGCGCAAGAGGCGCTGCTGCTGCGCTGGGGCTATCCTTATGTGATGGAGCAGTTCCGCTTTCACCTGACCCTGACGGGCAAGCTGCACAAACGTGACCTGCCGCTTTGGGCCGACCATGTGGCGGCGCATCTGCCCGATTTGCCGCGTCCCTTTGTGCTGGATCAGGTGGCCCTTGTGGGGGAGCGACCCGATGGCCGGTTCGAACTGATCCATCGCTACGCCCTGACCGGATAAAGCGCCTGCGCGGCTGAGCCTATCGCGTCCTCCAAGGCCCCGTCATTGGCAACCTCGATCACGCGGACAGGGGTGGGCAGCTCGGGCAGGGGCTTGGCCGCCTGCGCCAGACGGGCGGCGATCTCGGCCTCGGTCTCGCGTCCGCGCCCTGCCAGCCGCTTGGCCAAGGTCTGGGGGCTGGCGGTGATATGCAAAACGGTAAGGGCGGGAAAGACCTGTGACGCCTGAACCAGCGCACCACGAGACAGGTTGGCCAGACAGTCGTGACCATCGCGGACGGCCTGTAAGGTCTCCATCGGGATGCCGTAGAACAGACCATGCGCGCCCCAATGCAGGCAGAACGCCCCTTGGGCGCGCAAGCGGTCAAATTCCGCGACCGTGGCGGGGGTGTAGTCCTCTCCGCCCAGATCCGGCGCGCGGGTGATGGTGCGGCGCACAGGGCGCAGATCGGGCAGACGCGCGTGCAGCCCCGCCATCACGGAATCCTTGCCCACGCCAGAGGGGCCGACCACAGCGACCAGACGACCGGCGGGGGTCATGCGGCCACCTGCGCGGCAAAGCGGCTGACATCGATTTCGCGGTCGCAGACGCGGGTGCGGGCCGCTTCGTCGTGAAAAATGCCGATGACCGCCGCGCCGCGTGCCTTGGCCTCTTCGATCAACGACAGCACCACCTCGCGGTTGGACGCATCCAGCGAGGCGGTCGGCTCGTCCAGCAGCATGGCGGGGTAGCTGTGGGCAAAGCCGCGCGCGATGTTCACCCGCTGCTGCTCGCCACCTGAAAACGTCGTGGGCGACAGCGACCAAAGCCGTTGGGGGATGTTCAGCCGTGCCAGCAGATCGCGGGCCCGCGCCTCGGCCTGTGCCTGATCGACACCCACGGCGCGCAGCGGCTCTGCCACAACGTCGAGTGTGGGCACACGGGGCACCACGCGCAAAAACTGGCTGACGTAGCCCAGCGTTTCGCGGCGCAGGCGGATGATCTCGCGCGGCTCGGCCTGCACGATATCGGTGCCGCCAATGCGGATCGCGCCGCTTTGCGTGCGGTAGTTGCCGTAGATCATGCGCATCAGGGTGGATTTGCCCGCACCCGAGGCCCCCGTCAGCGCCACACATTCGCCCGCAGCGACGTTGAGCGAGGCACCGGACAGCACCTCGATCACCGCGCTGCCTTGGTTGTGCAGGGTAAAGGTCTTGGTGACATTTTCGATCTCGAACATTTGCGGCCTCCTCAGACCTGAAGCACGCTGGAGACCAGCAATTGGGTGTAGCCATGCTGGGGGTCGTCCAGAACCTGATCTGTCAGCCCCTGTTCGACCACATGGCCCGATTTCATCACCATCAAACGGTCCGCCAGCAGCCGCACCACCGCCAGATCATGGGTGACGATGATGGCCGACAACCCCATGTCCCGCACCAGACCGCGCAGCAAATCCAACAGCCGCGCCTGCACGGAGACATCCAGGCCCCCGGTCGGCTCGTCCATGAAGACCAGTCGCGGCCCTGTCACCAGATTGCGCGCGATTTGCAGCCGCTGCTGCATGCCGCCGGAAAAGGTGGTGGGGCGGTCATCCACGCGGCTGGGCGAAATCTCCACCCGGCCCAGCCAGTCAACGGCCTGTCCGCGAATATCGCCGTAGTTGCGCGCGCCCACAGCCATCAGCCGTTCGCCCACGTTGCCACCTGCGCTGACGCCCATGCGTAGCCCGTCACGCGCATGTTGGTGGACAAAGGCCCAATCGGTGCGCGACAGCATCCGGCGTTCGGGCTCTGACATCTGCAGGGTGTCGCGCGGGCCGGTGCGGGTATCAAACACCACCCGCCCCGCGTCAGGGGCCAGATGCCCCGCCATACAGTTGAGAAGCGTGGATTTTCCAGACCCGCTTTCACCGACGATGCCCATGACCTCGCCGGGGTAAAGATCAAAGGACACATCCGCGCAGCCGATATGGCTGCCATAGGTCTTGGTCAGCCCGTCAACCGACAGCAATGGGGTAGGGGATCGGGTCATGCCGCGTCCTTTCCGCGATGTCCGGCCGCCTGCCGCGTTTCGCAATAATCCGTGTCCGAGCAGACAAACATCCGCCCGCCTGCGTCATCCATGATGACCTCGTCGAGATAGCTGTCGGTTGCGCCGCACAGCCCGCAGGGATGGTCCGCCTTTGAGGGATCAAAGGGGTGATCCTCGAAATCCAGACTGGTGACGCGGGTATAGGGCGGCACCGCATAGATGCGCTGTTCGCGGCCCGCCCCGAACAACTGGATCGCGGGGCTGTCGGACAGTTTGGGGTTGTCGAATTTCGGAATGGGCGAGGGGTCCATGACATAGCGCGCCTCGACCCGCACCGGATAGGCATAGGAGGTGGCGATATGCCCGTGGCGCGAGATATCCTCGTAAAGCTTGACGTGCATCAGCCCGTATTCCTCAAGGCTGTGCATCTTGCGTGTCTCGCTTTCGCGCGGTTCCAGAAAGCGCAGCGGTTCGGGGATGGGCACCTGATAGACAAGGATCTGGCCCTCGGCCAGCGGCTCTTCGGGGATGCGGTGGCGGGTCTGGATGACCGTGGCCTGCGCGGTCTGTGTGGTGGTGGCCACCCCTGCGGTGCGTTCAAAGAAGCTGCGGATCGAGACCGCATTGGTGGTGTCGTCCGCGCCCTGATCGATCACCTTCAGCCGGTCCTCGGGCGTCAGCACCGCAGCAGAGACCTGCACCCCGCCCGTGCCCCAGCCGTAGGGCATCGGCATCTCGCGAGAGGCAAAGGGCACCTGATAGCCGGGAATGGCCAGCCCTTTGAGGATCGCGCGGCGGATCATGCGCTTGGTCTGTTCGTCGAGATAGGCGAAGTTATAGGCGGAGGCGGTGTCATCGGTCATGGGACGGTCCTCATGCGGGGGGCAGGGGGCGGCTTGTCGCAGGCTGATCGGTCCGTGTGTCATAAGACTGTCTCACGAATCTGCTTTGGCCTTGCGCAATTCAATGGCCCTGCGGGGCTGCAACGTCTGGGGGACGTGATGCTTGGATTTGTTGGATACGTGTTGGCCTGTGTCGTGCTGGCCTGTGTGGCGGTGGTTGCGATGGAACGCGTGATTGGCTGGGTGGTGCGCTGGGCGGCCCCGATCCTGCCCAATGATATCGCGGGGCCGGATGGCTGGTTGATCGACACGCAGCGCAATTGCGGTGTGTTCGACCCAGTCGCACGCGGATAAATTGGCTGCGGGGTCATAGCAGGCCCCGCTCTGTCAGCGCCTGCGCCACATCTTGGGCGTTGGTGAAGTGGATGGCATCCATACCGATGCTGCGCGCACCTTCGCAGTTCTCAAGCTTGTCGTCGATAAAGACGCAGTCTTGTGGGGCCACCTGCGCCCGCGCGCAATACAGTCGATAGATCGCGGGGTCCGGCTTGATCAGCTTTTCCTTGCCGGAAATCACCAGAGTATCAAAGATCTCGGCCAATCGGGGGTGGGATTTCAGCCCCTCAGGCCAAGTTTCCACCGACCAGTTGGTGATGGCCCCAAGCGTCAGGCCGCGCGCGATCAGCCGGTCGACGATCTCCCAGCTGCCCGGCACGGCGTCCCGCACCGTTTGCGCATAGCGCGGCACGTACTGGTTCAACCGGTCGCGATCCTCCGCGCGGTCCAGCTCCTGCGCCAAATCCGCAAAGCGTTCGCCATGATCGGCCCGCAGGTTGCGCGCCCCAAAATCGATGCGCTGCATGAAATCGGCGGCTTCCGGCTCTGACAGCTCTGGCCAAGCCAGACGTGGCTGCCAATCCACCAGCACGTTGCCGATATCAAAGACGATATGTGTCGCGGTCATTCTGCGGCCTCCTGCATCTGGCCCGACGCCTCGCGGCGCAGCTTGCGCACCAGCTCCAGCTCGGACTGGAAATCGACGTAATGGGGCAGTTTGATGTGTTCGAGAAACCCCGTCGCCTGAATGTTATCCGCATGATACAGCACAAATTCCGCATCCTGCGCGGGGGCACCTTCGTTGTCTTCGCCCAGCTCTTCCCAACGCAGAGCACGGTCTACCAGAGCCATCGAAATCGCCTTGCGCTCGGTTTGCCCGAAGACCAGCCCGTAGCCGCGCGTGAACTGCGGCGGCTCGGTTTTGGAGCCTTTGAACTGGTTGACGGTTTCGCATTCGGTCAGGGTGATTTCCCCGATCTCGATGGCAAAGCCCAGCTCGGGGATGTCCATTTCGACCGGCACGGCCCCGATGCGCAGCTCGCCGACAAAGGCATGGTTGCGGGCGTAGCCACGTTGGGTGGAGTAGGCCATCGACAGGGTGAACCCCTCGTCCGCGCGGGTCAGCGCCTGCAGACGCAGGGGCCGTGTGGCGGGCATTTCCAGCGGCTCGCGCGTCAGATCCGGTGGCGTGGTCTCTTCCGCTGGGGCCTCTTCGATCAGCCCCTCGCGGTTGAGAAAACCGGTCACATGGGGCACCTCTGCGGGCTGCGTGTCACGACTGGGCGCGCTGGGCGCATCGCCGTCGGCGGCCAGTTTGAAGTCAAGCAAACGGTGCGTGTAATCGAACGTCGGCCCAAGGATCTGTCCGCCGGGGACGTCCTTGAACGTGGCGGACACGCGGCGGTCGCAGGCCATACGCGCGGTGTCCACGGCACGCGACGCCCCAAATCGCGGCAGCGTCGTGCGGTAGGCGCGGATCAGAAAGATCGCCTCGATCAGATCGCCACGCGCCTGTTTGATCGCTAAGGCCGCAAGATCGGCGTCATAGAGCGACCCTTCGGCCATGACGCGGTTGACCGCCAACGCAAGCTGTTCACGGATCTGCGCCACCGACAGCTCGGCGATATCGGTGTCGCCGCGCCGTTCCTCGGCCAGCCATGCGTGGGCATTGTTGATGGCGGCTTCTCCGCCTTTGACGGCAACATACATCAGGCGGGCTCCACTTTGGTTGAACGGGGCAGGGCGGTGACGCGATCCTCTTGGGTGAACAGCAGATCGACGCCCAAGGGAAAGCGCGCCGCATTGCGCTCCAGCGCGGCCAGATCCGGCAGCGCCATCGTGGTCTCTGACGCGATGCCCGGTCCGGTCAGACGCGCGCGGTCTGCCGCGGGCAAGGGGCCATCCACGATCAGCGTGGTGGAACGGTCGGGATACTCCGGGGTGCCTGCAGGGTAGCCCTCAAGCGGTGCAAGATCCTCCCACGCCCCCAGCGCAAAGGCGCAGCTTGCGCGGTCGGTCAAAGGCGCGCCGGTGTGAAAGGCGATCCAGCCGCGCACCGCGTCGCAATCCAAGTCACCGGCCAGAAACAGCGGCGTGTCGGTGTCGCACAGTGTCAGCACAACCGCTCCGGCGGCGGGGGACAGGGGCGCGGGCGGCGTGGCACCGCGCAGGGTCCATGTGGTGGCAGGGCGGGCCATCGCCTCCATCACCGCGCGAAAGGCATGGGCCGCATCGCGCGCAGGATCGGCAAAGCCACCGTCAAGCATCTGTGTCAGCATCAGTCTTCCCCTCGCACCATGGTAAAGAAATCCACCTTTGTGGCAGCGGCCTTGGCCGCGCGGCTGTTGCGGCGGGCCGTGGCCTCTTGCTCCAGCGGGTCCAGCACGGCGGCGCGGATCGCTTCGAAGCGGTCGGTCTGCATCAGGGCATCGACGAGGGCTGCGGCCTCGGCGCAGGCTTTGCGGCGGCCTTGGACGTAGGCGTGGCCCACCGTGCCGCAGGGCAGCCGCAGAGCGCAGCGTGTCACGGTCATTTCCCCAAGGTTAAACGGCGCGCCGGTCGCGCCTGCGCGGCCCCGCACCATGGTGGTTCCGATTTCAGGCGCGCGTAGCCAGTCAAAGCGCGGGCGCGGCCCGCAGGCGTCCAGCAGCTCGGGGACGCGGCCCTCGGGGGCCTTGGCCAGCAGGCCCATCCACGCCTTGCGCGCGGCATTGGGATCGGGATCGGTGGGGGCCTGGTCTTTCATCTCGACAACTTTCGCAAGTACTATACAACTAGACACATATTAGCAGATTCGCTTGCGGCAGACAGTGGAGATTTGTGAACTTTGGGTGACACGGCAGGGGAGAGGGGCCGCACGCCGGTCTGGCAGGCGATTGCCAATGCGCTGCGCGCCGATATCACGGCGGGCCGCTATCGCGCGGGGGACAAACTGCCGACAGAGGCGGCGCTGGCCGCGCGGTTCGGCGTAAACCGGCATACGGTACGCCACGGGCTCAAGGCGCTGGTCGATGACGGGTTGGTGCGCACGCGGCGCGGCGCGGGAGCCTTTGTGGCGGCTGTGCCAACGGAATACCCCATCGGCAAGCGCACACGGTTCACCGAAAACCTGACGCGCGCGGGGCGATTGCCGGGGCGCAGCGTTCTGTCCACGGAAACCCGCGCCGCCACCGACAAAGAGGCCGTTGCTCTGGACTTGCCCGAGAGCGCGCCGGTGCTGGTGGTTTGGGGCGTGTCGCTGGCCGATGCCCAGCCGGTGGCCTTGGCGCAATCGCTGTATCCGGTGGACCGTCTGCCCGGCATTGCCGAGGCTTTGGCGCAGGGGCGGGGGGTGACATGGGCCTTGGGGCAGGTGGGCGTCACCGACTACACCCGCGCGCAAACGCAGATCACTGCGGTGGCGGCGGATGCGACGCAAGCCCTGCATCTGCATCTGCGCGAGGGCGCGCCGCTGCTGCGCACGCGCAGTCTGAACGTGGACCGGACCGGCGCACCGGTCGAAAGCGGCACCACATGGTGGCCCGGTGACCGGATCACGCTCACGCTTGAGGACTAGGCTTCGTATTTTTCCAGAAAGCGCTCGGCGCTGAGGGTGCGGAAATCCGGCAGCGCCGCGCGCAGGCGGTCATGCGACCAATCCCACCACGCCAATGCCATCAGCCGGTCTGCGATTTCGGGCGGCTGGCGCAGGCGCATCGGCTTTGCCGGGGTGCCCGCGACGATGGTGTAGGGCGCCACATCGCGCGTCACAATCGCGCCCGAGGCCACAACCGCACCGTCGCCCAAGGTGACCTCCGGTTTGATCATCGCCCCGTGGCCGATCCATGTGTCATGGCCAATCGTCGCGCGGCGCGACAGGCGATGCGCGAAGAACGCCGCATCGCGGTCCGCGTCCTCCCAGTAATCGTCCGAGCGATACAGGAAATGATGGCAGGCGGCGGTGTCGAGCGGATGATCGGTGGCCCCGATGCGCGAGAAGCTCGCGATATTGGCGAACTTGCCCACATTGGCATTGGCGATATCCGCATAGCGGTCGCAGTAGCTGTAGTCGCCCAGTTGGCTGTGGGCGATACGGCTGCCGCGTCCGATTTCGGTATAGGCGCCAAAGTCGCTGTCGGTGATCTGACAGTCCGGGTGGATCAGCGGCTGGTCTGCGGACAGGCGCGGCATCAATGGCTGTCCTTGCCGCCGATCAGCCGTGCGCGCAGCTTGCCCGACAGCCAGTCCATACCAATAACCATCAGCACCACGAGGATGATGTAGTAGGCCACTTCCTCCCAGCTTTGCTGCGTCTGGATCGCTTGGGTGAGCAACAAACCGATGCCACCGCCGGTGATGGCCCCGATGATCGTCGCGCTGCGGGTGTTGGATTCAAAGAAATACAGCACCTGCGCCAGCAGAACCGGCATCACCTGCGGGATCACGCCAAAGCGGTAACGCTGGATCGGGTTCGCGCCGGTAGAGGCGATGCCCTCGATCTGTTTCTGGTCGGTGTTCTCCAGCGCCTCCGAGAAGACCTTGCCGAAGGTGCCGGTGTCGGTGATCAAAATGGCCAGCGCGCCGGTCAGCGGACCGGGGCCAAAGGCGCGCGCCAGCACAACCGTCCAGATCAGCGCGTCCACCCCACGGACAAAGTCGAACAGGCGGCGCGTCGCCATACGCAGAGCGGCGAGCGGCGCAAACCGGCGGGCGGCGAGAAAAGACAGCGGCAGAGCGATCATCGCAGCGCCCGCCGTGCCCAGAAAGGCCATCAGGATGGTCTCGGAGATGGCCCACGCCACATCGCCGTGCCGCCACATGGGATTGCCCCAGAAATCCTGCCACGCGCCCACGATATTGTTGCGCGCCGGATCGATCCGGTCGCCCAGCAGGATCTCGGTCAACCCGTGGCCGTAATAGGGAGAGGCGAAGGTGAACCAGAACAGCTCCCACCCCATGAAGTAGTTGAACACCTCGGTCTTGCTGCCGGTCAGGGTCACACGGCCCTCGGGTAGCGTCAGCGTCACCCGCCGGTCAGAGGCATTGATCCACTCCGGCAGATCGTCGGGCAGATCGGTGATAACATTGCGCCCCTCGGCCTGCGCGTGGACTGTTCCGAAATCGGGAATGACGATCTCGGTGCGTTGCTCGGGCAGCAGGCGCACCAGATGGCCGCGCCCCAGATCGACGGTTGTCACGCTCTCGCCGGTGGCGGCATCCACTGTGGGGCCGGTGACCCAATCGGGGCGCATGCCTTCGGGGTAGCGGCCCTTGCGCTCGCCCTCGACCGCGTAGTCCATCGTGCCGTCACGGTTGGAGCGGGTCACATGGGTCTTGTAGCTCCAGCTGTCAGAGGCCAGCGTCACAGCGTTGTCCCAATTGGCCCGACCAGCCAGACCCGCCACATCGAAGGCAAAGAAGATATAGACGAAATAGGCCAGCACCACGGCAGGGGCAGCAAAGCCCAGCAGGCGTTTGCGCTGGAACAGCCGGTCCGCTTGGGTTTTGGCGTCCATCACGGGAAAATCGGTGGCGGTCATGGCTCAGGCCCCCTTTGTCTGGCGTTGGCTGTCGCCCGTGGTCAGACGGTTGCGCATATAGCCAGAGAGTTGGTCGAAAAAGATGATCGTGCCGAACAGAAGCACAAAGATCGCGGCGGCCTCGTCAAAGCGGCCCGGCCCCCAGGCCATCGCATTGCGCAGCTCGTATCCCAGCCCGCCTGCACCGACAAAGCCAAGGATTGCAGAGGCGCGGATGTTGATTTCAAACCGCAGCAGCGCGTAGCTGACGTAGTTCGGCGCAACCTGCGGCAGGATGCCCAGCCACATGCGCTGCGCCCATGTCGCCCCTGTGGAGGCCAGCCCCTCGACCGGTTTGAGGTCCGCGTTTTCCGCCACCTCCGAGAACATCTTGCCCAAGGCACCCGCGGTGTGGATTGCAATGGCAATCATCGCAGGGACAGGGCCGCCGCCTAAGACAAAGATCAGCACCAAGGCGATGACAATTTCGGGGATCGCGCGCATCATGTCCATGGTGCGGCGGAACAGCCCGATCAGGCGCGGCCAGCGGGCCAGTCCGCGCGTAGACAACAGCGACAGCACCAACCCCGCCATGGCACCCAGTAGCGTGGACACGGCGGCGATGTTGATCGTCTCCACCAGTGCGGGGAGGAATTTAGCCATCAGTGCAGGCAGATCGGCGCGTTTCTCCCATGCTTCCGACAAGACGTCGGCGGGGTAGTCGCCCACATTGGCCAGCCCGTCCCAGAACCCGCCCGCGTTGCGCGCGTCCGCCGTCATAAATCCCGACACCAGAAGCAGCACAAAGATCATCAGCGTCAGCCCACCATACAGCCTGCGGCGATGGACCTGCTCCATATAGCTGCTGCGGATCGTCGCGACGGAGCCGCCGCCGAATGGGATATCTGTCATGGGGACCTCGGGGTCACAGGGAAACGCGTTATCCACCCTCCCGTCAGGGCGCGCGGCACAGCACACCGGGGAGGAGGTCGGCACCACCGCAGCGGCCCCAACGGGAAGGCGGATGCAAAAAGGGCCCGGCACTGGCTGCCGGACCCCTTCTGTTCAGTGGCTTAGCCGCCGATCTTTGCCTGACGGGCAGCGATCACGGATTCATAGGTGGAGTGGTCCACCGGCTGGAAGCCCAGCGTCTCGCCTGCGGCCACGCCATAGGCGCATTCGGTGTCACGCTCGTACAGGCCGTCGACCAGCGCGGTCATCTTCTCGCGCACATCGGCGGGCAGCGCCTTGCGCAGAACCACGGGGCCTTCGGGGATGACTTTGGATTTCCAGATCTGGGTCAGCTCGTTCATGTCGACCAGACCGGCGTCCACAGCCTTGCGCAGCGCGCCGGAGTTGTAGCCGTCTTCCCAGTTGCCCTGACCGTCGGCCCAGGTCACGCCCGCGTCGATGTCACCGTTGAACACGGCGACGATGGTCTGCTCGTGACCGCCGGTGAACTTGACCTCGCCGAAGTAGTCGCCGGATTCCATGGATGCGCCGGTGGCTTCGGGGATTTCGATGGAGGGGATCAGGTAGCCGGAGGTGGAGTTCGGGTCACCGAAGCCGAAGACCTTGCCCTGCATGTCGTCGAGCGATGCGATGCCGCTGTCGGTGCGGGCAAAACCGATGGAGTGATAGCCGATGGAGCCGTCCATGTTGACCTTGACCAGCACGGGCTCGACCGCTTCGGGGTCTTGCAGGTAGGTGGCGGCGTAAGAGGACGCGCCCAGCCATGACATGTCGATGGTGCCGCCCAGCAGGCCCTGGATCACGCCGTTGTAGTCAGCAGGCGCGAACAGTTTGACCGGAACGCCCAGCTCTTCGGAGGCGTAGTCCTGCAGGCAGGAGTAGGAGTTCATGCGGTCTTGGGCGTTTTCGCCGCCAAGGATACCGATGCGGAATTCCTCGATCTCCTGAGCAAAGGCCGGTGCGGCCAGTGTGGTCGTCAAAAGCGCGATAGCGAGGGTGGTTTTCATCAGTCTCTCCATTGATGAAAGGCCCGCCCCTTATGGACGGGGCGTGGGATGGTAAACTCAGACGAGGGCTTCGGCCTTGGCGATTTCGACAGTCTCGCGGTCAAGCGTGTCGATCTCGGTCGAGGTGGCGGCCTCGGAAAAATCATTGCCTGCGCCATAGATCTCCCGGGCCATGCCGGTGGTCAGTTGCTCGGGCGTGCCGTCAAACACGATGCGCCCGTCGCGCATGCCGATCACCCGGTCGCAATAGCGGCGCGCGGTATCCAGCGTGTGCAGGTTGGCGATGACCATGCGGTTGTCCTGTTCGTGGATGTCGCGCAGCGCCTGCATGACGATCTGCGCGTTCATTGGATCGAGCGAGGCAATGGGTTCATCGGCCAGAATGATCGCCGGGTCCTGCATCAGGGCACGGGCGATGGCGACACGCTGCTGCTGTCCGCCCGACAGCGCCTCGGCACGTTTGGGGGCCTGTTCGGCGATGCCCAGACGGTCAAGGATCTCGATGGCGTGGTGGATGTCGGACTGCGGGTAGAGGTTGAACATCGTCGCCAGCGTGGAGCGGCGGTTCAACGTGCCGTGCAACACGTTGGACACCACATCCATACGCGGCACCAGATTGAACTGTTGAAAGATCATTGCGCAGCGTGACTGCCATTCCCGACGGTCGGCCCCGCGCAGGGCAGTGATGTCGCGCCCGTCAAACAAGATCTTGCCAGAGCTCGCATCCCCCAGACGGTTCAGCATGCGCAGCAGGGTGGATTTCCCGGCCCCGGAACGGCCAATGATCCCGATCATCATCGGGCGATCAACGGTAAAGCTGGCACTGTCCACGGCCGCTTTATTACCAAATCGTTTCGTGACGGACTGAAGCTCAAGCATTTGTTTATCCTTCGCGTTGACCGGCGAAGTACGCCTTGGCTGTGAAGGATGTGCGACGGATTTGATTCCGCTTTGTGAACTTGAGGTAACGAAAATGTAACGCCGGTCTGGTCTGCTTCGGCAAATGCGCGTCATAAAACTGTTACATGGGCGCAAGGTCTGCTATGCTAGGGTCATGCGTCACATCCTGCCCATTATAACGTGTCTGTTCGCCGGTCTGCCCAGCACGGGCGGGGCCGCTTTGGGGGATGTGATCTGCGATGACAGCCAACGGATGCAAAGCACGCTGGAGTCCCGCCACGGGGCAGAGCGGCAGGGCCGTGGTGTGCGCGGCCCCGATGCGCTGATCGAAATGTGGGTCACCCCGGCCTCCGGCGACTGGATTCTGGTACAGTCTTATGCGAATGGCACCTCTTGCATCGTGGCGATGGGGGAGCATTGGCAAGACATGGCACCCCCGTTGGACAAGTCCTGATCGCGCGGCCCAATCGGCGCTGACATTCCTTTTGACAATAAGGCAAGCGGTGCGATTGCGGACGATCGTTGCTGCCCTATTTCCGTCACTTTGTCCCGACTCCCTATCTGAATCTGGCAGCAAGACCCGTCGCATCGGGAGAGAATGCGGCAATATGGCGGCTGCCACACTGCTAAGGATAGTTGCTATATACTTAAGAGAGAGTGACAGGGAATGCGGCCTTCGACCGGATTCGGCACCCGATTCGGTCATGCCATATTCCGATAGCCGTCCAATTTGGCGAGTTCGCTTTAATTTTACGCCAGTTGGAAACAACCCTACCGGGGAAATTGTGTCGGGCCGTGTCAGAAAAAGGCAGAAAGCGCGCAGGGTAAACTGTTTCCGATATTTCCCCTGATTTGGCGGAAAATGCTCGCTAACCTGCGATTTAAGCCAATTTTCAGCAGATTTCAGCGACTGTTGTTTCGTTCTGGTTGACGGAGCCTGTCTGTCCACATGCGATTCTTGCATTTTCGCTAAGCTCCCAAGGCATTTATTTGGCGTAACGCGGCTCAATTCCGTCAATTTTCCCTTTCTGTAACGGGGGGCATGCCTTAATTTGGTCTCAAGCCCAACTGGGGGGTGAAGATTAGGCCACGGGGGCGGCCGCTGATCGAACAGGTTCTGCTTTAGGGCCGACGTGACGCGACGGGTGTATTCTGCCCGCGCCGCCAAAGCGTAGCTTCGTCCACGAAAAGACGTGGGCAGAGGCACGGCGATACGTCGAAACCATCAGAGCAGACGAAATGAGGAACAGGGCAGTGCCGTGGGCATTGTCGTTGCCGTTTGTCGGCAAGGGCTTGCGCCCGACAGGTATATGAGGGCTTGGTAATGGCTGATTTGGTACTCGATTGGGGCGCTCTGGGAGCTTACGGCACCGTTCTGTCCGACACTGATGATCTGGGCGGGGCACCGTCTGCAACCGTAGACACCGGCGGCGTGGCGGTTGACGTCACCTTTGACGGGGCGAACCAGGGCGCGCAGGCGTTTACGTTCAACGCAGGTGGCTATGTCGCGCCGGGCGAGACCTATGACCCGCAGTCATGGTTGAAGCTGTTCGGCGACAATGCGGCTGCACCGGGCGCGACATCGACCACCACCCTGGATTTCCGGTCGACCAACGATCTGTTCACCGATCAGGTGCAGAATGTGTCCTTCCGCATCAATGACATCGACACCGGCAGCACCGGCGATCTGTCCGGCCTTGGCGGCGGGTTCGAGGATTTCGTAACCGTCCGTGCCTTTGACGCAGAGGGCAACGAGGTTCCCGTGACCTTCACCCCGGCGGGCACCGCTTCCGTCACCGGCAACACGCTGGATGGTGAAACCACCACCGGTCTTGAAGATGCGGCAGGCTCTGTCCTCGTCAACGTCGAAGGCCCCGTGGCCCGCATCGTCATCGATTACGCCAACGGCGGCACTTCTGACCAGCGTATCACCATTTCCGACGTCGAATTCTCGACCGTGGATGTGGTGGACAACACCCCGCCCGAAGCCGTCGATGACAGCGCGACAACCGATCTGGATACTGTGGTGACCATCGATGCGGTGGCCAACGACACCGATGCCGATGGCGACCCGCTGAGCGTGGTCTCGCTGGGCACCGTCACCAACGGCACCGCCGAAATCGACCCGGTGACGGGGGATGTGAACTTTACTCCGGCTGCGGGTTTCATTGGTGACGCGACCATCGAATATACCGTGTCTGACGGGCAGGGTGGCACGGACACCGGTCTGATCACTGTGACAGTCACCGATCCGACCGATCCCAACACACCGCCGGTGGCCGTGGATGATGCTGCGGAAACCGACGTGGACACGCCAGTGAGCATCGATGCCGCAGGCAATGACACCGATGCGGACGGCGATCCGCTGGTCGTCACCGAAATCACCTCGGTCACAAACGGCACCGCCACCATCGACCCGGTCACCAACGAGGTGATCTTTACCCCCGACGCAGGCTTTGTCGGCGAGGGGATGATTGAATACACCGTCGCGGACGGGCAGGGCGGCACAGACACCGGCACCATCATGGTGACCGTGAGTGATCCGACCGATCCCAACACACCGCCGGTTGCTGTGGATGATGCTGCGACGACGGATATTGATACGCCTGTGTCTATCGATGCCGTGGGCAACGACACCGACGCGGATGGCGATCCTCTGACGGTCAGCGAAATCACCACCGTGACCAACGGCACGGCAGAGGTTGATCCGGTCACCGGCAACGTGGTCTTCACACCGACACCGGGATTCACCGGCGAGGCGACCATCGCCTACACCGTGTCCGACGGTCAGGGCGGCACCGACCAGGGCGAGATCTCCGTAATCGTCAGCGATCCTGCGGACCCCAACACGCCGCCGGTTGCCATTGATGACGACGCGACCACCGACAACGAGACCCCTGTGGTGATCGATGCGGTTGGCAACGACACCGATGCCGATGGCGACCCGCTGGTCGTGACCGAACTGGGCACCGTGACCAACGGCACGGCCGAGATCGACCCCGCCACCGGCAACGTGATCTTCACGCCCGATCCCGATTTCGTCGGCGAAGCTTTGGTGGAATACACCGTCTCCGACGGCCAGGGGGGCACGGACAGAGGGTTCATCACCATCGATGTGACAGACCCGATCAACACCGCGCCCACCGCTGTGGATGATGCGGACACCACTCCGGTCGACACGCCCGTGTCCATCGACGCGGTCGGCAATGACACCGACCCCGAGGGCGACACGCTCACCGTCCAAAGCATCGACGGCGTGACCAACGGCACCGCCGAGATCGACCCGGTCACCGGCAACGTGATCTTCACCCCGGACGCAGGTTTCGTGGGCGAAGGCACCGTGGACTACACGGTCTCCGACGGCAATGGCGGCACGGACACGGCGACCATCACGATCACCGTAACGGATGACCCGATCAACACCGCGCCCACCGCTGTGGATGATGCGGACACCACGCCGGTCGACACGCCCGTGTCCATCGACGCGGTTGGCAATGACACCGACCCCGAGGGCGACACGCTCACCGTCCAAAGCATCGACGGCGTGACCAACGGCACCGCCGAGATCGACCCGGTCACCGGCAACGTAATCTTCACCCCGGACGCAGGTTTCGTGGGCGAAGGCACCGTGGACTACACGGTCTCCGACGGCAACGGCGGGACCGACACGGCGACCATCACGATCACCGTCACGGATGACAACTCTGCGCCCGAGGCCATCGACGACGCCTATGAAACCGGCCCGAACGCGCCGCTGACGCTGACGCCGCTGGCCAATGACAGCGATCCCGATGGGGACCCGCTGACCATCACCAGCATCACGCAGCCTGACAACGGCACCGCCGAGCTGGACCCCACCACGGGCGAGATCCTTTATACCCCGAACCCCGAGTTCACCGGCGTCGATACGCTGGAATACACCATCGACGATGGCGAGGGCGGCACAGACACGGCGACCATCACCATCGGTGTGGGCACGGCGAACGGCGGTCTTGGTGTGATCGACACCGACGTCTTCCCGGTGGATCCCGCGCTGCAGCCGCTTGACCCGCTGGATGGTCTGGACGAGGACGCCGACCCGACCGATGATCTGGACACGGTCACCGGCACCTCGGGCGCAGATCTGATCTCTACCGGTGATGATGCCGATGTGATCAACGCCGGCGGTGGCAACGATACAGTCTATTCCGGTATCGACGATGACCGCGTTGGTCTGGGCGGTGGTGACGATTACATCTACGATCCGCAGGGCGCTGACACGATTTCCGGCGGTGCGGGCAACGACACCATCATCGTGGGCACGGATACGTTCTCGGACTACGAAGGTGATGACGAGGCCTTTGCCCCCGGTGCTTTCCTGAACGACACCCTGGGCTTTACCAACGACCCCAATCAGGAAGACGGCCGCGACAGCGTTGATGGCAACACCGGCGACGATTATATCGAAACCGGCGATGACCGCGACACGATCTCGGGCGGTCAGGGCAATGACACCATCTATGGCGGCATTGACGATGACCTGATCCGCGGCAATGCGGATGACGACAGCCTGATCGGCGGTCACGGGTCTGACACCATCGATGGCGGTCAGGGCAATGACTTTATCGATGGCTCGAACATCGCGGCGCTGGAACAGACCGATGACGTTGACGTCAACACCGAGAACGACCGCGATCTGCTGCAGGGCTTCCGAGGCGACGACACCATTCTGGGTGGCGACGATGACGATACGCTGGAAGGCGGGTCTGGCAACGACCTGCTGGATGGCGGCATCGACGATGACCTGATCTTTGGTGGCGCGGATCGCGATACGCTGATCGGTGGCCAGGGCGATGACACGCTCAACGGCGGCGCGGGCAGCGACAGCATCTTCGGTGGTGAAGGCCGCGATACGATCATCGTGGACAGCGCGACGCACGGGCGTGGTGACACGGTTGACGGCGGCTCTGACGGGTTTGTCGACACTGCGGACCCCTCCGACCCCGAGAACGGCGATTTCGACGTTCTGGATCTGACGGGCGTGGGCGTGCGCGGTGAGGACTGGCGCATCGTTGATACGGTCACGGACTCCAACGGCAACGGCATCGACGGCACTGTCGAATTCCTCGACGGGACCGGCGCTGTCACCGGCACCATGGACTTCTTCGAGATCGAACAGGTTGTGCCCTGTTTCACACCGGGCACGCTGATCGCGACGCCCAGCGGCGAAAAGCTGGTCGAGGATCTGGAAGTTGGTGACCGTGTGATCACCCGCGACAACGGCATTCAGGACATCCGCTGGGTGGGTCGCAAGAACCTGACCGGTCATGAGCTGGCCCGCAAACCGCATCTTGCTCCGATCCTGATCAAACAGGGTGCCTTGGGCAACGGTCTGCCGGAGCATGACATGCTGGTGTCCCCGAACCACCGTGTTCTGGTGGCCAACGACAAGACCGCGCTGTACTTTGAGGAGCGCGAAGTGCTGGTCGCAGCCAAGCATCTGCTGGGTGTCGACGGGATCGAAGAGATGTCGGTGGGCAGCGTGTCCTACATCCACATCATGTTCGAACAGCACGAGGTCGTCCTGTCGAACGGCGCATGGACCGAAAGCTTCCAGCCGGGGGATTACTCGCTCAAGGGGATTGGCAACGCACAGCGTCAGGAAATCCTTGAACTGTTCCCCGAACTGGCCGAGGCCGAGGGTCTGCGCGGTTATGCCGCCGCCCGCCGGTCGCTGAAGCGGCACGAAGCGGCCCTGTTGGTCAACTAAGATATGCAGCCGGTTCCCGCAGCGATGCTTTGGGAACGGAACGTGGGACGGGGCGGCCTTGGGGGAGGTCGCCCCGTTTCCTATTATTTTAGGCGATTTGGACGGTTTACCTGTTGTTGACGGCTGATGCCCATATTTGGTGGGTCTGAAACGGGGTTTGTGGCATGGGCAAATCGGAAAAACGCTGTTTGATTGTGGATGATCAGGAATTTGACCGTCGCATGATGCGCCGTGTTTTGGCCAAGGAATGTCCGGATGTGCCCTTGGTCGTGGCTCGCAATCTTGAAGAGGCGCGCGCACGGCTCAAGGACGGTGATGTCTCCATTGTCTTTCTCGACAATGCGTTGCCCGATGGCTTTGGCGTCGATTTCGTGCAGGAGATGGTCCAGTCGCGCGACTGGAAGGGCGTGCCCGTCGTGATCGTCAGTGATTTCCCCTCGCCGTTCATGTACGCCAAGGCGCGCGCCGCCAATGTGCGAGAGGTCTGGTCAAAGCGCGAGTTTATAGGGCCGTCGGTGCAGCGGGTGATGCGAAGCCACGCGGCGCGCTGATTTACCTAGGTTTTTCCGAATTATTCTGCGGGCAGGCGGACCTGTTCGGGGCTGCGGGCGCGCCAATCCTCCCACGCCTCTGGCGTGTCGAGATCCACAAGCGCGCGATCCCCGGGCAGGGCAATCCGGCGCAACCGGTGCCGGTTGGCCCGAATGACCGTCCGCGCGCCTTGATCGCCGGTCAGCTGCGCCATCGCAGAAAAACAATCCGACGGGAACAGCACTGGGTGGCCGGGGCGGCCATCCTCGGTGGTGGCCTGATGCAACATCGGGTGGGGGGTGTTCTCGAACGCATCGATCACGGCGCGTAGGTCCGCTGTGTCCAGATCCGGCATATCAGCGGGCAAGATCATCACGGCGCGCATGCCCCGTGGCAACATTCCGACGCCGCGCCGCAGCGAGGCCGACATGCCATCGCCACGGTCCGGCACAGCCACAAGTTGCACAGGCAGACCCGACAACGCCACCGCGCGCGGGTGGTCATAGTCGGGCAGAGTGACGGCCACATGGGCGCCGGTGGCGCTGGCGGCAAGCGCCGTTCGGCGCAGCAGCGGAGTGCCGCAAACCGGTTCCAACAGCTTGTCAGAGCCGCGCATACGGCGACTTTCCCCTGCGGCGGGGATCAGGATGGCTATGTCTCGCATGTCTTGGTGATACGCAATCTGGCGGGCAAATGACAGAAGATTATCCGCCGCAGGTGCAGCCATGTACGCCGCGCTGCGGCATGATGAAGAATCTCCCAATGGTTGTAAGGGGCTGCTGGTCTCTGGCCACGGGCGGCCTGCGTCTTATCTGTGATCCATGGATGCACTGAACACTTTGCCGAACAAATTGCTGCGCGAATTGCGTGGGCTGATCCGAATCCTGTGGGTGCGCGTGCTTGTCTTCGGGCTGCTGGCGGTTCTGTCCATCCCGCTCAGTCAGGTGGTGGAGGCATGGCTGCCCGATGGGCTGACCGATCTGGTGTCGGGTTCATCGGTGGACCGGCTGCTCGACATTATCGCCACCGCCATGCTGACGGTGACCACGTTTTCGCTGACGGTGATGGTGTCGACAAACCATGCGACCGCGTCCCAGTTCACGCCGCGGATGCAGCAGTTGATCCGCCAAGATGCGGTGACGCAGAACACCTTGGCCACGTTCATCGGCTCTTATGTCTATGCGCTGGTGGCCATCGTGCTGCGGGAAACCCGATATATCAGCGACGAAAAAGCGCTGGCTATGTTCGGGATGACCGTGGCGATGCTGGCGCTGATCGTCTGGTCGCTGATCCGCTGGATGCAGCATCTGCAAACGCTGGGCTCCCTGATCAATTCGGCCCGTCAGGTCGAACGCATGACAGAACTGCAGTTTCAGGACCGTTTGGAAAACCCCTGTCTGGGCGCCGTGCCGTTGACGGAGGAGGCGCCGGAGGGCGCGCGCACCATCGCCGCGCCAGAGACCGGCTATATCCAGATCATCCACCCCGAACCGCTGCAATCGCTGGCCAAGGAGCTGGGCTGTGACATCTACCTGCCAGAGGCTATCGGGGATTTTGTCTTTGTCCGCGCGCCCTTGGCCATGGTGTGCGGCGGTGCCCAAGATGACGAGGCGGTGGAGCGGCTGACCAAGGCGATCCACGCCAATGTGGTGTTGGGCGACGAACGCACCTACGATCAGGACCCGCGCTTCGGGCTTTTGACACTGGGGCAGATCGGGTCAAAGGCGCTGTCACCGGGCATCAATGATGCGGGCACTGCGATTGACGTGATCGATCGGGCGGGCCGCCTCCTGTCAAGCTACCGCGACGAGACCCAAAGCGATAAGAGCCCGCGCCATCCGAACCTCTACGTGCGCCCTCTACAGGCAGAGGCGCTGGTGGCCGATGCCTTTGATTCCATTGCCCGCGACGGTGCCGCCACGCGTGAGGTGCAGGAGCGTCTGCAAAAGGTCCTGGGCGGGCTGGCCCGCCACCCGGATGCGGATCTGCGCAAGGCAGCCAAGGACCGCGCCGCCGAATACCTCGACCGGGCTTTGGCCGCGTTGGAATGGGCGCCGGATCAGGACCGCCTGCGCCGCGCAGCCGAAAGCACCAAAGGGCGCGGCTAAATCAGCTTGCGCGGTCGCCCAAGGGGATGACCTTCAGCTTGGTGATACGGTTGTTTTCGCGTTCCAACACCTCGAAGCGGAAGCCGTGGTAGGAAAACACCTGCCCCACGGTGGGGATCATCTGGCTTTCAAAGATCACCAGTCCGGCGACGGTGTTGGCCTCGTCATCGGGCAGGGTCAGATCGGTCGCGCGGTTGAAATCGCGGATTGTCATGGCCCCGTCGACCAGCATTTGCCCGTCATCGCTGCGCAGGATCTGGTGATCGGCCTGCGGGTCGAATTCGTCCGTGATCTCGCCCACGATCTCCTCAAGGATATCTTCGAGGGTGATCAATCCTTTGAGCGATCCATATTCATCCACCACCAGCGCAAAATGCGTGCGGCGGCGCAGGAACTGGCGCATCTGGTCGTCCAGCGCGGTGGTGTCGGGCACGAAATAGGGCTTCATCATCACGCCGGTGACGCTAAAGCCCGCCAGCGCCGTGGCGAGGCTTTGTTCGCTGGTCGTCAGCTTGTACATGGCCCGCAGCAGGTCCTTGGCATGGACGACGCCGATGATGTTTTCGGGATCGTTGCGGTAGACGGGCAGGCGGGTGTGGTTGGATTCCAGACATTGCTGCACGATGTCCTGCGGGGCGGCATCCGCATCGATCATCTCGATGTTGGACCGGTGCAGCATGATTTCCTCGACCGTGCGGTCGCCCAGATCCAGCGCCCCAAGGATGCGGTCACGGTCTTCCTTTTCGACCACGCCCTCGGAATGGCCAAGCTGCAGTGCGCCGGCGATTTCCTCGCGCACCGCAAGGATCTGGCTGTCGGGGTCGGTTTTCACGCCAAAGACGCGCAGCACGCCGCGCACCAACAGGCGCACCGCTGAGACGACCGGGGCAAAGACCCGCACCACGATAGAGATCGGCGGGGCCACGCGGGCGGCGGCGGTTTCGGGATTGGTGATGGCGTAGGTCTTGGGCAGCACTTCGGCAAAGACCAGAACGATCACGGTCATGACCAAGGTCGCAAGTGCCACGCCGCTGTCGCCGAAGATATTGGTAAACAATGCCGTGGCGAGCGACGTGGCCAGAATGTTCACAAGGTTGTTGCCCAGCAGAACCGATCCGATCAGCCGTTCGTTGTCTTCCGTGATGCGCAGCGCACGCTCTGCACCGGTCGCGCCTTTGTCGGCGGCGGCACGCAGCTTGCCGCGCGATGCGGCGGTCAGCGCGGTCTCAGAGCCCGAAAAGAACGCCGACATGGTGATCAGGCAGAGGATCGCCCCCGATGTGATCCAGAAAGCAGCGTCGAAAACGGTTTGCGTGTCCATCGTGATGGGCCCCTATACAAGTCTTGCAAGGGTTATGGGGTGCGCGGGCGCATCCTTCAAGTGGGGGGCTGTGCGGGGCTAGTCCTTGGCCAGCGGATGGTGATCCATGACCAGCTCACGCAGGCGTTCTTGCAACACATGGGTGTAGATTTCGGTGGTCGCCACATCCGCATGGCCCAGCAGCGTCTGGATCGACCGCAGGTCGGCGCCATTGGCCAACAGATGCGTGGCAAAGGCATGGCGCAGGGTGTGCGGCGTCACCTTCGCCGGAGAAACGCCCGCCTCGACCGCAAATTCCTTGATCAGCATGTAAAAGGCGTGCCGCGTCAGGTGCCCCGCCTTGCCGTGCGAGGGGAACAAAAACGGCGAGAGCGGCTGTCCGCGTGTTTTCTGTGCGGCCTCTTCGGCGCCATCGCGGTGGTCCAGCCAGACGGTCAGCGCCTCGCGTGCGGGCGGCGAGAGCGGCACCATGCGCTCCTTGTCGCCTTTGCCGCGCACCAAAAGCATGCGTGGATCACCGCGCGCCGAGGACACGGGCAAGGACACCAGTTCGGTCACGCGCATGCCAGTGGCGTAGAGAACCTGCATCAGGCAGGCATTGCGCGCGCGGTCGGCGGGGCCACGGCCATGGGCCTCGGCGGCGTCCAGCAGTCGGTCGACCTCTTCGGTGGTCAGCGTTTTGGGCAGGCGTTTGTCGCGCCCCGGGCCGCTGATCTGCACCGCTGGATTGTCTTCGCGCAGGCTTTCCTCAAAGGCGAAGCGGTAAAGCTGCTTGATCGCCGACAGGCGGCGCGCGCGGGTGGCGCGGGACAGCCCTTCGGTGTCGCAATCCACCAGATAGGATTCGATGTCGTCGCGGCTGGCGTCTGTGAAATCGCGCCCGCGTCCGGCAAGCCATTCCGCCACATGGGTCAGGTCACGGGCATAGGCGGCCAGCGTATTGGCGGCGGCTCCACGCTCGGCGGCAATGGCATCGAGAAACAGGGGAACCCATCGGGCGGCGGGAAGGGTCATTGTAACGCGCGCTCCGCATCAAGGATCATCAGCTCCAGCGAGGCGCGGCGGGCCACGTCCTCCAGCCCGACGGCGCGCAGGGTGGCCAGACCATCGGTCAGATCCTGCGGGTTGCCGTCTGCGCCGGAGGCAAACAGCGCCATGGCGCGCAGGATCACCTCGCCCAATCGCCCCTCGGCCAGTTGGGCGCGCAGCACCTCGGGCATGGCCGCATCGCCAAAGGCATCGGCAATGGGGGCCGCATGGGGCAGGCTGTCAGGCAGGCCGGTCGGTGTCTCGCCCTGTGCGATGGCGGTCAGAAACGTGGCCTCCGCACTGTCGTCGCTAAGCTTTGCGGCCAGTTCCTCGTAATCGCTGGATAGAAACACCATGCGACGCAGGGTTTGCGCACTGCGCGGGGCCAACCCTTTGTCCAAGGTGGCTGTGGCGAACATCTCGGCAAAGGGGGACAAGAGCCGCGCATGCGCCATCTGCGTCCACACAGGGCCAAGCGCCTGAGACGCCGCATCACTGCTGCCGGTCAAAAGCGCTGTCTCAAAGTCCTGCAAGGCTGCGACGCGGTCCCAAATCCCGCCAGAGGCCGCAGGGCTGCGCAGCGTGTACAGGCCCAGCAGGCGGTTGGCGGGCAGGCTGTCGGCGCGGGCCAGCCGTTCGGCCGCCTCGATCTGGGCGCGCCAGCCATTGTCGCCGCCGAGGTCCAGCACCGCAAAGGGCAGCGGCAGCGGGGCCGTGGGAAGCGGCTCGCCCAAGGCCTCGAACAGGCGGAATTCCAACGGGGTGGGCCGGACAGGTGGCAGCAGCGCCGTGTCATCGGCCAGCTCAGGGTCCAGAAAGCGGGTCAACAGTTCGGCCCGGCGGGCCGTGATGTCGCCAAGCGCCTGACCGGTATTCAAGATCAGCGCCGCGCGCTGCCAATCGCCGGAGCGCGCCGTGCAAAACACGCGCAAGGACAGATTGTCGGTCAGCGAGGGCTGTTGATCCAAGGCGCGGCAGACCGGTTCCGTCTCGCCCAGCAGCATCGACAAATCGACCCATGTGCCAAACAGGCGCGGATCCTCGACGCCTGTGATCTCTAGAAGCGCGAGCGCCTCTTCCAGCGCGCCTTGGGCCACCAGCCATTCGAGCCGCGCGGACAGGAAATCAAGCTGGCGATCGCTGGCGGGCGGCTGCGCCTCTGCCAGCAACAGGGTCTGCATCAGGCGCGTCATCGCAGGCACCGGCAGATCGACGGCGGCCACCAGAGTGGCCAGCGCGCGCGCGTCCGAGGTCCGCCAGATGGTGTCCGGCAGGCCGGTCGTGGCCGTCCCCAACAGGCCCGCAGCCCCGATGTTGACCGCTGACAATGACTGGCTTTCCACGGCAGGGGGCAGGGCGCTTTCGGACACGGGCTCGGCCTGCGCAACCAGAACCGTCGGCGCAGCAATCAAGGCCCATGCGATGTGCCGCACCTTCCGGCCCGCCGGTGTCATTTTAAGAATCATCAAGCTGGACAGGCACCCGGATCTCGGATTGCGGAGGGCTGAAATCCGCGCCGAAGAACGGGCCGACATAGGCATAGGCCACAAGGGCCAGTGCCGCCAGCACCAGAAGATAGAACAGCCATTTGATCAGTCGGCTCATGCGCACCCCTGCCTCAGGTTTTTTCGCTTTATACCTAGCCTTTTTGTCCGGTTCACGTCATTCACGCAACAGGCAAGAGATGGGCAAGGAATGGCCGAAGGGACAGATCACAAGGGTTTGACTGCTGCGGGTGCGCCGTCGGTGGTGTTGCACAAGACGATTGTTTTCGTCGGAATGATGGGTGCGGGCAAAACGGCGGTGGGCCGTGCGCTGGCCGCGCAGCTTGGCGTGGCCTTTCGCGATTCGGATCACGAGATCGAGGAAGCCGCGCAGCGCAGCATTGCAGAGATCTTTGCCCGCGATGGCGAGGCGTTCTTTCGCCGCAAGGAAACGCAGATCATCGAACGGCTGCTCAAGGGCACGCCGGGGGTTCTGTCCACCGGCGGCGGGGCCTTTATGAGCGAAGCCAACCGGCGGATGATTTCGCAAATGGGCGTGTCGGTCTGGCTGGACGCGGATCTGGATCTGCTGTGGGAAAGGGTGCGCCATAAGGACACCCGCCCGCTGCTGCGCACGCCCGATCCCAAGGCGACCCTGCAGGGCCTTTATGAGGCGCGTGTGCCCGTCTACCGGCAGGCCGATATCGCCGTGGCGTCAGAACCCAAGCTGAGCGTGGATGCCATGGCAGACCGCGTGACGCAGGCCTTGTTGCGCGAACGCCCCGACGTGATGGAGACAGTGACATGATCGATACAGTGGCGGTGCCCCTTGAGGGGCGGGAATATGATGTGCGTATCGGGCAGGGTCTGCTGGGCCGCGCCGGGGCGGAAATTGCCCCGCTCTTGGCGCGACCGCGCGTGGCCATCGTCTCGGACGAGACCGTGGCGGCCAAACATCTCGCGACCCTGCAGGCGGCCTTGCGCGCCGAATCCATCGACAGTGTGGCCATGACCCTGCCTGCGGGCGAGGGCACCAAAAGCTGGCCGTTCCTTGGGCAGACCGTCGAATGGCTGCTGGAGCAGAAGGTCGAACGCCGCGATGTGGTCATCGCGCTTGGCGGCGGGGTGATCGGGGATCTTGTGGGCTTTGCCGCGGCGGTGCTGCGACGTGGCGTGCGCTTTGTTCAGATCCCCACGTCGCTTCTGGCGCAGGTCGACAGCTCTGTGGGCGGCAAGACCGGCATCAACACTGCTCAGGGCAAGAACCTCGTCGGCAGTTTCCACCAGCCCAGCCGCGTGTTGGCGGACATTGACGTGCTGGACACGCTGACGCCGCGCGATTTCCGCGCCGGCATGGGGGAGGTCGTGAAATATGGCATGCTGGGCGATGCGGATTTCTTCGAATGGCTGGAACAGAACGCTGCCCGCGTAATCGACGGCGACGCAGAGGCGCGCCAATACGCGGTGCGCCGCTCGGTCGAGATGAAGGCAGAGATTGTTCTGCGGGATGAAACCGAACAAGGCGACCGCGCCTTGCTCAACCTTGGGCATACGTTCTGCCACGCATTGGAAAAGGCGACGGGCTACGGCGATCGCCTGTTGCATGGCGAAGGTGTGGCCATCGGCTGTGCGCTGGCCTTTGATCTGTCCGCGCGTTTGGGTCTGTGCCCGCAAGAAGACCCCAGCCGCGTGCGCGCCCTTCTGGCAGAGGCGGACATGTGTCGCGACCTCAAGGCGATCCCCGGTGAGCTGCCGGATGCAGAGGCGCTGTTGGATCTGATGGGGCAGGACAAAAAGGTGATCGACGGGCAGTTGCGGTTCATTCTGGCCCGCCGGATCGGTGCGGCCTTTGTGACGTCGGATGTGCCACGCGAGGCGGTTCTGGACTTGCTGACGGAACAGCTGTCCCAGCGCTGAAGACCATTTTCTTTGGACGAATGAAAAAGGCCCGTGGCGCTGTGCCACGGGCCTTTTTGATAACGTTTTTCGTCAGTTAGAACGGGATTTCGTCGTCGATGTCGCGGGCCGGTGCACGCGAAGGGGCAGAGCCGCCGCCGCCACCGTAGCTGTCACCGCCACCACCGTAGCTGTCACCACCGCCGCCGTAGCTGTCGCCGCCACCGCCATAGTTGCCACCACCGCCGGAGCCGCCGCCGTTCGGGCCGTCCAGCATGGTCAGCGTGCCGCCGTAGCCCTGCAGCACAACCTCGGTCGAGTAGCGGTCCTGGCCGGACTGGTCCTGCCACTTACGGGTTTGCAGATGGCCTTCGATATAGACCTTGGACCCTTTGCGCAGGTATTGCTCTGCCACGCGCACCAGACCTTCTTGGAAGATCGCGACCGAATGCCATTCGGTCTTTTCGCGGCGCTCGCCGGTGTTGCGATCCTTCCACGTCTCGGAGGTGGCAATGCGCAGGTTGCAGACCTTGCCGCCGTTTTGAAAGCTGCGGACTTCGGGGTCGCGTCCCAGATTGCCCACCAGAATTACCTTGTTCACGGAACCGGCCATGTCTTTCCCTCTCGAAACCTAGAATCGCATCGGCGAATGTCTGCCGTTTCTAACGGAGCCTCGGACTGCCGTAAACGCCGGGGCGGGGCAGGGGTTCCCGTTTGTGGATTTGTCGGCTAGTCTCCGCGCAGTTTCGGGACGCGATGCAAGGAGACAGGCCCATGACGGGGACAGGTTCTGGCACTTCCGCGCGCGGTTTTGGTTTGCTGGGCGCGGTTTGCGCGTTGGTGTTTGCGGGGCAGATGACTGTCGCGGAAACCCTGTCGACCAAGAATCGCGCCATGTTGTTTTCCTCACAGACCAGCGTTCTGGATAGCCGGGCGGCGAAACAGTATAACAATTCTGTCCGTCTCCAGCCGCCAAAGGTGGTGACACCGACGAAATACGGCAACGCGGGCGAAAGCGCGGATATCCCTAAATATCGCGGGCGTTATAACGGTCCCTACGCCACGATGGCACGGCTGGCGGCCCAGAAACACGACATCCCCGAGGATCTGTTTTTGCGTCTTGTCAGACAGGAAAGCGGGTTCAACCCAAAGGCGTTGTCGCACAAGGGGGCCATCGGTCTGGCCCAGCTGATGCCCGCCACCGCCAAAGAGCTGGGCGTCGATCCGCATGACCCGCAGCAAAACCTTGAAGGCGGGGCAAAATACCTGCGTATCCAATATCGCAAGTTCGGGTCGTGGAAGCTGGCCCTTGCGGCGTATAATGCAGGTCCCGGCGCGGTCGAAAAGCACAATGGCGTTCCCCCGTATCGCGAAACGCGCAACTATGTGAAGAAAATCTGGGGCAGTTGACGGCTTTGCTGTCCGGTCTTCTTTACCGACAATTGTTGACGTAAACCTTTGCTTCATCGGTGTCTCGCATCCTCCGCACAGTGAGCGGATTGGATGGATTGATGCGACGGTGGTGGCACAGGATAGTGGTATGTCTGGCGGCATGGTGTGTGCTGCTGATGTGCCTTGCGCCGTCAGTGTCTGCGCAGGATGCGCGCTGCGGCCCGCCGCCTGAACTGGCTGACTTGCTTGATACGTTGTCACGTTTGCCATCACAAAGCGGCCAGATAGATGCAGATTTCGCTGCGCGATTATCCGCAGACATGCGTGGTTTGTCCGAACAGAAGCTTTTGCGCGATTTGCATGAAGCGCGGTTGGAGGTTCTGGCCGATAGCGCGCGACAGCTCACCACGCAAGGCGCGCGGCTGGCGCAAATTGGTGCCCCTTATGACGGGCGCGCGATCCGCACCATGTTGCGGGCGTTTGGCAATCAGCTTCGGCTGGCCTGCTCCCATGCAGAGAACCGCGACAAGGGACCGTTGCCCGACGGGCTGTTCGGGCAATTCACTGAGGATCGCGTGGATTGGGACAACGTCAACCGGTTGCTGGAAGAAAAACCCCATGTGATTGGCGCGATGGCTTTGGTGGCCATGCTCGCCGTGATCGCACTGATGTGTGCGATTGATGCGGCGATACGCTGGGGCTTTGCGCGTGCATTGGACCGTCGATCCTGCCGTATCGTCGCCACCCTGTACGTGGATGACCGGGCCTGTGACGGTCTGATCGTGACCTTGGGGCGGGGCGGATTTCGGTTTCAATTAACGACAGGAGAAGACCTGCCAGATGGAAGCACGGTGCAATTGCAGGTGCGTGGTCATCCGGTAGTGGACGCGGTGTCGACACGTACACAAGCGGATCTGGTTGACTTGCGATTTGTTCAGGCTTTGAGAGCGCCGGAACATGCCAAATTGCTGGCACGTTCCACGATCTCACCCTTTCCCGTGCGCAAAGCCACTTTTCCCAAACGGGAAGAAAACATGGCCCCTGCGGTCGCGAGCGTTCAACAGCGTCCGCCCTAATCGCTGTCAGGGAGGTTGGCGTCATCGACCGGTGCGCCTGCGCGGAACCCCAGACGATAGGGGTGCAATTCTATGGTCGGATGCATTTCTGCGCCAACCACATCGGACCGCATATGCCGGTACAAGGATCGCCAGTAGGGTTGTATGATCACGTGATCTTCGCGCAAAATGGTCTGAAGTTCTGCCATAACACCGATACGGTCACGCGCTTCGGCAATCGACAGCGCCTCGTCGATTTTGGCGTCAAAGTCGGGATTGGCGTAGCCGCTTTCGTTCCATGCCGCACCCGACCGATAGCCCAAAGCAAGCGGTTGGATGCCCAGCGGACGGTGGTTCCATTCGGTGATCGAAAACGGATAGCGCACCCAGTCGGCCCAAAAGGCGGAGCCGGGCAGCACCTGCCGCCGGACCTTCACCCCCGCGTCACGCAACTGCGTGGCCACCGCATCAGCCGTCTTGCGGGTAAACCCATCGTCAAGCGAGACCAGAACATGTTCCAGATCCTCCAATCCCAGTTCGGCAATCGTCGCGGCGGTGCCATCGGGGTCAAACACGGCTGGCCCGATATCGGCGAAATCGGGTTGGATCGGCGCGACATGGTGGTTCGCGGCCACGATCCCCTGATCGTCATAGCCAAGCTCTAGGCAGATCGCGTTGTCCACCGCCTGCACCATCGCGCGACGCAGCGCGGGGTCGGCATAGATCTTCTGGCCATCCACCATCGCCTGCTGGTTAAAGCGGACAACAACGGTGGCACTGGTGGCCACGTCCGAACGCCGCAGGCCAAGTTCATCCGCGACGCCAATAAATTCGCCGACGTTCTGATACAAAAGGTCGACTTCGTCGGCCTGTATAGCGGCAATCCAGGATGCAGGATCGGTGCCATAGTCGATGAATTCGATCCGCTCCAATGTCGCGCCGCCATAGCCCTCGGCAGAGTGGCCCCACCAGTCATGTTCATCGTTGCGCACCAGTACAGCGCGTTCGCCAAAAACGTAGCTTTCGGGCAGATATGGGCCGGTGCCCACCGGGTTGGTCAGCATGGTTTCCGGCGTATGGCTGCTGTGGACTACGGCGGCCGGGTAATCCGCAAGGTTGACCATAAGCGTCACGTCAGGACGCGACAGGTGCAGCCGGACTTGCATCGGGGTGACGATCTCCACCGCGTCGGGCCGCAACTGGCCCGTGGCGGGATCAATCAGCGCCCCTAGCCGCGCGGCCATGGAATTGCCCTCGACCGTGGTGTCGGCCCAATATGCAAAAACCCGTTGAACATCCTCGGCGGTAAAGGGCTCTCCGGTTGTCCAAGTCACGCCTTCGCGCAGATGGAGCAGATATTCGGTGGCGTTGTCGTTGACCTCCCAGTCTCGCAGCAGCATGCCGTGCAATGACCCGTCGCGGCGGTATTCCACCAGATATTCCAGCCACCCGCGCGCGAAATTGGCGATCTGCGTCCAGTCAAAGGTGCGCGGATCCTTCATCGGGCGCACCTCTTGCTGGATACGCATGGTGCGTTTTGTCTGGGCGGCCGCGATATCCTGCGCGCGCGCAGGCAGGCCGCCCAACGTATAGGCGAGTGCGGCTGGCACGCCCAAAGCCGTGATCCGGGTCAGAAACTCCCGTCGTGACAGCCGGCCATGTTCGAAATCCGCCAATTGCGATCGGGCCACGCGCGGCAGGCGGCGGGGATCGGTCTTGGTCGTCATGGCGGTCTCCTTTGGCGGATGTCAGAGGATCATATGATGCGAAGCGCTGCGGCGACCACACCCATTTTGCCCGGCGGTTATGACAGTCTCAGGCTCGGGCGGATTTGCGCAGGGCCGAGGGCGATTGCCCCGTGTGTGCCTGAACAAAGCGGGTGAAATAGGCGGCAGACGAAAAGCCGAGCGAGGCGGCCACATCCTTGAGCGGGGGTTTGGGGCTTTGCAGCGCGACGCGGGCCGCATGCAGGCGGCGTTCCGACAACAGGTCAGCGGCGGTTTTGCCGCAACAGCGTCTGCAGACCCGCGTCAAATGTGTTGCTGTGACGTCCAGCGCATCGGCATAGGCTGCGATGGTGCGGGGGCTGCGAAAGTGTTGTGACAGATCTCGGGCAAATCGTTGCGCCAAGCGCTGTGCAGCACCGGCTGGGCGGCTCTCCGCAGCACCGGCGGTGATCTGGCGCTGCAACCAGATGCCCAGCAATGTGGCGCGCGCCTCCAGCGCGTCTTGCATCATGGGTTGGCGCGCGTGCAATTCGCGCTGCATCGCGTCAATTTCTGCGGTCAGCTCTGCCTGCGCGCGCCCATCACGGATCGGCAAGATCACAGCGTTTGCAGGTTGGTGCGTCCCGGGCTGTGGTGGCACCTGTGCGTAAAGCGCCTGCGACCCCGGTTGCAGCTCAACTGAAAACAGCGTCCCCGCAGGCAGCCAGATCGCGTGATGCATGGACACACCGCGCAGCACGCCATTCACCATGATGCGGCCTTGACCCTTGGTCAGCCAAAGCAGCAGGCTGTCTTCGCGGTCATGGGCCAGATGGTAGCGCCATGGCGCAGCCTGCAGTTCGGGCATAAAAGATCCCGCGCGGATCGGACGGTGCAGATGCACCGGTGCGGGCGGCATCGGATTGTTGAGAAAACCGGGACGGGGCATGGCGCGGATATCCGTGGCGAAGGGCAATCAGCCGTCCAGATCGTGCGGGCCAAGGCGCGACCATTGCGACATACGCGATTTGAACCACGTCCTTTGGCGTTTGGCAAATTGTCGGGTCAGGACCGTGGCGCGCTCGCTGGCCTCGGACAAGGTCATCTCGCCCCGTAGGTGCGCGATCAGCTCTGCCGCGCCGATGGTCTTGGCCGACGGCAGGGCAGGGTGCCATGTGTCCAGATTGGCGCGGGCCTCGTCGAGCGCACCCTCTTGCAACATCAGGTCAAAGCGCCGTTCGATCCGCGGGGTCAGCCAGTCCTTGGGCGCATCCAGAACGAACTTGTGACACTGATTTGCGGGCAGCAAAGGGGGCGGCGTGTCCCGCTGCCAGGCGCGCAAGCCCCGTCCCGTGGCGCGCAAAACCTCCCACGCCCGTTGCACCCGCATCGGATTGCGCAGATCAATGGCGGCGGCGGTCTCGGGGTCCAGATCGGCCACCATGGCCTCCAGACCTTTGGTGGCCAACAGATCGTCGGCGGTGGTGCGGATGTCGCTTGGCACGGCGGGAATCTCGGCCAGACCGTCGGTCAGCGCGGTGAAATACAGACCGGTCCCGCCGGTGATGATCGGGCGGGGTCCGTCCCGCAGCAAGGGGCGCAAATCCCGCAGCCAATCGCCCACCGAATAGGCGTGGGTTCCGGGGATGTGACCGTATAACATATGGGGGGCGCGCGCCTCATCCGCAGCAGAGGGACGCGCGGTCAGCACGCGCCAGTCGTCAAAGACCTGCAAGGCATCCGCATTTATGACCGCCCCGCCTTGCCGCTGTGCGATTTCCAAGGCCAAAGCCGATTTCCCCGAGGCTGTCGGCCCCGCAATCAGCACCGGACGCGTGGGGTCCAATGCATCAATCTGTCGAAGCAGTGCCTGTGACAGGGGCATAGGGGGGAATCCTTTTGAAAGTGGCGGCAATTCGGGGCACTGAGCCATTGCACAGGAACGGGTTTTGCGCCAGAAGTGGCGCAAATTTACCCCCGACCGAAGATGGAGCGCAACATGAGCGAGAGCGAAACCACGCCCGCGACCACCTATAATCGTGTCATGCTGAAAATTTCGGGGGAGGCGCTGATGGGAGATCAGGGCTATGGCCTGCACCCCCCGACCGTCGAACGCGTCGCGCGCGAGATCAAGGCGGTGCATGATCTGGGCACCGAGATCTGCATGGTGATCGGCGGCGGGAACATCTTTCGCGGCCTTGCCGGGTCTGCGCAAGGGATGGAGCGCACCACCGCCGATTACATGGGGATGATGGCGACGGTGATGAACGCGCTTGCCATGCAATCCGCGCTGGAAGGTCTGGGTGTGTTCTGCCGGGTGATCTCGGCCATTCGCATGGATGAGGTGGCCGAGCCCTACATTCGCCGCCGCGCCGTGCGCCACCTTGAAAAGAAGCGGATCTGCATTTTCGCCGCCGGTACGGGCAACCCGTATTTCACCACCGACACCGCTGCGGCGCTGCGCGCCTCCGAGATGGCCTGCGAGGCGATCTTGATGGGCAAGAACGTCGACGGGATCTACGATTGTGATCCCAAGACCAACCCAGACGCCAAACGCTTTGACGAGATCACCTATGACGAAGTGCTGCGCGACAACCTGAAGGTCATGGATGCCTCGGCGATTGCGCTGTCACGGGACAACAAGATGCCGTTGGTCGTGTTCTCTTTGGATGAGCCGGGCGGTTTCCGCGGCATTATGGAGGGCAAAGGCACCTTCACCCGTGTCATTCCCTGACCGAAATCCGTCATTTCCTGCATGAACAGCGCGCCGCGAGGGAATTTCGCGGCGCGTTTTCGTTACGCGCTTTGTGTTCGCGCCGGTTTGGCACCCGATGGTTGGGACGCGGCGCTGGCCTGTTCCCAACTCTGTACGGCCTTCGTAGGGCGGCGCTTTTGGGCCGCCCGTTCCGCGCGCGGGGGCTTGCCAAAATGACTGCGGTAACTGCGTGTAAAGGCTGAAGGCGAGGCAAACCCGGTGGCAGAGGCAATTTCCTGCACAGAAAGGGCCGTATCCTCGACGAGTTGCGCCGCCCGCCGCAAGCGGATGTCGGTGTAAACCTGCATCGGGGTTTTGCCCATCGCCTTGTCACAGCGCAGGCGCAGTTGTTTCATGCTGAGGTCCAGTTCGGCGGCGATGCGGGGCAGGGGCAGCGGGTCGTGCATATGGGCGGCCATGATGGATTGCATCCGCTGCATGACCGGATCGGCGCTGTCTGTTAGACGTTGCCGGTCGCTGTGGTCGGCAAGGCGGCCAAGGGCCATCGCCTCGCCGGTTCGGGCGGCCAATGCCGGTGATTGTGCACGCGCGATCCAGTCCAGCAGCGCCTCTGCCGCAGCCAGCCCGCCGGTGGAGGTCAATCTGTTGCGGTCAAACACATGCGTTCGACGGGATCGGGACACCGCAGGGTAGCTGCGATCCGGGTCGGGCGGCAGCACCGCCTCGCGCCCGTCGAGCATCCCCAAGCGCGCAAGGATCAACGCCCCTTGATCCAGACCGGCCAGCGTGGCGCCCGCCGCCTCTGCGCGGTGAAGAAAGCCGCGCAGACCCATCGGCAGATGGCCCAGCGGATCGGGACCAGCGCACAGCACCATCAGATCGAAGCCCTGCGCACCCTCCCAATCCTGTGCATCCGCAGCGATTTCCGTCCCGTCGGAGGCGGTCACAGGTGCGCCGGTCACCGTGCGGATTCGGCAGGTGAACAAGGGTTGGCCCGCACAGAGATTGGCAATGCGCAAAGCTTCGCGGATCAGGACATAACCCAGCATCGGAAAGCCGGGGAACAGGATGATGCACACATGCATGGTAAATCCGCCGTGGTCTTTTCAGGTATGAAATCTGGTGCTTCGGGCATCAGCGCGGCCCGTAAACCCTGTTTGCCACGGGATGTGTTAACGTACCCTTATGATTAACGGCGCTGCGGCTAGGTCATTGATCTAATGCGCGGGACAAGCTACGTCTGCGCATCAACACAGGTCTGGCAACGAGGCAAACGCGCATGTCCGAAGAATTCGAACTCGACACCGATGATCTCCAGCGTCGCATGGAAGGCGCCATGAGCAACCTGAAGACGGAATTCGCTTCGCTGCGGACCGGACGGGCCTCGGCATCGATGCTTGAGCCGGTTCAGGTGGACGCCTATGGATCGATGACCCCGATCAATCAGGTGGGCACGGTGAACGTCCCCGAGCCGCGCATGGTGACGATCAACGTCTGGGACAAATCCCTGGTCGGGAAGGTTGAAAAAGCGATCCGCGAAAGCGGCCTTGGCATCAACCCGCAGCTGAATGGCACGATCATCATGTTGCCGATCCCCGAGCTGAACGAGGAACGCCGTCGCGAACTGGGCAAGGTCGCAGGTCAATACGCAGAACACGCCCGTGTCTCTATCCGCAACGTGCGCCGTGACGGCATGGAACAGATCCGCAAGGGCAAGGACAGCATGTCCGAAGACGATGTGAAGCTGTGGGAAGGCGAAGTGCAGGAGCTGACCGACCTCTACATCAAAAAGGTCGACACCGCGCTGGAAACCAAACAAGAAGAAATCATGCAAGTTTGATTGACGGGCCCCGCGCAAGCGGGGCCAAGCGTTTGGTCAATCAAAGGGCTGCGTTCCGAAGGATGGCGCCACTCGGCGCCCCTGCAAATCCTAAAGATTGTTGACGAAAGCGGGCCAATCGGTCCGCTTTTTCGTGTCTTGCGGTAAATCCGCGTGAACGCATTGCGATGTGTCGCAATTCATCCACTTCCCCTTTGGCACTGGCGCGGCTTTCGTCTAAGAGGGGGGCCTAAGCGCTAAGATCACCAACCGGGAGGACCCTCCATGACCGCCAAGCCACGTCCCGCCGATGCAGGGCCGCGCCATGTGGCGATTATCATGGATGGCAATGGCCGGTGGGCGACGATGCGGGGACGTCCGCGCCTGTTCGGACATCACGCCGGAGCGCGGCGCGTGCGCGAGATCGTCGAGGCCTGCAAAAGCTGTCATGTGGACTATCTGACGATCTTCGCCTTCTCGACCGAGAACTGGCGGCGCACACAGGTCGAAGTGGCCGGGCTTATGAGCCTGTTCCGCCGCTACATCATGAAAGAGATGCAGGCCTTCGTGAAAGAAAACGTCCGCGTGCGTTTTATCGGGGACCGTCCCCGTCTGGATGACAAGCTGCGCGGTCTTATGGACGAAGCCGAACGCATGACAGAGCAGTGCACAGGCACCAATCTGACCATTGCGCTGAATTACGGCGGGCGGGACGAAGTGGCCCGTGCCACCAAAAGACTGGCAGAGGACGTGGCCAACGGGTCGCTTCTGCCACAAGACATCACCGAGGAAACCTTGCCACGCTATCTCGACACACATGTTCTGCCGGACCCCGATCTGGTGATCCGCACCAGTGGTGAGGCGCGGATTTCCAATTTCCTTCTGTGGCAGTCGGCCTACGCGGAATACGAATTTGTCGACACGCTGTGGCCGGACTTTACGCCCGAGGAATTCGCTCGCCTGTGCGGTGCCTATGGCAAGCGGGATCGCCGCTATGGCGCGGTGAAGGCATGAGCGCACATCGTTGGGACGACCTGCGGGTGAGGCTGGCCTCTGCCGTTGTGATGATCGTTGTGGGCGTGTTTGGCGTGGCCATGGGCGGCTGGGTGTTCCACGTCCTGATCGCGGCAGCCTCCGGCGTGATGGTCTGGGAACTGGTGTGCCTGCTGGACACGGGCCGCCAACGCACACAGTACATTCTGGGCATTGCGACCTTTGTTGTGGCGATGGCTGCCATCCGCTTGCCGGGCAGTTTCGCGCTTCCGCTGTTGATGGTGCCTGCGATGCTGGGCTTTGCCCGGATGGAGCAGGGGGCCACACGTTATGGCGTGTTCACCACGCTGATTGTGTTTGCGGGCTTCGGCATGATGAGCCTGCGTGATGATCTTGGGCTGATCTGGATGCTGTGGCTGATCATCACGGTCGTTGTCACCGATGTGTTCGGCTACTTTGCCGGGCGTGCCTTGGGCGGGCCGAAATTCTGGCCCAAGGTCTCGCCGAAAAAGACGTGGTCGGGCACGGCGGCAGGGTGGATCGCGGCGGCGCTGGTGGGTCTGCTGTTCGCATGGATCACCGGGGCCAGCGTCGGTCTGGCGGGCATTTCGGTTGCTGTCAGCATGGCCAGCCAGATCGGCGATATCGCCGAAAGCGCGCTGAAGCGGAAAGCAGGGGTGAAGGATTCGTCGTCCTTGATTCCCGGTCACGGCGGATTGCTGGACCGGTTTGACGGCATGTTGGGGGCTGCGGTGTTCCTTGTCTTTGCCACGCAGATCGTCGATTTCCCGCCGGGCCTGCCGGTGACCCCCTGAAGATCGGGATCGGATCATGAGCAGCGAACAGACACGGCGGCGGGTTTCGATCTTTGGCGCCACGGGCTCCATCGGGCAAAGCACGATCGATCTGATTGCCCGTGCGCCGGACGCCTATGACGTTGTCGCCCTGACCGGGGGACAGAACATCGCGCAGCTCGCACGCGATGCGATCCGGCTGGGCGCGCAGGTGGCCGTGACCGCCGATGCGGCGCGGCTGCCGGATCTGCAACAAGCGCTTGCGGGCAGCGGGGTCGAAGCCGCAGCAGGACGCACCGCGCTGGTCGAGGCGGCGGACCGTCCGGCGGACTGGGTGATGTCGGCGATTGTGGGCGCTGCCGGGCTGGAACCGGGGTTGCGCGCCTTGCAACGCGGGGCGACCTTGGCGCTGGCCAACAAGGAAAGCATGGTCTGTGCCGGTCCTTTGATGCTGCGCACGGCGCAGGCCCATGGGGGCCGGTTGCTGCCGGTGGATTCAGAGCATTCGGCCGTGTTTCAGGCACTGATTGGCGAGGATCTGGACGCGGTGGAGCGTGTGATCATCACCGCCAGCGGTGGCGCGTTTCGCGATTGGCCGGTCGAGGATCTGGCCCATGCCACGCCGGAACAGGCCGCGACGCATCCCAATTGGGACATGGGGCAGCGGATCACCATCGACTCTGCTTCGATGTTCAACAAGGCGCTGGAGCTGATTGAAACCAAAGAGTTCTTTGGCCTGTCGCCGGATCAGATCGAAACCGTGGTGCATCCAGAAAGCATGATTCACGCCTTGGTCGGTTTTAACGACGGGGCCTTGATGGCGCATGTGGGCGCGCCGGATATGCGCCACGCCATCGGTTTTGCACTGCATTACCCGGAGCGCAAACCGCTGCCGGTCGAACGGCTGGATCTTGTGGCGCTGGGACAGATGACGTTCCGCCCGGCCTGCGAGACCCGTTGGCCCGCTTTGCGACTGGCGCGCGAGGTGATGGAGGCCGGTGGTTTGAACGGCGCGGCCTTCAACGCCGCAAAAGAGATCGCGCTTGATGCCTTCATTGCAAAGCAGATCGGGTTTACACGCATGGCGGAAGTTGTCGAAGAGGTTCTTAACCGTCTTTCGACGCAGCTGTGTCACATTGATGACCTGTTTGACCTTGATATGGTCGTAGAGGCTGACCATCTCGCCCGTACGCAGGCGCGGCAGGTCATCGCGGAAGACACCTAAAAGGGGCTGATTTTGGATTTTATGGCACTGACCTCCGGTTTTGGCGGATTTCTCTTCACTGCGGTGTTCTTCATCATCGCTTTGTCGATCATCATCGCCATCCATGAATATGGCCATTACATCGTCGGCAAGAAGTCCGGCATTTTCCCCGAGGTGTTCAGCCTTGGCTTTGGACCGGTGTTGTGGTCGCGGGTCGACCGTGACGGCACGAAATGGCAGCTGGCGGCGATCCCCTTTGGCGGTTTTGTCAAGTTTCGCGGTGACGGGAATGCCTCTGGCGCCTTGGCCGAAGAGGGCGTGATGGAGAGCATGGATGCCGCAGAACGCCGCAGCACCATGATCGGCGCGCCGCTGTGGGCGCGGGCGGCAACTGTCGCTGCTGGGCCTATATTCAACTTTGTGCTGTCGATTGTGATCTTTACGGCTGTGTTCCTGTATCGTGGGGTGGCCGCCGATCCGTTGATCGTCGACGAGCTTAAACCCACGCCCTACACGCAGGAATTGCGCGAGGGCGATCAGGTGCTGGCAATTGAGGGGGTTGATCTGCCCTCGCAGGATGATCTGCTGGCCTATTCGACCTTTCTGAACAACCTCCCCGAACAGCCGCTGCTGGATTACACCGTGCTGCGCGATGGCGCGGAAATCACCGTGGCGGGCCCCTATCTGCGCGCGTCGATTGTGGGTAGCGTGGTGCCCCGATCCGCTGCGATGGATGCCGGCTTGCAGGTGGGCGATGTCATCACCCATCTCAACGGTGAAGAGGTGTTCGCCTTTGCCCAATTGCCGGAGGTGATCGAGGCGTCCGAAGGTGCGCCGGTTGAATTGGAAATCTGGCGCGACGGCGAGGTTTTGACCAAAACGCTCGAAGCGCGCCGCGTGGATGAACCCTTGCCCGAGGGGGGCTTTCGCACGGTCTACCGGATCGGTCTGGGCAGCGGTCAGGTGTTCGAGCCCGAGACCGTGACACCGTCCTTTGGCGATGCGCTGTGGGGCAGCGTCGAACAGGTGGGCACCATCATGTCGGGGTCGGTGTCCGGTCTGTGGCATATGGCGACGGGGGCGATCAGCTCTTGTAACCTGTCTGGGCCAATCGGCATCGCCGAGACTGCGGGCGATATGGCCAGTCAGGGTACGCTTGATTTCATCTGGCTGATTGCGGTGCTGTCCACGGCCATCGGCTTGCTGAACCTCTTCCCGATCCCGGTTCTGGATGGCGGGCATCTGGTGTTCTACGCCTACGAGGCCGTGTTCCGTAAGCCGCCGAGCGAGGCCGCGCTGAAGGTGCTGATGTCCATGGGGCTGACCATTGTGCTGGGCATGATGCTGTTTGGTCTGTCCAACGACCTGCTGTTCTGCCCGTAAGTTACGGGGAAAAATCAACCCGATGCACCGCTGCACCCCCCGTGTGGCGGTGTTTTCGTTTACGGTTCCTACCCATGCGACGGTTTCTGCCGGGTTTTGGCAACAAATGGCACGGTCTGCGCCTCAATCCCGTCCAAATCATTTGGCATTTCAGGGGAACGACACTCACCTCCTGATTCCAAGGACCGACCAAATGCAGACCCTGACCGCCGGTTACCGCAGCATGAGCCTGCTGATCAGTATCAACTATGATCGGCTGCTCTACATTTGCACCATCGTCTTTGCCCTGTTCTTCGGGGCGTATCTGGGAACTTTCGCGGGTTAATCCGCAGAAAGGCCCAGCCCGAACACCAGATAGCGTAGGGCGCGGTCACGCAACCGCGATCCCTTGTCCGGTCATTGGATTTTTTCCGCGCATCGGCTTTTGACAAGGTGCCGCAATCCCGATACTCACGACGCCAAGGGATGTCGAAGTGGATTGCGAAAATGGCCGAAGTCATTTCCGCGCAAATTGCGCAGAAAAAACCAATGAACAAAAACCGCTGCCGCATCGTCGAGGCCGTCTGCCTGTCGATGGCGATCGGTCTGGGTGTGGGCGCCACAAGCGTGGTCATTCCACAGGCGGCCTATGCGCAGTCCTACAGCTTCTCCAACGTCGAGATTCAGGGCAACCAGCGGGTCGAAGCCGGCACCATCCTGACCTATGCGGGCATCGCCCGCGGTCAGCGTGTCAGCGCGGGACAGTTGAACGACGCCTATCAGCGCATCCAGGACTCCGGCCTGTTTGAAAGCGTCGAGATCACGCCGCAGGGCAACACGCTCGTAATTTCGGTTGTAGAATACCCCACGGTCAACCGGATCGTGTTCGAGGGCAATAAGCGCATCAAGGACGAGGATCTCGCGCCCTTGGTGCAAAGCCAGACCCGCCGTGTCTTTAGCCCGCGTCTGGCGGAGCAGGATGCACAAAGCATTTCCGAGGCTTACGTGGTGCAGGGCCGTCTGGCGGCACGCGTCGCGCCTAAGGTGATCCGCCGTGCCGACAACCGCGTGGATCTGGTGTTCGAGATCTTCGAAGGCGGCGTCTCTGAGGTGGAGCGCATCGGCTTTGTCGGCAACACGGTCTACACCGACCGTCGTCTGCGCCGCGTGGTCGACACCAAGCAGGCCGGTCTGCTGCGCGCGGTCATCCGCAAGGATACCTTCATCGAGGACCGCATCGAGTTCGACAAGCAGTTGCTGAACGATTTCTACATGTCGCGCGGCTACGTGGATTTCCGCGTGACCGGCGTGAATGGCGAGCTTGCACAGGAACGCGACGGCTATTTCGTGACCTTCAACGTCGAGGAAGGGCAGCAGTTCAGCGTGGGCAACGTCACGGTGGCCTCTGACCTGCCGGACGTGGATGTGGAGAAATTTCAGAACGCCCTGCGTCTGCGCCCGGGCGTGACTTACAACCCGATGCGCGTCGAGAACGAGATCGAACGTCTCGAAAAGCTGGCCATCCGCGAGGGGCTGAACTTCGTTCGTGTCGATCCGCGCATTGACCGCAACGACCGTGATCTGTCGCTTGATGTCACCTTCGAGCTGGTGCGCGGCGAGCGTATCTTTGTCGAACGGATCGATATCGAAGGCAACTCCACCACGCTGGACCGTGTAGTGCGCCGCCAGTTTGACGTGGTCGAAGGGGACCCGTTCAACCCGCGCGCCATCCGCGAAAGCGCGGAACGCATTCGGGCGCTTGGCTTCTTTGCCAACGTGAACGTCGATGCGCGCGAAGGGTCATCTCCGCAGCAGGTTGTGATCGACGTGGACGTCGAGGAACAGCCGACCGGCTCGCTGTCCTTTGGTGGCAACTACTCGTCCTCCTCGGGCTTTGGTGCGGCGATCTCCTTCTCGGAGCGTAACTTCCTCGGCCGTGGGCAGACCTTCGGGTTCAACATCAACACGGCCTCGTCCTCGCGCAGCTACGGGCTGACCTTTGTTGAACCGGCCTTGCTGGGCCGTGATCTGGCCTTTGGTGTAACGGCCAATTTCGCGGAAACCGACAGCCTTGGCACCGCGAATTACGACACGACGACCGGCCTGTTCCAGCCGTCGCTGACCTTCCCGTTGTCGGACAATGGCCGTTTGCAGGTCCGTTATTCGCTCAATTACTCCGATATCGAGGCGGAAGATGCCATTGGCGCGGATACCTCTGATCCGGGCGTGATCGCGACCGAGGCTGAAGAGGGCGAGCGTTTCGACAGCGGCATCGGCTACACCTACACCTATGACACCGCGCGGGCGGGGCTGTCTCCGAACAGCCGTGTGCGTCTTGAATTCGGTCAGGATTTCGGCGGCTTGGGGGGCGATACCTCTTATGTGCGCACCTCCGCCAAGGCGATTGCCCAGACCCGCGTGTTCAGCGAAGAGGTCACATTGCGGGCCACGCTGGAAGGGGGGGCGCTGCACTACTCCGAAGGGGAAAGCCGCGTCACCGACCGTTTCCAGACCAGCCCCAACATCATGCGCGGCTTCTCTTACGCGGGGATTGGCCCGCGTGAGATCGGCGCAGACGGTGACGATGATCCGCTGGGCGGCAACTTCTACGCCGTCGCGCGGTTCGAGGCCGAGTTCCCGCTGGGCCTGCCCGAGGAATACGGCATCGCCGGCGGTCTGTTTTACGATGTGGGTTCTGTCTGGGGTGTGAACGACGGGGCCAACGCCGCATCGGGCAGCTCCATCGTGTCGTCGGATTTCGAAGCCCGTCACGTGATCGGTTTCTCGATCCTGTGGGACAGCGCGCTTGGCCCGCTTCGCATGGATTTCGCGGAACCGCTGGTTAAAAACGACTACGATGACGTGAAGAACTTCAACCTGACCGTCTCGACCCAGTTCTAAGCCATGCGTGGGCTGTGTCTGAGCCTGTCCTTGATGATCGCCGGGATCACCCCCGGCGGTCTGGTCGCGCAGGATGCGCCGCCTGAGGCGCGCAGCTTTCAAAGCAGTGTGTTGGTCATCGATTTCGAACGCGCCTTTCTGCAAAGCGCCTTTGGCCGCGCCTTGAACGCGGAGATAGAGGCGGCGGGTGCCGAGATTGCCGCAGAAAACCGTCGGATCGAAGAGCAGCTGGCCGAGGAAGAGCAGCGGCTGACGGATCAGCGCGCCTCAATGGATCCAGCCCAGTTTCGTCTGCTCGCCGATGCTTTTGACGCCAAGGTGCAGCGCCTGCGCGCCGAACAGGACGCCAAGGCCGAGGCCCTGGGCACGCGCGGCGACGACAGCCGACGCGATTTCCTGCAAGCGGCACGGCCGGTGATCGAACAGATCATGCGTGCCACCAATGCGGTTGTCGTGCTGGAACGCCGCAATGTTTTGATCGCTGCGGACTACGTCGATATCACCGACAACACCATTGCGCTGATTGATGCGGGCCAGCCCGAAGAGGCGGCCCCGACCCCTGACGCAGACAGCGAGGCCGTGCCGACGGACCCGTGATCGGTCCCGTCGGCTTGCCCCTTTGGCGCCGCCTTGCTACTGCAAAGAGCAAACGACAAGAGAGCCAGACCATGAGCGACGATCTTCTTACCGCCGACATCCAGTTGATCCAGCGGATCATTCCGCACCGCTATCCGTTTTTGCTGGTGGATCGGGTGATCGACATCAACGGCACGCAAAGCGCCGTGGGCATCAAGAACGTCACCATGAACGAGCCGCATTTTCAGGGCCACTTTCCCGGATTGCCGATCATGCCCGGTGTTACAATCGTCGAAGCTATGGCGCAGACCACGGCTGTGATGGTGGGCACAGCACTTGATCTGGCGGACAAGGAGCTGAAAGTGTTCTTTATGTCGATCGACAAATGCAAATTCCGCCGCAAGGTGGTGCCCGGGGATCAGCTGCGGATGCAGGTCGAAACCCTGCGCGGCAAACCCGGTGGCAAGGTCTGGAAATTCGGCGGCACAGCCACCGTTGACGGTGAAATCGCGGCAGAGGCCGAATTCACCGCCATGATGGAGCTGCCGGCGTGAGCGATCTGATCCACCCGTCAGCGGTGATCGAACCGGGCGCCCGCATTGGCGAAGGCGTCCGCATCGGTCCGTTCTGCCACATCGGCCCCGAGGTGACCCTGCACGACAGGGTGGAGCTGAAAAGCCACGTGGTCGTCACCGGCAACACCACCATCGGCGAAGAGACCGTGGTCTTTCCCTTTGGTGTCATTGGCGAAATTCCCCAAGATCTGAAATTCCGTGGCGAGAAAACATCGCTGCGGATCGGCAAACGCAACCGCATCCGCGAACATGTGACCATGAACACCGGCACTGAAGGCGGTGGTGGTGAAACCGTGGTGGGCGATGACGGCCTGTTTATGGCGGGCTGCCATGTGGCGCATGATGTGCGGGTCGGCAACAAGGTGATTTTGGTCAACAATGTCGCGCTGGCGGGGCATTGCGTGATCGAGGATGACGTCATCGTTGGCGGTCTGTCTGGCGTGCACCAGTGGGTGCGCATCGGGCGCGGGGCCATCATCGGCGCGGTGACCATGGTGACCAATGATGTCATTCCTTACGGGCTGGTGCAGGGCCCGCGTGGCAAGCTCGACGGGCTGAACCTTGTGGGGCTGAAACGGCGCGGGGTGGCGCGTTCGGACATCACCGCCTTGCGCGCGGCATTCCAGATGCTGGCGCAAGGGGAGGGCGCGTTTCAGGATCGCGCGCGCCGTTTGGGCGATGAAACGCAAAGCGATTACGTCCGCGAGATCGTCGAATTTGTGCTGGGCGACACGGACCGGTCGTTCCTGACGCCGCACTGATGCTGGCGCTGATCGCCGGACGGGGGGATTTGCCTGCCGCCGTTGTTGCCGCCTATGGCGGGCCGGTGGTGGTCTGTTCGTTGACTGGCAACGCACCCGAGGGGCTGGCGGTTGATCGCGAATTCCGGATCGAACATCTGGGCACCCTGTTGCATTGGCTGCGGGGGCGCGGAGTGACAAGCGTTTGTTTTTGCGGTGGAATTGCACGACCGGAGCTGTCGTTACGGCGGATCGGATGGCGCACTTGGCCTTTGGTGCCGCGTGTCGTGCGGGCCTTGCGTCGTGGCGACGATGGCGCGTTGCGCATCGCCATGGCGATCTTTGAGGACGCTGGCTTTGCCATGGTGGCAGCGCATGAGGTTGCGCCCAGCCTGCTGCCGGAGGCCGGGGTCTGGGGCGTCTTGCCCGATCTGGGTGATCTGCCCCCCTTGGGTGACCGCGTGAGCGCGGAACAGGCGGCGGCGGATCTGGGGCAGGCCTGTGTCCTGCGTGGCGATGTTGTGCTGGCGCGTGAGAGTGACGCCGGGACGGATGCGATGCTGGACGGGCTTGAGGGTGCTCAGGGCGCTGTGCTGTACAAGGCCCCCAAGCCCGGACAGGACCGCCGCGCCGATTTGCCCGTGATCGGGCCTCAGACGGTGGCACGCGCGGCGACCAAAGGGCTGCGCGGTATCATCGTGGAACATCAGGGGGTTATGATCCTTGATCAGCCGCGCGTTCGGGCCTCGCTCGAGACGTCGGGCCTGTTTTTATGGATCCGGGAAAGGGGGGCCGCATGAGGATTTTCGTCACGGCGGGCGAGGCATCGGGCGACAAGCTTGGCGCGGCCTTTATGCGCGGGGTCAAACAGCTGCACCCTGAGGCAGAGTTTCGCGGCATCGGCGGCCCGTTGATGGAGGCCGAGGGGCTGGTTTCTATCTTTCCGATGGATGAGATTTCCATCATGGGGATCGTGGAAATCCTGAAGGAATACAGGGCCTTGAAGCGGCGCATCCGACAGACGGCGGATGCGGTTCTGGAGTGGAAACCGGATGTGTTGGTGACCATCGACCTGCCGGAATTTTCGCTGCGCGTGAACAAGCTGGTGAAGGCTGCGTCGGACATTCGGGTGGTGCATTACGTGGCGCCCACGGTCTGGGCGTGGCGTCCGGGGCGGGCGCAGAAGATGGTCGGCGTGGTCGATCAGGTTTTGGCGCTGCTGCCGTTTGAGCCGCCCTTTATGGAAGCCGTTGGAATCCCTTGCGATTTCGTGGGGCATCCTGTGGTGATGGAGTCGGTGGCCACCGCCGAGCAGGCCGCGGAATGGCGGGGCGCACAGGCGGCGGAGGGGCCGCTGTGTCTGGTTTTGCCGGGGTCGCGCCGGTCCGAGGTGGCGCGGCTGCTACCGGTGTTCCGCGAAGTCGTGGAACGGCTGGCCGCGCAAAGGCCCGACCTGCAATTTTTGTTACCAGCGGGGCGACAGGTTAAGACTGCGGTAACGGAGGCGGTCGCAGGCTGGTCCGTGCCGGTGCAAGTCATTGATCCTGAGGATGTTTCCGGCAAGCAGGCGGCATTCAAGGCGGCACATGTAGCGCTGGCGGCGAGTGGGACCGTGTCGCTGGAGCTGGCCGCCGTGGGCACGCCTATGGTCATTGCTTATGATATGTCGTGGCTGTCGCGGCAGGTCATCTCGCGGCTGTTGCTGGTGGACACGGTGACCTTGGTCAACCTCGTGAGCGAAACGCGTGAAGTGCCTGAATTCATTGGCAAAGACTGCGTGCCCGAGGCGATTGCCGAGGGTGTTTTAAAGGTGCTGGAGGCACCCGGCGGACAGCAGGCGGCGATGGACCTGACCATGCAGCGGTTGGGGCGTGATGGCGAGGAACCGGGGCTGCGGGCCGCGAAAGCTGTGCTTAACAAGTTGTGAATGGGTCAAAACCCGCTGTTCGTGATCGAAACCCGTGGGATATTTACCGTAAATGGAGCGCAGGGCGTCCAGATGTTGTGGCTGCCGCGCGGGCCGTCCGGAGGTTAACGGCGCAGTTCGCTCGAATTCATCAGATTTAAAGGTCCGAACCGACCGGTTTTGCGCATCAAACCGGTCGGTTGTAAAGGTTTCGGTCGTGGCGCGGGTTTTGCGGGAAAACGGGCCGGGGGAGGTGGGTTGAAAACCCACCCTACGGGCGACGGATGCGTTGGGAGGCTCGCCGCCTTGAATGGCCGCTTGGCGTCCGAAGTGTTTTTGGGGGCGCGCGTTTCACGAATGTCCAATTAAGTTATGGTAAGTTGGTGCTTTAAGTGACCATCTAACGCGAGTTGAAATAGCCAGTAGCGTAGGGGACGAAGTGCATGAATTCGGAGATTAAATCGCTCAGACGTCTCAATGAAGGCCAATATGCGAGTATTGGCCGAACAGTGAGTTTGCTAACCGCCATCGAATACGAGTTGTTCCGCACTATATCGGCGGTGCCTAGTGTTACAGAAAATGAAATGACCAATGCGGCTCGCGGCACTTTTGATCAGCGCAAAAAGATGCTTCGTGATAAACTGAAAAATGATGTGGGCATCAACTCAGACTGTTTCACCAACACCCTCTCGAAGCTGGATTTTGCTTCAGAGCTGAGAGGCCAGTTTGCACATGGACTTTGGGTTACTGAGGAGGGGCTGTTAGTTTGTAAGTTCATCAAGAGGCACACTCGCGATGACGGGAGCAAACACGGGGCTTTGCAAAGGGTACAAATGTCGCCTGAGAAATTCGAATGTATCCAAAGAAACCTCGAATACATCTTGGTGGAATTGGATGTGATTCAAGAACTTTTGGGTGAAAACTAAAATCTAAGATCAGTTAGAGGCCATTGGAGAGACCGCAGCCAATTGCCGCTTTGTCCCCATAGGCGACCCATATGATTATATCTGTTTGCCTGAGGATAAGCCCCACCGACGGTGTGTCGGCGGGGCTTTCTTTGTACTGTGCAAGGGCTGCGTTTAGAGCAGGCCCTTGGCCGCTGCGACGACCGCGTCGGAGGTGATGCCGAATTTCTCGAACAGGACCTCTGCCGGGGCGGAGGCGCCGAAGCCGGGCATGCCGACGAAGGCGCCCTTGTCACGCTTGCCACGCTCCGAGAACAGCCACTTGTCCCAGCCGAACTGCACCGCGGCCTCGACCGCGACGCGCACGGGACCGGCGGGCAGAACCTTGCGGCGGTAGGCCTCGTCTTGTTGTTCGAACAGCTCGATGCAGGGCATGGAGACGACACGGGTGCCGATGCCCTCGGCCTGCAGCGCCTCGCGCGCTTTGAGCGCCAGTTCGACCTCGGAACCGGTGGCCATCAGGATGACCTGACGCTTGCCCGCGGCCTCGGCCAGCACGTAGGCGCCTTTTTCCGACAGGTTGGCGGTCTTGTGCTCGGTCCGCACGGTGGGTAGGCCCTGACGGGTCAGCGACAGCACCGACGGGGTGTCCGTCTGTTTCAGCGCAATTTCCCAGGCCTCGGCGGTTTCCACCGCGTCCGCCGGACGGAACACCAGCGTGTTGGGCGTCGCCCGCGAGATGGCGAGGTGTTCGACCGGCTGGTGGGTCGGGCCGTCTTCGCCCAGACCGATGCTGTCATGGGTCATGACGAAGACCGTCGGCACCTTCATCAGCGCGGCGAGACGCATGGAGGGGCGGGCATAGTCGGTAAAGGCCATGAAGGTGCCGCCGTAGGGACGCAGACCGCCGTGGAGCGCGATGCCGTTCATCGCGGCGGCCATGCCGTGCTCGCGGATGCCCCAGTAGACGTAGCGGCCCTTGCGGCTGCCCACGTCAAAGACGCCCATGTCGCCGGTCAGCGTGTTGTTGGAGCCGGTGAGGTCCGCCGAGCCGCCGATGGTTTCGGGCATGATCGGGTTGATGACTTCGAGCGCCATTTCCGACGCCTTGCGGGTCGCGACCTTGGGGGCGGTTTCCGAGATCTGCTTTTTCAGCGCCTTGACGGTGGCCGAGAGCTTTTTCGGGGCTTCGCCGTTCATCACGCGGGCGAATTCCTTTTGGCGGCTCTCGGACATCCCTGCGAGGCGGGCTTCCCATTCAGAGCGGTCTGCAGCACCTCGGGTGCCGATCTCTTCCCACCAGGATTTGACGTCTGCGGGGACTTCGAACGGGCCGGTGGTCCAGCCCCATGCGTCCTTGGCGGCGGTGTTCTGCTCGGCGTTGGTGAGCGCGCCGTGCCCTTTGGAGGTGTCCTGCGCTGCGTGGCCCAATGCGATGTGGGTCTTGCAGGCGATCATCGAGGGCTTGCCGGCCTTTTTGGCGGCGGTGATGGCGGCGTCGATGGCCTCGGCGTCGTGGCCGTCGATTTCCTGCACGTGCCAGCCTGCGGATTTGAAGCGCGTGATCTGGTCGGTTTTGTCGGACAGGGACACCTTGCCGTCGATGGTGATGTCGTTGTTGTCCCAGAAGACGATCAGCTTGGAGAGCTCGTGACGGCCTGCGATGGCGATGGCTTCTTGACTGACACCTTCCATCAGGCAGCCGTCACCGGCGATGACATAGGTGTGGTGGTCGACCAGTTTCTTGCCGAAGCGCGCGCGCAGCATTTCCTCGGCCATGGCGAAGCCTACGGAGTTGGAGATGCCCTGACCCAGCGGGCCGGTGGTGGTCTCAACGGCCTTGAGCAGGAAGTTTTCCGGGTGACCGGCGGTCTTCGCGCCCAGCTGGCGGAAGTTCTTGATCTCGTCGAGCGTGACCTCGGGGTCGCCGCAGAGGTAGAGCAGCGAATAGATCAGCATGGAGCCGTGGCCGGCGGACAGGATGAACCGGTCGCGGTCATGCCACTGCGGGTTTTTCGCGTCGAATTTCAGGTGCTTGCCGAACAGGACGGTGGCAACATCGGCCATGCCGATGGGCATGCCGGTGTGGCCGGAGTTGGCGTTGGCCACGGCGTCCAGCGCCAGCGCGCGGATGGCGGTCGCGCGCATCCAGTGATCGGGGTTGCGGGTGCGAAGCTCTTGGATGTCCACCGGTCGTGTTCCTTGAATTGCGACGTTTCCGGCTGAGTAACACCAAATGGACGAAAGGCAAGGTTTGCGCATTAAAACGGCACGGAACAGGGTGAAAGCCGCCGAGTAAGGCCTTGGATCGGCTAAGGTTCAAGGGGGGCAGCATTTCCCGAGCCCAGTTGATAGACTTACCACAAAAGGGCCGGGGGTTGATTCGGAATGGAATCAGTTGTGTAAAGGCCGAAACGTTACGGGGGCGAGAGGGCAGATGACCCAGATCGACGAATTGCAGGCGCGGATCACACGTGCGCTGGACCGGATCGGACAGGGCCTTGAGGCGTATGAACCCGGTCCGGGTGGCGCAGAGCTGAGCGCGCTGCAGGACAAGCTGGCCGAGAGCGAGCGTGCTTTGGCGGCGACGACCGAGGCGGCAGCGCAACAGGCCGACAAGGCAGAGGAAGCGCTGGAAGCCGCGCGTCTGGCGCAAGAGAGCGCCGTCGCCGACGCGGTTGAGGCGGCCAAGGCAGACCAAGAGGCGGCGATAGCGGCGGCTGTCGAAGAGGCGGTCGCCCGCGAGGCAGAGATGCACGAGGCGGCACTGGCAGCGGTGCGCGCGGAGGCGGAGGCCGCGATTGCTGCCGCCGCTGAGGCCGCGCAGGCCAATGACAGCGGCGTGTCCAGCGCCGACTGGGCCCGCGTCGAGGATGAGCTGCGTCTGGTGCGCGAGGCGCTGGAGGACGAAAAGCTGGCCAATGCGCAGCTGACCGAACGGATGCGCCATCTCAAGGAGCGGATGGTGTCCGGCGGGGCTGCGGCTGCGGCTGAGGCGGCGCCTGCGGCAGAGGCACCGGACCGCGATACGCTACAGGCGTTGGATGCAGAGGTGCAGCGCCTGCGAGCGGCCAATGCCCAGCTTGCCGAAAGCAACACCGCCCTGCGCGAGGCCAACGCCATGGGCGTAGGTGACACGCAGTTGATCAACAAGGCACTGGCCGCCGAGCTGGAAGCCATGCGCGCCAGCCGCGCGCTGGAGATCGCCGAGGCAGAGGCGCTGGTCGCCACACTGGAGCCGCTGCTGGCCGAGGCCGCAGATGCCACCGAGGAGACAAGCGCATGAGCCAGATCGAAGTCAGCATTCACATTGGTGGCCGCACCTTCGAGGTGGCCTGTCAGGAAGGCGAACAGCCGTTTTTGCAATCCGCAGCGGCGTTGCTGGACGCAGAGGCGCAGGTGCTGGTCGAGCAGATCGGACGTCTGCCCGAGCCGCGCATGCTGTTGATGGCTGGGCTGATGTTGGCGGATAAAACCGCAGGTCTTGAGGAAAAGCTGGGCGCGTCAGAGCAAAAGCTGGCCGCTGTGCAGGCGGAGCTGGAGGCGCTGAAAAACGCCCCCGCGCCAGAGCCGGAAAAGGTCGAGGTGCCGGTGATCCCCGCCAGTGTGCAGGACGCGCTTGCAGAGATCGCCGCGCGCACCGAGGCGCTGGCCGAGACGGTGGACGAAAAGCTCGCAGGCTGAGGCGGGCAGGGCGGTCGCCCGCATGTGAGAAAACGGGGGGCTTCGGCCCCCTTTTTTGCATCCAGTTCACATCAGGGCATGAAAAAGGGCGGGGAATATCCCCGCCCTACGGTGTGTTGCGCGTGCCGACGCGTGGTCAGCCGTTGGCTTCGCGGATCTTGTCAGCGGCTTCTTTGTTGAAGTCGACGCCGTTCTCGGCCAGCAGCGTGTCGAGCTCGCCCGACAGGGTCATCTCTGTGATGATGTCACAGCCGCCCACAAATTCGCCTTTGACGTAGAGCTGGGGGATGGTGGGCCAGTCGGAGTAGTCCTTGATCCCCTGACGGATGGCATCATCGGCCAGCACGTTCACGTCCTGATAGTCGATGCCCATGTAGTTGAGCACACCGGCCACACGCTGGGAGAAGCCGCATTGCGGCATCTGTTTGGTGCCCTTCATGAAAAGCACGACGTCGAAGGCCTTGACCGTTTCGTCGATCTGAGTGTTTGCGTCAGTCATCTGTTTCCTCCTGCGCCTGCCGCCGTTTGCGGTCCTGGCGAATGTAGGGTTGCAGGGCGCCCCAGGTGATCACAACCACCAAGGCGATGGCGCCAAAGAATGGCCAGCTGTCAGCGAGAAACGCGCCCATATCGGTGTCTTTCTTCAGTCGGGGGCTTTGGTGGTCAGCGCCAGCGCATGCAATTCCGCGTCGGCGCCGTCCATCTTGCCCTTGAGCGCGGCGTAGACCATGCGCTGCTGCTGCACACGGTTCTTGCCACGAAAGCTTTCGTCGATGACCATGGCGGACATATGCACGCCATCATCCCCCGAGACGGCGATTTCGGCGTCGGGAAAGGACTGGCGCAGCAGTGCTTCGAGGTCCGGTGCGTGGATCGGCATATAAATGTCCCTGTGTTGGTGTCTTATGGGGAAATTAGTGTGTCAGGGCGGGGGCTGCAAGGCGACAGCGCGATCACAGGTCGAGGTCGAGCCAGACAGGCACGTGATCGGACGGTTTGTCCATGGCGCGCACGTCCTTTTCGATCCAGCAGTCGCGCATCAGATCGGCGCATTGCGGGGTCAGCAAGAAGTGGTCGATGCGGATGCCGTCGTTGCGGTTCCACGCGCCTGCCTGATAATCCCAGAACGAATAGTGGCCCGGCCCTTGGATGCGGGCGCGGAAGGCTTCGGTCCAGCCGTCGTTGAGAATGCGGCGGAAGGCCTGACGCGATTGCGGCAGATAGAGCGCATCGCGGGTCCATGCCTCGGGGCGGGCGGCGTCCTCTGCCTGCGGGATGATGTTGTAGTCGCCGCCCATCAGCGCGGGCATCTCCTGCGCCATCAGATCGCGGGCGCGCGCATGCAGCCGGTCCATCCAGTCGAGCTTGTAGTCGTATTTGCCCTCGCGCAGCGGCTGGCCCGCGTCGTCAAAGGTGACGGGGTTGCCGTTGGGCAGATAAAGGCCGCAGAGCCGCACCGCGCTGTGATCGCCGGTCACCGTGGCCTCGATCCAGCGGGCCTGTTCGTCGCTGTCATCGCCGGGCAGGCCGCGTGCGATGTCCTCGATGGGGAATTTGGACAGGATGGCAACGCCGTTGAACCCTTTTTGTCCGTGGGTTTCCACGTTATAGCCCAGATCCTCGATGGGCTGGCGGGGAAAGGCCTCGTCCACGGATTTGATTTCCTGACAAAGCACCACGTCAGGCTGTGCGGATTCGAGCCATTTGGTCAGTGTTTCGAGGCGGGCTTTGATGCCGTTGATGTTGAATGTGACGATTCTCATGGGCGGCCTCTTTGGTCTGCGACGGCGTTTGGCGGCAAGGCAGACCGCTTTCCGGGCGCGAGGTCAAGCGGCAGGGCGTCACAGGCGGCACGGGGCGTGAATTTCCCGTTATCCGTGTGATGTGATGTCACGTCAGGAAGATAGTGATTTGTGTCGGGTCCGGTTTTAATTTAACACAAATCCGAACAGCGACTGACACGGTCGTGTTAGCGCAGATTATCACACAGAATCAGAGGCTTGGGCTTTGCAAGGCTGCAAAGTGACAGTTGGCTGCAAATTCTGTGGTTATCCCCAGAAAATCGACATCGGTGGACAAGTCGTATTCCCTCGCCCTGCGGGAGAATTCGCTATGGCATGGCCTGTGGATAAATCGGGTATTCATCAACCTTAACAAGAAATTACTTTTCGGTAAACAGGTTTTGCGGGCAGCGTGAAGGGGCAAACAGACAATGCAACCCTGACAAGGAGTTACCCCATGACCGCCATTCTCAAGACCGCGCAGATTGCCGCAGAATCAGCCCGCACCGAAGCCAGCGCCTTTGCCGGTGATTCGGTTGAAATGTTCACATCGTGGTCCGGCCCGGCCGCTGGCGACATGGACAACGGTGACGCGGTCGAGGCGTTCACATCCTGGTCCGGTCCCGCAGCGGGCGATCTGAACGACGGCTCGGCTGTCGAGATGTTCACCTCGTGGTCGGCCCCGATGGGCGGCGAAACCGTCCGTGGCGACAATGTCGAAGCGTTCACCTCCTGGTCGGGCCCTGCGGCGGGCGACAAGATCTCCGGTAACAATGTCGAGGCGTTCACCTCCTGGTCCGGCCCTGCGGCAGGCGACAAGATCTCCGGCGACAATGTCGAGGCGTTCACCTCTTGGTCCGGTCCTGCGGCGGGCGACAAGATATCAGGCGACAACGTCGAGGCATTCACCTCGTGGTCCGGCCCTGCGGCAGGCGACAAGATCTCCAGCGACAATGTCGAGGCGTTCACCTCTTGGTCGGCACCCGTAAAGGCCTGATCCACCACCATTCGTGAACCCGGGCGGGGCGAGAGGGCTCTGCCGCTTTGACCAAGGAGAAGACCGTGCAAAACGTCATCCACCTGACCGTCCCGTCCCGGATTGCGCCACTGGAGGCGCGGATCACCGCGCTTTTGGGCTGTTTCGCCGAACACCGTCGCAAGGGCGCGGATGTGTTCTGGCTGAAAGAAAACGCCGAACTGCTGAACATTCTGGAATGTACGGGGCAGACCGTTGCCCCTGCCGCGCTGCAAACGCATGCGGAATTCTATGATGGGGCGCAGGCGCGGCTGGAATTTTTCCCGCAATATTATCGATTTCTACTTTCGATTGTATTGGATCTTGAAGAGCTGGGCGATTTTGGTAATTCTTCACAACGAATGGTTGAGTTTGCCCGTGATAAAGGCCTTGCAGAGGCGGAACTGTCCGATCTGCAACGTGCCGAAGCCCGCCGCCTGATGATGCGCCGAGGGGTCGACCCTTTGCGTGATCCGGGGCTGGATGACCGGCTGCGCGGCTTTTGTGAACGCACTGCGACCTTTGCCCTGCCCAACAAAAAGGCCGCCTACGAGCTGACCCATATCGTCTACTACCTGTCGGAATATGGCCGCCGCGACCCCGAACTGGGGCCAAAGGCGCTGACCAGCCTGCATTTCGTCGGGCTGACGGCGCTGCTGGACCAGAACGCCGATCTGCTGGCCGAGGTCTGCATCGCGCTGGTCTATGCCGGGCAGGAGCCGCCGCAGGACTGGACCGACTGGCTGGAACGCGAGACGGCTGCCTTTGCGGTGGAGGCCGGCGATCATGTGGCGGTGAACGATGACTACCACGAGTTTTTGGTGCTGAACTGGCATCAGGCGGTGATTGGCGCGCCGCTGTTCCGCAAGCCGCTGGAACAGGGCCGGATGCGGTTCGACCGTGGTCTGCGCCCGCGCACCGCCCTGCGTGAGATCAGCGAAGCGATGCTGGCCATGGACCGTCGCAGCGGCGATTGGGACCAGATGCGGCGCGATATAGTGCCCGCGCTGTCGGAAACCTCGCTCGAGGTGCTGACCACGGCGTCACAAAGCAGCGCGCTGTTCGGGGCGTTCTTTGCGGGCTTTGCCCGGGCGGGCGCGGCATGAGGGGGCTGCGCGTCTCGACGGCCACTGTGGGCGCGGTGTTGGTGATCCTGTCGACGGGCATGATGGCCGCCGCCGACGGGATCGCGAAACTGTTCGCGGGTCAATACGCGGCGCCGCAACTGTTTGCGCTGTCCGCCGGATTGGTGGTGGCCTTTTCGGTCTTTGGCGCGCGGGCGTCGGGGGAGCGTCTGACAATCACGTCGCGCGGGCCGATGATCTGGCGCGCGGGGCTGACGGTTCTGGCGTCGGTGGCTTTCTACATGGCGTTCCGGCTGCTGCCCTTTGCGGATGTGTTCCTGTTTGTGGCGCTGATCCCGCTGATCGCGGCGGTGCTGTCGGGGCCGGTGTTGAACGAGGTGCCGCGCCCCAGCGCTTGGGCCGCCTTGGCCTTGGGCGCGGGCGGCGTGATCTGCATGCTGCCGGGCGGTGTGACGGGGCTTGCGGCGGGGCATCTGTGGGCCTTGGTCGCGGCGCTGTCGGGGACGGGGGCGTTGCTGGCGGCGCGGGTGATCGGGCTGCGCGAACGTGCTCCCATGGCGCAGGTGTTCTGGCCGAACCTTGCGCTGCTGGTGGTGATGGCCTGTGCGCTGCCCTTTGTCTGGCGACCCATGGGGCTGGTGGATGTGGTCTGGGTCGCCGTCTATGCGCTGGCGCTGTTTGGCGCGCGCTACGTGGTGGCGGAGGCGATGCGCCTGCTGCCCGCCTATGTGGCGACGCCGCTGATGAACCTGCAATTCGTCTGGATGGTCACCATCGGCTTTGTCTTCTTTGGCGAGGTGCCCGGGATTGGCACCGTGCTGGGGGCCGCGCTGGTGGTGGGCTCTGGTGGCTGGCTGGTGGTGGAGGATCACATCGGGCGGCTGCGCGCTGCACGGATGGTCCCGGCCGAGTGATTGTCGCACATGCGCAAGAAAAGGGCGCGTGATGCGCCCTTTTGGTCGTTTATCGATCGGATTTTGGAAAGCCTAGATCGAGAAAGATGTGCCGCAGCCGCAAGAGCTGGTGGCGTTCGGGTTCTCGATGGTAAAGCGCGCGCCGATCAGCTCGTCTGCGAAATCGATCACCGCACCGGCCAGAAACGGCAGCGAGACCGGGTCGACCACAACTTGTTCGGCGCCCTCGGCGATGACCAGATCGTCCTGCGCTGCGTCGTCAAGCTTGATGTCGTATTGAAAGCCGGAACATCCGCCGCCTTCGACCGCAACGCGCAGGGCTTTGCCCTGATCGGCGGCACCGATTTCAGCAAGTCGTTCAAAGGCGCGGGGGGTCACGGTGGGGGGCAGGTTCATCGGCTGATCCTTTCTGTCGGACTCAGTATGTAGGAAATTGCACGCCCCGCAACAAGGCTTTGCGCGGCTATGGTTGTTTCCTGCCTGCCAGACAGGTACAGGTGCCGCAACGGCCATCAGCGTAAGGCACTTCCGTATGACCGAACCATTCGCCTGCACCCCGCAGCAGTCACGCGGGCGGCTTTACCGCGAAGACGAAAGCGCGCACCGCTCTTGCTATCAGCGTGACCGCGACCGCATCATCCATTCCAGCGCGTTCCGGCGGCTGAAGCACAAGACGCAGGTCTTCGTCGAACACGAGGGCGATTTCTACCGCACGCGGCTGACCCATTCTATCGAGGTGGCGCAGGTCGCGCGGACCTTGGCCAATACGCTGGGGCTGGATGTGGATCTGGCCGAGGCGGTGGCGCTGGCGCATGATCTGGGCCACACGCCTTTTGGCCACACGGGCGAGGATGCGCTGGACGCGCTGATGACGCCCTATGGCGGGTTTGACCACAATGCGCAGACGCTGCGGATTGTGACTTCGCTTGAGCGGCATTATGCGGAATTCGACGGGCTGAACCTGACGTGGGACACGTTGGAGGGGATCGCCAAGCACAACGGGCCGGTCACCGGAGAGATCCCCTACGCGCTGTCCGAATACAACCGCAAGCATGATCTGGAGCTGCACACCCATGCCAGCGCCGAGGCGCAGGTGGCGGCGCTGTCGGACGATATTGCGTATAATAACCACGACTTACACGACGGTCTTCGCGCAGGTTTATTCTCGGAGGCGGAGATCCGCGAGCTGCCTATGGTCGGCCCGTCCTATGACGAGGTGGACCGCCTGTATCCCAACATCGACCCCTACCGGCGGCGGCACGAGGCGCTGCGGCGGGTGTTCGGGGTCATGGTCACCGATCTGATCGACACCTCCCGCACGCGGCTGGCTGACAGTGGTGCCACATCGGCGCAGGACATTCGTGATCTGGGGCGGCCCGTGATTGCCTTTTCCGACGAAGGCTTTGCCCAGTTGAAACAAATTCGCCATTTCCTGTTCACCCGCATGTATCGCGCCCCCAAGGTGATGGCGGTGCGGGAGCGGGTGACGCAGGCTTTGGAAGAGTTGTTCCCGATCTACATGGCTGATCCGGCGCTGCTGCCGCATCGGTGGCAAGGCGATGTGGCCCGCGCCGAAGGGCAGGCCGCATTGGCGCGTCTGGTGGCCGATTACATCGCCGGGATGACCGACCGCTTTGCCCTGCAGCATCACGGGCAGTTGACGGGGCGCGATATTCTGGACGGTCTGGACGAAGCCTCTGGCGTGCGCAGAGTCTAGATTTTTCAATACAATATGCGTCGATCTTGATGTGACGCTCTAGCCCCGGCGCGGCCCGTACGGCCCTGTCTGTCGCCGCATTTACCAATTTGCGTCGACGGAGCGGCTTGTCCGGTCTACGTTCCGTGGAACGATTTTTAGGAGAGTGACATGGCGACAGCGCAAACCGCAGCCGGAGTGCTGGATCCGGTGGTGGCCTTTGCCCTTGTAGGGGCGCTTGGCGTGGGCGGTCAGTGGTTGGCGTGGCGGCTGCGGCTGCCGGCGATCGTGCTGATGCTGGCGGCGGGTCTGATCGTGGGGCCTGTGCTGGGCTTGCTGGACCCGCAGGCGCAGTTTGGCGACATGCTGACGCCGATGATCGCCATCGCCGTGGCGATTATCCTGTTCGAGGGCGGTCTGACGCTGGATTTCCACAGCTTGAGCGACGCGGCCAAAGGGGTGCGGCGGCTGGTTGTGATCGGCGCGCCGCTTGGGTGGCTGGCCTCTGCCTGTGCGCTGCATTTTGTGGCGGGGCTCAGCTGGGCGTCGTCGGCGGTGTTTGGTGGCATCATGATCGTGACCGGCCCGACAGTGATCGCGCCGTTGTTGCGGCAGGCAAAACTGGCGCGGCGTCCGGCGGCGTTGCTCCAGTGGGAGGCCATCGTCAACGACCCTGTGGGCGCGCTGGCCGCCGTGCTGGCGTTCGAGGTCGTGGTGGTCGCGCAGACCGCCACCGGCGCAGGTCACGCGGTGCAGGAACTGTTGATCGGCATCGGCGTGGCCAGCGTTCTGGGCTTGGCTGCGGGGGCTGGCATCGCGCAATCCTTCAAGCGCGGCTTTGTGCCGGAGTACATGAAGGTTCCGGTGTTGTTTGTTGTTTTGCTTGGCGTTTTTGCGCTGTCCGATTCCGTTTTGCATGAAAGCGGGTTGTTGGCGGTGACGCTGATGGGGTTGTGGATCGCCAATGCGGGCCTGCCCAGCTTTACCGAGCTGTACCGCTTCAAGGAGCACGCCACCGTCCTGTTGGTGTCGGGCGTGTTTATCCTGCTGGCGGCGGGCATGTCGTTTGAGCGGCTTGCGGTGCTGGACTGGCGGGCCTTTGCCTTTGTGGCGGTGGTCATTCTGGTGGCGCGGCCCTTGCCGGTGCTGATCGCGCTGGCGCTGACCAACGTGCCGTGGAAAGAGCGTCTGTTGGTGGCCTTTACCGGACCGCGCGGCGTGGTGCTGGTGGCGGTGGCGGGGCTGTTTGGCGAACGGCTGGCCGGTCTGGGGATCTCGGACGGGGAACGGATCGCGCCGCTGGCCTTTGTGCTGGTGGCGGCGACGGTGGTCCTGCACGGCTTTACGCTGACACCTTTTGCGCGGCTGCTGGGGCTGAGCGCGGGCGAGAAACCCGGTGTGCTGATCCTTGGCGGCTCGCGCTGGTCGGTGGAACTGGCGGTGGCGTTGAAAAAGATGGAGCTGCCGGTGATGATCGCGGACACCAACCATGCGCGGCTGCGCAGTGCCCGCGAGGCCGGTGTGCCGGTGTTCTTTGGCGATATCCTGTCGGAGGCGGCAGAGGAGCGGGTGGAGCTGATGGCCTATGAAAAGCTGATCTGCGCCTCGGAGAACGATCCCTACAACACGCTGGTGGCCACCGACCTTGCGCCGGAACTGGGGCGCGACAACATCTTTCAGCTCAAACGGGTCAAGCAGACCTCGACCCGGCATGCTTTGCCTGCGACTTTGGGGGGCAAACCGCTGGCGCTGCACCAGACCTATATGGAGGCCAACGCCCAGATTGCCGGGGGGGATGAATTCCGCGTCTCCACTCTGTCCGAGGAATACCGGCTGGACGACTGGCGCGCCAAATTGCCAGAGGCGGTGGCCTTGGCCGAGCTTGGCCCCGGCGGGCGGCTGCGCTTTCTGGCCCCTGACGAGACCCCGCAGGACCGTGTCGGCATGAAAATCCTGTCGATCGGACCGGCGCGTCCCGAACGCAAAAGCGGCGAGGACGCCCGCGAGGCGCGCGAGGCCAAGATCGCCAGCCAGTCCAACGCAGGCACAACAGCGCCCACACCGCCTGCGCAGGACGGTTGAATCCGGCGCGGGGCGTGGTAGAGGGGGCATCAAGTTTTGGAGCCTGACCGATGAACCTCTTTGCCGATATCCGCGCGCTTGTCCTTGATGCGATTGCACAGCTGACCCGAGAGGGTGTTCTGCCCGAGGGGCTGAACACCGATCCGGTCACGACCGAGCCGCCGCGCGATCCGCTGCACGGCGATATGGCGACCAACGCCGCGATGGTGCTGGCCAAGCCCGCCAAGGCCAAGCCGCGCGATATCGCCGAAGCCTTGGCCGCCAAGCTGGCGGCCGACGACCGGATCGCCAGCGCCGATGTGGCGGGGCCAGGGTTCTTGAACCTGCGGCTGGAACAGACGGTCTGGCAAAAGCTGCCCGGCGCGATCCTGACGGCGGGCACGGAATATGGCCGGTCTGCCATGGGGCAGGGCGAGAAGGTCAACGTGGAATATGTCTCGGCCAACCCGACGGGGCCGATGCACGTGGGCCACGCCCGTGGCGCCATCGTGGGCGACGCGATGGCCGGTCTGCTGGCCTATGCAGGCTATGACGTGACGCGCGAATACTACATCAACGACGGTGGCGCGCAGGTCGATGTGCTGGCACGGTCTGTCTACCTGCGCTACCTTGAGGCGCACGGCCAAGAGGTGGAATTCGCCGATGGCACCTATCCCGGCGACTATCTGGTCCCCGTGGGTGAGGCGCTCAAGGCCAAGGTCGGCGATGCCTATGTCGGCGCTGATGAAAGCGTCTGGCTGGCGGATGTGCGGGTCTTCGCGACCGAGGCGATGATGGATCTGATCCGAGACGACCTTGCCGCGCTTGGTGTGCGGATGGATTACTTCTTTTCGGAAAAGTCGCTGTATGGCACGGGCCGCATCGAGGAGATCATCGACCGGCTCAAGGAGATGGGTCTGGTCTATTGGGGCACGCTGCCCAAGCCCAAGGGCAAGGCCGACGAGGATTGGGAAGAGCGTGAGCAGTGGCTGTTCAAGTCCACCGATTTCGGTGATGACGAGGACCGCCCCGTGGCCAAGGCAGATGGCTCATGGGCCTATTTCGCGCCGGATATCGCTTATCACTACGACAAGGTGCAGCGCGGTTATGACCTGCTGATCAACATCTTTGGTGCCGATCACGGCGGCTATGTCAAACGGCTTAAGGCCGTGGTCAAAGCGCTGTCCGAGGACCGTGTACCGCTGGACATCAAGCTGATCCAGCTTGTGAAGCTGTTCAAGAACGGCGAGCCGTTCAAGATGTCCAAGCGGGCAGGGACCTTTATCACCCTGCGTGATCTGGTGGACATGGTCGGGCCGGACGTGGCACGGTTCCACATGCTGACGCGGAAATCCGATGCGCCGCTGGATTTCGACTTTGACAAGGTGGTCGAGCAGTCCAAGGAAAACCCCGTCTTTTACGTGCAATACGCCCACGCGCGGATTTGCAGCGTGCTGCGCAAGGCCGTGGCCGAGCAGAATGTGGCGGTTGATGATGCCACGCTGGCGGCGCAAGACCTGTCGGGATTGAGCGATCCTGCCGAGCTGGCGCTTGTGGGCAAGCTGGCGGAATGGCCGCGTCTGGTGGAAATCGCTGCCCGCACGCACGAGCCGCACCGCATCGCCACCTACCTGTCCGAACTGGCCGCAGAGCTGCACGGTTTGTGGAACGCGGGCAACGACCGCCCCGAATTGCGTTTCATTCAGGCCACGCCTGAGGCCACACAGGCAAAAATCGCCCTTGCACGTGCCACGGCGGTTGTGATTTCGGCAGGTCTTGGTATTTTGGGCGTAACCCCGGTCGAGGAAATGCGCTGATATAAGGCGCGCCGCCGGGGCTTCGGAACGAGCAGAACCACCCTTTGGGCCTTGTGTCCAAAGGGGGAACACGAGGCAGAGATGGCGGATTACACCTATGATGGGGGGTATCAGGCCCCCGTGTCTTCAAGCGTTGGCAAAACCGCGTCGCTGACCAATATGGCGGGCGCGGTTGCATCGCTGGCCTTGGTCGTGGGCGTCGGTGTCTGGGGCTACGGTGTCATGTCACGCGACGTCAGTGGCGTGCCGGTGGTGCAGGCGATGGCAGGGCCGATGCGCGTGGCACCGGAAAACCCCGGCGGCACATTGGCAGACCACCAAGGGCTGGCGGTGAACGCAGTGGCCGGTCTGGGCGCGGCCGAAGGGCCGGCGGACCAGTTGCTGCTGGCGCCGGTGCCGGCGGGCCTTGCGGCCGAGGACGTGGCCGCCAACGCCATGGTGCCCATCGACGAGCCTGCACAGCAGCCGGTTGAGGTGTCGCTGACCAACGGCGCGACCGAGGCGGACCCGCTGGCCGAGGACAACCCCATTTTGGCACTGGCCGCGCAGATCGCCGCCGACAACGAACCGCTGTCCGATCTGCCGGAGCACACGCCCGCCGCAGACAGCCCCTTTGCCAATGCGCAGGACGTAAGCTCTGCCGGGGCGGATGCGCTGGTGGAAGAGATCACCGACACCCCCGAGATCACCGCCGATCTGGGGCCGGGCCTGCCGCGCTCGCTGCGGCCCAAGACACGGCCCTCGGGGCTGCAGCTTGCCTCGGTCGGGCAGGTGGATGCGACGGTGGTCGCTGCGGCGTCTTCGGCCACGCGCGAGATCGATCCGTCGAGCCTGCCTGCGGGGACCCGTCTGGTGCAGATCGGTGCCTTTGACAGTGCCGAGACCGCGCGCAGCGAATGGACGCGTCTGGAAACCCGCTTTGGTGATTTCCTTGATGGCAAAGGCCGCGTGATCCAGCAGGCGCAATCCGGTGGCCGGACGTTCTATCGTCTGCGTGCCGAAGGGTTCGTGGATCTGGCCGATGCGCGCCGCTTCTGCGCAGCCTTTGTGGCAGAGAAAGTCGACTGCATTCCGGTGGTCACACGATGAGCCGTTTCGGCGCGGCCATCTTTGGTTGCGCGGGCCTGCGTCTGAGCGCCGAGGAAAAGGCGCTGTTTGCGCAGGCGCGCCCCTTCGGGTTTATCCTGTTTGCCCGCAATCTGGACACTGCGGATCAGATCCGCGCCCTGTGTGACGAGATGCGCATGGCGGCAGGGCATGACGCGCCGGTGTTTATTGATCAGGAAGGTGGCCGCGTGCAGCGGCTGCGCGCGCCCCTGGCCCGCGAATTCCGCCCGCCTTTGGAGGATGCCGCGCTTGGGGCGCGCGCCTTTTGGCTGCGGGCGCGGCTGATCGCGTATGAGCTGCGCGCGCTGGGGATCGACGGCAATTGCATCCCCACGCTGGATGTGGCGCGCGACCAGACCCACGCCATTCTGCGCAACCGATGCTATGGCACGGATGCGGCAACCGTTGCCCTGCATGGGCGGGCGGTGGCTGACGGGCTGATGGCGGGGGGCGTCTTGCCGGTGATGAAGCACATGCCCGGTCACGGGCTGGGCACGCTGGACAGCCACAAGGACCTGCCGCGCGTGAATGCCGCCCCGGACGCGCTGGAGGCGGTGGATTTCGCCCCTTTCAAGGCGCTGAACGATCTGCCGCTGGGCATGTCCGCCCATCTGGTGTTCGAGGCGATCGACCCGCGTCCTGCGACGGTCTCGCCGGTGATGGTGGATGTGATCCGCAAGCTGATCGGGTTTGACGGGCTGCTGATGACCGATGACATCAGCATGGAGGCGCTGTCAGGCAGCGTGGCCGAACGCGGCGTCGCGGCACGGGCTGCGGGCTGTGATCTGGTGTTGCACTGCAACGGCGATCTGGCGGAGATGCAGTCCATCTGGGCCGACTGCGGGACCATGGACGGCGCGGCACAAACCCGCGCCGAGGCGGCGCTGGCCGCGCGTCAGGCACCAGACGATATTGACATCGCCGCGCTCAATGCGGAATTTGACCGCTTGATCGCCTGAACCTTGCCCGCATCGGGATGTGTTGATGTCTGACGAAGCCGAACCGCAACTGCCGTTGTCTGTCGCCGACCGCATGGCGGCGGAGGCTTTGGTGGTGGATGTGGACGGCTTTGAGGGGCCGCTGGATCTGTTGCTGAACATGGCGCGCACCCAGAAGGTCGATCTGCGCGCGATCAGTGTTCTGGCCCTGGCGCAGCAATATCTGGCCTTTGTGGAAAAGGCCAAGGCGCTGCGCATTGAGCTCGCGGCGGATTATCTGGTGATGGCGGCGTGGCTGGCGTTTCTGAAATCGCGGCTGTTGCTGCCCCCCGATCCCAGCGAAGATGGCCCCTCGGGCGAGGATCTGGCCGCGCATCTGGCCTATCAGCTGGAACGGCTTCAGGCCATGCGCGAGGCTGCGGCCAAGCTGATGGCGCGGGACCAGAAGGGGCGTGATTTCTTTGCCCGTGGCGTGCCAGAGGACATGCAGCCCACGCGCAAGGTGGTCTATACCGCAACACTGCTGGATCTGATGCAGGGCTATGCACGTATCCGCACCCGCGATGAATTCCGCCCCTTTGTGATGGACCGGGACAAGGTGTTCACCATGGAGCAGGCGTTGGAGCGGATGCGCGGCATGATCGGCTTTGCAGGCGCATGGACGGATATCGCGTCTTATCTGCCGGTGGGTTGGGGCGAGGATGACACCATGTGGCGCTCGGCCACGGCGGCGACCTTTGCGGCCTCGTTGCAACTGGTCAAAGAGGGGCATCTGGAAATCCGGCAAGAGGACACCTTTGCCCCGATCCAGCTGCGCAGAAAGGAAGAGCGCGAATGACAGACACGCCCCGTGACAGCCTGTTCGAGGCGCCGCCCATGGCGGAACAGGAACGCATGGTCGAGGCCATCTTGTTCGCCAGCGCAGAGCCGGTGACGGTCAAGGAGCTTGGCGACCGGATGCCGCATGGCTGCGATCCGGCAGAGGCGCTGGTCTATCTGCGCAAACGCTACGAAGGGCGGGGTGTGCAGGTGGTGCGTGTGGGCGATGCATGGGCCATTCGCACGGCCTCGGATCTTGGGTTTCTCATGAGCCGCGAGGTCACCGAGACGCGTAAGCTGTCGCGCGCGGCGGTCGAGACGCTGGCGATCATCGCCTATCACCAGCCGGTCACCCGCGCCGAGATCGAGGAAATTCGCGGCGTCGCGGTGTCGCGCGGCACGGTGGATCAACTGCTGGAGATGGACTGGATCCGCTTCGGGCGTCGGCGCATGACGCCGGGGCGGCCTGTGACCTTTGTGGTGACGCAGACCTTTCTGGACCACTTCGGGCTGGAAAGCGCGCGGGATCTGCCGGGGCTTGCGGATCTGCGCGCCGCCGGTCTGTTGGACAACCGTCCCTCGCCTTTGGGGGCGGTCGGGCGCGAGGACGAGGACCCCGATGCGGCAGAAGCAGGCGAGGGCCAGTCGGAATTGTTCGAGGACTAGGAACATTCCCCGAGATTTGCCAAAAAATCGGCATATTGTTGCGGGATACAGGCGCAAAGCCGGGGCGGGGTGGTTTCGACCACCCCGAGGCACCATATCAGAACCGGTGCGCATCCCGCGTGGCCAGTGACAGGAGGTAGGCATGAACTTGGACCGTATCATCCGCATGGTCGTCAATCAGGTGATCCGCCAATTCGTCAATCGCGGCGTGAAGGCGGGCATGGACCGTATGGGGCAGCCACGGCAGGGGCAGTCGCGCGACCCTTACGCCAACCAGATGGCCGACAATATGGATATGGAGGCGGACCAGTCCCGCCAGAAGGCCAAGGCCGAGCAGCGCCGCATCCGTCAGGCGCGCCGTGCCGCGCGCGAGGCGCGCAACAACGACCAGTAAGTCAACGGCGTCTGCGTCGGCGGCCGCCCTTGTCCTCGGTCCCGGCGTTAAAGCTGACATCGGGCAGGGTGACCTCTGTCAGCAGGTTCGGGAACGGGTCCGTGGCATGCGGGATGGCGTTTGCGTTGACGAAATGTTCCTGAAACTTCGGCTCGATCGCGGTTTCGACCTTTGTGATCTTGTGGACCAGAGCCTCGATCTCGCGGCGGGCGGTCAGGGAACACAGCGCGATGCGCGCCCCGTGGCCTGCGGCATTGCCCGCGCTGGTCACACGGTCCAGCGGCACATCGGGGATCATGCCCAACACCATCGCATGCAGCGGCGAGATATGCGCGCCAAAGGCCCCCGCCAACACGACCTGCGCCACCGTATCGGTGCCGCGCGTGTCCATCAGCAGCCGCGCCCCCGCATAAAGCGCCGATTTCGCCAGCTGGATGGCGCGAATGTCGCCTTGGGTGACGGTGATGCGCGGACCGCCTTCGGCGGTGCCGTCATGGATGAGGTATTCATGGGTGCGCCCCGTGGGCTGGCAGCGCGCCGTGCCGGTGGCCTCCGCCCCGCCAATAAGCCCCGAGGCATCCAGCAGTCCGGCGATGCGCATTTCGGCCACCGCCTCGATGATGCCCGATCCGCAGATGCCGGTGATGCCGGTTTGGGCGGTTTGCAGGACAAAGCCGTCCTCGTCCGACCACAGATCACAGCCGATGACGCGAAAGCGCGGCTCTTTGGTGACGGGATCAATGCGGATAGCCTCGATCGCGCCGGGGGCGGCGCGCTGGCCTGACGAAATCTGCGCCCCCTCAAAGGCCGGTCCGGTGGGCGAGGAACAAGCCAGCGTGCGGGTGCCATCGCCGAGCAGTATTTCCGCGTTAGTGCCCACGTCGACAATCAGCGTCAGCTCCTGCGCCTGATCGGGACGCTCGGACAGGGCGACGGCGGCGGCATCGGCCCCCACATGGCCCGCGATACAGGGCAGCACGTAGATCTGCGCGCTGTGTGGCAAGGCCTGCAGGCCGATGTCGCGCGCCGAGAGGTTCAGCGCGTCCGAGGTGGCCAGCGCAAAAGGCGCCTGTCCCAGTTCCACCGGATCAATCCCCAGCAAAAGGTGGTGCATCACCGGATTGCAGACAAAGACGGTCTCGACAATCAGTTCGGGGTCGATGCCGCCGTCGCGGGCGATGTCTTGGGTCAGCGTGTCGATGGCCTCGCGCACGGCGCGGGTCATCTCGACCTCGCCGCCGGGGTTCATCATGGCGTAGGAGACGCGCGACATCAGATCCTCGCCAAAGCGGATCTGCGGGTTCATGATCCCGCTGGAGGCAATGACCGCCCCGGTGTCGAGGTTCGTCAGATGCGCCGCCACCGTGGTCGACCCAAGGTCGATGGCCAGCCCGTAGATGCCCCCCTCGTGCAGGCCGGGCCACAGGGCGATGATCTGCGGTGTGGCGCCGGTGTGGGGGGTGTGCAGCGCGGCTGTGACGGTCCAGCCGCCCTTGCGCAGGTGTTTTTGCAAACTGGGAAGCAGGGCGGGCGAGAGGGTGACGTCGGCGATGCCCCATTGGTCGCGCAGGGCTGCAGCCAGCCGTTGCAGATCGCCGGTGGGGTCGTGCATGTCGGGCTCTGCCACCTCGACGTAGTAAAGGCGGGTGGCGGGGTCCATGGTGATCGGTTTGTCAGACGCCGCCTTGCGCACCACCTGCCGGTGGACCTGACTTTCGGGGGGGACGTCGATGACCACATCGCCCTGCACCGTGGCCTGACAACCCAGACGACGGCCCGGTTTCAGCCCGCGCACCCGGTCATAGCGATCCTCGACCGCGTTGCGATCCGACAGCGCGTCATCGGCCACGGACACTCCGTGTTTGGAGAAATCCCCATAGCTGGGCTGCACCTGACATTTGGAACAGATGCCGCGCCCGCCACAGACGGAATCCAGATCCACGCCAAGCTGGCGGGCGGCGGTCAGAACCGGCGTGCCTTTGGCAAAACGCCCCCGCTTGCCAGAGGGGGTAAAGATCACAAGGGGGTCTTGGGTCATGGGCGGCTCCTGACGTCTGCGGGCGAACATAGCCATTCGCCGCAAAAGGAAAAGCGCCAACCCGACAGGCTGCGACATGAAACCGTCATGGCCGATGTGCTGCGGAGGTCAGCCCTGTTCCAGCCAGCGCAGGATTTCCCCGCGGTTGCCGTCCAGATCGGGGGCCGGCCCGCGCGAGGTGGGGTCAGGCGCATCGGTCATCTTGATGGGATTGCCTGCGGCCTTGTAGGCCTGCCGCCCGTTGCGGTCGAGCACATCAACCACCATGTTGCGCGCCAGAATTTGCGGGTCCTTCAGCACTTGGTCGATGGTCTGGATCGGGCCGGTTGGAATGCCTGCCGCCGTCAGCTTGGCGATCCATGCGGCGCAGGTGTCGCCCAGCGTGACCGCCTCGATCAGGCGTTTGAGCAGCCGCGCGTTGTCGCAGCGCGCGGGGTTGGTGGCAAAGCGGGGATCATCCGCCAGTGGCAGGTTCAGCGTGATGCAGAGCTTTTCAAACAGCTTGTCGTTGCCTGCGGCGATCACAAACAGCCCGTCCGAGGCATGGAAGGTCTCGAACGGGGTGATCGACGGGTGGCGCGCGCCGGTGGGGCCGGGGGCCTTGCCGGTGGTGGTGGTCAGCGCGACCGCGTGTTCCAGAACGGCCAGAATGCTGTCGAGCATGGCCACGTCGATCTTGCGCCCCACGCCGCTGCGGTCGCGGTCCATCAGCGCGGCCAGAATGCCCTGCGTCAGATACATGCCCGCGATGATATCGCCAATCGACGCGCCCACGCGCACTGGCTCGCGGCCCGCCTCGCCGGTGATGGACATCACCCCGCCGCGCGCCTGCACCACCATGTCATAGGCGGGGCGTTTGCTGTCCGGCCCGCTGTGGCCAAAGCCCGACACCGCGCCGTAGACGAGCCGGGGATAGCGGGCGTGCAGCGCCTCCCACCCGTAACCCAGACGGTCCATCACGCCGGGGCGGTAGTTTTCCACCACCGCATCGGCACGCGCCAGCAGCCGTTCAAAGATCGCGCGGTCGGCGTCGTCCTTGAGGTTCAGGGCAATGGATTTCTTGCCGTGGTTGATGGCCGCGAAATAGGCGGATTTGCCGTCCTTGAACGGGGGAAAGGCGCGGGTGTCGTCGCCGGTGCGGGGCGGTTCGACCTTGATAACATTTGCGCCCAGATCAGACAGGGTCATGGTGCAGAACGGACCCGCCAGAACATGGGTCAGATCTAGGATGGTGTATCCTGAAAGCGGGGCTGTCATCGGAGCGGTCTCCTGCCTGTGGTTGCCTGTTTTCTGTCAGCAAAGCGTTTCATCCCCGTGACGACAAGGGGGCAGACGGCCTGCCGTGCCGCACTGCGGCAGAAACCGGCCGATGTCCTTGATCGGGATCAACCGGATGCCGTGGATTTCAGCTTTCGCGGCGGGCGTGGAAGACAAACCCCAAAAGGTTCAGCAAAAGCTGCGCCGCAAGGATCGAGGTTGACCCTGTGGGGTCGTAATCGGGCGCGACCTCTACCAGATCGATGCCGATGACGTCATGGCTGCGGGCCACATGCTGCAGCAGTTCCAGTACCTCGTAATACAGGAAACCGCCATGGCTGGGGGTGCCGGTGCCGGGCGCGATCGAGGGGCAGAAGGCGTCGATGTCGATGGTGATATAGACCGGCGTGCGGGCGGGGATCAGGCTGGCCACCCCATGCGGGCCAAGCTCACGGGCCTGGCGCACCGACACGATGTCCGAGCCAAAGCGGCGCGCGTCCTCATACCCGTCGCGTGCGGTCGATGACACGTTGCGGATGCCCACCTGCGTCAGCCCCGTGACATAGGGTTTCTCGGCGGCGCGGCGCATCGGATTGCCGTGACCGCGTGTCACCCCGTGGCGTTCATCGACGAAATCCAGATGGGCGTCGATTTGCAGGATGTGAAAGGGCGGCTGGCCCTCGAAAGCCTCGATGCAGGGGATGTTGATCGAATGGTCCCCGCCAAGCGTGACGGGCAGCGCGCCTGCAGCCAGTGCCGCCTCGACCCCGGCGCGGATGTTGGCGTGGCTCTGGTCGGTGTCGGTGTGGATGATGTCGGCATCGCCCATATCGGTGATCTGCACACCTTCGAGGTATGTTATATCATCCTCGTGGTCATAGGCGCCGCTGTGGCCAAAGCTGAACAGTGTCGATGCCTCGCGGATGGCGCGCGGGCCAAAGCGCGCACCGGCCCGCCACTGGGTGCCCGCGTCAAAGGGCGCGCCCAGCACCGCCACATCCGTGTCCAGCGCCTGCCAGTCGGGTTGATAGGGGCTGCGGGCGAAGGTGCAGATGCCGGTGAAGGGCAGGTTCAGACGGCCGGTGTCATAGCTGTGGGACATGGGGGTTCCTTTCGCAGCGCAGGGTGGCGCGCGGGCGAGGGCTGTGCAAGGGGGGATCGCCGCGCAGCTATGGCGTGCCAAGAACACAAGGCGCGGCGTTTGATCGCCATCTGCGGCCATTTCGCCCTTTCCATTTCCCTCGGGGCATGAGAAAGGGACGTGCCAACCGAACCCTCTGCACAGGAGCCCCTGCCATGGAGATTCGCGAGGCGCTGACCTTCGACGATGTACTGCTTGTTCCCGCCGCGTCCAGCGTGCTGCCGTCGACGGCGGACACACGGACACGGGTGACGCGGGCGATCACGCTCAACATTCCGCTGCTGTCTTCGGCGATGGATACCGTCACCGAAAGCCGCATGGCCATCACCATGGCGCAGGCCGGTGGCATGGGGGTGATCCACAAGAACCTTGATGTGGAAACGCAGGCCCGCGAAGTGCGCCGGGTCAAACGGTTCGAATCCGGCATCGTTTACAATCCTGTCACGCTGACGCCCGATCAGACCTTGGCGGATGCCAAGGCGCTGATTGAACGCTACGGGTTCAGCGGCTTTCCGGTGGTGGACGAAAATCGCCGTGTTGTGGGGATTGTCACCAACCGCGACATGCGCTTTGCCCAGCAGGATGACACGCCGGTGCGGGTCATGATGACCACCGACAATCTGGCGATTCTGCACGAACCGGCGGACCGCGAAGAGGCGATCAGCCTGATGCGCGCGCGCCGGATCGAAAAGCTGCTGGTCACCGACAAGGATGGCAAGCTGACCGGTCTTCTGACGCTGAAAGACACCGAAAAGGCGGTTCTGAACCCCACCGCCTGCAAGGATGATCTGGGCCGCCTGCGGGTGGCTGCGGCAACCGGCGTGGGCGATGCGGGCTTTGAACGCTCTGGCGCATTGGTGGATTCCGGCGTGGACGTGCTGGTGGTCGACACGGCGCATGGCCATTCCGCTGGCGTGCTGGAAGCTGTGACCCGCGTCAAATCCCTGTCCAACGAGGTGCAGGTGATCGCAGGCAACGTCGCCACCGCCGAGGCGACCCGCGCGCTGATCAACGCGGGCGCGGATGCGGTGAAGGTCGGCATCGGTCCGGGGTCGATCTGCACCACGCGCATGGTCGCCGGTGTGGGTGTGCCGCAGTTGACCGCAATCATGGATTGCGCGCGCGAGGCGGGCGATGTGCCGGTGATCGCCGACGGCGGCATCAAGTTCTCGGGCGATTTTGCCAAAGCCATTGCCGCCGGGGCGTCTTGCGCCATGGTCGGTTCAATGATTGCGGGCACCGATGAAAGCCCGGGCGAGGTGATCCTGTATCAGGGGCGGTCGTTCAAGTCCTATCGCGGGATGGGGTCCTTGGGCGCGATGGCGCGCGGCTCTGCCGATCGTTACTTCCAGAAAGACGCGGCCAGCGACAAGCTGGTGCCCGAGGGCATCGAGGGACAGGTGCCCTACAAAGGGCCGGCTGGCACCGTGATCCATCAGCTGGTGGGCGGTCTGCGCGCGGCCATGGGCTACACCGGCAATGCCACGGTCGATGACATGCGCAAAAACGCCAACTTTGTGAAGATCACCGGCGCGGGTCTGAAGGAAAGCCACGTCCATGACGTGCAGATCACGCGTGAAAGCCCGAACTACCGGATCGGCTGATCCGGCTGGGTGATGCAGACAGGGCCGTGGCGCGCTTGTGCCGCGGCCTTTTTTATGGCCGCGGCGGGGCGGTGCTGTCGCGCACCATCAGGGCAATGTCCAGCAGTTGATCGGCGGGGCGCTGGTGGTGTTCGACCCAGCCCGCGATGGCATCCGCCGCGCGCCGCCCCATGATGTCCACCGGCAAATGCACCGTGGTCAGCGCAGGCACCAGATGTGCCGAGGCGGGCAGGTCATCGGTGCTGACGATCGACAGATCCCGTGGCACCTGCACGCCGCGCCGCTGGCATTCGTAAATCAGGCCGGTGGCCAGAAGGTCGGACATGCACATCACAGCGGTGGGCCGCGTGGCGGGGGCGCTGTCGAGCAGGCGGGCCGCACCGGCACAGGCCCCGGCGATGGTCATCTCGGCGGGATGATAGCTGAGCTGATCTGTGTGGGCCTGCAGCGCCCTGACCCGTGCGCCGGTTCTGTCATTGGTGGCCAGTGGTCCGTGCAGCACGGCAATGCGGCTGTGGCCCAGATCGGTCAGATGCGTCAGCGCCAGAAGGGCGGCGGCCTTGTTGTCGTAGCCCACGGTGGGCAGGACGAATTCCGGCTCGTACCACGAGGTCGAGATGGCCGGCAGCCGGCTGCGCGCGATCAGCGCATAGAAGTCATCCGCATGAGAGGCGCCTGAGACCACCAGACCCTCGGCCCCGATGTCGAGCAGGGCCTTGGCCTTTTGCGCCTCGACCTGCGGCAGGCCGCCTGTGGTGGCGACCACCAGTGACAAGCCGTGTGTGGCGAGCTGGCTTTCGAGATTGGCAATCACGCGGGCAAAGATATCGGCGTCCAGCGTGGGCACCAGAGCGCCGACAAAACGCGTCCGGCCAGAGTTGATCGCACGGGCGGCGGCGCTTGGGGTCCAGTGCAGCTGCGCCATGGCCGCTTCGACGCGGGCGCGTGTGGTCTTGGCCACGCTGTCGGGGGTGTTCATCACGCGGCTGACAGTGGCGACGGAGACGCCCGCTGCCTCGGCCACGTCCCGGAGATTGGCCCGTTTACGCGCTGCCTCTTTTTGCATCGGTTTTTGTCCGTTCGTGTTCGTTCCAGCAGCAGTTGTCGCCGGTTTTGACAGAATTAGCAAAGAGTCTTGACGGGTGTAACCGGTTACAGTGACGATGTAACTAGTTACATGACAAGAATCAGGTCAAACCGATGACACGCTATGATGTCTTACGCGAATTCCGGAACGTGGGGTCTGTGGCGCAGGGGCGGCGCTTTGCGGGCTTTCCATCGCCCACAGCCCCGCGCCGTCACCCGCTGGTGCCACGCGGCGCGCTGCGGCTGACGCTGGGGGCGGGGGATTTGCTGTCGCTGGCCACCGACGGGACGCAGGTTCAGATGCTGGCCTTTGACGGGCGCGGCGGGGACGCGCTGGCGGCTTTGGGGTTGGCGGGGCAGGCGGTGCCACAGTTCGCAGGCTGTGACGTGGCCGAGCTGATCGGTTGGGTCACCGCCTGTGGCGGGGATCTGGACGGCCTGCGCGCGGCAGAGCTCGCATCGGGTGATGAGCCGTTGATCCTGCGCAGCACGGCCAATGTGACGGTCTGGCTACTGAACCCCTTGGAGCAGGACGCGCTGGTGACGGGCGCGCATATCGGTCTGGTGGATGTCATCCATCAACCGGCCAAGGACGCGGCGGACCGCTTGCCGCCCTTGCTGGGCGACGTGCGCGAGGAATTCACCGTCACCCGTGGCACGGCACAGGCCTATGAGCTGCGGCGCGGCGAATATGTGCAGATCATTGATGTGGCAGGTCAGCAATGTTCCGATTTCACCGCGTTTCGCGCCGACGGTTTGCAACAGGGCAAGGAGTGGATGATCGACGGCACCGCCACGCGGTCGATGGTGCGCCGCGCCTATCCCGGTCCGGGCGTGCTGGACAAGTTCTTTGACCAAGAAATGCGGCCGCTGTTGAACGTGGTGCAGGACACCTGCGGGCGGCACGACACCTATGGGCTGGCCTGCACGGCGCGCGGCTATGAGGATCGCGGCTTTCCCGGGCATGTGAACTGTTCGGACAATATCTCTGCCGCGCTGGACCCGTTCGGGGTGGGGCGGCGATCGGCCTGGCCCGCGATCAACTTCTTTTGGAACACATGGATCGACCCGAACAGCCACCAGATCATGACCGAGGAATCCCATTCGCGGCCCGGCGATCACGTGACCATGCGCGCGATGGAGGATCTGGTCGCCGTCTCCACCGCTTGTCCCGACGATATTGATCCGATCAACGGGTGGAACCCGACGGATGTGCACGTCCGGATCTACCGCCCCGAGACCCCCATTCGCTGTGCTGTGGCATGGCGCGAGAAGGAAGACGCCCCCATGACGATCAGCCAGCCTTCGGCCTTTCATGACCGGCTCGAGCCGCTGACCCAGCATTTTGCCCCCGCCCGCGATCTTTGGGTGCCGGTGAATTTTCCAGCCACCGGCGCTTTGGGCGAATACTGGGCCTGCCGCGAGGCGGTGACGGTGCAGGACATGAGCAGCCTGCGCAAATATGACATCGTCGGCCCCGACGCCGAGACGCTGTTGCAGCGCGCGACCACACGCAATGTGGCCAAGATGGCGGTCTGGCGGGGTGCCTATACGCTGATGTGCGACGAGGCGGGCACGGTGATTGACGATGGCACGCTGTTCCGTCTGGGCCATGATCTGTTCCGCTGGTGCTGTGGCACCGAGGAAAGCGGCCGCGTGTTGCAAGAACTGGCCGATGAGATGGGGCTGCAGGTGCGGGTGCACCACATGGGCAGCGGGCTCCCGAATTTGGCCATCCAAGGCCCTAAATCCCGCGACTTGCTGCGCAAAATTACCTTTACGCAACCGAATGTGCCCGCGCTGGATCACCTGAAATGGTTCGGTGTGACTGTGGCGCGGCTGCATGACCGCGAGGGGGCACCGTTTATGCTGGCGCGCTCGGGCTACACTGGCGAGCTGGGCTACGAGGTGTTTTGCGCGCAGTCCGACGCGCTGGCGGTCTGGGACGCCATCATGGAGGCGGGCGAGGAATTCGGCGTCACCCCCATGGGGACAGAGGCGCTCGGCACCATCCGGATCGAGGCCGGACTGGCCGCCGCCAATGCGGAATTCGCCCCGGGCGTGGATGCCTTTGAGGCGGGGCTTGGCTTTGCCGTCGATCTGACAAAACCCGAGTTTACCGGCAAGGCGGCGCTGATGCGCAATGCCGAAAACCCGCGCCGCGTGTTGCGCGGCATGCGGCTGGATCTGACCGATGTGCCGCATCACGGCGCGCCGGTGCTGGATGGCGAACGCCAAGTCGGTGTTGTGACCTCGGCCACGCGGTCGCCGTCGCTGGAATGCGCCATCGCGATTGTGCGCTTGGGCGTTGAACATGCCGACACGGGCCGGCGGCTGGAGATCGGCCAGATGGATGGCCGCATGAAACGTCTGGGCGGCACCGTCTGCGACATTCCCTTTATCGACCCGCAACGTAAGCGGGCGCGCGCCTGAGAAGCGCATTCACCCCAACTGGAGACAAAGATCATGAACATTGTGAAATTCACGGCCTGCGCGGTGCTCGCGCTTGGTGTCGCGTCGACGGCGGCGGCACAGGAAAAGGTGATGGTGGGCGAACCCAGCTGGCCCGGCGCGCGCATCATGAGCCGCATCATCGGACAGGTGATCGAAACCCGTCTGGGCGGCGAGGTGGGCTATGCCCCCGGGGCCAATGCGGTGATCTTTGCCTCTATGGATGGCGGGCGCGGTGACATTGACGTTCACCCCGATGTCTGGCTGCCCAACCACGCGTCCTTTGTTGCGGAATATGTCGAGGACAAAGGCACCGTTGGCCTGTCCACCGGCAGCTACGCGGGCAAGACGGGGTTCTGCACCCCCACCTATATGGTAGAAAAACACGGGATCGCGTCGATCTTTGATCTGGCGACACCGATGGCGCAGCCGCTGTTTGACAGCGATGGCGACGGCATGGGCGAGATCTGGGTTGGCGCATCGGGCTGGGCGTCCACCAATGTGCACAAGGTCAAGGTGCGCGACTACGGCATCGAGACATTCCTTGAACCCACGACCGAGGACGAGGCGGTGTTCTATGCCCGTCTGAAGGACGCGATCGAAAACGAGGAAGGCGTCGTCTTTTACTGCTATTCGCCGCATTATGTGCATGCGCTGTATGACGTGACCATGATCGAGGAACCGGCCCACGATCCGGCGCAATACACCATGATCCAGCCCGACGAGGATGCGGATTGGTTCAACAAATCCTCCATCACCACCGGCGATGTGGTCAAGACCGTGACCGTCGCCTATTCCACCTCGCTTGAGGAACGCAACCCGGCGGCGGCGGCCTTTCTGGGCGCGATCGAGATGGACGCGGATGCGCTGTCGCAGCTGACCTATCAGGTGGTTGTCGAAGGTCAGGACATGGATGCCACCGTGGCCGACTGGCTGGAAGCGAACGCCGAGACCGTGGATGGCTGGCTTGGCCTGAACTGATTGGCACCTCCCCCGTCCCATGGGGGGCGGGGGCTTTTGACGGGACGGGGTAAGATGGACAGCGATATTGCAATCGACGCGCAGGGCGTGTGGAAGATTTTCGGAGACAAGGCCCAGCAGGCGCTGGCCGCGATCCACGAAGAGCACCTGACCAAAGCCGAGGTGCTGGAAGAATTCGACTGTGTGGTGGGCGTCGCCGATGCCAATTTCCAGATCCGGCGGGGCGAGCTGTTCTGCGTCATGGGGCTGAGCGGGTCGGGCAAATCGACGCTTGTGCGCCATGTGAACCGGCTGTTGGAACCGACGGCGGGGGCCATCCGGCTGAACGGCGAGGACGTGATGGGGTTGGATGATGCGGGGCTGCGCGATCTGCGCAACCGGCGCGTGGCCATGGTGTTCCAGAACTTTGGTCTGATGCCGCACCGCACGGTGCGCGACAACGTGGCCATGCCCTTGGAAATTCGCGGCACCGGCAAGGCGCGCCGCTGGGAAGAGGCGGACCGCGTGCTGGATCTGGTGGAGCTGACCGGCTGGGAAGACAAATACGCCCATGAGCTGTCGGGCGGCATGCAACAGCGGGTGGGGCTGGCCCGTGCCATTGCCGCAGACCCTGAAATCCTGCTTATGGACGAGCCGTTCTCCGCGCTTGATCCGCTGATCCGCAAGCAGTTGCAGGATCAGTTCATGGCGCTCAGCCGCAAGCTGGGCAAGACCACGATGTTCATCACCCATGATCTGGACGAGGCGATCCGCATCGGCCATCGCATCGCCATCATGAAGGACGGGCGCATCGTCCAGATCGGCACGCCCGAAGACATCATCCTGAACCCCGCAGACGACTATGTGGCGGATTTTGTCGCCGGGATTTCAAAGCTCAACATGATCTTCGCCCATTCGGTGATGCAGCCGGTGGAGGAATATCAGGCGCAGCATGGCCATGTGCCACAGGACGCCAAGGTCGCACATCCAAAGATGGACCTGAGCGATCTGATGAATTTGGCGGTGGACGGTCATGGCGTCGTCACCGTGGCCGATGATCACAACACCGTCGGTGTTATCAACCGCGCGAGCCTTTTGCGCGCGATCCAGAACAGTCAGGCGTAAGGAGCCAGAGATGATGCATGTCGATCCATCCAAGGTTCAGGCCAGCACACCGTCGCGTCTTGACGCATTGATCGGGGAATTTGCGGGGCAATCGCAGGGCTATTACCGGCGCGTGTTCCACCACATGATGGAAGCGCCGGGCTACCGGCTGACCGTAAACATGGCCGCAGGGCTGCTTGGGCCGGTCTGGTTCGGCGCGCGCGGCCTGTGGTCGTGGTTTCTGGGCACGCTGCTGTTGGACACGCTGGCGGTCATCCTGATGGGGATGGGGCTGTTTGGCGATCTGGGCCGCGAGGCGCGCCTACGGGCGGAACAGATTGCGCAGACGCTGGATCTGCGCCGCCAACAGATCGAGGCGGCAGAAGCCTCGGGCGCGGCCTCGCTGGAGGCGCTGCAAAGGGCGGCTGCCTCGTTGCAGGATGCGCTGGCGGGGGCAGAGGCCGCCGCCGGACAGGCCGCTGCCGGTGGTGTGATGTACCTGCTGGGCGGTGCGGCGCTGTTGGTGCTGTTTCGCGCGGCGATTGCTGTGCTGGCCAACTGGACGCTGGAGGCGCAGTTCGTGCGCTGGCGGTCCGACCGGCGCGAGGCCAGCGGCTGGGCCACCGAACGGCTGGTGTTGGCCTGTGCCATCGCCGCCGTCGTGATTGGCCTGTCGATGATGAAATTCGCGCGGCCCGATGCCTTTGGCCTGCTCAATGCCTTTCCGACGAACCGCGATTGGCGTCTGAATGTGGGCGATGGGCTGCAGGGCATTTTCGACTGGACCAAAGTGCACGGGCGCGGGTTTTTTGATGCCTTGACCGTGGGCATGCGCACCTTGCTCGACTGGATCGAAGTGGTGCTGGTGGGCACGCCATGGCCGGTGGTGGCGCTGGTCTTTGTCATGCTGGCGTGGCTGTCGGGCGGCGCACGCGTGGCGATCTTTACCGCAGCGGCGCTGGCCTATCTTGGCGTGCTGGATTTCTGGGAAAAAGCGATGACCACAATCGCGCTTCTGGGGGCGGCGGCGCTGATTTCGATCACACTGGGCATTCCGCTGGGGATTTATTGCGCACGCAGGCCACGGGTCTTTGCGGTGGTGCGTCCGGTGCTGGATTTCATGCAGTCGATGCCGTCCTTTGTCTATCTGATCCCGGTGGTGGCCTTTATCGGCGCGGGCAAGCCTGCAGGCGTGGTGGCGACGATGATCTTTGGCAGCCCTCCGGTGATCCGGTTCACGGTGCTGGGGCTGCAGCAGGTGCCCGCCACCGTGCGCGAGGCCGCGATGGCCTTTGGCGCGACCCCGTCTTATCTGCTGTGGCGGGTGGATCTGCCATTGGCCCGCAAAACGATCATGGCGGGGGTTAACCAGACGATCCTGCTGTCGCTGGCAATGGTGGTTGTGGCCTCGCTGATCGGGGCCAAGGGATTGGGCGAAGACGTGCTGGAAGCGCTGCAATACGCGGCGGCGGGGCAGGGGATCCTTGCCGGTCTCGCGATCCTGTTCTGCGCGCTGATCCTTGACCGGATCGTGGCAGGCCGCAAGTAATCAGCCGATCAGACAAACGCCCCCGTGCCGGATCTTGGCGCGGGGGCGTTTTGCTTTTGTGGTCAATGGCGGTGCGCGAGCACACCGACAAGCAGCACGGCTGCGGCAGCGGCAACCACAAGCTCGACCCCCGGTCCGCGTGGCTGCGTGGTCCCGTGCGGTGCCGGCTGGGCGGAGCCCGCAACCGGTGCCATCATAACGGCCATCAGGGTCAGCGCGGTTGCGATACGTTTGAGCATGTCTTGTCCTCTCAACAGGTGTCTTGGGCCCTCAGCATTGCGCCGGATGTGTCGAGGCAATTTGCAGCAAACATGCAAAAGGGTCCGAGGCGTGCTTCGGACCCTTTGAGTGGCATTTTGTTGCCGGTGTGTTGGCCGGTATCAGCCCATGCGTTCGCTGGAAAAGCTGCCCGGCGAAGCGGGGAAGACCACGGTTTTGTTGCCGTTGAGAAAGGCGCGGTGATGCACATGGGCGTGGATCGCGCGCGCCAGCACAGAGGCCTCGACATCACGGCCCAGCGACACGTAGTCCGACGCTGATTGCGCATGGGTGATGCGCACGATGTCCTGTTCGATGATCGGCCCCTCGTCGAGATCGGCGGTCACGTAATGGGACGTCGCCCCGATCAGCTTTACCCCACGCTCAAACGCCTGTTTGTAGGGGTTTGCCCCCTTGAAAGACGGCAGGAACGAGTGGTGGATGTTGATGATGCGCCCCGACATCTTCTGGCACATCTCGTCGGACAGGATCTGCATATAACGGGCCAGAACGATCAGCTCTGCGCCTGTATCCTCGACCACTTTCATGATCTCGGCCTCGGCCTGAGGCTTGTTTTCCTTGGTGACCTTGATGCAGTGAAAGGGAATATCCGCGTTCACCACCACCTTTTGATAGTCCATGTGGTTGGAGATCACGGCCACGATTTCCACCGGCAGCGCGCCGATTTTCACGCGATACAGCAGATCGTTCAGGCAGTGCCCGAAGCGCGAGACCATGATGACAACCTTCATCTTCTCGGACTCGTCGTGGAAGGCGTAGGTCATGCCCATCCCGTCCGCGATGCTGGCGAAATCGGCGGTCAGGGCCTCCAGCGCGGCCCCGTCTTCGGGGGTGAAACTGATGCGCATGAAAAACTGGTTTGTCTCTGCGTCATCGAATTGCGCACTGTCGGTGATGTTGCAGCCATGTTCGGCCAGAAAGGTCGAGATCGCAGCAACGATCCCGCGCCGGGAAGGGCAAGTCACGGTAAGGCAATAGCGTGTCATCAGCTGTCCTGTTCGTCGTGTAAAAGGGGCGCGTCTTCGAGCCCGTGTTGATGGCAGTAGGCGCTGAGCGTGTTGGCCAGCAGGCAGGCAATGGTCATTGGGCCGACACCGCCGGGAACGGGGGTGATCGCACCGGCCACCTTGGCTGCGGCGTCGAAATCCACATCCCCCACCAGACGGGTCTTGCCCGGCGTGTCCGCGTCAACACGGTTGATGCCCACGTCGATGACCGTGGCCCCCGGCTTGATCCAGTCGCCCTTGACCAGACCCGGCACACCGGCGGCCACCACCAGAATATCGGCCATGCGCGCCAGTTCGGGGATGTTGGTCGAATGTTTATGCGCCACCATCACCGTGCAATCGGCATTCAGCAGCAGCCGCGCCATGGGTTTGCCCACCACGTTGGAATGGCCGATGACCAGCGCGGTTTTGCCGCGAAAGTCGCTGTGATAGTCGCGCAGCATCATCATGCAGCCCAAGGGCGTGCAGGGCACGATGGCGTCCTGTCCCGTGCCCACCATCCCCACATTGGAGATGTGAAAGCCGTCCACATCCTTGTGCGGGGCGATGGCATTGATCACCGCGCGCGCATCCAGATGGTCGGGCAGGGGCAGCTGCACAAGGATCCCGTGCACCTGCGTGTCTGCGTTGAGCCGCGCGATCAGATCCAGCAGCTCGTGTTCGGGGGTGGTGGCGGGCAGGCGGTGTTCAAAGGATTTCATCCCCGCCTCCACCGCCTGTTTCCCCTTGGAGCGGACATAGACCTCGGACGCCGGGTCATGCCCCACCAGCACCACCGCCAGCCCCGGGGCCTGACCGGCCTGAGGCACAAGCTGCGCCACGCGGTCGGCCACGCGGGCGCGCAGGCGGGCGGCATAGGCCTTGCCGTCGATCAGCGTGGCGCTCATCCCAGCTTGTCCGTCATATCGGGGACCGCCTCGAACAGATCGGCCACAAGCCCGTAGTCTGCCACCTGAAAGATCGGGGCCTCCTCGTCCTTGTTGATGGCGACGATGATCTTGCTGTCTTTCATGCCCGCCAGATGCTGGATCGCGCCGGAGATGCCCACGGCCACGTAAAGGTCCGGGGCCACCACCTTGCCGGTTTGGCCAACCTGCAAATCGTTGGGGGCAAAGCCGGAATCCACCGCCGCGCGCGAGGCACCGACGGCAGCCCCCAGCTTGTCCGCAAGGCCGGAGATCAGCGCGAAATCCTGCTCCGATCCCACACCGCGCCCGCCGGAGACCACCACCTTGGCAGAGGTCAGCTCGGGCCGGTCAGAGGTCACGGTCTTGTCCGCGACATGGGCAGACAGATCCGAGGGCTGCGCCAGCGACACGCTGTCCACCGGAGCGGGCGCGCCGGTGCTTGCGGCGTCAAAAGCTGCGGTGCGCAGCGACAGCACCTTGACCGCATCGAGCGACTGAACCGTCTGGATGGCGTTGCCTGCGTAGATCGGACGTTTGAAAGTGTCGGGGGAGAGCACCTCGATCACGTCGGTGATGACCATCGCATCGAGCAGTGCGGCAACGCGCGGCAGCACGTTCTTGGCCGAGGCGGTGGCAGGCGCCACGATGTGGGTCACGCCATCGGCGTTGTCCAGCACCAACCCGGCCAGGTTTTCGGCCAGCCCGTGGGCCACCGCATCATCGGCGCAATGCAGCACGCGGTCCACGCCATCGATGGCGGCGGCGGCCTCGGCGGCGGCGGCGGTGCCGCAGACCAGTGCCGTGACCGTGCCCAGCTTGGCCGCAGCCGTCACGGCCTTGGCGGTTGCATCGGTTGCCAGCGTATCGCCGGCGGTTTCAGCCAGAAGAAGTACAGACATCACACCAGTCCCTGTTCTTTAAGTTTGCCCACCAGTTCATCGACCGAGCCGACCAGAATGCCAGCGGCGCGGCCTGCGGGTTCCTCGGTCGCGATCACCTTCAGCCGCGGTGCCAGATCGACGCCGTAATCCGCAGCGGTCTTTTCTTCGAGCGGCTTTTTCTTGGCTTTCATAATGTTGGGGAGCGAGGCATAGCGCGGCTCGTTCAGGCGCAGATCGGTGGTCACCACCGCAGGCAGCTTGACCGCAATGGTCTGCAGCCCGCCGTCGACCTCGCGGGTGACGGTTGCCGTGCCATCGGCAATCTCGACCTCGGAGGCAAAGCTCGCCTGACCCCAGCCCAAAAGCGCCGCCAGCATCTGGCCGGTGGCATTCATGTCGTTGTCGATGGCCTGCTTGCCCGCGATCACCAGTTCGGGGGCTTCCTCGGCCACCACTTTGGCAAGGATCTTGGCCACGGTCAGCGGCTCGATGTCGTCGCTGGTGTCGGTGTTGACCAGAATGGCGCGGTCGGCGCCCATGGCCAGCGCGGTGCGCAGGGTTTCCTGCGCTTTCTTCTCACCGATGGAGACGACGACCACTTCGGTGGCGGTGCCCGCTTCCTTGAGACGGATCGCCGCCTCGACGGAGATTTCGTCAAACGGGTTCATGGACATTTTGACATTGGCAAGGTCAACACCGCTGCCATCGGGTTTGACGCGAACCTTGACGTTGTAGTCGATGACGCGTTTGACGGGGACGAGAATTTTCATCTGTTGCGTGCTCCTGCTGGCGGGAAAGGTCAGACCTTCACGCGCTCTGATTTCGGGTCATAGAAGGGTTTGAGAGAGGCTTCGGCGCGGATGCGCTGGCCTGCGATTTCGATGTCATAGGTGGACGCCAGTACATCCTGCACCGACTGTCCGGCGCAGGGGACGTAGCCCATGCCCATCGCAGCCCCAAGGTGGTGGCCATAGGCGCCAGAGGCCAGATAGCCCACGATCTCGCCATCGCGCACGATGGGTTCGGCGTGATACAGCAGCGGTTCGGGATCGGTCAGTTTGAACTGCACCAGCCGGTATTGCAGACCCTCGTCGCGTTTGCGCTGGACCGCGTCGCGCCCGATGAAATCGACGTCCGTCTTCTTGATCGCAAAGCCCAGTCCCGCCTCGAGGATGTGATCCTCGGACGAGATATCATGGCCGAAGTGGCGAAAGCCCTTTTCCATGCGGCAGCTGTCCATGACATGCAGGCCGATCAGCTTGGCGTCCATGGCGCGGCCCGCTTCGCGCAGGGTTTCGAAAACATGGGCGGCCATATCGGTGCTGACGTACAGCTCCCACCCCAGTTCGCCCACATAGGTCACGCGGTGCGCCCGCGCGACGGCCATGCCGATCTCGATGTCCTGACAGGTGCCAAAGGGATTGGTGGCATTGGAAAAATCATTGGGCGAGACGCGCGACAGCAGCTCGCGCGCGTTCGGCCCCATGACGCAGATCACGGCCTCGGCCGCAGTGGCGTCAAACAGGGTGACGCGGAAATCGCCCATGTGACGGCGCAGCCATTCCTGATCGGCCAGACGTGTGGCGGCGGGGGTCACCACCAGATAGGCGGTCTCCGACAGGCGGGTGATGGTCACATCCGCCTCGATCCCGCCAGAGGCGTTGAGGAACTGGCTGTAGACGATCTTGCCCACGGGGACCGACAGGTTGGAGGCAGAGACATAGTTCAGGAATGCCTCGGCATCCGGTCCTTCGACGCGGATCTTGCCAAAGGAGGACATGTCGTAGATGCCGACATTCTCGCGGATCGCGCGGTGTTCGCGGGCGGCGTTGTCGAACCAGTTCTGGCGCTTCCAGCTATAATCGTATTCCGCAGGCTGGCCTGCGTCTGCGAACCAGTTGGCGCGCTCCCAGCCTGCCAGCTCGCCCATGACCGCGCCTTCGCGGAGCAGTTGTTCATGCAGCGGCGAGCGGCGGATCCCGCGCGCGGTGGCCTTTTGCCGGTAGGGGAAGTGATCGGCGTAGAGCAGGCCCAGCGTTTCCTTGGAGCGTTCGAACAGATAGGTCTTGTTGCCTTGAAACGGCTGCATCCGCGCGATGTCCACATCGCCAAGGTCAAAGGGTTTCTCGCCCGTGTCCATCCATGCGGCCAGCGCCGATCCCGCGCCGCCCGCCGATTGGATGCCGATGGAGTTGAAGCCGGCGGCCACCCAGACGTTGTCCATCCCCGGTGCTAGCCCAAGGTGATAGGCGTCATCGGGGGTAAAGCTTTCGGGGCCGTTAAAGAACGTGTGGATGCCGGCCTCTGCCAGCAGGGGCATCCGGTTCACCGCCTGTTCCAGGATCGGCTCGAAGTGGTCGAAATCCTCGGGCAGTTGGTCGAACTCGAAATCCTCCGAGATGCCTTTCATCCCCCAAGGCTTGGCTACGGGTTCAAAGGCGCCGAGCAGGATTTTTCCTGCGTCTTCCTTGTAGTAGGCGCATTCCTCCGGGACGCGCAGCACGGGAAGCTGGGTCAGCCCCGGCACGGTATCGGTGACGATGTAGAAGTGCTCGCAGGCGTGCAGGGGGACGTTCACGCCCATCTGGCGGCCCACCTCGTGGCCCCACATGCCCGCGCAGTTGACCACCATGTCGCAGGCGATGGTGCCGCTCTCGCCGGTCTCTGCTTGCCATGACACGCTGTTGATGCGCCGCCCGTCGCGGCCAAAGCCCGTGACCTTTGTGCGCTCGATCACCTGAGCGCTGCGCATCTTTGCGCCCTTGGCCAGTGCCAGCGCGATGTTGGCGGGATCGCCCTGTCCGTCCTTGTCGAGGTAGACGGCGGCCTTCACGTCATCGGTGTTCACATGCGGGTAGCGGGTTTTCAGCTCCGACGGGCTGATCTCCTCAACCTCGACGCCAAAGGCGCGTGCCATGGACGCCTGACGCAGGATTTCCTCGCGCCGTTCCTCTGACAGGGCCACGGTGATCGACCCGTTGCGGCGAAAGCCGGTGGCGACGCCGGTTTCCTCTTCAAGCTTGCCGTAAAGCTCTTGGGAGTATTTCGCCAGCTTGGTCATGTTCTTGGTGGCGCGCAGTTGCGCGATCAGACCGGCGGCATGCCACGTGGTGCCAGAGGTCAGCTGTTTGCGTTCCAGCAGCACAACATCGGTCCAGCCAAGCTGGGTGAGGTGATAGGCGACAGAGCAGCCGATCACACCGCCGCCAACGATGACGACGCGGGCACGTTCGGGAGGGAGAGCCATCTTTGTGGTCCTTTCAGGAAGGGGCTAGGCGCGGATGCGGACGTTATCCGCGTCCCACTGGCACATGTCGGGTTGCACGGTGGCGGTCAGGCGCTGGCCATAGACCGCGATTTCAACATCCATTCCGGCGGGCACGTGGGCGTCGAGCATGGCAATCGCCAATGCGGCCTCCACCCGGTGGCCGTAGGCGGCAGACAGCACCACACCGGCCTGTTCACCACCGGCAAAGACGCTGGCCATATAGGGGGCATCCTGTGCGCCGGTCTCGACCTTGAGCATGACCAGACGTTTCGCGGGCGGCTGCGGGGCTTCGGCCAGCGCGGTCTTGCCGGGGAAGTCCTGCGGCTTGTCCAGTTTGACGAAACGGCCAAGGCCGGTTTCGAACAGGCCGTAGTCGGCGGACAGATCGCCCTTCCACGTCAGGTAGCCCTTTTCGATGCGCAGGCTGTTGAGCGCATACATGCCAAAGGGCGTGGCCCCTGCGTCGCGGATCGCGGCATAGACGGCGGCGGTGTCTTCGGGGGCGCAATGCACCTCCCACCCCAGTTCACCGGCAAAGGACACCCGCGCCAGCATCGCAGGCTTGCCCGCAACTGTGGCCTGCTGATGGGTCAGCCAGCCAAGGGACAGATCCGCATCGGTGAGCGGGGACAACAGATCCCGCGCGGCAGGGCCGGTCAGCAGCATGGCCACCACATCGCGGGTCTTGTCGGTGATGGTCACGCTGTCGGGCATGGCGGCGCGCAGGATCTCGCCGTCGTGCCACTGCGCCACGGCGGCGGTCATCAGGGTAAAGTCATCCTCGGCATGGCGGATGCAAGACATCTCGGTCAGCACATGGCCTCGGGCGTCGGCGATGTAGATCAGGTTCATCCGGCCCACCTTGGGCAGGGCGCCGGTGATTAGACCGCGCAGGCCCTCTGCCGCGCCGTCGCCCGACACCCCGAAGCGCGAGAACCCGGCGAGGTCGATGATGCCCGCATGATCGCGCACGGCCTGTGCTTCTTCACGCACGCGCGCCTGCCACGGGCCATTGCGGTCCCATGTATGGGTCGCGCCCTCGGACGTGTCGTCGCCGTCCTTGGCGAACCAGTTGACGCGCTCCCACCCGTTGTAGGCGCCCATCTGTGCGCCATCGGCCAGCAGGCGGTCATGGTTGGGCGACAGCTTCTTGTCACGCCCCGCGGGCCATTCGTGATGCGGAAAGTGCATCGCGTATTCGTGGCCGTAGGTTTCCATCGCCTTGGCGGTGGTAAAGCCCGCATCCGCGTGGTCGGTGTAGCGGCGCGGATCGACCGACCACATGTCCCATTCGGTGTAGCCATGCATGATCCATTCCGACAGAACCTTGCCCGCGCCGCCGCCTTGGGCGATGCCAAAGGTAAAGCTGTGCGCCTCGAAGGCATTGGGCACACCGGGCATGGGGCCGATCATCGGCAGGCCATCAGGGGCGTAGGGGATGGGGCCGTTGATGTTGCGCTGCACGCCTTGGGTGCCCAAGAGCGGCACACGTTCCATCGCGTCCATGATGTACCACTCCAGACGGTCCAGATCGTCGGGGTACAGCTGAAAGCTGAAATCCTCGGGCATCTCTTTGCCCGATGCCCAGCCTACCTGACAGTTGCGCTCATACGGGCCGAGGTTGAGAGAATGAGTGTCCTGACGCAGGTAGTAGGAGCTGTCCACATCGCGCAGCATCGGCACTTTGCGGCCATTGGCCTCTGTCCATGCTTTGACCTCTGGGATGGCTTCGGTCAGGAAGTACTGGTGGCTCATGACGGTCAGCGGCACCTCGCGTCCGCCGTGGGGCAGAAACCATTCGCCCACGCGCGCGGCGTAGTAGCCTGCGGCGTTGACCACATATTCGCAGCGGATATCGCCCTTTTCCGTATGAACGACCCATTCGCCGCCCTCCCGGCTGACGCCAGTGGCGGGGGTGAAGCGCGCGATGGTCGCCCCGAGGCTACGCGCGCCCTTGGCCAAGGCCTGTGTCACCTGAGAGGGGTCGATGTCGCCGTCCAGCGGATCCCACAAACCACCTTCGAGATCATGGGTCTCCATGAACGGCATGTGACCCTGCAATTCATCGGGTGTGCACATGTCCATCTGCAGCCCCATCTGGGCGGCCATGTCGCGGACGCGTTCAAATTCCATCATGCGTTCGTGGCTGTGGGCCAGACGCACGGCACCTGTGACGTGGTAGTTGATGGGGTAGTCGACCTCGTCGGCGAGGTTGCGATACATCTCCAGCCCGTAGCGCTGCATGTTCATCACGCCGTAATTGGCAGCGAAGTTCGGACAGTTGCCTGCCGCATGCCATGTGGAGCCCGCGGTCAGTTCGTTCTTTTCCAGCAGGACACAGTCGGACCAGCCTGCCTTGGCCAGATGGTACAGCGCCGAAGTGCCCACCACACCGCCACCGATGATGACCACGCGGGCCGTAGAAGGAAGAGACATGTCAGACCTCAATAAACAGGGGGAGAGATGACCCAGATTGCCTGGGCCGGGGTGTCATAGGGATTGGCCCAGCGGTATTCCGAGCCTTTGATGCGAAAGCTGTCGCCGGTCTGCACGGTGAATGCCGTGTCACCGATCCAGATGTTCAGGGTGCCCGCGATCATGGTGACCACTTCGGTGGTGGCGCGCTGGCGCGGCGTGTCCAGTTCTGCGCCGGGCAGAAAGGTGGAATGGATGACCTCGAAGTCGTCGGTCAGATCGGGGGAGAGCAGCGCCTCCACCAGTCCGTTGTCGCGCTCGCCGATCTCGCGCCGACCGGAGGCGCGGACAACCAGCCCGCGTTCGTCCTCGGGGCCTTTGGGGGCGCCAAAGAACATCGACATCGGCGTGTCCAGAACGCGGGCAAAGGCATGCAGGTCGCTGACCGTCGGGGTGGACAGGCCACGTTCGACCTGACTGACCCAGCCCACGGATTTGCCAAGCTGCTCTGCCATCTCCGTCAGCGTCATCTTGCGCGCGCTGCGCAGGGCACGGATGTCGCTGCCAAGTGTGTCGGGGTCGTCCATGACGGGCCTTTCGGGAAAACCGGCGGTCGTGAAATTTATGACGTTATTTTCACGACATTTCGCACGGGTCAGGCAATGAAAATCTGACGGATAATTTCACGAAACATGCAAAGCGCAGGTATTTTGCCGCAAAAACGGGCAAACGGTTGGTCAGATCCGGCGGGTTGCGTCTTCGATCGCCTCGGCAAGCCGTGCCATGCCGTCGAGAATCTGCGGCGCAGCAATCGACGAATAGGCGATTCGATAATGGCTGCGGTCCGGTGCACGGCGCGCAAAGAAAGCATTGCCCGGCTCGATCAGCACAGAGGCACGGCGCAGATCCAGCGCAAGCTGCGTGGTGTCTACACCTGCGGGGGCCTTCATCCAGAACGACGACCCGCCGTGCATCTCGCCCACGTCGGGGGTGAGCCCGTAGCGGCGGATGCCGTCCTCCATAATGGCGCGGCGCTGGCCGTAGACCCGCGCCAGCCGCGCGATCTGGCTGTCGTAATGGCCCAGTGACAGAAAGTAGGCGGTGGTGCGCTGGATATGGCTGGGCGGATGGCGCAGAACCACAGTGCGCAATTTGCGCAGCTCCGCGATCAACGGCTGGTCGGCCACCACATAGCCCAGCCGCAAACCGGGGAAGATGGATTTGGAAAAGGAGCCCACATAGACGACACGCCCGTCCTGATCGAGCGATTTCAGCGCAGGCGAGGGGGGCGCGAGAAAGGACATCTCGAATTCGTAATCATCCTCGACGATGACGAAATCGTCGCGGCCTGCGCGGTCCAGCATCTCCAGCCGCCGGTTCAGCGGCATGGTCACATTGGTGGGGGCATGGTGGCTGGGGGTGGTAAAGACCACGTCGCTTTGCGCGGGGATCGCATCGGGCGGCAGGCCGTGGGCGTCCACATCTACAGAGGTGCCGACATAGCCCATCTGGTCAAAGATCCGCCGCAGCCCCGGAAAACAGGGGTTTTCGACAATGGCGCGCTGCCCGTCGGACAGCAGAAGCTGCGCGATCATCCATAGGGCGTTCTGCCCGCCGAGCGTAATCAGGATCTCGTCGGGCTGGGCGCGGATGCCCCGACGCGGCAGGATGTGGCGCAGGATAAATTCCACCAACATGGGATCATCGGTCTGGTAGCGGTCCTGTGCCAGACTGTCGAAATCCCGCCGCCCCACGGCACGCAGCGCACAGGCGCGCCAGTTGGCATGGTCAAACAGATCCGGATCGGATTGCCCGTAGATAAAGGGGTAGCGATAGTCGTTCCAGTTGGGCGGGCGCAGGATGTCTTCGCGTTGCTGGACAGGACGGGCGAGCCGTGCGCTCCAGTCGACGCCGCCGTGGGCCACTTGGGTGGATCCTGTGAACTGCGGGCGGGTTGGCGCGGTGTCGGCCACGAAATACCCGGAGCGGTCCCGCGAGATCAGGTATTCATTCGCCACCAGTTCATTATAGCCCAGCGTCACCGTGATACGCGACACGCCCAGATGTTCGGCCAGCTTGCGTGAGGAGGGCATCTTTTCCCCCGGCGCGCAGCGGCCCGAGACGATGGCCTCTGCCACGATCTGCTGGATCTGCTGTTGCAGCGTGGCCTCTGAATTGGGCGGCAGCAAGAAGATCTCGGGGGGGATTGGCATTTGTGGACCTTAAACGGGTGGGGGCGCAGACAGCACCGCGCCCCCAAGAAAGGTCAGCCGAACACTCGCGTCAAGGCACCATCCAGCGCCTCTGTGATGGCGTCGATATCGCCGGAGGTGGCAATCAGCGCGGGGGCAAGGCACAGCGTGTTGTTGTGCATCGGGATCGCGCGGGCCGTGGCCCCGATGATCACGCCCTGAGCCATGCAGTCTGCGATCACCGCCTGTACCTGCGCCTCTGCTGCGGGGGTCTTTTCTGCGCGATCGGCCACCAGCTCTGCACCGCAGAACAGGCCAAGGCCGCGCACATCGCCAATGGCCGCATGGCGGTCCTGCAAGGCGCGCAGGTTGTCCATCAACTGCGCCCCGCGTGCCTTGGTGTTGGCGAGCAGGTTCTCGTCCTCGATGATGCGCATGTTTTCCAGTGCTGCGGCGGGACCGGCGGTGCAGCCCCCATAGGTCGAGATATCGCGGAACAGCCCCATGGGGTCGCTGTCATCCTTGAACTTGTCGAACACCGCTTCGGTGGTGACAAGACAGGCGATGGCCGCATAGCCGGACGCCACGCCCTTTGCCATGGTCACCATGTCAGGCTGAATGCCGTAGTTCTGGTAGCCGAACCATTCGCCCGTGCGGCCCACACCGCAGACGACCTCGTCAAGATGGAGCAGGATGTCGTATTTGCGGCAGATGTGCTGGACGCGCTCCCAATAGCCTTTGGGCGGGGTGATGACGCCACCGCCTGCGGTTACGGTTTCCAGACAGAGCGCACCGATGGTGTCAGGTCCTTCGCGCAGGATCACCTCCTCGATGGCGTCGGCGGCGCGCTCGCCGTAGTTTTCCACGTCCCACTGGGCACGGTATTCCAGACAATGGGGCACCTGCACGAAACCGGGGGTGTAGGGGCCGTAGCCTGCGTTGCGCTCCGGCTGGCCGCCTGCGGACATCGTGGCAATGGTTGACCCGTGGTAGTCGCGTTCACGGAAAAGGATCTTCGATTTCTTCCCGCCGTAGTGTTTGTGCGCGATCTGGCGCACCATCTTGAACGCTTTCTCGTTCGCCTCCGAGCCGGAGCTGATGGAATAGACACGGCTCATCCCCGGCATGCGTTCGATGAGTTTTTCAGCAAATGTCGCGCCGGGCACCGAGCCCGCGCTGCCTGCAAAGAAGTTGAGCTTGGTCACCTGATCGCGAATCGCGTCCCCGATGCTGGCGCGGCCATAGCCCACGTTCACCGTCCAGACCCCGCCAGAGACCGCGTCGAGATGTTCGCGTCCCGTGGCGTCCCAAAGCCGCAGGCCGTGGCCTTCGACCATGACACGGGGATCAATGGTTTCCAGTGGTTTGTGCTGGGTCAGATGGTGCCAGACATGGGCGCGGTCGGCATTGATGACGGCGGAAAAATCATTGGCAGATGTGGGTTGGTTCACGGGGAATCCCTCCGGTGGAATACAAGTTGAGGAAGAGCAGTTGCACCGTCTCGGATCGTCCCGCGGCGGGCTTGGCTCTTAGGCTGTGCCCAAAATTGCGCCATGCGTAGGGCCAGAAGGTCGTATCCCGTAAGTCCAGATGCTAAGACGGATTGAGCCGCGCGGACGCTGCGCATTTTGTAGGCACAGGCATCGTCCGGGACGGCGGTGCACCCCGTGACCGTGCCACCCAAGAGCGCGGCCCAGCCAACCAAGGAGACACCAATGAAGACTTTGACCAAACTGATGACCGGCGCTGCGGTGCTGTTTGCCGCGCAATCCGCCAGCGCGCAGGAACTGACCGTGGGCTACTTCCTCGAATGGCCGATGCCGTTCCTCGCGGCCAAGGCGGACGGCACCTATGACGAGGCGCTGGGCATGGAGGTGAACTGGGTCGCCTTTGAAACCGGCACCGCGATGTCGGCGGCCATGGCGTCGGGCGACGTGCAGATTTCGGTAAGCCAGGGTGTGCCGCCGTTTGTGGTCGCGGCCTCTGCGGGGCAGCCGCTGCAGGTTGTGGATGTGGCGGTCAGCTACTCCGAGAATGACAACTGCGTGGTCGCCACCGAGTTGGAAATCGACAAGGAGTCGGCTGCAGAGCTGGCCGGGAAAAAGGTCGCCGTGCCGATCGGCACCGCCGCGCATTATGGCTTCCTGAAGCAGATGGACCACTTTGGTGTGCCGCTTGAAAGCCTGACCGTTGTGGACATGGCCCCCACCGATGGCGCGGCTGCGCTGGCGCAGGGCTCTGTCGATTTTGCCTGCGGCTACGGCGGTGGCCTGTCGCGCATGAAAGAGCACGGCAATGTGCTGCTGACCGGCGCCGAGAAGGAAGAGCTGGGCATTCTGGTGTTCGACGTGACCTCCGCCCCCGCCGATTTCGTCACCGAAAACGAAGCACTGGTGGCGGATTTCCTCGCGGTGACGGCTGCGGCAAACGCGGAATGGGTGGCCAACAAATCCCCCGAAATGCTGGAAAAGATCGCCTCTGAATCGGGCATGTCCGTTGAGGCGACCGAGGCGTCGATCTCGACCTTTACCTTCCCGACCATCGAAGAGCAGCTGTCCGAGACGTGGCTGGGCGGCAATGCGCAGACCTTCATGAAGGGTGTGGCGGACGTCTTTGTCGAGGCAGGCAGCATCGGCTCCGCGCTCGACAGCTATGAGGCGTCGGTGAACACCGGCCCGCTGTCCGCTGCGATGTCGCAATAACACCATTTGCGGGGGCAGGGCGGTCTGCCCCCGCGTCTGAATTCGAAAGGAACGCAGGATCATGGCCTTTCTGAGCATCGACAATCTGTCCATGCGGTTCGATCTGCCCAAGGGCGGGCATGTGCAGGCTTTGCAGGATGTCTCGCTCGACATCGGCAAGGGCGAGCTTTTGTCCGTTCTGGGGCCGTCGGGCTGCGGGAAATCCACGCTGCTGAACATTCTTGCAGGGTTTCTGGCGCAGACCTCTGGCGGGGTGACGCTGAATGGTGCGCCGGTGACGGGGCCGGGGCCTGAAAGGGGCATGGTGTTCCAGAAAGGCGCGCTGTTTGAATGGATGAGCGTGCGCCGCAACGTGGAATTCGGCCCGCGTATGAAGGGCCTGCCCGAGACGGAGCGCAACACCATCGTGGAAAACCTGCTTGATACCGTGGGGTTGCACGCCTTCAAGGACAAGGCGGTCTACGAGCTGTCGGGCGGCATGCAGCAGCGCGTGGCACTGGCGCGCTGTCTGGCAAACGATCCCGACGTGATCTTGATGGATGAACCCTTGGGCGCGCTGGACGCGCTGACCCGCGAAAAGATGCAAGGTCTGGTGCTGAACCTGTGGAAGAAGACCGGCAAGACGATCATCCTGATCACCCACTCGGTGGACGAGGCGCTTTTGCTGGGCGAACGGCTGCTGGTGATGGCCCCGCGCCCCGGTCGCATCCACAAGGAATACCGCCTGCCGTTTGCAGAACGCGCGGTGGGGGCGGACCTGCGCACGGTCAAGGATGATCCGGCCTTTGGTCAGACCAAGGCAGAGATCCTTGGCATGATCTGGGAAATGGAAGAGCAAATCATGAGCGGAGCCGAGACATGAGCGGTCTGATCATTCTGGTTGTCTATATCGCGCTGTTTGCCGGTGCCGCCATGGCGGTCACGCTGGTCCGGCGGTCGATGGAAAAGGTCACCGATTTCCGGTCCCTGAAGACGGTCACCTTTGGCGACGAAAGCGCGGTCGTGCCGGACCGTTGGGCCTCGATCATCTCGGTCGTGGTGGTGTTTCTGGTGTGGGGCGCCTTCACCGGATCGAAACTGGTGCCGGTCCATGTGCCCGGACCCTATACCGGCACGACCTCCTTTGACTATGTGGCCGAGGCACCCGACGGCACGCGCGCCGATGCGACCGTGACGGTTCTGGTGCATGAAACCGGCGCGGATGTGGACACCCCCGAGGCCGCGCCAAACGACAGCTTTGCCCAGAACGACACGGCCACCGTGGCTGCGTGGCGCTCCAAGCTGATCAGCGCGCAGCGCAACGATGGCGAGGATGCGCAGATCGTATTGGTGGCCGGTCAGGACATCGCCCCCGGCGATACCGTCAAGGTGCCTAATGGCGAGGTTACGATGACCGCCAAAGGGTCGTTGAATTTTACCCCTGCCGGCGGCCTGCAGATGGAGCCGATCTGGATGCCCCCGCCCGAGGATGTGGCCGCCCGTTTCTTCGAGATCGCGCGTGACGGCTATCAGAACGTGTCGCTTTGGGAGCATGTGGGCTGGTCGCTGTGGCGCGTGCTTGCGGGCTTTGTTCTGGGGTCGATGATCGGCATTCCGCTGGGCTATGCCATGGGGCTGTCCGGTTGGGCACGCGGCTGGTTTGATCCCATCGTCGAATTCATGCGCCCCGTGCCGCCCCTGGCGTTGATCCCGCTGGTCATCATCTGGTTCGGCATCGGCGAGCAGGGCAAGATCGTGCTGCTGTTCCTTGCCGCGCTGTGGGTCATGATTATTGCTGCGCGGGCCGGTGTGTCCGGCGTCAACATCACCAAGGTGCACGCCGCCTATTCGCTGGGCGCGTCGAAATGGCAGGTGCTGCGCCATGTGATCGTGCCGAACTCTCTGCCGGAGATCTTCACCGGTGCGCGTGTGGCCATGGGCGTCTGTTGGGGCACGGTTGTCGCGGCGGAACTGGTCGCCGCCGAAAAGGGCGCGGGCAAGATGATCGTCGCGGCCTCTAAATTTCAGGCCACCGATATTGTGATCATGGGTATCGTGATTATCGGCCTGATCGGCTTTGCTATCGATATCGTCATGCGCAAGGCCGAAGGATGGCTGGTGCCGTGGAAAGGCAAGTCCTGACCTGATCCAACGACTGAAACACTAACGGCGCCTCGCTCGTTCGGGGCGCCGTTTTTCATGTCGTAGGGGGTTACAGCAGGCCGCCGAGCCCTTTGACGCCGGTCAGGATTGCAGACAGGAACAACACCCCAAGCGCCGCGCTGCGGTAGTGGCCATCACCAAGGCGGCGAAACAACAAGGTGCCCGCCCATGTACCCGCCAGCATCAGCGGATACATCGCCGCCGCCTGCCACAGCATCGCCCATGACAGCACATCCGCCCCAAGCGCCAGAGACGCCAGGGCAATGCTGGCAGTGAAGGCAAAGAACAGCAGTAGGGAGGCGCGGCTGGTGGCCTTGTCCGCGCCGCGTCCCAGAAAATAGGCCACCGCAGGCGGTCCCGGCATTGCGGCCAGTCCGCCCAGCAGTCCGGCGATGCCACCGGCGGCGATGGCGGGGATGCGCCCCTCGGGGATGCGCAGCTTGGCCAGCAGGGCAAACAGGCCCAGCAGCACGACGACGGCAATGGCCAGCCGCATCACATCCGCGTCCAGCCGTGTGGCGAAATAGGCCCCCAGTGGCGTGCAGACGATCGCGCCCGCACACAACAGCCCCAAGGCGCGGCGGTCCAGATGCCGCCAGTTGGCCACCACATCGGTGGGGGCGGCGGCGATCTGCAACATCTGGGCAAGGATGACCGCTTGCAGCGGCGGGACGCTCAGCGAATAGAACGGAACGGCCGCAAGGGCGAAACCGAACCCGGTCACGCCCCGCAGAAAACCCGCCGCGAGGGTCGCGGCGGCCAGCACTGTCAGATCGGTCATGCGATCAGTCGAAGTTCATGACGATGGTTTTGGACCGGGTGAAATGTTCCACCATTGCCTCGAGAGAGGCCTCTTTGCCCTGACCGGAGCGCCCGAAGCCGCCATAGGACACATTGGGCTGGATGGTCAGGTTCTGGTTGACCTGCACATAGCCCGCATTCAGCCGCGCCGTGCTGTCGAGCGCGACGGACAGGCTGCGGGTCCAGACCGAAGCGGCCAGCCCGTAGTGGGTGGAGTTGGCCAGCGCCAGCACGCCTTCGTAATCCGACCAGCCCTGCACCACGGCCACGGGGCCAAAGATCTCTTCCATGACGCAGGGGTGATCGTCGGGCAGATCGGTCAGGATGGTGGGCTGCACGTAAAGCTCGGGGGACAGCGCCGCATCGTCGGGTAGGCTGCCAAAGCGCAAGACCTGTGCGCCCTCGGTGGCCTCTGCCATGGCGACGTAGCGGTTGATCGTGGCGACCTGACGGGCGTTGATGATGGTGCCGACGTCGGTGGCCTCATCCAGCGGATCACCGATTTTCAGATCGTTCAGAGCGGCGGCGAGCTTGTCCATAAAGGCCGCTTTGAGGCTGTCATGCACATAGATGCGGCTGGCGGCGGTACAGCTTTGCCCCTGACGGGTGAACCGCATCCCCGAGATAGCTCCGGCCACCGCCTTGTCGAGATCGGCATCCTCGCAGATGATCATGGGCGATTTGCCCCCCAGCTCCAGCGAGACGGGAATGATGCGGCCCGCGCCGATGGTGTTGATGGTCTCGCCCACGGCCTCGGATCCGGTGAAGGTGATCTTGGACACATCCGCATTGCGGGTCAGCGCGTCGCCACAGACCGCGCCGGTGCCGTTGACCACGTTCAGCACGCCCTGCGGCAGGTGCTTCATCATCAATTCGGCCATCAGATAGGTGGCAAAGGGGGCCTCTTCGGAGGATTTCACCACCACGGTGTTGCCTGCGACCAGCGCGGGCCCGACCTTCAGCGCGAAAAGCACCAGCGGCACGTTCCACGGCACGATGGCCGCAACCACGCCCAGCGGCTCGCGCGTGGTCATGGTCAGCATACGCGGGTTGTAGGGCACGGTCTGGCCCTTCAGCTCGGACCCCAGCCCGCCATAGAATTCGACGATATCGGCAGCCACCGCCACCTCGCCGCGGCATTCGGTGCGGATTGCCTTGCCGGTCTCGCGGGCCAGAACCTGTGCGATCAGCTCTGCCTGATCGGCCACGGCACGTGCGGCGGCGGCCACCTGTTTGCCGCGATCGCGCGCGGGCACCTGCGCCCACGCGATCTGGGCCTTGCGGGCGGCTGTGACGGCGGCGTCGGTCTCTGCCGCGTTGCTGGCTGCGGCCTGTCCCAGCGTCGCGCCGGTGGCGGGGTTGATGACATCCAGCACTGCTTGCGTCGCGACCCGCTGCCCTGCGATCAGGTTGACGCCCTTGTAGGCGGTAAAGACATCTTCGGGGGTGATGAAGTTTGCACTGTGGTGCGTCATGGCAAAGACCTTTGAATCAGGAGGGCGCTGACAAGGGTATAAGGCCAGACGACCTCCGACGCGTAGGGCCAGAAGTCGTCTTCTTTATATCCAGATGTGATGCGTGGAGGGTTAGCTGCGCATGCGACTGTGATCGGGGTCAAAGGGGCTGGGGTCAATCACCTGTGCTGCGATCTGTTGGCCCAGAATATCCACTGTCAGGCGGCTGCCCGTCTCCGCAATCTCCGGCGTGACAAAGGCATAGGCCAGGTTCAGCCCTGTGCGGTGTCCCCAATCGCCCGAGGTCACGGTGCCCACGATGGCGTCCCTGTTCCGCACAGAAGCACCGCCCTGCGCGGGGGCATCGGTGGTGTCAATGCGCAGGCAGACCAGTTTGCGGCGCAGGCCCGTGGCATGCTGCGCCTGAAGCGCGGCCTTGCCGATGAAATCGCCCTTGTCCATCTTCACAAAACGGTCGAGGCCGGTCTCGAACGGGGTGAATTCTGTCAGAATGTCCGCCTTCCAGTGCAGGAAGCCCTTTTCCATCCGCATGGAGTCGACCGCCCGCGCGCCGAACAGTGTCAGCCCGTGGGCCTCACCCGCTTTGCGCATGGCAAGATAGGCGGCATAGAGGCTTTGGTTCGGGACATGGATTTCATAGGCAAGTTCCCCGGAAAAGCTGACGCCCAGCACGGTCGCCGGGGCTATGCCGATATGACATTCGCGCACCGACAGCCACGGGAAGGCTGCGCGGGACCAGTCGCCGCGCGCTGCCGCCTGCAACACGTCACGCGATTTGGGACCGGCGAGCACAAGGATGGTGTGCGTGTTGGTGAGCGACCGGATCTGCACGTCCTCGTCGGGAAGGACATGCTGTGTCAGCCAGTCCATATCGTGATACTCTGACGCGGCTGCCGATCCGTACCAGACGCGGGCCGGACCACGGTCCGAGGCGGGCAGGTTGGCCAGCGTGGCCTCTCCCTTCAGCCCACCGTGATGGTTGAGCAGATAGGCCAGACCAACGCGGCCTTCCTTTGTCGGGATACGCCCGCAGGTCATGCGATCCAGAAAGCTGTGCACATCGCGGCCTGTAAGCTCGAAGCGGTTGAACCCCGACACTTCGGTCATGCCGACGCCGGTGCTGACATGCGCGACCTCTGCGGCGGTGAGGGCATGCACTTCGTTAAAGCGAAAGCCCAGTGTTTCGGTGAAGTCGGGGGTGGGGGCGATGTAGTCCAGACGTTCCCAACCGTTGACCGTGCCGAAATGTGCGCCCTCGGCAGCAAGAACCGGCGTCAGCGGGGTGGTTTTCATCGGGCGACCGGCAGGGCGGTGTTCGTGGGGGAAGTGAAAGCGGAATTCGTTCTGGTAGTCTTCGATCGCCTTCAGCGCGGTCAGTTCCACGGAGGCATGTCCGGTAAAGCGGCGGGGGTCGATGACCCATGTGTCATACTCGGCCTCGCCATGCACGATCTGCTGCGCCAGCAACCAGCCGTGGCCGCCGCCTTCGCCCAGTCCTGCGCGTAGACCGATGATGCAAAAGGCGTTGCGTTTGCCCGGGATCGGCCCCACCAGCGGCGCGCCATCAATTGTGTAGGTGATCGGCCCGTTCACGATAGACCGGATGCCGGTTTCCATCAGCACCGGCATCCGCGCAAACGCGCCTTCGAGCACATCCGTCACTCGGTCCAGATCATCGGGGCACAGGTCATTGGTGAATTTCGGATCGATCCCGTCCATGCCCCATGTGCGACAGTCCTGTTCGTAGAATCCCAACAGCAGGCCGCCCTTTTCCTGACGGCTGTAGTAATCGCTGATGGGGCAGCGCAGCAGCGGGATGCGGTGGCCGGCCTCCGCGATGGCGGGGATGTCTTCGGTCAGGAAATACTGATGCTCCATCGAGGCGACAGGGTGCTGCACCCCCATCATTGCGCCGATCTCGTTGCAGCGGTAGCCGCCTGCGTTGACCACGATCTCGGCTTTGACGTCACCTTTTTCGGTGTGCACGGTCCATGTGTGATCGGCATGCTGGGTCAGCCCGGTGACGGGCGTGTGGCGGTTGACCTCGGCCCCGGCCAGACGCGCACGGCGGGCCAGCGCCTGACATAGCTGGGCGGGATCGATATGCCCGTCGGAGGGGTCCCACAGGCCGCCGAGCAGATTGTCGGTGCTGATCAGCGGGTGACGGCGGGCGCATTCTTCGGCATCGATGACCTCGAAATCGACGCCCATGCCTGCGGCGACCGAGGCAAAATGGCGGTAGCCGTCCATCTGTTCAGGGGTGTTGGCCAGACGGATGCCGCCATCGCCGTGATTGTAGCCCACGGGGTAGTCGGGATCGTCCCGCAGCTCTTTGTACAGCTTGATGGAATGGCTTTTCAGGCCGATCATCGTCTGGGTCATGCCAAAGTTGGTGACCTGCGCGGCCGAATGCCACGTGGTGCCGGAGGTCAGCTCGTCACGCTCGATCAGCATGACATCGGCCCAGCCCTCTTGGGTGAGGTGGTACAGCGCAGAGCAGCCCGCGATGCCGCCCCCGATGATGACTACTCTGGCCTGATCGCGCATCTGTTTCTCCTTGCGGCTGCGGGTCTCTTTGACGGCAGGACAAACAGCAGGGGGGTGACTGTCTATTCGGGAGGGATCGGTTTCGATAAAATCGAAACTGAGCTTGCCAGTCTGGCAAGGGGGCGGTCAGGGAACGTCGTCTTGCACAACGAATGAGCGCGCCAGCCAGGGGTAGAGTTCATGAGACGGGCCGGTGATGGTGTGTGCAATACGGTCGCGCAGCAGATCGGCCAGCGCGCTTGCGACCTCTGGGTCTACATCGGCGCGGGTCATCAAGACAATCCGTCGCCGGATCAGCGGCAGCGGCAGGGGGGCGAGGTGGACGTGTCCCGCGTCGCGTGCTGCGCGCAGATGCCCCAGTGCGGGGATGATGGACCACCCGTCGCCGTTGCCCACGACCGCGAGGATCATCTGCACCGTGTCAAAGGTCAGCCTTTGGGGCAGCGTGATCTTGTTGCGGGACAAATGCGCCTCGATCTGGCGGGCAATGCGGTGTTCTGGCGTAAAGCGCAGGAACGGCAGATCCGGGGGTGTCGCCAGATCAGGCAGGCCCATGCGGTGGCTGTCGGGCAGGGCCAAGACAAAGGGATCTAACAGAATGGGATAGCTGACAATATCATCGGGCAGCGGGTCGGGCAGGGTGGCGATGGCAATATCCAAGGTGCCGCGACGCAGCAGGTCCGGGGCGGTGTGGCTGAACACATTGCTGATTGACAGATTGGCCTGCGGCATGCGCCCTGCCAGCGTGACTGCCAGATCGGGGGCAAGCGTGCCTTCGAAATCCTCGATCAGGCCAATGCGCAGAGACCGTGCGCCCAGCAGGCCGACCACCATGGTCTCTGTCGTGGCGCGGCGCAGATGACGCAGACCCAGTGTGAGGTGGTGCAGCGTCTCGCGCCCCTCGCGGGTCAGGGTAAAGGGCCGCGTCGAGCGGTCCAGCAGCCGCGCGCCCAACGCCTCTTCAAGGCGCGAGACATGGTGCGAGACGGCCGAAATGGATTGCCCCAATTCCGTGGCCGCCGCCTGTACAGAGCCGTGAAAGGCCACGCGCTCGAAGGCCTCCAGCACTTGAAGCGAAAGTTTGGGCAGGGGCATCGCGCGCCTTTTCTTTGCGGGTTTTTCGAAACTGTCCCACGGGTGGCGTGGTCTGTCAAATGTGCGGCTCTTGCGGCTGGGGCGCGGGCGGGGGTAGAGACAGGGCAGACCCATGCGGGGTGATGGCAGGAACGCGACAAGGGGCCAAAAAATGACACCAGCAGCACGGGTACAGGCGGCAATTGATATCCTGAACCGGATCCAGTCGGGGGAGGCTGCGGAGAAGGCGCTGACCTCATGGGGGCGGCGGTCGCGTTTTGCCGGATCAAAGGACCGCGCCGCGATCCGCGATCATGTCTTTGACGTGCTGCGCATGTGGCGGTCGACGGCGGCGCTTGGGGGGGCAGAAAGCGGGCGTGGCCGAATGATCGGCCTGCTGCGCGCGCAGGGGCAGGATGTGGCCGAGCTGTTCACCGGTCAGGGTCATGCGCCCGCGCCCCTGTCCGAGGCCGAGACGCAAGCGGGCCATACCCCCGAGGGCGCCGAGGCGATGGATTTGCCGGATTGGCTGGCGGAGCGGTTCACGCAGGATCTGGCGGATGCGGCAGAGGCCACGGCAGAAGCGCTAAAGACCCGCGCGCCGGTGTTCTTGCGGGTCAATCTGTTGAAAGCGGATGTGACGCGGGCGCAGGCGCAGCTCGCCGCCGAAGGGATAGAGACGCGCAGCCACCCGCTCTCGCCCACCGCGTTAGAGGTGTTGAGCGGCGCGCGGGGCGTGGCGCGCAGCGACAGCTTTGCCGCCGGTCTGGTGGAACTGCAGGATGCGGCCAGTCAGGCGGTGGTCGATGCCATCGTGATGGACGCCCCCGCGCGCATCCTGGATTACTGCGCGGGCGGCGGTGGCAAGACGCTGGCCTTGGCCGCGCGCGCACCGCAGGCCGAGCTGCACGCCCATGACGCCGATCCCCGCCGGATGAGCGATCTGCCCCAACGGGCGGCACGGGCGGGTGTGTCGGTGCGCTGTGTCGATGCGCCCGAGGGGGCATATGACGTGGTGATGGCGGATGTGCCGTGTTCTGGCAGCGGGGCATGGCGGCGCGCTCCAGAGGGCAAGTGGCTGCTGACCCCGCAGCGCCTGTCAGAGCTGAACCGTATCCAGAGCGAGATCCTGAACACCTGCGCCGGGTACGTCGCACCGGGGGGCTGTCTGGCCTTTGCCACCTGTTCTGTGCTGCGCTGTGAAAACGAGGACCGGCTTGCGCAATTCCTGACGGATCACCCCGACTGGCGCGCGGCAACCCAGCGCCGGTTCCTGCCGGCGGACGGGGGCGACGGGTTCTTTGTCGCCTGTGTGGTCAAACCTCAGGGTTGATTTGTTGTCACGCATGAGGTGATCCTTGATCCGAGCCGGTCTGGCTTCGGGTCCATTAACGGGGTCTTAACCAAGTTACGGTTCGATGCCGCGGTAAGTCGCAAGAGTGAGGGCCCCGTGCGTGACATCGCTGTGCTAGATTGGAAACCGCAAACACGGCTGTCTTCGGTTTTTGGTGTCTGCGCGCTGGTGGCGGGGGCGGCGGGGTGTTTTCTGGCAGCGCAAGTGGTGGACAGCCGCATGGCCGAGATCACGGCATTGGCGGCCACCGGTGCATTGGGGGCCGCAGCCCTGTTCTGGCTGGCAGGCGAAGTCATGGTGACCCGCCGCACCAGTGCGCGGGTGGCACAATTTGCCGAACTGATCGAACCGGAACCTGCGTTCAGTTTTATCTGTGACCCCGAGGGGTGCATTCTGGCGGCCAATGCCATGGCGCGGGAACGGTTCTCTCCCATGATGGGGGCACGTCTGGCCGAGGTTCTGGGCGATGTCTTCGCCTCGGCCGAGGGGGTGTTGTACCGCATTCAGCACAGGGCCGTGCATGAGGGCGCGGCCTGCGAGGATATTACCAGCCATGCCGAAGGCTTTCGCGTCTTTGCCCGCGCTGTGGATGGCGGCGTTGTGGTGTGGCGTCTCGAGACACGGCCCGGCGCGGGATTGCAGACGGTGGTGGATCAGGCGGTTGTGTCGGTCGAACGCAACGGAGCCATCATATATATGAACGCACAGGCGCGCGCGTTGTTGGGACGCCCCGTGCGCAAGCTTGATGAGATCATCGACGATCTGCCGTTACGCCCCGGCAGCGTCCATCGGCTGACCACAACGGGCGAAAGCCTGCGCAAGGTTTTAGTGCAGGCCTCTGATCTGGGAGCTGGCCGACAAGAGGTGATGCTGTCCCTGATCGAAGAGCCTCCGGCCAAGCCCGAGGCGACGGAATCCTTTGACGGTCTGCCGGTGCCCTTGCTCAAGGTCACGCCAGAGGGGCAGATCCTGAACGCCAATCCCGAAGCGCGTCGTCTTCTGGACCTGCCGACAGGGCAGAACGGTCATATCGCAGAGCATATGGAGGGGCTGGGCCGCCCTTTACAGGACTGGCTGCAAGAGGCCGCCGAGGGGCGCGGGCTGCACCGGTCGGAGTTTTTGCGCCTGACCCGGCCTGACAGCGAGGTCTTTGTGCAGGTGACGCTGAAGCGGACACAAGAGGGGGGGCAGACCCACCTGATTGCCGTGCTCAACGACGCGACCGAGCTGAAGACGCTGGAGGCGCAATTTGTCCAAAGCCAGAAGATGCAGGCCATCGGCCAATTGGCGGGCGGCGTGGCGCATGATTTCAACAACCTGCTGACGGCCATTTCCGGCCATTGCGATCTGCTGTTGTTGCGGCACGACCAAGGCGATCCGGAATATGCGGATCTGGTCCAGATCAACCAGAACGCCAACCGTGCGGCCTCGCTGGTCGGACAGCTTCTGGCGTTCTCGCGCAAGCAGACTTTGCAGCCCGAGACGCTGGATTTGCGCGACACCCTGTCGGAACTGACGCATCTGCTGAACCGGCTGGTGGGCGAACGTGTGCGTTTGACCCTGCGCCATGATCCGGTGTTGCCTGCGGTGCGCGGGGACCGGCGCCAGTTGGAACAGGTTCTGATGAACCTTGTGGTGAATGCGCGCGACGCCATGCCCGACGGTGGCGAGATCGTGGTCGAGACCGAGCGGCGCGTTCTGCGTGAGGCGATGAAACGGGATCGCGCCATTGTCGCACCGGGCACCTATGTGTCCGTGCGGGTGGTTGATGAGGGGACCGGCATCCCCGCAGACAAGCTGCAAAAGGTGTTCGAGCCGTTTTTCACCACCAAACGCCCCGGCGAGGGGACGGGCCTTGGGCTGTCGACGGTTTACGGCATCGTCAAACAGACCGGCGGTTTTATCTTTGTCGACAGTGTGATGGGGCAGGGGACCTGTTTCACGCTGCTGCTGCCGGCCTACGAGGCTCCGGCAGAATCCGCGGTGCAGATCGCCAAGTCCCAGGACCCGCAGGATCTGTTGCAAAAAAGCGGTGGTGTGGTGTTGTTGGTCGAGGACGAGGCCCCCGTACGCGCCTTTGCGGCCCGCGCCCTGCGGCTGCGCGGCTATACAGTGATCGAGGCCGATACCGCCGAGACGGCGCTGGAAACGCTGGAGGATCGCGCGCTCGACGTGGATCTGTTTGTGACCGATGTGGTCATGCCGGGGATGGATGGGCCTTCGTGGGTGCGCAAAGCGCGCGAAGACCGCCCCGACACCCGCGTGGTGTTTGTGTCAGGCTATGCGGAGGATGCTTTCGGCGAAGGGTCCGAGGAAATCCCGAATTCGGTATTTCTTCCCAAACCGTTCTCGCTGGCTGAACTGACTGAAACGGTGAACCGTCAGCTGTCCTGAGGCTACCGCGCGCGCTCCCACGTGGCGAAATCTTCGGCGCAGTAATCGTGCAACAGGGCGCGGGTGTCTGCAGACAGCTCCAGATCGCCACGATGCGGCGAGACGTTTTCGCGCGGCAGGTCGATCGTACAGCCCAACCGCTGTTCCAGAAACGCCAGCAACCCCGCTTGGTTTTCGTATTTGAACAGGTGGCTGACAGACACCCCGTTGGGGCGGGGTTCGACGAATTTGGCCTGACTGCCCACATTGGCAAAGGGCGGGCGGTCATCGCTGGCATAGGCACGGCAGAAGGCGTCAAAGCTCATGCCGCGAGTGGAGGTGCGCTTGCCTTCCAGAAATCCACGCTGGCGGTAGCGGTACCATGACCCCAGCCACGACACAGGTTCGCGGATCACCGCGAGCAGCTCCAGATCTTCGCCCCCGACCTTTTCGAACATGGGCCGAAAGAAGCGGTTGTAGCGATAGACAGGGGCGTGTTTCAGCTCCGGCGGGTCATTGACCACCATCGAGGCCTGATCGGCAAGCGCGACTGCATAGGCGGATGTTCCGGTTTTGGGCACGGCCAGCATCACCAGCCGCTGTTTCCAGAATACCAACATCGCTTACAAACCCCTGCAATTTCTCAATCTTCTTTTAACCATCCGATGCAAGGATCGGGAAGGAAAGATTTTACTTGAAATGTTCTTAATTTGTACTCATCTTGCGTGAGAACAAGATGCGAACAAAAGCAGCGATTGCCGCTCTTTCGTCCGTATGAAATAAGGAGCCAACCGCAATGGCAACGGCAGATCTTCTGAGCATGGACAACAAGAAAAACGCTGACAAGCAAAAGGCGCTCGACAGCGCGCTGGCCCAGATCGAACGTCAGTTCGGCAAGGGGTCCATCATGAAGCTGGGCGGCGAAAACGCCATCCGCGATATCGAGGCGACCTCGACCGGCTCTCTGGGCCTCGACATCGCCTTGGGAATCGGCGGTTTGCCCAAGGGGCGGATCATCGAAATCTACGGCCCTGAATCCTCGGGTAAGACGACTTTGACGCTGCATTGCGTGGCTGAAGAGCAGAAAAAGGGCGGCGTCTGCGCCTTTGTCGACGCGGAACACGCGCTGGACCCGCAGTATGCCAAAAAGCTGGGCGTCGATCTGGACGAGCTTTTGATCTCGCAGCCCGACACCGGCGAACAGGCGTTGGAAATCACCGATACGCTGGTGCGTTCCGGCGCGGTTAGCATGGTGATTGTCGACTCCGTTGCTGCGCTGACACCCAAGTCCGAGCTTGAGGGCGACATGGGCGACAGCAATGTGGGCGTGCAGGCCCGCCTGATGAGCCAGGCGATGCGCAAGCTGACAGGCTCCATCGCGCGGTCCAACTGCATGGTGATTTTCATCAACCAGATCCGGATGAAAATCGGCGTGATGTTCGGCTCTCCCGAGACCACGACCGGCGGTAACGCGCTAAAATTCTACTCGTCCGTCCGTCTCGACATTCGCCGCATCGGCGCAATCAAGGACCGCGACGAAGTGGTGGGCAACCAGACCCGCGTCAAGGTCGTCAAGAACAAGGTCTCGCCGCCGTTCAAGCAGGTGGAATTCGACATCATGTATGGCGAAGGCATCTCGAAAATGGGCGAGCTGCTGGATCTGGGCGTGAAGGCCGGTGTCGTGGACAAATCCGGCGCGTGGTACTCCTACGGGGACGAGCGCATCGGTCAGGGCCGCGAGAACGCCAAGACCTATCTGCGGGAAAACAAGCGCGTGGCGCTGGAGATCGAGGATAAGATCCGTGCCGCCCACGGTCTGGAATTCGATATGCCCAAGGATGATCCCGATCTGGTCGACGACGACGAATGATTCGTCGCGACGGGCGCCATTGGGTGCCGAGCGAACGTAGGGCGTCCCTTTGGGGCGCCTTTTTTCGTGGCCGCCGGACGGGTGTCAGTAATGGGGCGGGCGGTCGCCGGTAAAGATGGCCGAGCCGGGATCATCGGCTTGGCGTTCAGCCTCGCGCCGGATCAGCACCTCGACCTTGCGCGCGAGCGTCAGCAACTCATGATCCTGACGGGCCACGATATCGGACAGCTCGTCCACGGTGTGCTGCAAATGCGCGATCCGCTCTTCAAGCGCCTGCGTGGTGTCGGACATGGGATAAGCCTTTCGCGGTGGTGCGGACTGTCTATGCAGGACAATGCCACACCGCAAGGGCCGCGTCGGTCGGCTTGCTTGCCCCCTTGCGCCGGAGCCGGTAGAGGATGCGCGACAAACCAACTGCCGGGTGACCCATGGCCAAAGTGAAGAAATCCCCCCGCCCCAAGGCGCAGACGCCCAAGGGGTTCCGCGACTATTTCGGAACAGAGGTGACAGAGCGCACAGAGATGCTGCGCGCCATCGCCGGGGTCTATCATCGCTACGGCTTCGAGGCGCTGGAATCCTCTGGCGTGGAAACGGTCGAGGCGCTGGGGAAATTCCTGCCCGATGTGGACCGCCCGAACGAAGGCGTCTTTGCCTGGCAGGACGATGACGACAACTGGATGGCGCTGCGCTATGATCTGACGGCGCCTTTGGCGCGGGTCTACGCCCAGCACCGCAACGATCTGCCCTTGCCCTATCGGCGCTTTGCCATGGGGCCGGTCTGGCGCAACGAGAAGCCGGGGCCGGGGCGCTATCGCCAGTTCTATCAATGTGACGCGGACACCGTGGGCGCGGCAAGCGTGGCGGCGGATGCGGAAATCTGCGCCATGCTGTCGGATTGTCTCGAAGTTTTGGGCATTCCGCGTGGCGATTACGTGGTGCGTGTGAACAACCGCAAAGTGCTCAATGGCGTGCTCGAGGCGATGGGCGTCAGCGACGAGGCGCAATCGGCGGATGTTCTGCGCACCATCGACAAATTCGACAAGGTGGGCGAAGCGGGCGTGCGCGAATTGCTGGGCAAGGGGCGTCTGGATGCCTCTGGCGCTTATATCGACGGGGTTGGTTTGGCCGATGCGCAGGCCGAGCCGGTCGTGGCTTTCCTGACCTCCAAGGGCACCACGAACGAGGAAACGCTGGCCAATCTGCGCGCGGCGGTCGGCGACAGCGCGGTTGGTGCCGAAGGCGTGGCCGAGCTTGAAGAGATCGCATCACTGTTGGCCGCGCAGGGCTATGGCCCCGACCGCATCGTCGTCGACCCGTCGGTGGTGCGTGGCCTTGGCTATTACACAGGTCCGGTGTTCGAGGCGGAACTGACCTTTGAGATCCTCGACGAAAAGGGACGCAAGCGGCAGTTTGGATCGGTGGCGGGCGGTGGTCGCTATGACGATCTGGTCAAACGTTTCACCGGGCAGGTGGTGCCTGCCACCGGCGTGTCGATCGGTGTAGACCGTCTGTTGGCGGCCTTGCGTGAAAAGGGCCGCATTGGCGGCACCGAGCAGGGACCGGTGATTGTCACCGTTATGGATAAGGCGCGCATGGCCGATTATCAGGCCATGGTGGCGGAGCTGCGGCAGGCGGGCATCCGCGCCGAGGTCTACCTTGGCAACCCCAAGAACTTTGGCAACCAGCTGAAATACGCGGACAAACGTCTCTCGCCCGTGGCTGTCATCGAAGGCGGCGATGAAAAGGACCGTGGGGTCATCCAGATCAAGGATCTGATCCTTGGCGCGAAGCTGGCAGAGAACGCCACGCTGGACGAATGGAAAGACCGCCCCAGCCAATACGAGGTGCCGCGCGACGCTTTGGTGGCCAAAGTGCGCGAGATCTTGTCGCTGTATGAAGGTGAGACATGAAACAGCTCGCCGATGCCCGCCTGAAGGCGGAAGAGATGCTGTCAGGGTTCATCGCCGCAGGGGCGGTGCGTCTGGATTGCGAGATCCTGCAACCGGCGGAAACCCTGCTGGATCTGTATGGCGAAGACATCCGCACCCGTGCCTATACGGTGCAGGACCCCAGCCGGGGCGAGCTGATGTTGCGTCCGGATTTCACCGTGCCGGTGGTGCAGATGCATATGACCGTCGGGGCCGATCCGGCGCGCTATGCCTATGCGGGCATGGTGTTTCGCCGTCAGGAAGAGGACGACAGCCGCGCCAGCGAATATTGGCAGGTGGGCTACGAGATTTTCGGCGAGGATCGGGCCGAGGCAGATGCCGAAGCCTTCGTGACGCTGGCAGGCCAGTTGCAGGGGCTGCCCGTTGCCCCCGTGACCGGAGACATCGGCATCCTGTCGGCGGCTGTGGCCGGGCTGGACACCACGGACGCGCGCAAGGCGGCCTTGATGCGGCACATCTGGCGTCCCCGCCGGTTCCGCGCTTTGCTGGATCGGTTTTCCGGCAAGGGCAAGCCATCGGCTGCGCGCAAGGCGCTGCTGGCCTCTGACGCGCCTTTGTCCGACGATGTGCCGATGATCGGTCTGCGCAGCGGGGCGGAAATCACCGCGCGTATCACGGCGCTGCGCGATGACGCGGCGGCGGCCCCTTTGTCCGCCGATCAGGTGGCCTTGCTGGATTCCATTCTGAACGTGCGGGAAACCGCGCCTTTTGCGCTGGAACAGCTGCGCGATATCTCGGTCGATCTGCCCGCGATTGTGCCCGCGCTGGAACGGTTCAGCGCCCGCTGTGATGCCTTGTCCGCCAAGGGGGTGGATGTGGATGCGCTCGCCTTCGAGGGCAGCTATGGCCGCACCTCTATGGAATATTACGACGGTTTCGTCTTTGGCTTTGTGCCCGAGCGTCAACCTGATCTGGGGCCGGTGGCCATGGGCGGGCGCTATGACGCGCTGGTGGCGCGGCTGGGGCAGGGGCGCGAGATCCCTGCGGTGGGCGGTGTCATCCGTCCCGATCTGATTTGTCGTCTGGAGGACCGCGCATGACCATCAAACTGGGTGTGCCGTCCAAGGGGCGGTTGATGGAAAAGACGTTCGACTGGTTCGGCGCGCGCGGCGTGTCGCTGATGCGTACCGGATCGGAACGGGAATATGCGGGCGCGGTCGAAGGCATCGATGGTGTCGAACTGGTGCTGTTGTCCGCCGGGGAAATCCCGCGGGAACTGTCCGCGGGCCGGATCCATCTGGGCGTGACCGGTATCGATCTGGTGCAGGAAAAACTGGTGCAATGGGACCAGAAGGTCGAACCGCTGGCCGAGCTTGGCTTTGGCCATGCGGATCTGATCATTGCCGTGCCTGCCTGTTGGGTGGATGTGGACACGCTGGACGATCTGGATGCGGCGGCCTCTGCCTTTCGGGCGCGTCACGGGTTCCGGATGCGGATTGCCACCAAATACCACCGTCTGGTGCGTCAGTACCTGCATGACGGCGGTGTGGCCGACTACCAGTTGATCGACAGTCAGGGCGCGACCGAGGGCACGGTCAAGAACCTGACCGCCGAGGCCGTGGCCGATATCACCTCGTCCGGAGAGACCCTGCGCGCCAATCACCTCAAGGTGCTGGGCGAAGAGCCGGTGCTGCGGTCGCAGGCCACGCTGTTCAGATCGCGCAAGGCGCGGGTGGACACACAGGAGCGCAACACCCTGCGCGCCCTGTGCGAAAAACTGGGCGTCGAGTGATCACAGATAGGGTTTGACCAAGCGGCCAAGGGGCACCTGTGCCCCAAGCCGTGTGGCCATCAGCACCAGACCGGCGAGCTTGCGCTGTAGTAGCAAAACGTCGGTCGGGGGCAGGCGGCTGTAGCCCTGTTCCAGCGTCAAGCGCTGCCCGAGGCGGCGCGCCTGCTCCAGCGCGCGGGTGTCCGCGAAGTTGAAATCGGCATCGGTGGACAGCGCGTCTTTCACCAATCCGGCAATCTGATGCAGGCTATCCCATTGGGCGTCCGTTGTGTCGGGGGCGGTATATCCGTTGTCCGCCATGGCCTCGGCAAAGCCGTCGCCTGTGATGGTGGCGCGTAGCAACTGGCGCATTTGCACGATCCTGTCCGTGGCGTAATCGCGCGCCGCGCCGTAATCGAGCAACACCAGACGCCCTGCGGGATCGATGCGATAATTGGCGAGGTTGGGGTCGGTTTGTACCACGCCCCAGTCAAACAGCTCGCGCAGGAACAGATCGAACAGACGTGTCATGGCCAGATCGCGGCTGGCTTGATCGGGCAGGGCGGTTTCCTCCAGCGGATGGCTGTCGATGAAACCCATGGCCAGAATATGCGGGGTGGACAGATCCTCGTGCGGGGTGGGCACGATGAAGTCGGGGGTGCCGTCCAGAAGGGTCGAGGCTTGGCGCAGATTGCGCGCCTCAAGGAGATAGTCCGCCTCTGCATGAAGCTGGTCCCGTGCGTCACCAAGCAGCCGGTCCAGATCGACGTCAGCAGGCAGCAAGCGCGACAGCCGCAGCAGGCTGCCAAGGTTCGCGATGTCGGAGTCGATGGATTGGCGGATGCCGGGGTACTGGATTTTCAGCGCCAGTTTCCGCCCGTCGCGCGCGGTGGCGCGATGCACCTGCCCGATGGAGGCCGCGGCGATGGGGCGTGGATCAAAGGAGGTGAAGCGGGCGCGAAAGTCTGACCCGTAGCTTTCAACAAGCCGCTGTTTAAGCTGGGCGGGCGGCATTGGCGCGGCCTCGGCCCGAAGGCGCGCCATGATTTGTGCCAGTTCGGGCGGTAGCATGTCGGCGCTTTCCATGGACATCAACTGCCCAAGCTTCATAGCGGCACCGCGCATGCGCGACAGCTCGCGGGTCAGGCGGGTGATGTTGGCGGGGGTGACAAAGCTGCTGCGCGCGTCGGGGCGCTGTCCGCGTATCAGTTGGCCAGAGGCGGTCACGGCTGCATTGGCCAGCGTGGCCGTGGTCAGGCGCCCGAGACCTGCGGCGCGGGCAAGGCGGGACTGGGGAACGGGGCGGCTGTCATCGGTGCTCATAGCCGGTGATCTAGCGGGCCGATATGTCTTGGAAAGGCCGCTGGTGTGCCCCAGACGGGCGGGGCACAGCCCCGCCCTACGGGAGCGAAACGCTTAGCCCTTGAGCACGGCGTCAATATCTGCCGCGCTGTGGCGGTTTTCCAGCAGGCCCTCGCCCGAGCGGTTGACGATCCGGCCACGCTGCACAGGGGTGCGGTCAAGGATCTCGTCCGCCCAGCGTTTGAGGTTTTTGTAGATGCCCACGTCGAGGAATTCGCCCGCGTCATAAGCCTCGCCATGGACGGTGCGCCCGTACCACGGCCAGATCGCCATATCGGCAATGGTGTAATGGTCGCCCACCATGAACTGGTTGCTGGCCAGATGACGGTCGAGAACATCCATCTGTCGTTTGACCTCCATGGTGAAGCGGTTGATGGGGTATTCATATTTCTCGGGCGCGTAGGCGTAGAAGTGACCAAAGCCGCCGCCAAGGTAGGGCGCGCTGCCCATCTGCCAGAACAGCCACGACAGCATTTCGGCGCGCTGTTCGCGCGGTCCAAGGAAGGCGTCGAATTTCTCTGCTAGATGCATCAGGATCGCTGCGGATTCGAAGACGCGCACGGGGGCATCACCGCTGTGATCCCACAGTGCCGGAATTTTCGAGTTGGGGTTCGCCTCGACAAAGCCCGATCCGAACTGGTCGCCATCTCCGATCTTGATCAGCCATGCGTCATATTCGGCGGCATGCCCGGCGGCCAGCAGCTCTTCGAACAAGATGGTGACCTTTTGGCCGTTGGGCGTGCCCATGGAATACAGCTGGAAGGGGTGGTCGCCTTTGGGCAGGTCCTTGTCATGGGTGGCGCCTGCGATGGGGCGGTTCAGGTTGGCCCAAGCGCCGCCCGAGGGCGCGTCCCAGGTCCAGACTTTAGGGGGGGTATAAGTGTCGGTCATGATCGCTCCTGTTGCTTGGGGCAGAAGGTAGCGAATGATGCGCCGGATGGAAGGGCGGATTGTGCAGCGCCCCCTGTGCGCGCATGCAGATAGGGGTGGGGGTGCTACATGCAGTGGTCGGGAGTTGGCGCGGGACTCTATGTGGTGGCTTGGTCAACCAAAAATATCTGCTTCTGGCATCTTTAACACTTGTCGGATCGACCTACGGCAGGCTACCAAACCACAGAAACCAATCAAAAAAATATTGAGGCAAATTATGAGCAAACTGGTTTTGGCCGCCGCGGGCGGCCTGTTTCTGGCCGCGCCGGTCTTGGCGCAAGAGTCTTATCAAAGCACCGCCATCGGTCTGGGTTTTGGCCAAGTGTCCCTGCAGGACGAAGACGCCAGCGGTGTGTCGCTGGATCTTGAGCACGGGATGCGGTCTGGCAATCTGGAGCTGGATCTGGCGTTGGGCGTGAACCAGCTGTCCGATGATGGCGATGACGCGACGCATTTTGGCGTGGATGTCACACCGACCTACTGGTTCACGAACAGCTTTGGCGGCGGCATTTACCTTGCCAAGGACCAGATTGAGTTCAACGACGATTTCGAGATCGACGCGCTCAGCTACGGTCTGGAAGGCAAGGTGACCGGCAACGGCATCACAGGCGGTCTGTTCTTTGGCGAAACCGATCTGGAGAACGCCGGAACGATGAATGACGTCGGTCTGACGGTGCAGGCGGATCTGTCGCATATGTTCAGCCTCTGGGGCTCGCACGTGCGGTCGCGCCCCGATGGTGCCGGTGCTGATTCCGATGTGCATTCGACCACAATTGGTGGGTCTGTGCTGATGGACAACGGCTTTGGCACTTTTGCCAGCTACCAGTCGATGAGCGTCGATGGAACCACGGGCTCTGCCAATGTGGCGTCTCTGGGCCTGTCCTACACCGCCGATCTGGGCGGGCAGGGTGTCATGTTCAGCGGTGAATATGCGAATGCCACCGGCAATTCCGATTTTGCCTTTGCCGATGGCGACCGTCTGTCGCTTGGGGCGACCATTTTGCTCGGCGATGCGCAGCGCAAACGCGTTCCGGCCAATTCGGTCGCAAGCAGCAGCCTTGATGTTCACCGCAATGGTGTCACCTCGCTTCTGGGCGCGACCGGCTTCTGAGGCCGTTCAGAATGCATGGATAAGAAAAGGCGGCCTCCGTGGCCGCCTTTTTGCGTTTCAGATGACACCGATTTCCGCCAGCATACCGGCCAGTTCCGGGGGCAGGGGCTCTTCGGCGGCGCGGCCCTTGGGCAAATCCTTGGGGGCGTCATCGGGCGACAGGTAGCGCCAGCCCTGAAAGGCACGCTTGGGCGCGGTGGTGGTGCGCACGATTTGCGGATCCAGCACCAACAGACAGTGGCGAATGCCGTCGTCTGCGATCATCTCCTCCATCGCGAGAACCCGTTGACGGCACTGGATCAACCCCTTGATCACCCAGTAGATAGATCCCCCGCCGACGATCTGCGGCTCTTTCTTGGGCCACATGCGGGTGCGGTGGCGCGGCCGCCCGTCGGCGAAGCGTTTGGCGAATCCCGACTGCCAGGCCATCAGGCTTTCAACGCTTTCGGTGCCTGCCGAGAGCTTTACCAAGTGTGTCAAATCAGCCACTACGAATTTCCCCTCTGAGGCTGTATATAGTAGTCAAACGCTGTGCTGCTTCAAGTGGTAGTCAAAATTCACGTCAGGGCAGCCAATTTTGGGCTTCAAATGAGGGCGCGGATTGGCTACCCAAAGCGCCTGCTCAACGCCTTATATCGACCAAGAGGAATCGCCTGCCATGACCCGCTTTGCCGCGCCTATTGCTGAACAGATCTGGGACATGAAATATCGTCTCAAAGAAGCCGATGGCACGGCGATCGACACCAGCGTAGAAGACACATGGCGTCGAATCGCCCGCGCGCTGGCGCAGGCCGAAGCCGATCCCAAGACATGGGAAGCGAAGTTCTACGACGCGCTGGAGGATTTCAAATACCTGCCCGCAGGCCGCATCACCGCAGGCGCAGGCACCGACCGCACCGTGACCCTGTTCAACTGTTTCGTCATGGGCACCGTGCCCGACAGCATGGGCGGCATCTTTGACATGCTCAAAGAGGCGGCGTTGACCATGCAGCAGGGTGGGGGGATCGGCTATGATTTCTCGACCATCCGCCCCAAGGGCGCACCGGTGGCGGGCGTGGCGGCGGATGCCTCTGGCCCGCTGTCCTTCATGGATGTCTGGGACGCCATGTGCCGCACGATTATGTCCGCAGGCTCGCGCCGTGGTGCGATGATGGCGACCATGCGCTGCGACCACCCTGATGTGGAACAGTTCATTGCCGCCAAATCCGACAGTGCGCGTCTGCGCATGTTCAACCTGTCCGTTCTGGTCACCGATCCCTTCATGGAAGCGGTCAAGGCAGACGGTTCGTGGGAGCTGAAGTTCGACGGTGTCGTCTACAAGACCGTGCAGGCGCGCGATCTGTGGAACACCATCATGAAGGCGACCTACGACTACGCCGAGCCCGGTGTGATCTTTATCGACCGCATCAACAAGGCCAACAACCTCAACTATGTGGAAACCATCGCGGCGACCAACCCCTGTGGGGAACAGCCGCTGCCGCCCTATGGTGCCTGCCTGCTGGGGTCCATCAACCTTGCCCGTCTGGTGAAAAACCCGTTCGAGGCGGACGCGGATCTGGACCAGGAAGCACTGAACGAACTGGTGGCGCGGGCTGTCCGCATGATGGACAACGTGGTCGACGTGTCGAAATTCCCGCTGCCCGCACAAGCCGAAGAGGCCCGCAACAAGCGCCGCATCGGTCTGGGTGTGACGGGGCTGGCGGACGCGCTGCTGATGTGTGGCCAGAAATACGGCACCGTCGAAGCGGCTGGCGTGGCCGAAGCCTGGCTGAAACAGATCGCGCGCGCCTCTTATCTCGCGTCGGTGGAACTGGCCAAAGAAAAAGGCCCGTTCCCGCTGTTCGATGCGGAGAAATACCTCGCCTCTGGCAATATGATGGCGATGGATGACGATGTCCGCGAGGCGGTGCGCACCCACGGCATCCGCAACGCGCTTGTCACGTCCATTGCGCCGACCGGCACCATTTCGCTTTATGCGGGCAACGTGTCCTCGGGGATCGAACCGGTCTTTGCCTATGCCTACACACGCAAGGTTCTGCAAAAGGACGGCACCCGCACCGAAGAGGAAGTGGTCGATTACGCGGTTCAGATGTACCGCGAGAAATTCGGCGCCGATGCGGAACTGCCTGAGTATTTCGTGAACGCGCAGACGCTGGCGCCGCTGGACCACGTGCGCATGCAGGCCGCAGCGCAGAAGTGGGTGGACAGCTCGATTTCCAAGACCATCAACTGCCCCGAAGACATCTCTTTCGAGGCGTTCAAAGAGGTCTACCTCGAAGCCTATGAAACCGGCTGCAAGGGCTGCACCACTTACCGTCCCAACGATGTGACCGGTTCGGTTCTGTCGGTCTCCGAGGAGAAGAAAGAAGCGCCCGCCGTGGTCGCCAACGACGACGCAGAGCCGCAGACACCCCATGGCGACGTGATCTACATGGCCGAGCCGCTGGACCGCCCCGAGCACCTCGAAGGCAACACCTACAAGCTGAAATGGCCCGACAGCGAGCATGCCATCTACCTGACGATCAACGATATTATCGTTGGTGGGCATCGCCGTCCGTTCGAGGTCTTCATCAATTCCAAAAACATGGAGCACTACGCCTGGACGTTGGCGCTGACCCGGATGATCTCGGCGGTGTTCCGTCGCGGCGGTGATGTGTCCTTTGTCGTGGAAGAGCTGAAAGCGGTGTTTGACCCGCGCGGCGGGGCATGGGTGAAGGGGAAATACATTCCTTCGATCCTTGCAGCCATCGGCGGCGTGATTGAGCAGCATCTGGTGGCCACCGGCTTCCTCGAAGGGGAGGGCATGGGCCTGAAAGCCGATCCGACTGCCAAAGTCGTAGGCCTCGACGCCCCCCGCGGCAAAGCCTGCCCGTCGTGCGGCCAGTTCACCATGATGATGGTCGAGGGCTGCATGACCTGCTCCTCCTGCGGACATTCCAAGTGCGGGTGATTTGAGGCGCGGGAAATAGCCAGAAAAAGGAGAAGCGTGCGCAAAGAAAATTTAAGAGCGTGCGCAACCCCTCGGTTGGCGATGAATTTCCGAGGCCCTTAGCGCCTAAGGTGTTATAATTAAAGTAAAATGGAGCGGAATTTCCGCTCCATTTTTGCTTTCGCATAGGTTGTTTTGGCTTGTCCCGTTCAAAGGTCTTCAGGGACCTCCGACCTAAGGTACAGGCTTCCGAAATCGGCACCCTCCGGTGAGAAGGGCTGGATTCCGCGGGCACGAAGTCTGGACGACAGCTGTTGCCACGACATGCCGAAATGAAGCGACATGGTCCTGAGCGTGAAGAAACGCGTGTGAAATTCGGCGGCGTCGGTTTCGGCGATGTAAGCCTGAAGTGTATGTGTCCGCGGGTTCCTCAGCTCGGTGTAGGGAGTATGCCCGTCGGTGATCAGGCGCTTCAGTATTGTTGGATTGCCAATTCCAACGGATTTGGCGAACCGCTCGATGGTGAGTGCCGAAGCACCCTGGTCCGAAAGCAGCGCCACGACTTCGTCATGGTCAACATAGATGGCAGCGAAACCGTCGAAATCGGCATGGTTGCCCACACGGCGAATCTGGCCTTCGAGAATAGCGCGTACCAAAGCACCTTGACGGATCTTCAACCTTGCAGCGGACTTGGACAGGTGACACCAACTGTGCTGGGCTTGGCGCAACAAGATCGCCCCTCGCAAGAGCCTTTCGATCAAGGTGTTGCCTTCTCGCGGATCCCAGACTGCTTTTACCTCAGGCGTATCGATTGCTGGCGCCAGGACGCCATCTTCAACGAGCAAGTCAAACTGTGACCTGGAAATGCCCATGGTCTCCTGGAAGGTTTTTGCGTCGACAAGTTCGGTTGCGGAACTCAGGAAATCTTCCGCAAGCGTGGCATCAAAGACGGCCCAGGCATCTGGCCGGGAGGCCATCTCTTTCGACAAGATGGGGCTGCTCTCGAGCATCTTGCGTAACCGTCGCGCATCAATTCCCGTAGCGCGAGACGCCGTCTTGATAGAGTGCAATCGTCGCTCCGAGACCGGTTCCCCCATGATGTCATCGCCTGGTCCCAAGGGCCAAGTTTCCTGTAGATGCTCTCGCAGGATGCGCCTGAAATCCTGGTAATCTGGCGTGCCGGCGTAGTCTCTGGCGAGGCGATCATAGAGCAGCGGAAAGATCTTCTTGGGGCCATCTGAAGGACCGCCTGGCAGTTCCTGAAGTTCCTGCAGTGCTGATCGAATAGCCTGTTCGCCTTTCGATGCCACAGCGAAGCCAAGCTCATACTGCATCCAGCGGTCTTCCTTTTCGACACGAGACGGTGCCGAAGTGAAATGGCGCATAAGGGCGTGGCCAAGCAGGTGGCAGAAGTTGGCGGCCGCATGGAGGGGAAATCCATCGAGCCAATTGTCGCCCGCGCCATTGGCAAGCCGATTGTCCAGCCATAGGTCGAAGGGCGTGATCCTCCTTAAGCTTGAGGTCAGGACGCCGGCGCAGATGTCGTCTTCAAGCAGTCGAAATTGTTCGGCCGCATCCATGCGAGGGTAAATAGCGTTCTCGCGCCATAGAGGAACCAGTGCGTGCCCATGGTCCAAGCAGATCGTGACGTGTGTGAGTGCCCAGTGGCCTTGTAGGTGCATGCCATCCTGGCCGGCCAAACAGTCTTCCAGACACTTAGGGCAACCCCGAACGGTCGGGCTACGCAATGCGCTGGCGTGAAATGTTTCGCCCCTGAAACTATGGTGACTGTTCCCGAGGTATATTGGAGACCAGGCCCGCAGTTGATCGATGGACGTGGATCCTAAAGCGGCCAGCCTTCTCACGTCTTGGATGCTGCCATCGATTACGCCCTTGAACGATAGGTCGAGTTCAAGCGCGAACGTTTGGGCGTTCACACCGTTCGCCCTGGCCAAACGAGACAAGAAGGACGAAGCCGTCTCCCTCGGGAGCAGAGGCACAGAAATTGGAAGCGCAGTGTCCATGGCGACCCTCTCTCGGAGATGCACAGCAATGATGCCTTACGAGAGGAAGTGCAATGCGCTCATGTGGTTAAACACGGCAGTTAAGCTGCGCTGAAATTGAAACTATGCTATCTCAATATCTTATGGTGCGAAACGTTCTCTGCAATCGCTCTTTGTAGGTATTTGGCCATTGGCAGTTAAGGCATCGGTGGGGAAGAATTATCGCGGAACGAAATCCGCCGCTCTCCGAGAGATATCGGGGACCGGTCCGCCAGATGGGTCCGTGGAAAGCCCCCGAGATATGCCATCGTTCATACGGCAGAAGGGTCACCATCGACAACCGACGGGAACAACATGCCGAATTCTCGGCAGAACGCAGCCGCCGACAGCCCGTTCCGCGCGGCAAGGCGCGATGTGTAGGACGTCGCGGTCTCACATCACCAGAGGGGAACCGTCAGTCGAAGCTGTATGGTTTCACGGTTTCGGGCCGGAATCGAAGGCCGCATGTCAGGTTTAGAAGAGGGGTGAAACGATCAAAACTGCCGGTTCGTTTTCCCTCTCTAACCGGGTTGAATACCTGCAAAAAATGGCTTTGGATGGCCGGAGCAGCGTGGACGTCGGGCGGCCCGATTACGGCGCCCATGCGCGAAATTAACGAAATCGCTGTGCGATAGGTTTCGGTCGGCGGATCGAGGTTATGTACGGCGGCCTTATAGATACGGACCGTTTATGATCTCAGCGCACCCCACTCCCGGCTCCGTCATCCGCCTTCGTTCTGCAACCTGGAAGGTTTTAGGAACTTCCACCCTGAAGCGTGGGTTCCGGGAAATCCACTGTCGAGGCCTCAACGGTCTCGTGCGCGACAAGGAGGCCCGGTTCGTCTGGGATCTCGAAAAGGGCGCGCGGGTGTTGATTGTCACTGAGAACTGACCCGGTATTTTCACCGAGATTTGACCCACCCTCAGTTATGCGTCGTGGCTTATGACGCGGTCAATGTTTTGGCCTCCTTTCGTGTTT